>CATZGB010000036.1 GCA_958418815.1 uncultured Bacteroidales bacterium | reverse complement strand
TTGAATTTCAATAATTTCAAAGAACTCTTATGATTTTTTAGTGGACACTAATGATACCTATATATTGTTGTTTATTAAACATAATATTAAGGCTTGGCAATAGAAAATCGTCAAGTAAGATATTACAAACCGCAGTCTGCAATCAAGGGTGCAAAATTACTGTTTTTTTCACAGACAACAACGCTCTCCAGTCACAAAGTCAATAAAAAACGACATTACAGGGTGACATTACAAGGAGATTATAGCATTACGCCTGCTCCAGCGCAGATTTACCTTATGTAGTCAATATTTACGAAAAAACTCTGTCACAACGATGGAGAGGAATACCTAATGCTTGACAATCCGTGCTATATGCCATCTCCGGGAGCCGGGAGCCACACCGACACAACTATATAGCCTTTCGTGTGTGAACCAGCCACGACACAAGGCCGAAGCCGCCTTCACGGAGGCTTCCGACTTGATACGCGCTTCTCATCAGCCCTAAAAGTTTTAGCGGACTAATAATAAAAAACAGGAATCGGACAATCCGATTCCTGTTTTTTATCTTGCTTTTGTCGCGGCAGGGGATTAGCCTTTGACAGCTGCGATGCCGGGGAGCACCTTTCCTTCGATAGCCTCGAGGAGGGCACCGCCACCGGTCGACACATAGCTAACCTCATCGGCCAGGCCGAATTTGTTGACGCATGCCACGGAGTCACCTCCACCTACTAGAGAGAACGCACCGTTGTTGGTGGCCTCTACGATAGCCTCGGCAATGGCGCGTGAACCGGCTGCGAAGTTGTCGAACTCGAATACACCAGCAGGACCGTTCCAAAGGATGGTCTTGGCACCCTTGATGGCATCAGCGAAGATTTTGCGGGTCTCGGGGCCTGCGTCAACACCTTCCCAGCCTTCGGGGATGTCCATCACAGAGCAAATCTGGGTGTTTGCGTCATTCTTGAAGTCGTCAGCGGCCACGCAGTCAACGCCAAGCACGAGGTTCACGCCCTTCTCTTTGGCCTTCTGCATGATTTCGCGTGCGAGATCGAGCTTGTCAAGCTCGCAAAGAGACTGGCCGACATTGCCGCCCTGGGCCTTGGCGAAGGTGTAGGTCATACCGCCGCAGAGGATAAGGTTGTCAACCTTGTCCATGAGGTTCTCGATGATGCCGATCTTGGTGGACACCTTAGAACCGCCCATAATTGCGGTGAAGGGACGTTTGATGTCGCTGAGGATTTTGTCGACAGCGTCAACTTCCTTTTCCATCAGGTAGCCGAGCATCTTGTCTTCAGGCTTGAAGTAGTCAGCGATGACTGCGGTGGAGGCATGCTTGCGGTGAGCGGTGCCGAAGGCATCGTTAACATAAACATCAGCGTAGGAAGCGAGTTTCTTGGCGAACTCTTTCTGCTTCTCTTTCATCTCTTTCTTGGCAGCCTCGTATGCGGGATCGGCCTTGTCGATGCCGACAGGCTTGCCCTCCTCCTCGGGATAGAAGCGGAGGTTTTCAAGCAGGAGGACTTCTCCGGGCTGGAGATTGGCGGCAGCCTCTGCGGCATCAGCGCAGTCGGGGGCGAACTTCACGTCGCGGCCGAGAGCCTTGGCCACAGCGTCCTTAATCTGAATCAGGGAAAGCTTGGGATTGACCTTGCCCTTGGGCTTGCCCATGTGTGACATGATGATCAGGCTGCCTCCGGCCTCAAGGATTTTCTTGAGAGTGGGAAGCGCGCCGCGGATGCGGGTGTCGTCGGTGATGTTGCCGTTCTCGTCCAGGGGCACGTTGAAGTCAACGCGGACGATGGCCTTTTTGCCGGAAAAATTGTAATCGTCGAGTTTCATGATTCTGATATGTTTGGGTATAATCTTGTTTTTTAGTTTTGAGCCAACAAATATAGCCATTTTCGACGAGGCGGTGAAACCCCTCGCGTTAAATTTTGCTATAAGTGCCAAGAAATCCTTTCATCTCTTCAGCTACCGTTTTGGCGGCTTCAGATGCAGCTTCGGCGAAGTCCTTGCCAGTAGACGCGTAGATGATGGCCCTTGACGAGTTGACGAGCAGTCCGCAATCCTCGGTCATACCGTAACGGCACACCTCCTCAAGGCTGCCCCCTTGTGCGCCCACTCCGGGGACAAGCAGGAAACTGTCGGGAGCGACCTTACGGATGTCCTCGAACATCTGTCCGCGAGTTGCCCCTACGACATACATCGTGTCGTCGGTCGTGCCCCACGTCTGGGATCTGCGGATGACATTCTCAAAGAGGCGGTTCCCATCCTCGTCGCGTATGAGCTGGAAATCAAGGCTTCCTTTGTTGGAGGTCAGGGCGAGCAGTATCACCCATTTACCCTCGTAGCCAAGGAACGGTTTCACGCTGTCTTCTCCCATATACGGCGCGACGGTGATGGCGTCGGCCTGCAGGTCGTTGAAGAACGCGCGGGCATACATCGCCGATGTGTTCCCGATGTCGCCGCGTTTGGCGTCGGCAATGACAAAATGGCGGGGATACTTCTCCTTGATATAAGCTATGGTGTCTGCCAAAGCTTTCCATCCATCCGCGCCGAACGCCTCGTAGAATGCGGTGTTTGGCTTGTAGGCCACGCAATACGGGGCTGTCGCGTCTATGATGGCCTTGTTGAACGCCATCATGGCCTTGTAGGTGTCTCCATCAGCTTCCTCCACCAGCCATTGTGGCATTTTCTTGATGTCGGAATCGAGTCCCACACACAGAAACGAGCGTTTCTCCTTGATATGGTCGATGATTTCCTGTCTTGTCATATGGGTAATATTGTGTATTGGGTTATTTTGTCTCTTTTTTGAATCGGGCAGCCGCCTCGCGGGTCAGGAATATGGAGCCGGACAAACGGCAATATGTGTCGCCTCGGAAGCATCCGTCCTCTATCTCGGCATTGAGATAGATATAAGTAATCGAGGCTCCTTTGATGTTGCCGACAGTGGTTGTCACTGGCAGTCGGTCGAATCCGGAGCCGTTGTAACCGACGGAACGCAATTGGCCAAGGCTGAACACAAGCGCCCCGTAATCGCCAATGCTGACTATCACAGAGTCGTTGACCAACGCGATGTCGTTGGCCTCGACCTCTCCGAGGTTGACGGCCACACACCCGGCAGGGATGGAGTCAAAACTTGAGTTGCACCTTGAGGATATGTGCAACCTTTTGTCATCCTTGTCGGATAGCGCCCAGATTGTCTCTTTGTCATCCTGTTTCTCTTTCCTAATGTGGTCGAAAGTCACCAAGCCGGCAAGACTCTCAATCCCCATCTCGTTTTCAAGATAGCTTTTCTGGGATCGCAGGCTGGCGGTGAGCGAGTCCCAAGCATGCTGGCGGAAATAGCTGTCTGACACAGGGAGATTCCACCCCGCGTCAATCATGGCCTTTTTCAGGTTGGAACGCATCGAGGCTTCGGTCACGGTGGTGACATTAAGCGGCGTGATAGAGCTTAACGCCATGACGGCGCAGAAACTTACCGGAATCACCCATATTTTACGCCCTTTGGTCATTATCCACCAAATAATCACCCCATACATCCAGAGGTTGACAAGCAACACATAGAGGCGGCTCACTGTGAGACCATATTTCATCATCCTGTGGCCTATCACCCAGCTCATCATGACCACGGGCAGCAACAGCAGCCATGGACTTAGACGGTTGAACCAGCACGCGACAGCATTGTCGCCATCGCGCAACGCTTGATGGAAGATATATCTCTGGGCGCAATATGCCAGGAAAACCCCCATTGCCTGGAATGACAGGTCGCGGACCGGAGTTGTCCCGGTGAGGAGGACATCCGCAAGATAGATATAAAAAATCAACAGGTATATCACGAGCAGCGGTACAGACACGAATGTGAATGCCCCCTTGGAAAAAGGCGCCAGCCGGAAGACCGGTCTTTTGACGGCGTTCTTTACAGAGAAACTCGCGATTGAGAGGGATCCGAATAGCATCATCGGGACGAATGTCAGCCAGAACTGTCCGAAGATTTCGATTCCGAGCAGCGCATTTCCGCCAAATGTTATAATGGTCATGGCTATGAGTACCGAAATAGCCACAATAGCGGCCCTCATCACTCCGACAAGACCTCTCATCGTGGTTGACCATGACGCGTCCACGCTGTCGCTCTTACGCCAGAACGGGAAGAAAACCAAAGTCAGCAACACAAGAGCATATCCTATGATTGAGTTGTATATCTCAAGCTGGTTGTCATGCCTGAAGCTTCTGAACTCGTAAAAACTGCTCCTGTCAAGAATGAGGAGATACAGAAAAGCCAGCACAATCACTGTCGCTTGCCCGGCCACAGCCATAATCCTGCTTCTGCCAACGGAAACCAGGCTCGCAGCGAGCGAACCCACACACGCCAACAGGCAAGGAATCCCGAATGTCATAGTCAAAGGATACTTGACATCAGGGCAGCCTATGACAATCGCGAAGATGGCCAGGAAAAACAACGCCACTGGGAATTCCCTTACGGCCTCCCCGCAATCTTCCGCGAGTTTCCTGAAAAGGTTGTTGCTTTTCTTATCCATCAGAGTTCGGCTTCTTTTAGCTTCTCGGCATTTTCGGCTATAATCAGATGGTCGATGCAGTCCTGGATGTCGCCGTCGATGAATGCCTGGAGGTTATAGATGGTATAGTTGATTCGGTGGTCAGTGATGCGCCCCTGCGGGAAATTGTAAGTGCGGATTTTGGCCGATCGGTCGCCGGTCGAGACGAGGGTCTTGCGCCGGGAGGCGATGTCGTCCACATACTTCTGATGTTCGCGGTCGTAGATGTATGTGCGCAGGCGGCTTAGTGCGCGTTCCTTGTTTTTGGGCTGATCACGCGTCTCGGTGCATTCAATCAGAATCTCATCGGTCTGGCCTGTGACCGGATTGCGCCACATATACCGCAGGCGCACACCCGACTCGACCTTGTTGACATTCTGGCCGCCGGCCCCACCGCTGCGGAATGTCTCCCATTTGATTTCACCCTCATTGATCTCGACATCAAAAGCCTCAGCCTCAGGCAAGACGGCCACTGTGGCTGCCGATGTATGCACCCTGCCCTGTGTCTCGGTGGCCGGGACACGCTGGACGCGATGCACACCGCTCTCATATTTGAGGGTGCCATACACATTGTCGCCGGTGACGGCAAACACTATCTCCTTGAAGCCTCCGGCAGTCCCTTCCGAGAAGCTTGTCACGGCAACCTGCCAGCCTTTCGACTCGCAGTATTTGGAATACATTTTGAACAGGTCTCCGGCAAAGAGGGCGGCCTCATCCCCGCCTGTGCCGCCACGGATTTCGACTATGGCGTTTTTGGCATCTTCAGGGTCGGCCGGGATGAGCATTATCTTGATTTCCTCCTCAAGGAGAGGCAGGGCGGCAGTGGCCTCGTCAAGCTGTTCACGGGCCATGGAACGCATCTCGTCGTCATTCTCCGTCTCAAGTATCTCCTTTGATTCAGCGATATTGTCAATCAACGACCTGTAACGACGTGTGGCGTTTGTGAGCCGTTCAAGTTCCTTGTATTCCTTATTGAGGCGCACATAACGTTTCATGTCGGCGATTACAGCCGGGTCGGTTATAAGAGTCGAAACTTCCTCAAAGCGTGATTCTATGCCGTCGAGGCGGTCAAGAAGAGTGTTTTCTGCCATACAGTGATATGGTGTCGTGGATTTTTCCGCGAAGTTACGAAAAATCCACGACTTGCCGGGCCGGAACCGATGAAAATGACTATATTTGCATTGATAATCCATAAAAGACAGTCTGGATGCGCCCTTTTGAAAACAACAACCGACATAAGATTGATTGCCGGCTGAAAGATGCCGACAGCATAAACAAGTTGTATTCACAGAAATTCGGAGAATCATCCGTGGAAATCTCACCTTTGGCGGGTGCCGGGTCAAACCGCAGATATTACCGCCTGCAGGTTGAGTCGGGCGACACATTGGTGGCGACGTGTGGTGATGACATTGCCGAAAACCGTGCATTCATAGCCTTGTCAGCCCATTTGAATGCGTGTGGCTTGCCGGTTCCCGGGGTGCTGGCTGTATCGGATGATGCCGGGACATATATCCAGACATGGGCGGGAAGCAAAGACCTGTTTTCCACGCTGTCATCCGCGAGGGAAACCGGCGAATACTCGCCCGCAGGCATAGCGTTACTTGAGAAGGCCATGCGGCTCCTTGCCCGTATGCAATATCTCGGAGGAGCTGACATGGATTTCAGCCGGTGTTATCCTCGATGCGAGATGGACAGCAGGCTTGTCGACTGGGACCTCAATTACTTCAAATATTGTTTCCTGAAACCATCAGGTATAGAATTCGACGAGGATGCCCTTCAGGATGAGTTTGACCGGCTGGCAACTGTATTGCTTGAGGAGAAAGAGAATTGGGTCACATTCATGTTGCGCGATTTCCAGAGCCGTAATGTCATGGTCGGAGATGACGGCAACCTTACCATGATAGACTTTCAAGGGGGACGGCGCGGCCCATGTGGCTACGATGTGGCCTCTTTCCTTTGGCAGGCCAAGGCCGGTTATCCCGATTGGTTGAAGGAACGCCTGATCGGCTCATATGTCAACGAGATGGAGCAGCTCGATTCATCATTTGATGCCGGCAAGTTCAGAGACAGCCTGCCGTTCTTTGTGCTGTTTCGTTCGTTGCAGACCTTGGGGGCATATGGCTTCCGGGGATGGGTCGAGCGAAAGCCTCATTTCCTCCAGTCTGTGCCAGCCGGAGTTGACAATCTCGCAGCTGTGATGGGATATGAAAGGCTATCCGGAGATTTCCCTGTGCTGAAGCATATCGCAGGGCTACTTCAGGAGCGTTTCGGCCGTGAAGCGGAAGCAAAACGCAGGGATGCGTTCACACATGCCATTTCTGCATCAGGCAGCTCACTGACCGTCAGGGTCACCAGTTTCTCATACAAAAAAGGCATCCCTGCCGACCCGTCGGGGAATGGCGGAGGATTTGTGTTTGACTGCCGCGCGCCACACAATCCCGGGCGGTATGAGCCTTACAAGAAGCTAACCGGACTTGACAAGCCTGTCAGGGATTTTCTTGAGGCAGATGGAGAAATCGCGCCATTTATAAAGGAGTGTGAACGCCTTGTCGACGCTTCGGTGGAACGCTACATGCAACGTGGTTTCACAGACCTTGCGGTGAATTTCGGATGTACCGGAGGGCAGCACCGTTCGGTGTATTCCGCCGATGCCATAGCGCGTCACATTAATGTAAAGTACGGCGTGAGGGTGTTGCTTTCGCATCGCGAGCAAGGCATTGCCGAGGAGTTGCCGCCCAAGGATGTCACTGTCGTTTTCGACTCATTCCTGCGAGAATCCCTGAAACCATATACCCCGGATTCGTTATGAAAGCCATGATATTCGCCGCCGGACTCGGTTCTCGGCTGAAACCGTTCACGCTTGAACATCCCAAGGCGCTTGTCCCAGTGGGAGGCAAACCTATGCTCCAGCAGGTCATAGAGAATGTGGCCGCGGCTGGAGTCAGGGAGGTGGTGGTAAATGTGCATCATTTCGCCTCCCAGATTGTGGACTTCCTCCGAGAAAATGAAAACTTCGGATTGGAAATAACGGTGAGCGACGAGTCGGATTGCCTCCTTGACACAGGAGGCGGACTGCTGAAGGCCCGTGACTTGCTTGTCGGTGGAGCGCCGGAAGAGCCGATACTCCTTCACAACGCCGACATACTTACCGATTTGCCGCTTGGCATGATGCTTGAACGCCATAAGCTAAGCGGAGCTGATGTGACCCTCTTGTGTGGCGACCGCCATTCCTCAAGAAGACTGTATTTCGCCAAGGATGACGACCGCCTGGCCGGATGGGAGAACGTTTCAAGCGGAGAGGTTAATCCCCAAGGGTTCAGACCGGGGGAAGATGTCAGCCCCTCCCCTTTCAACGGAGTTCACATCGTCAGTCCCTCGGTTTTCCCGTTGCTTGAGGAATATTCCCCGGGGGGAATAACCCCGTTTTCAATCGTGCCTTTTTATCTCGCCATGTTAAACAGGCTTGACATACGCCGCTATATGCTCCCTGATGGATGCAGGTGGTTTGATGTCGGTTCATCCGAAAAGCTTTCAGCCGCGGAGAGAGCCTTTTGTGGCAACCAATGAGTAACCTCTAAATTTATAAAATATGACAACCAAAGACAATCCCGGGACTTTCCATGAAATGAAGGAGATCCCTTACGCGAGCTGGGCGATTCCCGGTTTCGCCATGCTGTTTTTCACCTTTATACTGATTCCAGCAATTATCGTTGTGATGATGGGCTGGTTTGTTGATGACAATCCCGGGCTGGCTTTCGGCGTATCTGTGCCGCTGTTCATCCTGTTCGTGTTGGGATGCATGGGGTATGTGGTGCAAGAGCCCAATGAGGCCCGTGTCATGATATTCTTCGGGAAATATGTCGGCACCTTCAACAAGGTGGGATATTATTGGCTCAACCCCTTCATCACCCGCCGCAAACTCTCACTGCGTGTCCGCAATATGGATATCGACCCTATAAAGGTAAATGACAAGCAGGGAAACCCGGTGATGATCGGCATGGTGCTGGTCTGGAAGATCAGAGACACCTACCGGGCGGTGTTTGACATCGACTCGGCATCGTCGGCCAACGGCACTTTCAATATGCGCGCTCTTGAGAGTTTCGTCAGCATCCAGAGCGACGCGGCCCTCCGCGAAGTGACCGGGCGTTTCGCGTATGACACCACTGACAGCTCTTCTGACGAGCTGACCCTGCGTGGCGGCGGCGAGGAGATAAACGAGCTTCTCGAGCACAAAATCAATGAACGCCTCGGCATTGCCGGAATGGAGGTGGTAGAGGCCCGCATCAACTATCTCGCATACGCGCCGGAAATCGCCGCCGTCATGCTTCGCCGCCAACAGGCAACGGCTATCATCTCCGCCAGGGAAAAAATCGTGGAGGGAGCTGTGAGCATGGTGGAGATGGCCCTTGACAAAATCGAACAAGACAAAATCGCTGATTTCAGTCCGGCACAAAAGGCCGCCATGGTCAGCAACCTGCTTGTGGTCTTATGCTCTGACGAGCCGGCGACTCCTGTCTTGAACGCCTCTTCCAACTAACCTCAGAATTTTATAAGGAGACCATTCATGCCAATGTGGAATCCCTGGCACGGTTGTCGCAAGATAAGTGCCGGATGCAGACATTGCTATGTTTACAGGGAAGATGCCGCTTTCGGGACGGTCACCCCGACCAATGAGGTCAGAAAGACAGCTTCCTTCGACATGCCTCTGAGGCGTGACCGTAGGAAGAACCTGAAATTTCCGCCGGGCACAGAATTCGCGCTTTGCTTCACATCGGATTTCCTGATTGAGGAGGCCGATGCCTGGCGCGATGACATCTGGGAAATCATGCGCCAGCGCCGCGACTGCTCATTTTTCTTTTTCACCAAAAGGATTGAACGGCTTGCCGAATGCCTTCCTGATGATTGGGGAGAGGGATGGGACAATGTCGCCGTTGGCTGCACGGTTGAGAACCAAGACCGGGCAGATGCGAGATTGCCGCTTTTTCTGACATTGCCAATCAAGCACCGTCTTGTGATTGTCGCTCCGATGCTGGAGAGGATAAACCTTCGCGTTTACCTCGACCCGGCGTTGATCGAGGAGGTCTCGGTAGGCGGGGAGTCGGGCAGATACGCCAGGCCGCTTGACTATGAGTGGGTAATTGACATCCATGCTCAATGCAAGATGGCGGGAATCCCATTCTGCTTTCATCAGACTGGGTCATACCTGGTGAAAGATGGACGTATGTTCAAGATTCCGCGTGAGCACCAGCACTCACAAGCCCTGAAGGCAGGTCTGAACACGACTCCCCGGTTGGTCAAATGAGCGAATTTTTCGTCGGTTCTTCCGTGTCTCGCTGTTTATTGCTAACTTTGTGGCAGAATTTTTAATGTTCCACAATCAATCCCTCTTCTCCACCAAGACCAGATGACAAAGATTGGATCTGTAATGACCCCGTCGGGAAAGAAAGCACTGCTCCTTGGCAGCGGTGAGCTTGGAAAGGAAGTCGCAATCGAGCTGCAACGTTACGGCGTTGAAGTAGTGGCCTGCGACAAGTATGCAAACGCACCTGCGATGCAGGTGGCCCATAGCAGCCGTGTCTTCAATATGCTTGATGGCGAAAAGCTGCTCGAGGTCATCAAAGAGGAAAACCCCGACCACATCATCCCCGAGGTGGAGGCAATCGCGACCCCGGTGTTGATGGAGGTCGAGAAACAAGGCTACAACGTCACCCCCACGGCCAAAGCGGCGTGGCTCACGATGAACCGCGAAGGCATCCGTCGCCTTGCCGCCGAGGAGCTGGGCATACCTACTTCTCCCTACCGCTTCGCCAACACACGCGAGGAGTTCATGCAGGCAGTGGAGGAAATCGGCCTCCCATGTGTAGTGAAACCGGTCATGAGTTCGTCGGGCCACGGACAGTCTACCATCAAGACCGAGGCAGACATCGAGGCCGCCTGGAAAGAAGCACAGGAAGGCGGACGTGCCGGGGCCGGACGTGTGATTGTAGAGGGATTCGTAAGTTTCGACTACGAAATCACATTGCTCACAGTGAGATCTGTTTCAGGCACGACTTTCTGCGAGCCAATTGGCCACATCCAGGTAAACGGAGATTACCGCGAATCCTGGCAGCCTCAGCCCATGAGCCAGCAGGCCATTGAAGAAGCCCGCGCGATTGCCAAGAAAATCACCGACGCGCTGGGGGGCTACGGCATCTTTGGTGTAGAGCTGTTCATAAAGGATGACCATGTCATCTTCAGTGAGGTCTCACCCCGCCCCCATAACACAGGTATGGTGACGATGATATCCCAGGATCTCAGCGAGTTTGGGCTGCATGCCCGCGCGTTGCTCGGACTGCCTGTTCCCGCGATACGCTTCTATGGCCCTTCATGCTCAAGGGCGGTAGTGGTCGAAGGTGACACAAAGGAGGTTGAATTTGATAATCTCGAACAGGTTATGGCCGAACCGGGTGTGCAGATGCGTATTTTCGGCAAGCCAGAGGTAAAGGGTCACCGCCGAATGGCAGTGATACTGGCTACTGCCGACACACTTGAAGAGGCACGGGCCAAAGCTGTCCGCGCGCAGAACGCGCTGAAAATCAGCATCAAGTAATTTTTGTTGATTTTTTGTTATTACAGTCCGCTAAACCATAAAAAGGTGAGTTCAACTTCTTGAATGGTAGAAGTTGGGCTCACCTTTTTATGGTTTAGCGGACTGTAATAAAAAAAGATTGAATCGCTCACGCTCCAATCCGTCACCGTGCGCTGCGGCGAGTGCCGCAAGATACGCGATTGCTGCATATTCATAGTAAATGGCTGCACCGTGTTCCTCTGAATTTTGTAGCCAAATCGTTACGCATATTCCTCTGAAAATGCGTAACTTTGTATATAATTTATATCCGATGGCTCGATTTAACTCCTTTCTCGACAACTTAAACCTCGCGGAAATAGCCGATTTTTTCCACGAGAAAGGTTGCGCTTGCCATTATAAGAAAGAAGATATATTTATCCGACAAGGAACTGTGGCTCGATATGCCGCATTGGTTGTTTCGGGCTATTTCAAATTATCTACTACCAACACTGCGGGCGACGAAGCGGTAGTCAACTTTGCATTTCCCGGCGAGTTAATAACTGATTTTCATTGTTCTTTGTATGGCGAACAATCGGAAATGTCTATTACAGCAGGAACCGACAGTGAAATACTGAAAGTGCCTCTGAAAGATTTTATCGGCGTACTGTCGCCCAATCTCTTGATTGAATATCGCTCTTTATTCAAGACTGTTCTGCTCCGTCACCTCAATATCTATCGTAAAACACCCGAACAGCGATATATTGAGCTTTGCGACCTTTATCCCTATATTGTCGAGACCGTTGCTTTGAAAGATATTGCCTCTTATCTCTTAATAACGCCCAATCATTTAAGCCGTATCCGTCGCAAACTGGCTGCTGAAATCAAACAAAAATACGAAAAATAGCTCGGACTATACATTTGTTAAGTCGAAATCGAAATTTAATGCCGAACTTCGCTCACGAAATAAATCAAAGTCGGTATGAAACATAAACTGAATACTATAATTCGCGCCATTATGGTTGCCTGTTTTTCGTCAGCTTCCATTAGCTCCTTTGCTTCTTGTGAAGAAGCAATCAGCGCTAACTTCCGTGAGCTTAAACAAGATACATGTAATGTCGAAAGATGCCACCATGTCAATGTTTGCGATTCAATCAATATGCCCGTGTTCATAGTTGACGGCGTGGAAGTTGAAGCACAATCTCTCGACGCCCTCTCGGCAGATGACATAGAGAAAGTAGAAGTCATAAAAGACCATAATATCACTAAAATTTTCAGTCCACGATTGGGCGGAGTGCTTCTCATCACCACCAAATCCAAACGATTCTTAACTCCCTTATTGGAGAATTATAATCGCGATATTGAAGAAGGTAGGCAAAACCGCATCCCGGGGCAGCTCCTTATCAGAGGGGACTCAATCAAGACCGATTCTGTATTCACATGTCCTTTTTCTTATGTTAAGCCGTGTTTCCCCGGTGGTGAATCTGCTTTATATGAATTTTTGGAATCAAATATGCAGTATCCTGAAGAAGCAAAGCAGAATAATGAACATGGCCGTGTAATAGTCACTTTCTATATTGAGAAAGATGGGACAGTAACAAATCCTCGCATCTTGCGTGGCTGCACTCCTTCTTTGGATGCCGAAGCTCTCCGTCTTGTTTCAATTATGCCAAAGTGGACTCCGGGCAAAATGAACGGAGAACTTAAAAGAGTCAGCGTTTCCCTCCCCATTAGATTCTAACAAGTTAACTGATAAAAGCCACGTCTTTTCGCTGACACCATACAGTCCATAACTTCGCTGAAAATATCAGCAAGTTATGGACTTTCTTAATTATAACTCCGTCGAAACGCTGCCGGGCTATGAAGCCCGCGCCGCGTTCACTGTCAACTCGGCTTCCGTGTTCAAGGAGGACGTGGATATTGTGCCGACCATCGTAGACGATAAACTCTCATACGTTCCGTGGGGCGGCGACAATCAGATGCCGTTCGACTTGCTCGCGCTCGTCGAGAAAGACGAAACACTGGCAACCTGCCAATGTTTCAACGCCGAGGTATGCTATGGTTCGGGGCTGCAATATTGCACCACCGAAACCACCGCAAAGGTCAAGAATGATGTCGAGGACTTCCTTCTTGACAACGACATCGCCGCTTACTTTCTCGGCATCTGTCAGGACTTTAAGCACTTCGGCTTCGCCGTCAGTGTGCTTATTCTCAACGAGGACGGCACAAAGATTGTGCGCCTGTTGAGAAAGGAAGCCTGCTATTGTCGCTTCACACCTGCCGACAGCCACGGTCGTATTTTCCAAAATCCTTTACGCCAACTGGCGAAAGGCGGTCAGCGACCGCTCGCAGATTGAGGAAATCGACCTGCTCGACCCGACTTCTCCGTGGCGAGATCTGAAAGACAAACTCGCCAAGAAGTCGAAGACGCGAAAATTCGCTATCGTGTCAAGAATCCCCACGGTTGACAGCATCTATTATCCCATTCACATAGCTCTAAATCAATACGATATGATACTTCCCGACAAATGCCCCGTACAGAGCGACTTCGCCAACCTCACCTAGCAATCGGTGGGGCTTTTACTTGTTAGGGCAATATTTCAGCGTTAATTTCGTTATCTTATTAAATTGTACGACAGTGAAATTCTTCATAATTATTCTCTTAATTCCATTGCTACTTTCGTCATGTTCTAACAATGACGAGCCGGTGCCCGATATCTATTCACAAGTCGCAGAAATATCTAACGGAGAATCTTCACAATATATTTCCTACGATGATTATGGTCGTGTTACAAAATACGTCATTACTTTCTCTGATGAAACCGTAAAGTCAAATTATACCTATATTTCCAATGATTTAATCAAAATTCACACGGAAAGCATTCTTCACGGCTTCTTGAATGGAGAAGATGCAATAACCGAGTATGAAGATGAACTTCATCTTGAAGACGGACGCGCAAAATATTGCGATGGTATATATAGCACAAATAAATTGGGTGGAGGAACGGTATTTCAAAAAAAATATAAACACGAATTTATATATACATCAGACAACCACCTAAATGTCATAAAGAATACCGAATGGAATAAAAATGGTGATTCCTGGGCTTACGATAGACCTTGGTCTTGGGAGAACTACTATATATGGGAAAATAATAATCTTACTTCTGTTGAGGATTGTAATGGCAAGCAAACGCCACAATATATCTATAACTACTCCTATTCTTCAATATCCGGCGTTCAGAATATTTTGGCTGTTCATTATGGTATGTTTCAATATTTCCCATTACAACTAAAAGGATATTTCGGTAGTCAGCCTCAAAATCTAATAATAGAGATAGAGAGTATTCGCCCCGATACTCCAACCACAAAGACTTCATACGAGTACAACATCCACGACAATAAAATCACCGACTACACAGAAACCAGAGGCGAAAACTCAACCAATTACTCTGTAAGATGGGTTGAGTAAATCCCTGTCTTTTCCCCATAGAGTGCTTTAACGTACTTTCGCAGTACGTTAAAGCACTTTTTCTATGCAGACAATCTCCATTAACTTTATTGTGCCGCAGGGCTGGCACGAGCTTTCAGATAAACAGCTCCGCTATGTTTATCAGCTTCTCGCAAACGAGTTCGCGACCGACGAGGTAAAGACCCTTTGCTTGCTCCAATGGAGCGGCACAAAGGTTATAGGTCGGCAAGACAGCGGGGCTTATCTTCTCAAAAAAAGGAAAAATCCTTTTTGAGGTTACGCCACTGACCCTCGCAGAACTGCTGCCACATCTCGCTTGGCTCGGCTCGATACCGACCTTGCCTGTGCGTATCTCCAAAATCAACCGTCAACACGCGCTTCCGGCTGACTTCTCCGAAGTGCCGTTTGAAACGTTCATCATCTGCGATAACCTATATCAAGGTTATCTCCAAACACAAGACGATAATTTTCTCGACCAACTCGGCGCAACGCTCTATGGCAAGTCTATGACTTTCAAGCCATACGAGCGAATCAACATCTTCTACTGGTTCGCCGCGCTCAAAGATACCTTCTCGCGCAAGTTTCCGGATTTCTTTCAGCCGATAGATGCCGCCTTTCTTCTTTCCCGTCCTGGGATGCCGGCCAACTCCCTTGAAAATGGCATTGGAGAACGGCGTGATGGTAGTGAAATCGAAGATTCTTAGCTGCTTTATCCATCCTTCCGTGCCATCGAGTCGGCTGTCCGATGAAATTACTACTTTTACTCATGGTTGTTTATGGATTGTTTGGCGACACCAAAATAACCATTTAGGGCTGACTCCTGCAAGGTGCCAGCCCTAATTTTGTTAGGAACTCAAAAAGTTTTATCGGACAGCAATATAATTTTTTGTCAAAAAAATAACGCCCGGCACACAATATTGTGTGCCGGGCGTTCGTTATTAAGTTACTGATTGCACCTAGTTATTTTGGAGCGTTTCGCTCCAACCCTTTATCTACAACAAAGGAGATTTAATTAAAAATCAGGCGTCTTCCGTGAGGAAGGCGCCTGATGCGCTTTTTGAGGCAACGGTATATCCGCATATATCGGCTATGACAAAATCAAGCCGGAGCTGCTCCTGCTATGGAGTCTCCGGCTTGACCAATCATTGCTTATTGTGTATTCGGTTTGTTGCCGTGTGCCGACGGCATCGTCGGTCAGCTATCAACGTTCGATGGTCTGGGTGCGGTCAGGGCCAACAGACACGATTGTGATAGGTGTGGCAAGTTCCTTTTCGAGGAATTCTATATAGGCTTTGAACGCGGCGGGGAACTGATCCTCTGATGTCACGGCTGTCATCGGTGTTTCCCATCCGGGGATGTCAACGTAAACCGGTTCCACGCTTCCGGTCTCGATCGAGAAGGGGAAATCGCGTGTCTCCTTGCCGTTTATCTTGTAGGCGACACATGCGCGGATTGTGTCGAAGCCGTCAAGCACATCACTCTTCATCATGATCAGTTGGGTCACACCATTGATCATGATTGCATAGCGGAGGGCGACAAGGTCGATCCAGCCACAGCGGCGTTCGCGTCCGGTGACCGCGCCATATTCGTGGCCGAGATCGCGTATCGTCTTTCCGGTCTCATCAAACAGTTCTGTCGGGAACGGCCCTGCGCCAACGCGGGTGCAATATGCCTTGAAGATGCCAAACACCTCCCCTATCTTGTTTGGAGCGATTCCGAGGCCGGTGCAGGCGCCCGCACACACGGTGTTGGAGGAGGTGACGAAAGGATATGAGCCGAAATCCACATCGAGCATAGTGCCCTGGGCTCCTTCACACAACACCTTCTTGCCCTCGGCCAGGAGCTGGTTTACCACGAATTCGGAATCAACGATGTCGAAGCCCCTGAGATACTCGACGGCATCAAGCCACGCGGCCTCCATTTTGGCCAGCGTCTCGCTGTCGGCCGGACAGCCCATGTCGGCGAGTCTGCTCAGGTGCGCGTCGCGGTGGAATTCATATTTCTCCTTGGCTGTGGCCGGATTCTCGACATCTCCAAGGCGCAAGCCGTTGCGCGAGATTTTGTCGGTATATGTCGGCCCGATGCCTTTGCCTGTAGTGCCGATTTTTGCGTCCCCTTTTGCCTTCTCCCCGGCTGCGTCAAGCAGGCGGTGGGTCGGAAGAATCAGGTGGGCTTTTCGAGAAAGCTTCAGCACCTTCTTCAGGTTCACGCCTGATGCCTCAAGGGCCTCGGCTTCTTCACGGAAGAGCACAGGGTCAAGCACCACTCCGTTGCCTATCAGATTTGTCTGGCCGCTTTGGAAGATTCCGGAGGGGATTGAACGTAGCACGTATTTTTTGCCGTCGAATTCAAGTGTGTGGCCGGCGTTGGGCCCACCCTGAAACCGGGCGACAGCGTCGTAGCGCGGGGTTAACACGTCAACCACCTTTCCTTTTCCTTCGTCGCCCCACTGGAGGCCGAGCAAAACGTCAACTTTCATTCTGTCTTGTTTTTTGTTGACCATGGCGAAACTTGTCTGACAGCATCGCGCAGGTCTCTGTCTATGATTGGTTTCTGTTTGTTTTTGTCTTTTGTCGCCAACAGCGTCCGCATGTGCCGTAGACATACAGGGCGCAGCTTTCGGCTTTGAAGCCCGCGTATTTCCGGCTGCACAGGTCGGCTGTCAGCGCGGAGTCCCTGACCTCCCTGACGCGTCCGCAGATTGTGCATACCAGGTGCAGGTGGCTTTTTGAGATTCCGGGAAGCGCCCGCTCATACTGGGCCGGCTGGTTGCCGAACTGGTGACGTCTCACCAGACCTGCCTCAAGGAAGAGCTGCATGGTGGCGTAGACGGTCGAACGGCTCACATAGTATCCTTCCAGCTCCATCGCCTCGCACAGCACGTCGACGTAAAAGTGTTCCCCGGTGGAGAAAACCCTCTCAAGGAGGGCAAACCTTTCGGGGGTGCGCCTCAACCCGTGAGCCTTGAGATGCCTCTCAAGGGTTTCCCGGGCCGCAGGAAGTAACTTTTCGTCTTTCATTCGTAAGCCGGAATTTCAGTTCGCGTCCACAAAGTTACGTTTTATCCGTCGAATATGAAAATAAATCTCCGAGATGTTGACCTGCATCTCGCCCTTTTTGAGTTTTTTGCACAAAGTTTCCCTGAAGCTCGATTTTGGATTGGTATTATTGTGGAAATTGTGTAAATTTGCATCAATTTACCCCATACGAACATACTTGAATGGATACATATAATTACTCTCCCAACGGGATTGACTACGATCCCGACCTCCTTTATGGCGGCTCTGCCGATTCAGCTCCCCGCCGCAAGCAGAGACCGCCACGCGACGGGGAGCGTGTGGCATCCTCGTCACGCGGGGACCAGCGCAATGCGTCGAGGGACAGCTACGAGGATTCCCGGCGCGAACCTGCGACGAGAGCGCGCCGCAGAAGCGCATATGACACGGTCGCGCAACGTGAGGAAATTTCCGAACGAGACCGCCAGAGGCGAAGCCGCGAATATGACCGACGGGAAGACAGCGCGCGCCAGCGAGAACGCGCCGAGAAGATGCGCCGCGAGGAAATCGCGGCAGAAAAAGCCGCCCAGCGAAGAGTGAGGGATGCTGAAAGAGCCGCCGAAAAGGCGCGCAAGGCGGCTGAGAAGGAAGCCGCACGAGCCGACCGCAAGCCTCTGTCGGAGACCGCTTTTGTGAAATTTTTCAAAGACAAGCGCACCCACGCCTTTTTTGGGGTGGTGCTGATATGTGTGGCCGTCTACCTGCTTGTGGCGGCATTGTCATTCATGCGCACAGGCCCTGCAGACCAAAGCGTGGTAAGCAGCCTGTCAGTCTCGCAGATGACATCGTCCGGCGTGGGGGTGGAAAACAGCGGTGGGCCTGTGGGAGCTGTCGTGGGCCAGATGATATTCGCCCAAGGGCTTGGCCTGGGATCACTCACTGCTATCATCTACCTTGTCCTTCTTGGGCTCGGCCTGATGGGAATAAAGAAATGCAATTTCTGGTCGGTCACTTTCAAGTCGCTGCTTGTAGCGGTGGCGATATCTGTCGTGGCCGGGTTCTTCGCTCTTTGGGCCGGCTCAGACTTCCTGTTTGGAGGCATCCACGGCCAATGGCTCAATCAGCTCCTGGTGGCCAATGTCGACTGGATTGGAGCTGCTCTGGTCTCGGTGATTCTTGTCGCTGCAGTGGTGTATCTGTATCTTAATGATTTCATAACGCTTTACAACAGGTATCGCGCCATGCAGAAGGCTCGCCGCGAGAAGGCTGAGCAGATTCGCCTTGAAAGGGAGGAAGCCCAGGCAAAGGTGATCGCGGCGATGAAGGAGGATGAAGATTTCCGCGAGACAGGTGATGGAGCGGCAGAAGATACAGCCCAAGGCCCGTCTGACAACCACGATGAGCGTCGTGAGGCGGTATCTGCCGGTTTCGGAGATTACGATGACGACCCCAACGATGAATACGCAATCGGAGATGGCGGGGAAATCAATGTCATCAATGAAACCGAGGCGACTCCCTTGTCCCCGGCTATGGCTGTCGTGGCTGCACATGTTGATGAGCGGCCCGCAATGGCAACATCCGGCAATTATGATGCCGGGGGTGAAAGCTCAGAGGAGATTTATGATGCGGGGAGCGATGAGAAATTTGATGCTGTCGCAGCCGAATCAGTCCCTGCTGCAGAAACCACCCAGGCGGTGGTTGTGTCGCAGGAACCACCTATGGAGAATGATGTGCCGAATGTCGCAAGAGAGGAATCCGGCCCATCGTTTGACGTGGTAGCCAACACCATAGAGTCTGCCGATCCCGCCCATGTCGGGGCTGACACTCTTTATGACCCAACTGCGGAACTTTCTCATTATAAACGTCCGGGCATCGAGCTGCTCAATGAGGTGGAACAGTCAGGAGAGAACTATGACATCCTTGAACAGGAGGCCAACAAAGAGCGCATCATAAGGGCGCTCGGGCAGTTTGACATCCAGATTTCCAAAATCGAGGCAACGGTGGGCCCCACAGTGACCTTGTATGAGATAGTGCCAGCCGAAGGCACCAGAATCGCGAAAATCAAACGTCTCGAGGATGACATCGCGATGACCCTTTCGGCCAAAGGCATCCGAATCATTGCCCCCATACCCGGCAAAGGCACAATCGGTATTGAGGTCCCGAACCATGACGCTCAGACGGTCTCAATTCATTCGATTCTGTCATCCAAGGCATTCCAGGAGACCGACTACGAACTGCCAATGGCCATGGGGGCAACCATCTCCAACGATGTGTATATCGCCGACCTGGCCGCCATGCCCCATATCCTCGTTGCGGGAGCCACGGGACAAGGTAAATCAGTCGGCCTTAACACAATCATCGCCTCTCTGCTTTACAAAAAGCATCCGGCGGAACTGAAGTTTGTGCTTATCGACCCCAAACGCGTCGAGTTCAGCCTTTACAACGCCCTGGAACGCCATTTCCTTGCCAAGTTGCCCGATGAAGATGAGGCGATAGTGACAAACATGGACAACGTGGTGAAAACGCTCAACTCGCTCTGTGTAGAGATGGAGCGCCGTTATGACCTGCTTAAGGATGCCCACGTTGTGAAAATCACGAAGTACAACGAACTGTTTGTGCAGAAGAAGCTGAACCCAGAGAAGGGCCATCGCTATCTCCCATACATCGTTATAATAGTCGACGAGTTCGCCGACCTCATAATGGTGGCAGGCAAGCAGGTCGAGACCCCTATCGCCCGTATCGCCCAGATGGCTCGTGCGGTGGGTATGCATATGATTATCGCCACCCAGCGCCCGTCGACCAATGTCATCACCGGCCTCATCAAAGCCAACTTCCCCGGACGCGTGGCTTTCAGGGTGTCGCAGATGGTCGACTCCAAGACTATTCTTGACCGCCCAGGCGCAAACCAGCTTATCGGACGCGGAGACATGCTCTTCTCTCACAACGGCTCGATAGACCGTGTGCAATGCGCATATATCGACACCAAGGAGGTTCACCGGATTTGCGACTTCATTGACAACCAGGCCGGCTACGAGCATGCCTACTATCTGCCAGAGCCGATGATGGATGAAAATGAAGGCTCGTTTGGAGGAGGCTCCGGCAACCTTGCCGACAGGGATCCGCTGTTTGAAGAAGCGGCCCAGATAATCGTCCAGACCGGAGTCGCGTCAACTTCTTCGCTCCAGAGGCGTTATTCCATAGGATACAACCGGGCGGGAAAAATCATGGACCAGCTTGAGGCCGCCGGAGTTGTCGGCCCCGCCACGGGAGGCAAAGCCAGGAGCGTGCTGATAGACGCCATGCAGCTTGGCAGCGTAATAAAACTCCGCGATGATGACTGACAAGCCGCGGATTGGCCTGGCTGCCATGTCGCAACAGATTCAGATTATGATTAAGAAACAGTCTCACATACGGATTTTACTGGCGGCGCTGGTGATGATATTGGCTGCAGCACCGACCATATATGCCGTTCAGCCATCTGCCCAATCGTCGCTTGACAAGATGATTGCCGCATTGAAGAAGCACCCATCCATTACGGCGGTTTTCACTGTGTGGAGCAATGGCAACTCTTCTACTGGGACGGTGAATCTGGCCGGCCGGAATTTCCATATCTCAACCCCGGAGATGAAAGTTTGGTATGACGGGAAAACCCAGTGGAGTTACGCGCCGTCAGCCGGGGAGGTCAACATCACGGAGCCGACCTCTGAGGAGCTCGCCCAGACAAATCCGTTCTCTATTCTGTCTGGGTTGAACCGAAATTTCACATGCCGCCGTCTGAAGGCCCCCGCGGGCTCAGAGCGTATTGAGCTTGTCCCGAAAAAAAAGACCGCCGATTTCGAGTCGGCCACAATCACGCTGAAATCATCCACATCAATGCCGCAGGAAATCTCAATCAAGGACTCCAAGGGCAAAGTGACCTCTGTGAAGATTTCAAGCATCACCGCCGGGAAATCAATGCCTGCCGGAGCATTCCGGTTCAACAAAGCGGCGTATCCCGGAGTGGAGATAGTCGACTTGCGTTGACATCTATGACTAATTAATAATGAGTCCCTCCATGGAAAAACTAATGATATTATGAATGAGAAGACATCAAACTGTGTGATTATCGGCGGTGGCCCGGCCGGATATACCGCTGCTGTGTATGCCTCGCGCGCCAACCTCTCCCCTATCCTCTATGAGGGCATGCAACCCGGAGGACAGCTGACCACCACCACTGAAGTGGAGAACTTCCCTGGCTTCCCTGGCGGCATCCAGGGCCCCGACCTTGTGGCGGAGATGAGAAAACAGGCCGAGAAATTCGGCGCGGAAATCATTGCCGAGACTGTTACATCGGTCGATTTCTCATCACGTCCGTTCAGCCTCACACTTGCCGACGGCAGCGAAGTCAAGGCCCATACGGTCATAATCGCCACCGGCGCATCGGCCCGCTATCTTGGATTGCCCGACGAGCAGAAATACCTCGGAATGGGCGTGTCTGCGTGTGCGACCTGCGACGGGTTCTTCTATCGCAAGAAGAGAGTCGCCGTGGTAGGCGGCGGAGACACGGCCTGCGAGGAAGCCATGTATCTTTCAGGACTCGCGTCAAAGGTGTATCTCATCGTCCGCAAGGGATTCCTGCGCGCCTCACAGGTGATGCAAGACCGCCTGAAAGAACGTGAAAACATAGAGATTCTGTTTAATTGCAATACCACCGGCCTTTTTGGAGAAGAGGTCTTGGAGGGTGCCCATATCGTGGAACACAAGGGAGAGCCAAACGAACGTCATTTCGACATCGACATCGACGGGTTCTTCCTCGCCATAGGCCATGACCCCAACACGTCCCTGTTCAAAGGCCAGGTTGACCTCAATCCAGAGGGATACATCTCTGTCGAGTCCCCCTCCACCCGCACATCGGTCGATGGAGTTTTCGCGGCTGGCGATGTCGCCGACCCGACATACCAGCAAGCCATCAACGCCGCTGGTTCAGGATGCCGTGCCGCCCTTGACGCGGAGCGTTATCTTGCCAACCTCTGACCGTCTGTCAATCCAGCAACTGACCGCAAATCGCAATCTCCTGCCTGCCGGCAAAGTCTCCGGGTTGGCGGGAGATTGTGTTTTATCCCTATGCGGCGACATCGCAGGCTCCAGTATCGCCATGTGTGAAGTTAGCCACACAACAGTGGCAAAGAAGCGATGGCGCCAGGGAGCCGATACCCACCAGAAGTTGTAACTTTGCACTATGGTTTATCAGCCGTGCCTTATGGGAACGGCTGATAAAGGCAACTAAGAGAATAACTGATCGTAAGGGAATCAATAGGCGTGGCAGACACGCCGGATCATTTTATTCATTGTGTGTAAATTCCGTTGGTGAAGCATCGGGGCGACCTGATTGCCAACTGACGGGAATTAATGTGAGGAAGCTCCCCCGTCGAGAGACGTGGGGCTTTTTTGCGTAACTGGAGGGCATATGTCAATTATGTTCCCAGAGATTTTGTGTTTTTTCGATGCCTGATTTTGCCAAGTGCTTGGATATGTCGTGGAAAATCCGTAACTTTGCGGTCGCATTTCCCGGTCACGAGCTGGCTGGGAGACGCAATACAAACTCATTAACATACATTTTTAATGGCAACAAAAATCAGACTGCAACGCCATGGTCGCAAGAACTATGCGTTCTATCCTATTGTAATCGCCAACAGCAGGGCACCACGAGATGGTAGGTTTATTGAAAGGATTGGTTCTTACAATCCCAACACTAATCCTGCTACAATCACACTCAACTTTGAGCGAGCTTTGTATTGGGTCAACGTGGGCGCACAGCCTACTGACACTGTCCGCAGCATCCTCTCGAAAGAGGGCGTGTTGCTGATGAAGCACCTCCAGGGTGGCGTCAAGAAAGGCGCTTTCGACGAGGCTGAAGCACAGCGTCGTTTCGATGCCTGGAAGGCCAACAAGGAGAAGGCAGTGGAGGCCGTGAAGGCTTCTGACGCCGACAAGAAGGCCGCCGCAGCCAAGGAGCGTCTCGCCGCCGAGCAGGCCAAGAACGCCGCCAAGGCAGAGGAGGTAGCCAAGAAGAAAGCCGAAATCGCTGCCGCCAAGGCTGCCGAAGAGGCTGCAAAGGCCGCAGAAGAGGCTCCCGCAGAGGAAGCCCCCGCTGCTGAAGAGGCTGCCGCCGAATAATAAACTCCGGCTGACAACTTGCTTAACAATTAACAATCCCGGAGGGGCTCTTTACAAGAGTGCTTCCGGGTTTGTTTGTCTTTATTTTAGAAGCTCTTCACAAATTGTTTATGAGCCATCCACTGGTTTCGGTGATAGTCCCCAATTATAATTATGCCCGATATCTCCCTGAAAGGATGGAATCGGTGCTGGGACAGACACTCCGTGATTTCGAGGTGATTATCCTTGACGATTGTTCCACAGACGACTCCCGGCAAATCATTGAGGAATATCGTGGCAATTCCAAAGTAAAGTCGATTACATACAATGAATCTAACTCAGGCAGCCCTTTCAGGCAATGGTTCAAAGGGATAGAGGAAGCGCGGGGAGAATTTATCTGGATTGCAGAGTCTGACGATTCGGCCAAACCTGACTTCCTTGAAAAGATGGTAAAGGGGCTTCAGGATCATCCTTCAGCAGTCCTGGCAATCTCAGGGACACATGTCATCGACGAGAACGGCAAACGCACTACCCAGACTTTTGACCGATGGGACAAAAGTGACGAGCAAGGAGAAGGCTTCGTCAAGCTATACGACGGGCGCAAATATCTTATACACAACTTATATTGGGCTTGCTACGTATATAATGCGAGTTGCGTGGTGTTCCGCCGCGAAGCTTTTTTCAAAGACGACTACTCACGCAGCCTTACGATGCGCAATGCTGGCGACTGGCTCTTCTGGTCGCGCCTCCTATGCCACGGCGACATTCTGGAGGTCAGGGAGAAAATAAGTTTTCTGCGTCGCCATTCCGGCAGTGTCACATTTGCAGGCAACAAGAGCGGCAATCTTCTGAAAGAAGATGCCGTGGTGGTGAAAGCTATCGAAAGCATGGTGGACGTGGGCCGGTATCGCAGAATGATCCGTCATGGTGAAATGCTCAAACGGATTGCCCGGATGGATATCGCAGAAGACCTGAGACGCCAATATCGCCAGGAGGTCAAGGAAACATTGGGAGCATCTGAGTTTGAGTATCTTGTCGAACGTGTCAACAAACTGTTCTCCAAGTATCTGCCGTTTCTCATCACCTCTGCCAAGGATTTGATATAGTCCATCAAGTGGCAGGATTTACGCCTGCCTGTCAGCCAAATCGAAACATACAGGAATCGTACGCTATGCCGGAACACAACAGCGAGCCTCTGGTCTCGATAATAATGCCCGCTTATAAACAAGCTGAATACATCGCCGAAGCATTGGATTCGGTGATAAGACAGACCTACTCCAACTGGGAGGTAATCGTCGTGAATGACGGTTCTCCTGACAATGTCGCTGAGATTGTGGAGAAGTTTGCCCGTGCCGATAAGAGAATCAAATTTCTGCACACGGAAAACAAAGGGGTGTCTGCAGCCCGCAACCGGGCAGTAGCGGAATCGTCGGGTTATTACATCCTCCCGCTTGATGCTGACGACACGATTGAGCCTTCGTATATTGAAAAATGCGTGAGGCGTTTTCTTGACAGGCCCGAAACAGATGTGGTGTATTGCCAATGGAGATGTTTCGGGCAGGCAAAGAAGACCCCTGAGCTTGAATACGTGGATTATGAGACCATGTTGTTGAGCAACCGCATCTTTGTCAGTGCAATGTTCCGTAAATCCCGTTTTGAAGAAATCGGAGGATATGACGAAGAAATGCGCAAAGGCATGGAGGACTGGGAATTCTGGATTCGTTTCCTCGACAGGAACTCGGTTGTGTACCAGATTCCCGAACAGCTTTTCAATTACAGGATAAAGGAGAGTTCCAGAAATGTCGAAGCGAAAAAAGATTTGACATTGTTTGAGATTGAGCTGTATGTCCTGTCCAAACACAAGGAAAAATACAGCTCGATGTTCGGAACCCCAATATGTTATCTTGGTGACGCGCTGCGCTTCAAAAGGAAGTACTACGGCATCTGGTATAAAAGACTCTGGTATGGCTGTGCCAGATTGCTTGGCAACGACAAACTTGAAAAGCGATATGGTCATAACAAGCTGCTGAGGCGCTGAGCCCCTGGCCAGCCGATTCTTTTTGACAACACTTATAACCGATATATCGATAATATAGCTTCCTCACATTTGAGCAGATTAATAAAATCCTAATCATTTTCTGTCTGTCTCAACATATGTTGAGAGCAAAGTCGCGATCTATGCCTAAATTTGCCTAAATTCCAAAATAGGCTGAAAATGGCTACCCGACTAATAATATTAGTGTCTTTGTGTGCCGTTGCCATTACTTCAATGGCGCAGTCGGTTATTAGCGGCAACGTTTCAAACTCCGAGGGTGGCGGCGTGGACTTTGTCAGTGTGATTGCATCGCCGTCAAATGCTCCTAAAACCATCTTGGCTTCTGCCTTCACCGATGAAAACGGCAGGTTCCAAATGTCAGTGAAAAGCGAGTGCGACAGCCTCATTCTCAAAGCGTCGGGTGTCGAGATTGCTCCGACGGAGATTACAGTGCCTAACCGCACAGGCAACTATGAAATCATTGTGGAGAACCGCACCGTCGAACTGAAAGAAGTTGTGGTCAAGTCGAAGAAAATCTATTCGCACGGCGACACCATCAACTACAATGTAGGCTCTTTCCTTTCGCAGACAGACCAGTCGATAGCCGATGTCTTGAGGAAAATGCCGGGTATAACAGTGTCGGATGCCGGACAGGTGTCCTATCAGGGAAAACCTATCAAGAATTTTTACATCGAGGGTCTTGACCTCATGAAAGGGCATTACGGTATTGCCACCAATAACATCGACCCCAACAACATCGCCACAGTGCAGGTACTTGAAAACCATCAGGACATCAAGGCACTCAAAGGGCTACGCCCGGAGGAACAAGCCTCAATCAACCTGCGGCTCAAAGAGGGTGTCAAAGGTGTGTTCAATCTCATTGCAACACTCGGAGGCGGCTATGGTGATGAAGGATTGTGGAACAACTCCGCAATAGCAACGTATTTCCGACGCAACAGCCAGTTTCTTGCGACATACAAGGGCAACAACACCGGCGAAGACTTGTCGCAGGAACTGTATTCCTTCGACAACGATTATTCGCGCACAAGCAATATATCGACAATCTCCATGCCATCGGCTCCGGGTATTGACAAGCGTTTCTATTATTTCAACCGCTCACACAACGCCACATTCAACAATGTGTATCGCGTAGGGAAATCAGGTGAGTTCGGTATCAACGCCGCCTATCTGAATGATCGCGACACAAGGCAGAGCTATTCGGTGACCACCAATTACCTGCCCGACGGCGGAGTGAACACCGTAGACGAAGTAATGAACGGTACAGCACGTATGCAGAAAGCATACGGCGACCTTACATATATGAACAACGGCGATGAAAACTACCTCAAAGAGCAGCTTAAATTTGATTGGAGCACAACCGATGCCGACAGTCGTATTGTCGCCGGAGGCGACAACGTGAGTCAGATCGGTACGACCGATACATACCGCCTTCTCAATAAATTCCACATGACGCACCGCAAATCCTCCGACCGTGGCTTTGAGATTTCCTCGCTTGTCAACCTGGAAAAGAGACCGCACAGCCTGTCTGTTTCTCCCAACCTGTTCCCCGACATCATACCGGGTGATATGCTGTATCAGCATGTGGATTACCGCAATATATCCACCGAGAACCGTGCGGGATTGCTATCGGCGTTCAAAGTCGGCAATTTCACGCTTCACCCGTCGGCGATTGTCAACTATCATCACAATTCACTCGAAAGCAGACTTGATATCGCAGACAACGACTTGACTCTCGACTATCTCGATGCCGGAGTCGGTGCAGAAATGATGTACAGCACGCGCAAAATCCATGCCTCGCTCTTTCTGCCATTAAAATATCGCTTGTTCAGGCTGAACAACAGGCTTGACGGTGACATTACCGACAAAACCCGTTTCCGAGTCGAGCCGTCGTTAAACTTCACATACAAATTCAATAGCAGTCATAACCTCAAAGCATCGTCAATGCTGAACTATATGACACCCTCGATTGAAACGCTGTATTCCGGGCATATATCGACATCCTACCGCCAGTTGTCGGCTTACGACGTGGCAGGGTTGTACGAAGGCATGAATCAGTTTTACTCGTTAGGCTACGATTTCAAGAATATTCTTTCTATGAGTTTCGCCGGAGCGGAGGTTTCATGGAATAGACAATCTCCCGAAGTGCTATATGGCTCCTATTACGACGGCATAGTGCAGCGTACCATCAGCCGCCGTACATCGGAGAACGGAGATATGATCTCGGCAAAAATCCATGCAAGTCAGGGATTCGACTGGCGACGCCTGAAAATCGGAACCTCGGTTACATACTCCTATTACGACAGTCCGCTGCTTGTTCAGGACGAAGTGTTGCGCTACTCCGGCAACAGTATAGGAGTGAACGCCGACATCAGCTTGACGCCGTTCAAATGGTTAGGTGTATCTTATCAAGGCAACTACTCGCAATCGGCGACACAGCAGAAAGGATATGACAGATTCCCGTGGTTGCGCACAGTGACAAACAAGGGCTCTCTTGATTTTACAATTCCCGGAGGCGTTACGCTGACTACATCGCTTTACCATTACTACAACAACTTCAATGACGGCGACAAGTCTTTTCTTCTGCTCAATGCCGAGGCAAAGTACACCATAAAGCGTTTCAGCTTTACGCTGTCATGCGACAACCTGCTCAACCGTAAGTCGTATGTATATTCCAGCCTTTCCGCTCTTACAGAGTCAACGGCAATCTACAACATACGCCCTCGCAGTGTGTTGCTCAAAATCAGATTAAGAATTTTCTAAACTACAGTAAGATATGAAACAGTTAATTCTAATCATCTGTGCCATGCTCTGTATAGAGGTATCGGCACAAGAAACATGTTCACGGATAATTGACAAAGCCACCCCTGTCGATACCGCTCGGTATAAGGTTACATATTCGCTGAAATATAAATTCCACCCCAACATAAGGGATGCCTACAGCGACACGCGGATTGTGCAGATAGGTAAGCGCAATATCAAAGACTATAGCGACATAATCAACCACTTCGATTCATTGGCTACCGAACAAGTACGTCGTGGAGCTGATTCATATTCCAATGTGTCGGGCAATCCGTGGCCTTTGGAAATCATAAGACCCATTCGAGGAGATAACGCAGATATGAAATACCGTCTGTCAATATCCGCGTTCTTTGTCTATTCGGATTCTGTTCCGTCGTTGGAATGGAATTTCAGCGATGAAGCCACTGATTCGATTATGGGCTATGATTGCCGTAAAGCTACTGTCGAATTTGCAGGGCGTATATACACAGCATGGTTTACTCCTGAAATCCCATTACCTTTTGGCCCTTACAAATTCGGAGGTCTGCCGGGACTTATTCTAAGAATAGAAGATGTTGAAAAACAATTTGTCTGGGAGACAATCGGATTTGAACGCACGAACAGTCCCATTATGGAATATACATATCGAGACGGCAACGATAAACGATGCTCGGCTACCGACGTTGAAAAAACTCTTGTCCGCTATTTCAAATCGCCGGTAGGTTTTATGATTTCAGAAATGGGTGGTGACAGTGCTAAAGTGCATATTGTTGGAAAGGATGGCAAAGTGATGAATAATGCCGATGCAACCCAAATGTCAGTTCCATATAAGCCCCTTGAAATAAAATGAAGATATTACGACTAATGGCACTTACCCTATTCATGACGGGATGTGCCAACGCACAGTCAACTACCACAACAGTAACACTGGAAATATCCGGCGAACCGCTGCCTGCAATAAGGCATGTAACGGATTTGAAAGTATCCGGAGATACATTGCTGTTTGTCTTTGAATGCGAGGACGGATACGGTCAACGGCTTCTCCGTCGCGCAATTATCGACAGTGCCAACAAAACAATCGACATAAGCCCGGATATGGGCAAACGGGAAGACGGTTACTATGCTTCCTATATGCCTTATCCATTTATCTCAGACAATGGCGCGATCCGCGTTATAGGTCAGGATGATTGTGAGATTTTTACCGTTGAGAATGATACAGCTTTTGTCAGGACACGGCACTATCTGATGGACGGCAACAGCACCGTGCCATTCCCTCTCTCGCAGTACGTTCAGGATGTATATATGACCGGCCCTGACAAATATGTCTTTATTGGAAGGGAGCCAAACGGTGGTCGCCAGTATGCCATGACCGCTGACCTTACTACATCAAAAATTGATACAATCAGACAGATTAACATTTCTCCCGAATTACAGACATGGATGCCTAACATTGGGGAAATGGTCTATTCTGATAAACACAACAGGCTCGTTTTTGCCTATAAACTTCATCCGGTTGTAGAGATATTCGACACCAACGGCAAGACAATCAAATCGATAAAAATTGGCGAAGACACCTTCGACCCAAAGACGCTTGAAGAAGCCGACTTCGATACAATGAATAGTCTGCACACAATGGATTTGACATATACCTCCGATTACATCTATGCTTTGCATTGGGGGTATGGATATTCCGATGCCGACAGAAACGCTCCGACAATTTATAAGATTGACTGGAACGGTAATGTAATCGATCGACATTTCAACATATCGTATCCTCTTTATCACATCGCAACCATAGATGATACCAGACTCATCGGCTGGAACGGCAATAAGTTTGTCTTAATTCAGTTCACTACTGTCCACTAAAAATGGACGGGGTTAAAAATTAAATAAATTCGGTTCA
>CATZGB010000035.1 GCA_958418815.1 uncultured Bacteroidales bacterium | reverse complement strand
AGTTCGCAACCAAAAACGCTTTGATAAAGTCGGCCTATTTCGGACGGATACCCCGCTATCGGGGCGCGCTCGGGACTTTCACCCGTTAGATTATGCACATGTCGGGCAAACCAAAAAAAGAGGCCGTGTCGGTTGACGACACAGCCTCTTTTATTATCAGACCGAGAATGGTCCGCGGCAGCGCGATTCACCGCCGCGCCATCTCCTATAAAATCACTTCACGCGGAAAGCGGGGATATCAAACAGCTTGACAGCCTTGAGCTCGCCCGAACGCTGCTTCTTGGCCTTCGGGGTGTTGGCAGCCTGGGGTGTCACATAACGGGCGGGAGCGCCTGAGCCGGCGGGCAGCTTCACGACACAGCCGGGAGTGCCCTCGGAAGCGCAGTCGAATCCGCCTGCGATATAACCCTCGTCATCGAGGTAGAGACCCATGGCGTGGGCGATGTTGATGACGCCGCCAGAGAATGTGTCATTCAGGCCAAGGGCAATAATCTCTGCCTTTGTCTTTGCGGCAGTGCCAGACACGATACTTGTGAAGTAATATGCGGCGTTGGTCATGTAGAGCGCGTAGATGTCACGGCCTTCTTCCACATAGTTACCGGTATCCTGCGCACTCACGAGGACATAGTCGGGATCCGAGCAGTCGATGACGATGTTGAAGTCGTCGTCGAGAGGCATAGGCTCAACCCAGTATGTGGTGTAGGGATTCACAAGACGATAGATGGAAGGATTGTCGACATTCTGCTGCACGGGCACCTGATAGGAAACCTCGTCCATACCGTTGGCGCAAGAGAGCATTGCGTCGGTGTAGGTGGCCATACCAAGGTCATTCCATTCACGCTTGCCGGAACCACCGGGGAACACGATCACCAGCGAGCCGGCGCTGTCCAGGGTGTAACCATTGGTGTAGACATAGAAGTGAGCAGGCTTGAACTCGATATAATCCACATATGTTACGCCTCCGGTCTCGAAGTCGTTGCGGACACCCATTCCGTAACCATCGTTGGGATAGTTTGCGCTAACCACTTCGTTTGCGATGGCACCTGCGGCACGGTCAAACAGTGATATGTCGCTGTATTCGGCGCTGAGGGTGTACTCTGTGTCGTAGTTGGGAGACGCGTTGCCCAGCTTGTCTGAAAGATAGACATTGTTGGGGTCGGTAGCGTTGATGTACATCCAGTTGTCGCCGGTGCCATGATACTGGAAGTTGTCACCGCTCGAGTTCTGAGGAGCTCCCGAATAGGGGTTGAGGATACGATACAGGCCGGGGGTAAGGGGGTTGCCCTGGATATCCACTTCCCAGACAGCATTCGCGCCAGTCACGTTGAAACCGGTGTAGAGGACATCATCCTTCCAGGTTGCAGCGGTCTCGCCCTTCGGGCCAGTGACAGTCTCCCAAGGAATGTAGATGGCGGTGTATTCAGCTGAGGTCGCGAAATACTCGGTGTCCTCACCTTCGGTCGAGAACTCAAACTGGTAGTAGGTACCAGCCGAAGCCGCCATGTCATTCCAAGGATATGTGATGGTGATGATCGACTCACCCTTGCCATTCTCGAAAGCCACGGGGATGGTGGCTGAACCCTCACCATTGGCGGCATTGAATTCCACAGCGGGATTGTCGCCGATTACATATGAGAAGAAGTCGCCGTTGACATTGCAGTTGACATTGACAATCTGGTCGCCAGCTGTGTTTGCGCGGTAAACGGGCACCTCGAATGAGGTCTGGTTCTCGTCGATGATGACACTGCCGTCAGTGTCCAGCGCGAAGTAGGCCGGAGGAGTGGCAACCGGCACGGCAGGGGTGTATTCCTGCTCAGCGGCTTTGTCACACGCCGTGAACATCATGGCGAGCAGACCGAGACCTACGGTTAATTTATTGAATTTCATATCTTTTAATTTTTCAAAAAGAGATATCGTAAGTAATTTGAACCGCTTTGAGCTTATTCAGCCACAGCATTGGGGACAGATGCGTTGTTGCTGGTCGGGCCGATCAGCGGGTTGGCCTGAGCCTCGCGGATGTTGATTTCATACAGCAGAACGGGATCGTCGGGAGAAACCACGAACACGAGAGTCGGGTCATAACCACCGCCACGACGGTCGATGCCCTTCTGGAAGCGCATGATGTCGAAGTAGCTGAAGCCTTCGCCCCAAAGCTCGATACGACGCTGCTTCCAAAGCTCTTCCATGAAGATTTCCTTTGTCTGGGCGTTGCATACATAACCGGGCTGACGATAGGTGGCAATCAGGTTGGTGAGGGTCTGTGCGCCAGCGGCGGGGTTCTGCATACCCTGGGCCTCGGCGAGCATCAGATAAAGCTCCTCGACACGCATGTAGGGGACATCCTCGGCATTGGTTGTCGCACCGGGCTCGTCGTTGTAAGCACCGAACTTAACCTGCATGTAAGGTGAGTAATCCGAGAGACCGTAGCTTGAGCCGTTGCGGAGATATTCACTGTAAGAGCTGGGGAGGGTGCTGGGCGCGTTTGTGCCATTGAACCACCAGTTCTTGCGGACGTCATTAGCGGGAATCGACTCGTAGAGGGCCTTGTTGATGCAGCGGTACACACCGGCGCCGGGATAGCAGGCGGTGGCGTGCCAAGGCATCATCTGACCGCCCCAGCCGATGAGGCCGGTGAGCAGCGAACCGGGATCAACATAGAAACCCCATACCCATGAATGGTCGGTTATCTGGATAATGCTGGGAACGGACACCTCAGTCATGCTGTAGGGGCTGAGACCTTCGTTTCCTGCAAGGTCGATAGCCTTCTTGGCATCGCTTTCGGCGGCGGCGTAATCCTGCAGGAGCAGGTCGGCACGGGCACGGAGACCATAGACGACAGCCTGGTTGAGGAATGTCTTAACGAGGTTTCCGCTGGCCATGGTGGCACGGGTGTTGCCATGGGCCTCGGCCTTGTCAAGCAGAGAGATGGCCTCGCCGAAGTCGCTCATAATCTGGGCGAAGATCTCGGTGCCGGTGGCACGTGCCATACCTTCGGCGGCAGCCTGGTCAAGATTCAGGTCGGTGATGACCGGTACGGTCGGGGCCTGGGGATTCTTGACATAAGTGAACTGGTAGAGCTGTGCGAGGTTGAGATATGCGTAGCCACGGTAACCGACAGCCTGGGCGCGGTAGTACTGCATCACAGGATCCTCTGTGTCCGGATCAACGAGTGCGCAAACCGAGTTGCAAGTGTTGATGAGGTTGTAGAAGGTGTTCCAGATGATGTAGTTGTCATAGTAGCTACCACCAAAGTCGCTCATTTCCAAAGCGGCGCTGTACCACTGGTAACCATTGAGCGCTGAAGGCATGTCCTGGCCGCGATGGTCCATGATCATGAAGATCGAGGGGACACCGAAGTCGGCATCCTGGCGGGGGTCACCGCCCCAGATGGCGAAACGGGATGAAGTCATTCCCGGGATGGCGTTGACCGACGCAGCCATCATTTCGGGGTTATCCGCAACGACCTGCTTCTTCTGGTCAGCAGTCACCACGTTGGAGAGAGGTGCCTGCTGAAGATCGTTACACGCCGAGAGGGCGACCCCAGCGACGGCAACAGCAAGAAGTGATTTTATAGTTTTCATATTGAAATGTCGGGATTAGCGTTAATTTTAGAATACCACCTTGATACCGCCTGAGATTGTGCGCACCACGGAGTATGTACCGTAGTCGCCGGTTGCGGTGAGGGTCATACGGGGGTCAAGACCTTTGCGCTTAGCCCAGAGAGCCACATTGTCGGCAGCTCCATAGACCCTTACAGACTCGATGCCGAGTTTGGTGGTCCACTTGGCGGGGAGAGTGTAGCCGAGAGTGATGTTGTTAAGCGAGAGGTAGTTGGAGCTTACCAGGTTGAAGGTGGTCCACTGGCCTCCGAGGTTATAAGCGGCCTGGGTGTCAAGCTTGGGAATGTCGGTGTAACGGTTTTCGGGGGTCCAGGCGTTGAGCATATCGGTGTGGAAGTTTGTACCGAGGTTTGTTGTCGCGCCGTTGTGCATCAGACGACCGTAGAGATTGTCGAAGGTGCGTCCGCCCACCTGATAGCTGAACTGGATACCGAAGTCGAAGCCATAGAACTTGACTGTGGTGCCGAAACCACCATAGACGGGGGGCAGGTTGTTGCCGGTCTCCTTGCGGTTGTTGGCATAAGCGTGGTCGTAGTTGTTGGTCATGTACTCGGGTCCGTATTCACCGGTGGCTTCGCCAGCAGCGTCAAGAATCGGATTGCGGGTCCAATAGAGGGGCTCACCATTCTCGGGATTGACTCCGGCGTAGTCTACGAGGTAGTAGTTGTAGCGCGATTCACCCTCTTTCCAGATTGTCATGCCGTTGATGATCTGACCCTTCACGTCATCGGTGAGCTTGATGATCTTGTTGCGGATCCAGGTGAGGTTGGCGTTGATTTCCCAGGTGATGTGGCGGTTGGCGATCGGGCGGTAGTTCACCTCGAGCTCGAGACCATAGTTCTTCATCGAACCGACATTCATCGGGAAATACTCATAACCGAGCGAAGGAGCGACAGGCTTCCTGTAGAGCATGTCTGATGTCTGGCGCTGGAAGTACTCAACGGTACCGGCGAGACGGCCCTGGAAGAAGCTGAAATCGACACCGGCATTGAGGGCGTTGGAGGTCTCCCAGGTGATGTCGGGGTTACCCTTGTAGTAGAGCGAACCGTCAGACCAGGCGTTCTCACCAGAAATCGAGTACTGGTCAACGTAAGCGTAGTAGTTGCCGATGTTGTCGTTACCCTGCTGTCCGAAGGAGAACTTCACTTTCAGAAGGTCAAGCCAGGAAGAGGTGGATTCGAGGAACTTCTCGTTTGACATGTCCCATGCGGCAGAGAGGGAGTAGAAGTTACCCCAGCGCTTGTCGGGAGCGAAACGTGAAGAAGCATCGCGACGGTAAGAGACACTTGCGAAATATTTCGAGTCGTAATCATAGTTGACACGGCCAAAGATACCACGGGTGGTGTAGTTGGTCGGGTTGCCACCACGTGTCTGACGCTTGGAGTCATTCAGGGTGTTGTTGATCGACCAGTTGTAGGGATCATAGAGATGGTAGCCGTATGAGTAGAGGGACTCGGCATTGAGGTCGTAGCTCTCATAACCCAGGAGGTAGTCGAGGTGATGAACATCGGCCACAGTGTGGCGGTAGGATGCGAGCGCCTGGAGGTTGAGACCGCGTGTACGGGCAAAGTCCTGTTCGGCCATACCACCGAGAGCCTCGGAAGCGCCGTACCAGGGGTTGTTGATTATATGGTTACGGGTGTTGTCGAGGAAGTATCCGACGCTACCGGTGATGTTGAGGTTGTCGATGGGGGTGATGGTGGCATACCACTTGGTGTTGAGGATGTCCATCAACATTGTGGATGTGTCGTAGATGAATGAGCTGGCGGCGTTACCGCCCGACATATACATACGGTTGGTGCCGATGGCGTATTTGCCATCTCCGTAGTCATACACGGGATAACCGCTGCGCGAATCCATCATAAGTGAACCGTCGGCGTTGCGGACATAGATAGGATACACGGGAGCCACTCCGTCGCAGAAACCGAAGGCATTCGTGGCTGTACCGCCGTCATCCTGACCCGAGGGCCAACCGGATTTGACGTGGTTGTAGGCCATGGTAGCACCTACCTTGAGCCATTTCTTGGCCTGGTAGTCAGCAGCGACACGCGAGGAAACACGGTCGTAGTTAGACCCCTTCACGATACCTTCGTCACCAAGGTAACCGAAGCTGCCGTAGAACTTGAAGCGCTCTGAACCGCCGGATATGGTCACATTGTACTCCTGGCGCAGACCGTGCCTGAAAGTCTCCTTGCTCCAGTCATCGGGGATGAAGTAGTTCGTCCCGTTTGAATAACCAAGGGTGGCGGCGGGGTTGAGCTTGCCATTGGTGCCGATCATCTGCTGTCCGGCGGGGACATTCCAGATCTGGTAGCCGGCACCGAAAGCGCTGTACATGTCGCGGTTTGCATACTGGTGAGCGGTGGCAGCGTCAAGACCCTGATGGTAGAGGTATCCGTTGCGGATAGCCTGATAAGCCATTTCAGTATAGAGGGCGGGGCTCTTGATCACGTCGTAGCCGGTGATTTCGCGGGCGTTGGCACCCCACTTTGCGTCAACTGTCACGACGGCGTTGCCCTCCTTACCAGACTTGGTGGTGATGAGGATGACACCGTTGGCGCCGCGGGCACCGTAGAGGGCTGCGGCAGCGGCGTCCTTGAGGACGGTCATTGACTCAATGTCATTGGTGTTGAGCGAGGCGATATCCCCGTCGAAAGGCATGCCGTCAACCACGTAGAGAGGCTGGGTGCCTGCGTTGAGGGATCCGACACCGCGGATGTAGACTGTGGGGGAGGAACCGGGCTGGCCGTTGGTGGTGAGCACCTGGGCGCCGGCTACCGTACCGGCGAGGGCGCTGACCGCGTTGGTCACCTGGCGCGACTCGATCTGATCTGCCTTCACGACAGAAGCAGAACCGGTGTAGGCGCTTTTCTTGGCCGTACCGTAGGCAACGACCATAACCTCGTCGAGGTTGTTCTCGGAATTGTCGAGCTTGACAACAATGTCCTGACCGGCATTCACTGTCTGCTCAATCATACCTACGTAAGAAACCTTAAGCTTGGTTACCGAGGCGGGGACGGTGAGAGTGAACTTACCGTCAAGGTCAGTAGAAGTACCTTGACCGCCGCCAACCGGCAGAATGGTCGCCCCGGGAAGAGGCTCGTCATCGCCGGCATAAACGACCGTACCAGACACGACCTTGGTCTGCGCGATTGCGCACACGGTCATGAGCAGCACTGTCGTCATCAATAGAAACAGCTTTTTCATACACTAAAGATTATTAAACATAAATTTTGAATATTTCCGTTGAGCGAACCGGCCGGGCCAAAAGACACGCTAAAAGCCCGTCGGCGTAAACACTTATTATCAGAGCAAAAATTTTCTCTTCATCTTAACATTTATAACCAGCCATCAATGAAAAACAATGCGTTTTTCCACTGGTGTTTTGCAAAGTTACAACAAAATGCCAAAAATCCAAACATTTTGCAAACAAAATTCAGATGCCTTAACAAAAAAAGTGGCCAATGGAACACACCCCGCATGGGCCATTCAGCATATAATGCTATAAATCAACAACTTCACATTCTGGAATTTTTCATGGCGCGACAGCCGGGACTCCGCCGACACCCCGCCGCCAACATATGTTAACCCTGCGTTAAGCAACTTTCACATTTTAAGAAACACCACTTAGCAAACCATCTCCCCGTCAGGCCTGACACAAACCCGGCAAAAGCCATGATTACGAGGGCAAAATGCAACCATTTCTTAAAAAGAACATACGCCTTTGATTTTTAACAGCCTTTATTGTGTTTTTTCCAAGGAAATTAGTAACTTTGCCCATCAAGGCATTCCGCACGGCCCAGCGTAAAACAAGCTGTCTCTGACATTGTCACACATTAATTATATATGGCGAGTAACATATGGCACGCCCGGCCTAAGCGGTCTATCACAAAAAGGAAAAAGAAACATTATAGATAACAGGATGAAGAAACTTTTACTCTGCGGGGCCCTGGCAGCAGGATGCTGCCTCCCCTTGGCGGCCCAAAGCAAAATCAACAATGCCGGCCATCTCCAGATTGACGAGTTCTACCGCCTCCAGGCTGAAATAAGCAAGACCTCGCCCCAACGCGCGGCCGCGATGACAAAAGACGTCACCGTGTATGTCACCCTGTCAGACGGGGCATCGGTGGCCGACCTTGAGGCCAAAGGCATCAATGTCCTTGACCACACAGCCGACATGGCCATCGTCTCATTGCCAATCACCCAGGTCGAGCAGCTCGCAAGCGAAGATTTCGTGAAGAGCATCGACTTCGGCTACGAGGCCGCCCCCTTCATGGACCAGGCGCGCCAGCTCTCATTCATGGAAGGAATCCACGAAGGCACGGCCGAAGGCATTTCGAAAGCATACCGCGGAGCCGGAGTGTACGTCGGACTTTACGACACCGGCCTCGACCCCAACCACATCAACTTCACCGACCACAACGGCAACACCCGTGTCAAGGGTGTCTACCTGGCCAACAACGGAAAGGTGTCGCCCTACGCCACCCCCGAGGCCGTCGCCGTCTTTGACACAGACGACCGTTCTCAGAGCCACGGCACCCATGTCCTGGGCACAATCACCGGACGCGACGACATCCAAGGCACATACGCCTACTCCGAAGGCTCATCGGTGAAAATCACCGACGGCGCGATCCCCTACTACGGCGTGGCCCCCGACGCAGACATCCTCGTCGGCTGCGGCTCATTCGACGACGCGTCGATCAACGCCGGCATCGGAGCTGTAATCGACCGCGCCAAAAGCGAAGGCCGTCCAGTGATCGTCAACCTCTCGCTGGGCCACAACCGAGGAAGCCATGACCCGCGCGAGACCGTAAACCGCTACCTCGACTCACGCGCCCAGGACGCGATCATAGTAGTGGCTGCCGGCAACGAGGGTGGCTCACAGATGTCAGTGGAGAGGGAATTCACCCGCGCAACCACCCTGCGCACCTCCATCGTGCCCGCCTCAGACAACGCAAAGGCCCGGACAATGTACTCGGCCGAGTTCTGGAACAACGATGAGAAGCCTTTCACCGCGCAGCTCGTGCTGTTTGACAAGGTGTCGAGGAAAGCAGTCTCCACCCGTGAAATCACCGGCACCTCCGGCAGCCTCACCTGGAACGCCAACAGCGACCCCGTGATAGCCAATAACTTCGAGACCGGCACATCCATCAGCGTTCGCTGGGGCATCGACAGCTCGACCAACCGCTTCAACATCTATATGAGCAACACCGTGCAGTCCAAGACCGGCGATGTCGTGTTCGGCATCACCATCGACGGACAGGCCGGCATGAGAATCAACGGCTACTGTGACGCATACGACGGCTACTCAGAGGCCGAGGTGCGCTTCGCCAACCAGACCGGCTGGACCGGCTCCGTCACCGGCACCGACGTAGGCTCCATCAACGGAATGGCCTGCGGCTACAACACCATCTCGGTCGGCGCATGGGTGTCACGCACCACCGTACCGCAGCTTTCCGGCATGCGCCACAGCTACAATGCCGGTGAAGGCGTTGGCTCCATCGCCGGATTCTCCTCCTACGGAAAATCAGGAGACGGCCGCCAGCTCCCCATCGTGTGCGCCCCCGGTGCCCAGATCATCTCATCTGTGAGCCGCTACTGGGTGTCAAGCGGCAACCTCGCAGAGACAAGCTGGTCGGCAAAAGCCACAGCCAACAACAACACCTACCCCTGGTATTACATGCAGGGCACCTCGATGGCCACCCCCTTCGTATCTGGCGCCATCGCCCTTTGGCTTGAGGCCTGCCCCGGTCTCCGCGCCGCCGAAGTGCAGCAGATCATCGCCGAGACCTCGGTAAAAGATGCTTACACCACCGACACCGACCGCTGGGGAGCAGGCAAAATCAACGTCCTCGCCGGCCTGAAGAAGGCCATCGTCATGAGCGCCTCTGTCGAGAGCGTCCTGGCCGACAACGCCGACCAGAACCTCATGGTGGTTGCCAAGGGCGGCAAGCAGTTTGAGGTGAGCTGCCCTGGCGTAAACAACCTCTCCTGCTCGCTCTACAACCTGCAGGGAGCAGCCGTGGCATCGGCCAACGGCTCGGGCGACACCCTCGACCTCGACGCGTCGTCGCTCCAGGAAGGCATCTATGTGCTGTCAGTTGACGCTGCCGGCCAGAAGCTTTCCCGCAAGCTCGTCATCAAATAAAGCTATCCCAGGAACATCGCCTCCGGAGGAGGGCACTCCCCTACCCCGGACCGCATAAAAAGGAAAACCGCAGCCCGCAATGAAGGCCGCGGTTTTCCTTTTTGGTTTTCCTTTTTGGATTATTTCACATCCTCATTGGAGCTTAATGCGAGGCAAGAGTTGGACTGAGAGCGCAATTATTCGTAACTTTGCACCCGATTATGCCCAACCATCCGTCACATCAACATACGCAATCCCAGGGGAGAGGCCAAAGGAGCCGCCTGGCGGCGTTCCTGACAGGGGCCGCCATATGGCTGGCGATGCTCATCGCGGGGGGACAGCAGGCCTCGGCTGAGTTCCTCAACCTCGACACAATCGCGTCTTGGGGCAAATTCCCCCGTTTCTGCATCAACACATACCGATGGGGCGACCACTTCTTCAACAACTACGACTCCACTTATGTGCAAGGCTCGGGCTACCGCTTCAACATCAAGTTCAAGACCGACAGCTGGCTCGACGCATACGACTTCAGGTTCACCAACGACTACCGGATGGGCTTCGACTCCCGCCCCTCAACCTCCATGGGCCTTTGGCTGACCTATATGGCCGTCTCGGTAGGCTACGACATGAATGTCAGCAAATTCTTCAACGCCGACATAGGGGCGCGCAAACGCTTCAATTTCCAATTCAACTGTTCACTGTTCGGGGCCGAATTTTACACCATCCGTGATGACTCCCATATGACCATCGACCGACTGGGCTACCCCGAGGAGAGCCGCCGGGTCGATATCCCTTTCCACGGATTCCACTCCGACAGCTGGGGGCTGAACTTCTATTACTTCTTCAACCACCGCCAGTACTCACAGGCAGCCGCCTTCTCTTATTCCAAAATCCAGGTCAAGAGCTCTGGCTCGCTCTATGCCGGCTTCTCATACTGGCAGCAGAACTACGACATGAATTTCACGGGGGTCTTTGACGACCAGCCCGAGTCAAACGTCCTCCCGCCAGACTGGGACAACCACTACCGCGTCGGCAACAAGAACTACGCCATAAAAATCGGCTACGCCTACAACTGGGTTTTCCGCAAGGGATGGCTCCTCGGGGTATCTGAGACCCCCACAATCGGCATACGCGACGGCTACATCACCGACATGTCGAGCCAGCGCACCTCCTTCTCCCTGAGCAACCGCATCAAGCTGTCGCTGATCTACAACCACAACAAGCGGTGGTTTTTCGGCGTGGTGGGCAATGTCGACACCAACATCGTTTACGACAAGGCCCATACCTTCCTCGCCAACAACATCTCGCTGGAAGCCTCGGCCGGATTCCGCTTCAACATCTGGTGACCTCACGGCGACCAATCCCTCTACAGACTCCCGGCATATGAGACCAATGACCCATGGCGAGATTCGCGGCACCATACTGCTGATGACATTGATAGCGGCCATCCTGCTGGCCGCCATCCTCACCCGCCGGTGCGGCTCCCCCACCCCATCCATCCCCCGGAACACATCCGCTCCGGCTGCAATCCAGGCAATCGACTCAATCAGGATGGAGGAAAGAGCCTCGCGCTATCTTCCCGCCGACAAATCCGACAAAACTGACAAATCCGGCAAAACCGACACAGACTCCATCTTCTCCACTGCTCCCGGCAGCTCCGCCAAGAAGAACGCGGGCAAAAAGGCCGCCGAACCACGCCGGCGCGGGGCGCGTCGCTCCTCCCCTGTCCCAAGCCCGCTCGACCGCCCGGTGTGACCGCAGGCCTGCAGCCTCCAGCCACCACGTTCACATCCTCCACGCGACACCTTTCAGGCTGATGGAAAAAACAATAAAGACCGCGCCAATGGCGCGGTCTTCTATTTTTTCGGGGCCGGGCAGCCTGGAGGCAGCGACGGCCTGTGATATCGTGTGATTGATTACTTCTTCTTGCGGTCGCCGTAGCGGGAGAGGAACTTGTCGACGCGGCCTGCGGTGTCGACGAGCTTCTGCTTGCCAGTGAAGAAGGGGTGGGAGGATGAGGTGATTTCAAGCTTCACCAGGGGGTAGGTCTCGCCATCGATTTCGATAGTCTCCTTGGCAGCGACGGTCGAATGGGTGATGAAGATTTCCTCGTTCGACATATCTTTGAAAACTACTTTGCGATAGTTGGAAGGATGGATGTCTTTTTTCATTTTATCTGCGGGTTGTTATTGTTTTCTTGGATTCGGGTGACGTCGCTGGTAGGGCGACATTTAGTAATGGCCTGCAAATTTAGGCATTTTTGGTTTAATAGCCAAACCTTTGCGCAAAAATCTTTTCCGCGCGCCCCCGACAGGCGTTAGCAGGCGTTTAATTCCCCTCTTTGCTTGCCTTTCCGAAACATTATTACTACTTTTGCGTGAAAACAACCACTCTTGCAATGAAGAAACAGCCATCATTGGCCGTACTGGCGGCCGCTTCACTGGCGCTCAGCGCCGCCGCTTACGGCAATTTCGAGAAAACAGGCCACGCAGCCCCGGCCCTGGCGACTGTGGCCGAAGAGTCTGACACCCTCGCCGCCGACTCCGTGGGCTTCGGCTTCATAGATGTGAAGGTGCTGCCCCACACCTCGGTGAAGGACCAGAACAAGAGCGGCACCTGCTGGTGTTTCGCCTCGACATCATTCATCGAAGATGAGATTCTACGCCAGGGAGGCGACTCGCTCGACCTGAGCGAGATGTTCACCGTCCGCCAGTGCTACCTCGAGAAGGCCGACCGCTACATACGCATGTACGGCCAGACCCATTTCGCCGCCGGAGGCTCGGCCCTCGACGTGCCCTACGTCTGGAAACGTTACGGCGCTGTGCCCGAAGAGGTCTACTCCGGTCTCAACTATGGCGAGGAGAAGCATGTCCATGGCGAGCTTGACGCAGTGCTGAAAGCATATCTCGACGCTGTCAAGGCCAACCCCAACAAAAAGATATCCACCGCCTGGCGCAAGGGCTACGAGGCCATCCTCGACGCATACCTCGGCAAGGTGCCTGAGACTTTCACCGTCAACGGCAAGACCTACACCCCCGAGAGCTACGCCAAGTCGCTGCCTGTCAATGTCGACGACTACGTGTCAATCACCTCGTTCACCCACCACCCCTTCTATGAGGAGTTTGCCGTCGAGGTGCCTGACAACTGGATCTGGGAGAAGTCGGTCAACCTGCCTATGGAGGAGATGAAAGCCGTCGTTGACAACGCCATCGAGAAGGGCTACCCCGTGGTATGGGCCGCCGATGTCAGCGAAGGGGGCTTCAAATGGTATGAGGGCTACGCCGTGATGCCCAAGGAGACCAACGCCGCCGACCTCGAAGGCTCGGAACTCTCGCGCTGGGTGAAGCTCAGCGACAAAGACCGCGCCGCCGCCCGTTTCGACTTCAAGGAGCCTGTCCCCGAGATGGAAATCACCCAGGAGCTGCGCCAGCAGATGTTCGACTCACAGGAGACCACCGACGACCATGGCATGGAAATCATCGGCACGGCCCGCGACAAGAAGGGCAACCGCTACTACAAGGTCAGGAACTCATGGGACACCAACCAGGTGTATGACGGCTATTTCTATGTGTCCGAGCCTTATTTCTACGCCAAGACCATCGACATCCTCGTCCACAAGGATGCCATCCCCAAGGAAATAGCCAAGAAAATAAAGAAATAATCCACTAATTCCCATTTTTAAACGTTATCTATACAGCGGGGGCGACCACGTCTCCGCTGTATAACGTAAATGCCCACAGCCAATTGAGCGATCTGTCAAACGTCATATCCCGCGCCGCGCTACTTCTGGCGCCCATCGCGGGGGTCTTCGCCATGACATCTTGCCATGACGACACCTCGCGCCGTGTCGACCCGATCGCCCACACCCAAGCCTACGACATCTGGCCTGACAGCATCGACCTCCATGACGGGGTGGTGCTGAGGGCCATGTCTGACTCCGTCATGCAGGTCAGGGTCTGCGGCAATGTCCTTGACACAATCACGGCGGGGAGAATCCCCCCGGGAAGCATGACATTCTCATCCACACATCCCCTGCTTGATTTCCTGTACCGCCTCGAGGCCTCACATCCTCCGACGGCGCGCTACACGGTGATGACCCCCTACGAGATTTTCCTCAACCCGGTGCAGAACGACTCGGCCATCACAGCGCTGGAAAGCCGCCTGAGAAACGGCATCGTGGTTCCGTCGGAGACCCGCTCCCTGGGATGGCCCGCCGTCAACTCCAACGCCGAGTGGCTACTGGCCGCCACTGAGCTTTCAATGGCCTCGGGCGACTCCCGCTGGGAGAGGACAGTAGACCAGACGGCGAAAGCCGTGATAACTTCCGACACGAGGATAAGCCGCAACCCGGCGACAGGGCTTTTCACCGGTGTCCCCCGCTATATGGCCGCCGGAAGCGGGATTTTCCCCGAATGGATGGGCCCCTCGGAAATCTTCCAGCAGTCGACCCTGGCAGTGAATGTCGCCTACGCGGCGGCGATGAGCCGCCTGGGGCTCCACTGCGACAGCATTGTCGATGGGATGAAAAACCTGATGTGGATTCCCAACATGGGCTATCTGAGCGCGACAGCCTACGGGGTGCCGACCTCACCCCTCACCCTCCAGTCGACCGACAACCTCGCCCAGGCCGTGGCTGTCATCGCCGGGGTCTTTCCCGACGCGATGGCCGACGCTATCATCCGCAAGACCCCGACCGGCCCGATCGGGGTGTCGCTCTACCAGCCGCAGCTTCCCCCGGCAAGCGGCGAAGTCAGGGAGGAAATCCCGGCCACACTGTTGCAGACCGCCTGGACCGCTGCCGCCGCCAGCCGGGGCAACGAGGCGGCTTACTCCAAGGCTGTCGGTGACCTGCTCGCAATCGAGGGGCAACGTCTGCTCGGCTTCCGCCACAGGGTGCCGGCCTTCCGCTCGACATTCACGGTGTTCATCACCCGCGCTCTGCTCGGGATGAGATACAGCCGCGACGGCGTTTTCTTCACGCCATATGTCCCCGAGAACCTGCCAGGAGAGAAGGCCATCGGCAACCTGCGCTACCGCGACGCGACACTCGACATCAAGATCACCGGCACCGGCAAGGCCATTTCGACATTCACTATCGACGGCAAGCCGTCAGACCCTTTCTTCCCCGCGTCGCTCAAGGGCCGGCATCAGATCTCAATCACACTCGCCGGCGCGTCGGCCGATCCCGGTTTCGTCACCGAGAAGGAGCAACAGATGCCGGCGCCGTTGCCCCCGACGGCCGACTGGACATCCATGCGCGAGGCTGTCATCACTCCCGGCAAGCTTCCGCCGTCACTCCCGCCCCACACCCTCACCGAGGAGGTGGAGGAGTATCTCGACAATGGCGGCGGGGAGTGCCGACTGGTTTATATCAACGGGGTGATGCAGGAAGAGATTTTCCGTGACAACTACCGTCTGTATGACGCGCAAGGACTCGCCGTGGTGCAGTTCACAACGCTGGTCGACAGCGAGTTGTCTGGATTCAGCAGCAAGCCATACCTCTACCTCCCCCAAGGACAACGCCACACCATCTACGCCTCCTCGCTGGCCAAGACCGGCACCAAGGTGCTGGAAGACAAAAGCCTCGCGTCGAAGTTCGTGGAGTCAAACCGGTTCAAGAACCGCAACATCGGTTTTGATTTCGAATCGCCCGAAAAGGGACAGTATCTTGTGGATGTCCACTACGCCAACGGACTGGGGGTGGTCAACGGACAGCGCAAACTGGCCCTGCGCAGCCTGCGGGCCAACGGGCGCGAGGCGGGCATACTGGTGTTTCCTCAGCTCAACTCCGCCAAGGCCCGCAAAGGCGACTCATGGCAGGAGATGACAGCCTGGAGCAATTACCTGATTGTCAACCTCGAGAAAGGGACAAACCATCTTGAGCTGCGCTATTACCAGCCTTCACCGGTATATGCCGATCCAAGCTCAAACATGGTGCTGCTCGACCTTGTCAGGCTGACACCCGTAGAATGACACGCGACAATGAGCATATCTTTAACTTACATCCATACCAAAACCCCATGAAACGACTGGCCATGATTTCACTGAGCCTGCTCGCGGGAGCCGCGAGCATTTTCGGGGCCAAGAAAGCCCCGGTTGTCACCAATGTCGAGCCACCCTGCTGGTGGGCAGGGATGGCAGACCCATCGCTGCAGGTGATGGTCACAGGCCCCGGCATAGCTGCCGCCGATGTGACAGCCGACTATCCCGGCGTGACCCTCAAGGAAGCCATATCCCTCGACAGCCCCAACTACAAGCTGCTTTACTTTGACATCACCCCTCAGGCAAAGCCCGGCACGATTGATCTGAAATTCAACCTCAATGGGCGCAAGGCCGTCGTACCCTACGAACTCAAGGAGCGCACCCGCAAGGGTGAGGAGTATGTCGGGTTCGACGCATCCGACGTGCTGTATCTGCTGATGCCTGACCGCTTCGCCCAGGGCGACATGGACGCCGCAAAGGCTCTCGACGGGCTGGATTACCCCATCACTGCCGACCGCACCGACCCCAATGGCCGCCACGGAGGCAACATACGCGGCATAATCGACAATCTCGACTATATCGACTCGCTGGGAGTGACGGCCATCTGGAGCTGCCCGGTGCTGGAGAATGACATGCCCGGCGGAAGCTATCACGGCTACGCCACAACCGACTATTACCGCATCGACCCGCGCTTTGGAACCAACGAGGAGTGGCAAGAGCTTGTGGCCGAGGCCAACAAGAGGGGCATAAAGGTGGTGATGGACATGATTTTCAACCACTCCGGCCTCAACCATCCCTGGATTGCCGACAAGCCGTCGAAAGATTGGTTCAACCACCCCGAGGGCACCGAGACCACCAACTTCCGACTCTCCACCATCCATGATCCCTATGTCTCTGACTATGACCTCGACCACACGGTCAACGGATGGTTCGTGACGGCGATGCCCGACCTCAACCAGCGCAATCCCCATCTGATGAAATACCTGATACAGAACTCCATATGGTGGATTGAGTCTTCAAAAATCAACGGCATAAGGATGGACACCTACCCCTATGCCGACCTCGAGGGGATGGCGTCGTGGGCGAAAGCCATCCTGGCCGAATACCCCAACTTCAATATCGTTGGCGAATGCTGGTATGGCAACGAGGCCGGTTCGGCTTTCTGGCAGAAGGGCAACCGCCTCAATCCGCGCGAGACCGAGCTGCCCACCGTCATGGATTTCCTGATTTCCATCAACGGCCACAAGTACTTCGACGAGGAGACCGATCCCTGGAACGGACTCAACCATCTCTATGACCACCTGGCTATGGATTTCCTTTATCCCGATCCCCAGAAGGTGCTGACATTCCTCGACAACCACGACACTGACCGCTTCCTGCTGGCCGAGCCTGACTCGCTCGGCTCCTGGAAACAGGCTGTGACATTCCTGCTGACCTCACGCGGCATACCTCAGCTTTACTACGGCACCGAGCTGCTGATGAACGGATCAAAGGAAGGCTCAGACGGTTATGTGCGACGCGATTTCCCCGGCGGATTCCCCGGCGACACCATCAACGCCTTCACCCCGGAGGGACGCACCCCCCTCCAGAACGAAGCCTGGGACTATATGTCGAAACTTCTCCACTGGCGCCGGGGCGAGGCCAACGAAGTGATAGCCAAGGGGTCGCTGAAGCATTTCATGCCCCAGAACGGCATGTATGTCTACCGCCGCAAGCTTGGCGACAAGGAGGTGACAGTGTTGATGAACGGCACCACACGTCCGCTGACCGTCACGATGGAGCGCACTCTTGAGATTCTTCCTTACGGCACACGCCTCCACGACATAATTTCCGGCGAGGATGTCACCATCGCCGAGCAGATGACATTCGCCCCGCGCCAGGTGATGGTGCTGCAGAATTTCTGAACCGCAAAAAAACTCCTGAATTGAAACGAATAGGCATACTTTCCGACACCCATTCCTGCTGGGACGCGCGTTTCGCCACCCACTTCCGCGACTGCGACGAGATATGGCACGCCGGAGACATCGGTTGCGTCGATGTCATCCGCCGCCTCGAAGAGGTCTGCCCGGTGGTGCGTGCCGTCCATGGCAATATAGACTATGGCGAGACCCGCCGCTATTTCCCCTCGATACAGCAGTTCAAAGTGGAGGAGGTCAATGTCTTCATGACCCACATCGGCGGTTATCCCGGGCGTTACCAGCCTGGGATAACCCAGATGCTGCATGACGCGGGGGCACGGCTGTTCATCTGCGGCCACAGCCACATACTCAAGGTGATGTTTGACCCGACACTCGACTGCCTGCACATCAACCCCGGGGCGGCCGGCCACCACGGATGGCAGTCGAAGCGCACTCTCGTGAAGCTCGACATCGACGGGCCGACACCCTGCAACCTTGAGGTAATCGAACTCGGTTCTTTAAAAATATGACTATCACAATGGTTAATCACAAACGACTTATCCAGACCATCCTGCTGGCCGTAGCGGCGGTGACGCTCCACTGCTGCAAGACCTCGGAGGAAAACTACAAGAAAGCCTACCAGGCTGCCGTAGAGAAGCAAAACGAGGGCTACACCGAGGAGGAAATCCTCAACATGGCCCGGGAAGAAGCCATACCTCGCGCGGTCTTCAACGGCGACTCCATACCGATGAAGGGGGTCTATGTCAACACTGTCAAGCTTGACCCGCCGGTGGCAGCCGCGTCGCGCTACAATGTCATCGTGGCCACTTTCAAGCAGAAATTCAACGCCATGTCGGTCCTTGACAGGCTGCGCGACAGCGGCTACGACGACGGGCGGCTGCTGATTGACCGCGACCAGACATATTATGTGGCGGCATCCACCACCGACACCCTCGCGCAGGCCGTAGAGACTCTGCGGCAATTGCAGGAGTCATCACCGGTGGCGATGAAATCACCTTGCCCCTACATTCTGCGCAGGCCCTGACGTCTCGGCCATATGAATCAATAGGCCGCCTGCGTCACTCCAAACAAAAGCCCGGGGACAGCTCTTTTTCAGGAGCGTCCCCGGGCTTTTTATAGGGTCAAGGCCGTTGACTGGCCATTGTATGGTCTGAGATTATTTGTCCTGGACAAGGGTGAAGAGGAAATCCTTCGCATCGTCAGGATTGGGCTGCACGTCGACTTTCCCCTCGCGGGCAAGCCAGCCGATGGCCGCAAACACTTCCTTGTCTTTCAGCTTGGTTTCTTTCTTAAGCTGCTTCAGACCTACCACGACATCTTTGTCATTGAGGGCGGTCCAGACAAGGCCGGCCCAGGTTCCAATTGCTTCTGCGTTCATTGTCAGTTGAATTAAACGGTTATACATTGCCGGCGGAAAACCGCCTGCGAAAAAGAGTCACAAATGATTCATTTGAATACGATTGCGCCACAAAATTATGTAATTTTTTGAAAACAACCTAATTATAGTGACACATTTTCACTCTTTAGAAATAATAACGTTTCGCAATCGGTTATAGTTCAAGATTTTATGAATTAACGTTTTTAACAGATTTTTTCGTAACTTTGCAGCCGTGTGAGGTGTTTCCCTACCGGAAACCCGCTGACGCGACAAAATTTACCATTACTGACAGATGGCCAAACCCAAAAATAAAAAGCAGCCACAGGCCGACGGCCTGACACGCGAAGGGCTGGTGATAAAAAACACCGGTTCGTGGTATGACGTGCTGACCGATCCGGCAGACAACGCTGACGGCCTCTCTTCCGCAAGTGAGACAATCCCCTGCAAGGTGAAAGGCAACTTCCGCCTAAAAGGGATACGCACCACCAACCCGGTGGCTGTAGGAGACAGGGTGACCCTGCTGGTCAATCCCGACGGGTCGGCCTACATAACGGCCATCACGCCCCGACGCAACTACATCATCCGCCGGGCCAGCAACCTCTCGAAGGAAGCAAGCATTCTGGCGGCCAATCTCGACGGGGCAATGCTCGTGGTGTCGCTAAAACATCCCACCACCTCCACCAACTTCATCGACCGATTCCTCGCCACCGCCGAGGCTTACCGGGTGGAGGCCACACTGGTCATCAACAAGACCGACCTGCTCGACAGCCCCGAAGACCGCGAGCTTCTTGAAGCAGTGGCCTACCTTTACCGCTCGATAGGTTACCGGGTGATAGAGGTGTCGTCGATAACCGGCGAAGGGCTCGACAAGGTGAGGGATGCCCTTCGCGACCATACCACCCTTGTGTCAGGCAACTCGGGAGTCGGTAAGTCAACCCTCATAAACGCCCTGATTCCCGGACTCGACCTCAAGACGGCGGCAATCTCCGACGTGCATGACCAGGGAATACACACCACCACTTTCTCCGAGATGTTCCCCCTCCCCTTCGGCGGCTGGATAATAGACACTCCGGGCGTGCGCGGCTTCGGCACAATCGAGATGGCTGCCAACGAGGTGTCACATTATTTCCCGGAGATATTCAAGGAGTCGGCGGGATGCCGTTTCGGCGACTGTACCCACACCCACGAACCCGGCTGCGCCGTCTTGCGCGCCATCGGGGAGAACCGCATCGCCCAGTCGCGCTACAATTCCTACCTCTCAATCCTCAACGACAGCGAGGAGGGCAAGTACCGGGCCCCGCAGTAAAGGGCTCCCGTCAGAGCCTCAACAGTTTCCCTGCTCCGGGCACCTTCATCAACAGCCAGCCGGCAGCCAACGCCAAGACGGCATTTACCGCCACAAATACCAGCGTCCCGACCCACTCGGGCAACAGCAACATATGCTCCACAAGCATATACATGAATATCGGCCCCAACAAGTATGCGGGCAGAAAGACCCCGGCCAACTCCGACATTAACGGATTGTAAATATTCAGCCTCATCACATAGGAGAAAACTGCAATCACGAGAACCATCACCGGCATAGAGGAATAGCCATACTCAACCCATGGCAGTCCTCGCCACACGGCAAACGCATTCAACATCAGGAAACATAGGCCAGACAAGACCAAAATCAATGGCAACCGGCCCAGCCTGTCAAATACCCGGTATCGTTTTACCAGTCCCCCAAGACAAAAATATCCTATCCAGTTCCAGAGCCTGAAAGTCTGGCATATGCAGAACTCTCTCAGGCAGCCTATTCTCGGCCATATGAAATTAAAGAAGAAAAAAAATGTCATCAGCCCCACAAGGAACACACACAGCCACAGGAATGCCACGTCTTTCTTTCTGTAAACCTTGTTGATCAAAGGATAGACCAGATACACTACACACATTGCGCCGACAAACCACAGCAGGGAGTAATCACCAATCTGAAGCAGATTTAGGAAGAATCGTCGAGGCACTGATGTCATCATCATATCTTCACCCCATATCAGCCATTTGAGCAGCAATATGAGAACATACATGACAAACGACGCACGCAAAAGCCTGTATATTTTTCTGAACGCATATGCATAACCTGATTTTTCACGCCCGAGAAGCATATAACCGCTGACGAGGAAAAACATCGGGATGGATATGACTCCGCAACAACACACAAACCTGCGTATAGTCCACAAATCATAGCCCCACGGACGTGGCTGCAACTCCGATGCGCAATGAATAGCAAGCACCCCTATGAAACTCAGCAGCTTGATCACGTCAAGGCTCTGTATGCGCTTCTGGCCGGACACGATGACCTCCGGCTTCTCGGCGAGCAATGCCCGGCTTATAGTCGCAAAATTCATCACAATGATATTTGGCGGTCAGTCGGCAAACTGACTGGTGAATATTGAATCTACCTTTTGGTTGATTATCAAATCAAGCAGGTCTATGGTCGATGCAGACGGGGCGGAAGCAGTTGCCGCCGTCGGGGAAGATGGCTGTGCAGGCTGAGCCGCCACTTCTCCAGAAACCGCCACCGGCTGCGACGCGACCTCGGGGAAACCTGGCATACCTTGAAGCTCAGGAGTCGCGGCTGCCGGGATGGCTGGAGCTTCGGGAAGTCCGGCATCATTCTTGCGGCCTCTTTTGCCACCTTTCACATTGGCGTACGCCATAGGCGCACCCTCCACGCGGGCCCCGGTGAAATAACGGTCGGCCCAATAACCGGAGTCAAAGCCGCTTACCATCACCCCCCGGCTTGAGGAGGCATGAATCATCCTTCCCTCCCCGATGTACAGCCCGACATGCGACACCTTGTCGTCATCCTTTTCCTGTCCGAAAAACACAAGGTCGCCAGGCTGCATCTTGTTGCGGGCCACTTTGGTACAGTATCTCACCTGCTCGCGGGTCGACCGCGGGATTTTGACCCCGCAGACATCTCCGTAGACCCTCATCACAAGACCCGAGCAGTCGGTGCCATCCCTGGAGTCTCCTCCATAAAGATACCTGGTGCCGATCCATTCCTGGGCCTCGCTGATTAATGCCTTGGCCATCGGGTCGCTTATCCCCTTGGTGTAATCCTCAAGGTCAAACCGCCCCTCGACGGGAATGACCCGGCCAGAGCCGCCACGCCTTGAAGTGACACGCGACGACTTGCAGCCCGCCAGCAACAACAGGGAGACAGCCATCACAATCAATGCTCCGGCAAATGACGGTTTTAAACAAGACGCAGACATTGCTTTTATTACCACAAAAATACTCACTTTTACACTCTCCGGCAAAATAAGCCAATCTTTTTTCACAGTTTTATGCAACTTTTTTCCCAATTTTGCACTCTAATATCCCGTAACAGCCAATCATCCCGTTCATCCAATGGATATTCTCAAAGTAAACAACGTAAGCAAACGCTACACCAACCATGTCGCCCTCGACGACGTGTCGCTCTCGGTCCCCGAGGGCTCGATATATGGCCTGCTCGGTCCCAACGGGGCCGGAAAGACCACATTGATACGCATCATAAACCATATCACCGCTCCCGACAGCGGCAGCGTCGAGTTTCTCGGCCACCCCCTGACGGCCGACGATGTGGTCAACATCGGCTACCTCCCCGAAGAGCGGGGCCTCTACAAGAAGATGCGCGTGGGCGACCAGGCCCTTTTCTTCGCCAGGCTCAAAGGGCTGAAGACCAAGGAGGCCACCGCCGAGCTGCGCAAATGGTTTGACCGCTTCGGCATCTCAGACTGGTGGAACCGCAAGGTGGAGGAACTGTCGAAAGGCATGGCCCAGAAAGTGCAGTTCATCGTCACGGTGCTTCACCGTCCGAAACTGCTTATTTTCGATGAGCCGTTCTCGGGCTTCGACCCCATCAACGCCGACCTGCTCAAGAACGAGATCCTACGTCTGCGCGACGAGGGAGCCACCGTGATTTTCTCCACCCACAACATGGACAGCGTGGAGACCCTCTGCGACAACATCACCCTCATCAACCGTTCCCACAACATCCTCTCTGGCAACGTGACCGAAATACGCCAGCGAATGGGGCGCGGACGCTACCGCCTGTCATTCGAGGGTGACCCGCAGGCCCTCCTGGCCGCGCTTGGCGACCGGGTGGTCGACCACACTTTTGAGAAGGAGGTGAACTCTCCGGTGACCAACGCCCGGCTGCTCCTCCAGCCCGACGTGACCATCCGCGAGACAATATCGCTCGCCAACGGCTCGGTCGACCTGGTCAGCTTTGACCGCGCCATGCCTTCAATGAACGAAATCTTCATCCACACCGTCAAGAACAATGAACAATAATCTCGGAATAATCGTCCGCCGCGAGTTTATGGAGCGCGTCGGCAAGAAAAGCTTCATCGTCACAACGCTTCTGATGCCGTTGCTGATGCTGCTGATGATGGCCCTTCCGGCTCTCATCGCCATATTCTCCACCCCGTCTGACAAGACAATAGCCGTGTGTGACCAGAGCGGCGTGGTAATGCCCGTCCTCCAGGACGCCGGACTCGACCACCTCACATTCGTCACATCCTCCGCGTCGGCCGACTCCGCGATACACGACTCAGGCTATTACGGGGTCCTGTCGATTCCAGCCGACATCGTGGCGCGGCCGTCGTCGGCCATGCTGTTTCTCCACGAAGGAGGCTCGGTCGAGACCGAAAGCGCCATCCGCAACCTCATCAAGGAGGCAGTACGCGACCAGAGGATGAAAGCCTACGACATCGACAACCTCCAGCAGATTCTCGACGAGACCAACGTGGAGGTCAACCTCCAAACAATACGCGTCGACGAGACAGGCGCGGGCGAGGCGACCTCGTCGGCCCTCTCATTCGGCATCGGCATGTTCATGACCTTCCTCCTATATATGTTCCTGCTGATGTACGGCCAGCTCGTCATGACCTCCATCATCGAGGAGAAGAACAACCGCGTGCTTGAACTCGTAGTCTCCTCGGTCAAGCCCATCCACCTGATGCTCGGCAAGATATTCGGTGTGGGACTTGTCGCCGTGGTGCAGATCGTCATCTGGGGCGCGCTGCTGTGCGCGATGTCCGCCTTCCTGCTGCCCCTCCTGATTCCCGCCGAGGTAGGCCAGCAAGTGGCAATGCTCGACACCAGAAGCCTCTCGGCCGGCACCGACACGCTTGACCCCGACCTGCTCAACGCCATATCCCTGTTCAGCTCCGTTGGCTACATCGCCAAGCTCTTCGGCTTCATCCTCATCTTCCTCATCGGCGGATTCCTCTTCTACGCCTCGATATTCGCCGCAATCGGGTCGGCCGTCGACAACGTGCAGGACGCATCGCAGCTCACCTCCTTCGCCATCCTCCCCATCATCGTGGGGCTCATCGTCGGCATGACCGCAGGCTCCGACCCCAACTCCACCCTGGCGTTCTGGACCTCGGTCATCCCCTTCACCTCCCCCATGGTGATGCTGATGCGCGTGCCCTTCGGCATACCATCCTGGGAGATATGGCTTGCCGTCGGCCTCTTATACCTGTCGTTCCTCGGCATGGTCTGGATTGCGGCCAAGATCTACCGCATAGGCATCTTCATGTACGGCAAGAAACCATCCCTGCGCGACCTCATCCGCTGGGCCCGCTACAAGTGACCCGCCGCCGCGCCGCCATCCCTGCCACCCGCAAACAGGTCAAAACAAAGAAGTTCGGCAACTTTTTTGCCGAAAAATTTGCCCATCCCGAAAAAAATCACTTACTTTGCACTCTGTTTTGTGGCACCTCCTTGAAAGCCGGGAGAAAGATGCAGCTCCGGGTGATATGAGAATTGAGATGGCGGCCACGCAACTACGTATTAATCAAGAAATCACAATAAACAGCCATGTCAAAGATTTGTCAGATTACAGGCAAAAAAGCGATTACAGGTAATAACGTATCGCACTCGAAGCGCCACACCAAGCGTCGCTTCAATGTGAACCTTTTCAACCGCAAGTTCTACTGGGTGGAACAAGACACCTGGATCCTCCTGACCGTCTCTGCCGCCGGCCTCCGCACCATCAACAAGATGGGCCTCGACGCCGCCCTCAAGCAGGCGAATGAAAAGGGTTATTTAACTGACATCAAAACATTAGACCTCTAAACTACAATGGCAAAGAAAGCTAAAGGCAATCGCGTGCAGGTAATCCTCGAATGCACCGAACATAAGGCCAGCGGAATGCCCGGCACTTCCCGCTACATCACCACCAAGAACCGCAAGAACACTACCGAACGTCTTGAGCTGAAGAAATACAACCCCATCCTCAAGCGCGTCACCGTTCACAAGGAAATCAAATAAAATCTAACATCCTTAATCACAACCAGATATGGCAAAGAAAACCGTTGCATCGCTGCAGAAAGGCGAAGGCCGTACCTACTCCAAGGTAATCAAGATGGTGAAGTCGCCCAAGACCGGCGCATACACCTTCCAGGAGCAGATGGTCCCCAACGACGCAGTACAGGGCATCCTCAAATAACACTTCCTCAAGGGCCACAGCCCAACCGGAAGACCAGCGGGCATCCCCCGCAGACATCCTGCCGCCTCACAGCGGCAGGATGTTTGCGTTTACCCCCTCACATCAGAGCCGGCCACCTGCCAGGCCGCCCGCCACAGGATATTCAACGGCGAAATGCAAATTTTCAAGAAAAACCCGCCATTATTTGTGAATGACGGAGTTTTGAGTTATTTTTGCAGTAGTTTTTCCGTCCATGACGGACCGACAACCGCAAGAAGCCCCCTCACAACGCGGGATGGCCTCTAATCATTGTATGATTTCAGCACGGTCTTATGCTTAAAAACTTTTTCATATCTATGCTCGGCGCAATCGCCGGGTTCTGGATTTCGATGATGCTCCTGGTAGTCGTCGGATTCGCCGTTGTCATCGGGACTGCCGCGTCAGCGCTCGTCAGCTCCCAGTCAGCCAACACATCCGTCGAGGACGAGTCAGTGCTGATGATATGCTTCGACTCCACCATAGAGGAACGCCACAGTCCCCGCGACTTCGAGGCCGTGCTCAACAAGACCCCCGACGCACAGACCCTCGCCAACATACTGCGCGCCATCAACGCCGCTAAGGATGACGACCGCATCGAGGGGATATACCTCAAATGTGACGGCTCTGCCGCCGGACTGGCCACCCGCGAGGCCATCGCCCGCGCCCTGGCCGACTTCAAGAAGTCTGGCAAATGGATCCTGGCCTACGCCGACGGCTACACCCAGGGCGACTACTATATGGCCTCATGCGCCGACTACCTGTACCTCAACCCAGTAGGCAGCGTCGACATCAGGGGCCTCGCCAGCGCCATCCCCTTCTTCAAAGGGCTGCTCGACAAAGTCGGGGTAGAGATGCAGATTTTCAAGGTCGGCACCTACAAGAGCGCCGTCGAGCCATACATCCTCGAGAATATGAGCGACGCCAACCGCGAGATGATACAACACTTCAGCAACAGCATCTGGGGAGGAATCGCCTCACGAATCGCCGAGAACCGGAGCGTGAAAGTGGAGACCGTCAACCAGTGGGCCGACTCACTGGTGGCGTTTGACTCAGCCGAGCGCCTTGTCGACATGAAGGTGGTCGACGAACTCAAATACGCCGACGAAGTCGAGGAGGAGCTGAAAGGCCTGACCAACGTCAAGCCCGGCAAAGACCTCCGCATGGTCGACTACGCGACTTACAACGCCTCGTTGGAAGCCCCCCACGAGAAGAAAGACAAAAACAAAATCGCCGTCTACTACGCTTGCGGCGACATCACCGACAACGGCAACGGAGGCATCTCCGCCAGCCAGGTGGTCCCCGACATACTCGAGCTCGCCAAGGATGACGACATCCAGGCGCTCGTCTTGCGTGTCAACTCAGGGGGCGGCTCGGCCTACGCCTCCGAGCAGATTTGGCATGCCCTCGAGGTCTTCAAGTCGAAAGGCAAGACCTTCTACGTCTCGATGGGCGACTACGCCGCCTCGGGAGGATACTACATCTCATCAGGCGCCGAGAAAATCTACGCCGAGGCTTTCACCCTCACCGGCTCCATCGGCATATTCGGTATGATTCCCTGCGCCAAACAGCTCCTCAACGACAAGCTGGGGGTCAACTTCGGCATTGTCACCACCAACGCCAACGGCGCGTTCCCCTCGCTGGTCGAGCCCGCCACCCCCTACCAGGCCGACCGCCTGCAGTCATCGATAAACCGCGGCTACGAGCTTTTCACCTCACGCTGCGCCGAAGGACGCCACATCCCCCAGGACTCCATCAAGGCCATCGGCGAGGGACGCGTCTGGGACGGCAAGACAGCCCTCAAGATCGGACTTGTAGACGAGCTGGGCGGACTTGACGCCACCATCGAGGCGCTCGCCAAGCGGATGAACTACCGCAAATACCAGGTGGTGGTCTACCCCGACGTCGAGAAATCATTCTGGGACGTGATCGCCGAGATGCCCACCCAGGTCAAAGCCAACGCCCTCCGCGAGGAGCTCGGGGAATATTACCCCGTCTACATGGAGCTGAAACGTATCCAGAACCTTGAGCCCGTACAGGCCCGCATGATGCCGATGACCTTGCAGTGACAAAAAACAAACTCATATCCAACCTCTTGCTTCTCCCCGCGTCGAAGTTGTACGGCATGGGGGTAGGGATACGCAACCTGATGTTCAAGTGGCGCATCCTGAAACAGCGCGAGTTTGACGTGCCGGTAGTGGTGGTGGGCAACCTCGCCGTCGGCGGCACAGGCAAGACCCCCCACGTCGAGTACATCCTCGACCTGCTGAAATTCAAATACCGCATCGGCATGATATCACGCGGCTACAAGCGGAAGACCAAAGGTTTCGTGCTTGCCACCCGCCGCTCCACCCCCCTTGACATCGGCGACGAGCCATACCAGATCTACCAGAAATTCGGTCGCGACATATCCGTGGCCGTCTGCGAAGACCGTTGCGCCGGAATCGAGGAGCTGCTGCGCATCGACCCTAAAATCAACCTGATAGTGCTCGATGACGCGTTTCAGCACAGATATGTCAAGCCTACCGTCTCGATAGTCCTGACCGACTTCAACGCCCCCGTCTTCTCAGACTCGCTCCTCCCCTACGGACGGCTGCGCGAACCGATGGGCGCAATCTACCGCGCCGACATGGTGGTGGTCACCAAATGCCCCGAGAGGCTCAAGGCAATCGAGTACCGCATCTTCAAGAACAGCCTCAAACTCTTCCCCTACCAGGGACTGTTCTTCTCGGCTGTCGAATACTCCCCGCTCCAGCCCCTCTTTCCCGACGAAGCCCTGCAGCCCCCCTACCTGAGCTGGCTGACAGAGACAGACTCCATCCTGGCAGTTTCCGGCATCGCCAACCCCAAGCCATTCGTGAGACACCTGCGCGGGTTCCACGCGAAAGTGAAAGTCAGGCAGTATCCCGACCACCACAACTTCACCCGCCGCGACCTCGACAGCCTCCTGCGTCGCTTCAACGAAATGGATGGCGAGCGGAAACTGCTGATAACCACCGAAAAAGACGCAGTACGCCTGATCAACAACCCCTACTTCCCCCAGGAGCTGAAAGACTGCGCCTATTATCTCCCTGTGAAAGTCAAGTTCGACCCACACAACGTCGACACCTTCGACGACGAGCTGCAGAAACTGCTGCTCAACTCCATAAGGTGACCAGCCATCCCACACCGACCGAACCAACCAACTCTCCCCGACGTTTCAACATAAGTCCCGCCTCTGGAAAACCGGCACGGGACATAACATTTACCGGTTAATCTTACATCCCATGTTAGAAAAAATCAACCAGACAGCAGAATTCCTCCGCTCGAAAGTGAGCGACATGCCCAAAATCGCAATCATCCTCGGCACAGGCCTCGGCCCCATCGCCGACCTCATCGAGGACAAGACCGTCATCCCCTACTCCGAGATTCCCAACTTCCCGGTCTCGACCGTCGAAGGCCACAGCGGCAACTTCATCTTCGGCTCGCTCGCCGGCAAGCGCGTGATGGCCATGCAGGGCCGTTTCCACTACTACGAGGGATATGACATGAAGACCGTCACCTTCCCCGTCCGCGTGATGCGCGCCCTGGGCGTGGAGACCCTCATCGTGTCAAACGCCGCAGGCGGAATGAACAAAGAGTTCCTCGTCGGCGACGTCATGGTGATCACAGACCACATCAACCTCTTCCCCGAGAATCCCCTCCGCGGAAAGAACTACAACGAGCTGGGCACACGCTTCCCCGCAATGACCGAAGCCTACTCGAAACGCCTGGTGGCCATCGCCGACCAGATCGCCCAGGAGAAAGGCATCAGGCTGATGCACGGCGTGTATGTCGGCACCACCGGACCCACCTTCGAGACCCCCGCCGAATATGAATACTTCCGCATCATCGGCGGCGACGCCGTCGGCATGTCGACCGTCCCCGAAGTCATCGTCGCCAACCACGGCGGCATGGAGGTGTTCGGCCTCTCCGTCATCACCGACCTCGGCGGCAAGGACATCACCCAGGTGCCCACCCACGAGGAGGTGCAGCAGGCAGCCATCACCGCCGAGCCTGTCACCAAGATGCTCGTGCAGGAACTCGTAGGCCGCCTCTGACATTCCAAGTAACCCAGACACAAAATGGACGAAAAAGCCACAGAAATATCCACCCTCGGGGAGTTCGGGCTGATTGACCGCCTGACACGCGACTTCCCCCTGCGCAACCCCTCTTCGCTCAAAGGGGTGGGCGACGACTGCGCCGTCATGGAATACAAAGACACCGACGTGCTGGTCTCCACCGACCTCCTGGTCGAGGGGATACACTTCGACCTCACCTATGTGCCGCTGAAACACCTCGGCTACAAAGCCGCCGTGGTCAACTTCTCCGACATATACGCCATGAACGGCCATCCCCGCCAGATCACGGTGTCGCTGGCCATCTCTCGCCGATTCACCGTCGAGCATATGGAGGAACTGTATGCCGGCATACGCCTGGCCTGCGAAATCTACGGAGTCGACCTCGTCGGTGGCGACACCACCTCCTCCCGGTCAGGTCTGGTGATCTCGGTGACAGCCATCGGCGACGCCCCCCGCGACCGCATCGTCTACCGCTCCGGAGCCAAGGACACCGACCTCATCTGTGTCTCCGGCGACCTCGGAGCGGCCTACATGGGACTGCAGCTGCTCGAACGGGAGAAAGTCGCCTCGGCCGGCCAGAAAGACTTCGTGCCCCAGTTTGGCGGCAAGGAATATCTGATTGAGCGCCAGCTCAAGCCCGAGGCACGCCGCGACGTGGTCGAGAACCTCGCCCGCCACGGCATCATCCCCACCTCGATGATGGATGTCTCCGACGGCCTGTCGTCCGAACTGCTCCATATCTGCAAAGCCTCCGATGTCGGCTGCCGCGTCTACGAAGACCGCATCCCCATCGACTACCAGACAGCCCTGATGGCCGAGGAACTGAACATGAACCTCGTCACCGCCGCCATGAACGGCGGCGAAGACTACGAGTTGCTCTTCACCGTCCCGCTCCACGCCCACGAGGAAATCAAGAAAATCCCCGGCATCAAGGTCATCGGCCACATCACAGCCCCCTCCCTCGGGGCCGCCCTCGTCACCCGCGACGGCGCGGAAATCCCCATCAAGGCCCAAGGCTGGAATCCACTGGCCGAATAACCACCCTCTGACACGCCGCGCCAGCTGCCCCGACCGGCAGCAGACGCGGCGCGTTCTGTTGCCACACAATGAATCCCAAATGTTGTCTTACAGTGACAGATAGCGAGTGATACCGAATGTAGACGTGACATTTTCAGCGGTTTGCCACTTCAATCCACACAAAAAGCTGTTTTTATTTGGAAGTTTACATTTTTTAGCGTATCTTTGCCAAATAGATTCGCAAGTTGGTATTAGGGTATGCCCCATTGACTGACATCGGCTTGGGCCATCCCCAAACCATCTGACATCAAGCAAGACATATCCGTATGATGTAACTAATATTTATACAAATATGAAAAAGTGTATCCGTCCGAAAAAAGCCGACTTGATTATAGATTTTCAAGTCGGCATTAGC
>CATZGB010000034.1 GCA_958418815.1 uncultured Bacteroidales bacterium | reverse complement strand
AGCTAATGCCGACTTGAAAATCTATAATCAAGTCGGCTTTTTTCGGACGGATACTAATGAATCCTCCGGATTCGTGGGGATGGTTTCCATAAGGCTTGTGAAATACACGCTGCGTGGGAAGAGGGAAATCTGCGTATCCGCGTAATCTGCGTAAGACCTTTTTTGAGAACATAGCGTGAGACCTTTTGGATATGGCGTGGGGCTTCGCGGGCAATTGAGGGGATGAAAACTCACGCAGATTCCGCAGATACGCAGATTTCCGCAGATAATATGGGTCGCTTCGCTCCCGTGGAGGCTCGCAGATTCCGCAGATACGCAGATTTCCGCAGATAATATGGGTCGCTTCGCTCCCGTGGAGGCTCGCAGATTCCGCAGATACGCAGATTTCCGCAGATAATATGGGTCGCTTCGCTCCCGTGGAGGCTCGCAGATTCCACAGATTCCGCAGATTTCACGGATTGGGGTCGCTTCGCTCACGATTGGATTTCACGGATTAAAACAGATTCCTATGATTTATGATTGTGATTGATTACACGGATTTCCCTCTACCCACGCAGCGTGTATTTCACAAGCCTTATGGAAACCATCCCCACGAATCCGGAGGATTCATCAATTATTAGCCGGGGGTTGGCGGCCTTTAGGCCGGTAACCCCCGGTAACCGCGTCAGACGGGAGATTCTGAAAGAATCTTTTATAGATTTCCCGCGGATTCCACGGATTGAAGTCGTTTCGCCCGCGGGGAGGCCACTCCGCTTTTTGCTCTCTTTCAGGCAATAAAAGGCGGTTTTTTGAGTTAAAATAATGGATTATAACAAACCGACTGAAAATGAATCGATTCTCACGTTTCCTCATATCTGCTGCCGCTGTGGCCGGTGGCTTCGGCGTGGCTTCTGCACTGACTGTCAGTGTGTTGCCGGGCGATCTGCGCCAGGCGGTGACCGCCTCGACCAACCCCGCCACGGAGACCGAACTGACCGTGACCGGCGCGCTCAATGCCGCCGATTTCGACTTTCTGCGCGAGATGACCTCCCTGCGCTCGCTCGACCTCTCCCGCGCCACCGTGGCCGCCTACTCCGGCGCGAAGACCGAGACGGGGCTGTATGAGGCCAAGGCCAACACGCTGCCCGACTGCGCCCTGATGTCGGGACGGTTCACCACCCTTGCCCTCCCGGCAGGGCTGACCGAAATCGCCGACGGTGCCCTTGGCGGTTGCGCCGCCGAGGCTGTCGTGATACCCTCCTCCGTGACGAAAATCGGCCACGGGGCTTTCTCAGGCATGAAAAACCTGCGCTCGGTCACAATCCCCGCGTCGGTTACCTCCATGGGGGTGATGACGTTCGCCGACTGCCCCGCCCTTGAGTCGGCTGTCGTCAAGGCCGCTGTCGACACCCTCCCGGTATCGACATTCCGCAACTGCGCCGCCCTGTCGTCTGTGACCCTCCCCGCGTCGCTTGGAGTCATCGGTGACCGCGCCTTCGCCGGATGCTCCTCTCTGGCCGCCATCCAGCTCCCCGCCTCGCTGAGCGTCATCGGCGACATGGCTTTCGCCTCCACGGGGCTGACCGCCGTCGACCTATCAGGCCGCTCGCTGAGCGTGATCGGTGACTGGGCGTTCGCCGGATGCCCCGCGCTGACCACCATCGCCATGGGCGACGGCATAAGCAAGGTAGGTGTCGGCGCGTTCTTCAACGACCCCGTGCTGGCCGTATCGATGGGCCAGCTGGCCGCCGACATCGACCGGATTCCCGACTTCCTCCTCTACGGCGACCACGCCATCACCGCCGACGGCTTTGAGGACACCAATGTGGAGAGCATAGGCAAATACGCCCTTTCGGGCATGACCGCCAAGACCATCACCCTCCCCGCGTCGCTGCTGTCGCTCGACGACAACGCCATGGAGCGCTGGGCCAACCTGACGGAAATCGACGCGAAAGGGCTCGCCGCCGTGCCGTCGCTGGGTGAGAGCGTCTGGGAGGAGACCCCCCAGGAGGCCACCGTGCTGTATGTGCCGCAGGCGCTTTTCGAGACCTTCAAGGACACACCCCAGTGGCAGGACTTCGACGTGCGCACCGAGACATCCTCCAACACCCCCGTCGTCACCGAGGAGCTCGTCGCCCCGTTGCGCGCCTCGTTTGACGGCATGCTGCTGATGGTCGAGGCCCACTGCGACATCCTCGCCGCCCAGCTCTACGACATCTCGGGCCGCTGCCTGACCGTGTCGCGCGCCTCGGCTGACCCCCGTCTGACCCTCGACACCGCCCCCTTCGACACCCGTGTCTTCCTGTTGCGCCTCCAGCTCGCCGACGGCTCCACCCCCGTCTTGAAGCTCCTCCGCTGATTTCCGCCCCGGCTGAGCCCGGGTCTGCCGCCGGCTTGTGTGCCCGTTTTCGTGAATGCGAATGGCCGCAAGCCGGCGCGGAGTATCGTGTCGGGGTTGCAGGTCTCGGAGGGAATTTGTAACTTTGCAGGCTCGCCCGGTAAATAGCAATCCCGGAGAGCCGTTCCTTTACATCTCGACCGGCTGTGTCGCCCCGTCAGGAGTCCCTGTGATGGCCAAGGCCGGAAATGTGGAAAAATTTGATTGCTTGCAACCACTGAAAAAAATGCTAAAAACCCCTATGAATTATCTTTTCACATCGGAGTCGGTCTCCGAAGGGCATCCCGACAAGGTTGCCGACCAGATTTCTGACGCCGTACTCGACCAGTTCCTTGCCCGCGACCCCAAGTCGAAGGTGGCCTGCGAGACCCTCGTCACCACCGGCCAGGTGATCATCGCCGGCGAGGTGAAGTCTGACGCTTACATCGACCTTGACACCACCGCCCGCGACGTGATAAAAAACATCGGATACAACCGCTCCGACCTCAAGTTCGAGGCCGAGTCATGCGGCATCCTCTCGGCCCTCCACGAGCAGAGCCCCGACATCAACCAGGGTGTGGAGCGCGCCGACCCCGAGCAGCAGGGCGCGGGCGACCAGGGCATGATGTTTGGCTACGCCACTGACGAGACCCCCCTCTATATCCCCCTGACCACCGCCCTGAGCCACGCCCTGCTCAAGGAGCTGTCAAAGATCCGCCGCGAAGGCTCGGCGTTCACCTACACCGACGCGCTGGGCCGCGTGCGCTGCTACCTGCGCCCCGACTCCAAGAGCCAGGTGACAGTGGAGTATGACCAGGACCGCAACCCCGTCAGGGTACACACAGTGGTGATATCAACCCAGCATGACGACTTCATCCTCCCCGACGAGCACCGCACCAAGGAGGAGGCCGAGCGGGAGATGATCGAGACCATCACCAACGACGTGCGCCGGGTGCTGATTCCCCGCACCATCGCCGCCATGCCCGAGCATCTGCGCCACTTCCTCGACACTGACTTCATCCTCCATGTCAACCCCACCGGGAAATTTGTCATCGGAGGCCCCCACGGCGACACCGGCCTGACCGGCCGCAAGATCATTGTCGACACCTACGGCGGCCACGGCGCCCACGGCGGCGGCGCCTTCTCGGGCAAAGACCCCTCGAAGGTCGACCGTTCGGCCGCCTACGCCGCCCGCCACATCGCCAAGAACCTCGTGGCCGCCGGAGTATGCCGCGAGGCGCTGGTGCAGGTGGCCTACGCCATCGGTGTGGCCAGCCCGGTGAGCCTGTATGTCAACACCCGCGGCACCGCCAATGTGGCGTTCAGCGACGCTGAGATTTCAGCCAAGGTGAACGAGATTTTCGACATGCGCCCCGCCGCCATCGAGCGCCGCCTGAAGCTCCGCGCCCCCATCTACCTTGAGACCGCGACCTACGGCCATGTCGGCCGCACACCCCGCACTGTCACCAAGACTTTCCGCGACTCCTCGGGCCAGCCTTTCACCCGCGAGGTGGAGCTCTTCACCTGGGAGAAGCTCGACCATGTGGCTCCCCTGCGCGCCGCCTTCTCCCTCGACTGATTCCCCTGAAACCATACTGAGGACAATATTCCCCCGGCCTGTGAGAAATTTTTCCCGCAGGCCGGGGTGTTTTCGTCGAAATTGGTTAACTTTGCGAAAACAAAGATGATAAAAAACAGGTTAAGATTATTGATTGTCGCCGTGGCGGTGTGTGCCGTCGCCTGCGGGATGGTTTCCTGCGGGAGCGACCGCGGGACGGAGGTCCTGCATGAATCGGCCAAGATTGCCGTCGGGCCGCAGGGCCGTGAGGCAGCTTTCGCCGCCTCGGCCGAGGCGTTGCTCTCGGGTCTCACCCCCGCCGGGATGGAGGCCGCTCCCGCCGCCGATGATGACGAGGCCACGCGCCGCCACCGCCGCCTGATGGCGGTGATGGCCCCATATGACACCGTGCGCGGCCACAACCCTTACGAGGCGCATTACGACTCGATGCCCCCCGGAGGTGTGAAGATGAAAATCAACGGCCTGGGTGGCACGCTCGGCAGGGTCTTCAACGACAGCAACAAGTTTCACATCGCGGTGGCCGAGGCCAACGGCATACAGCCCCTGCAGAACCTGCGCCAGGTATGGCAGCAGGCCGGAAAGCTCGAACGCCTGGAGACATGCGAGGCATATTATCTCGACAACCTCACCCACTCGGTGCCTTACCTCGTCCCCAAGGCCCACACGCTGCTCAAAGACATCGGCATGGCCTTCAGGGACTCGCTCAACGCCCGTGGCGGGGGCTACTACCGCATAAAGGTGACGAGCGTGCTGCGCACCCCGGCGCTGGTCAAGCGCCTTCGCCGCCGCAACCGCAACGCCGTCGACACCTCGGCCCATCTCTACGCCACGACGTTTGACATCTCATACCTGAAGTTCATCTGCGACACCCCCTCCATCCCCCGCACCCAGGAGGACATGAAGAACCTGCTGGGGGAGGTGGTCGAGGACATGCGCCGCCAAGACAGGTGCTACGTCAAGTATGAGCGCAAGCAGTCATGTTACCACATAACCGTCCGCTGAAGTCACCATATAACCGTCCGCTGAAATGACAGAGAAAATCGAGAATCCCGAAACCAAGCCTGCCCGTCGTCCACTCTGGAAACGCCTGCTGAAATGGATCGGCGTGGCCGCCGCCGTTGTGGCCGGGCTGTTCATAATCATATGCTCCCTGGCCGTATGGATTCTCACCCCCGACAGGCTCACCCCGCTTGTTGAGAAACAGGCATCGGGCTACCTCGACGCGGATGTCTCCGTCTCGCGTGTCGAGCTGACATTCTGGAAGACCTTCCCCCGCCTCAGGGTCGATGTCGACTCGCTGCGCATCGTGTCGCGCTCGCTCGACAAGCTTCCCGCCGCCGAGCGGGCCTCCCTCCCAGCCGACGCCGACTCGCTGCTGAGCGTGCGCTCCTTCCACGGGGCGGTAAATGTGGTGAAACTCCTGGCGGGCAGCATCCACCTCCACGACGTGGTCATCGACCGCCCTGAGGTCAACCTGCTGCAGGTCAACGACTCGGTGGCTAATTACCAGATCGTCCCCTCCTCGGAGGACTCCGACACCACGGCCGCCTCTATCCCGGGCATATACATCGACAGTTTCCGCATCCTGCAGGCCGGCCCGTTGCGCTACCGCTCGCTGGCCGACTCGACCGATGTCACCGCGCGCCTGGAGAATGTCTCCCTCGACGGGCCTGACGCGCCCCTCTACCGGCTCTCTGTCGAGGGAAACGCCGACCTGCCGTTCCTGCGCGACTTCGACCTGGCCAACCTCACATTCGGCCTCGACGGGTCGCTGAGGTGGAGCCCCGACACCCCGCTGGCCATCGCCGCCCGCGACATGGCCCTCAGGCTCGACCGCTTCGCCATGAAATTCTCCACCGCCGCCGACTTCTCCGCCGACCCCGTCGTGACGGAGTTTGAGGGGGAAATCACCGACCTCCCCGTCGAGGAGGCCCTGGCCCATCTCCCCGCCGACTTCAGGAAATACACCGACCCGCTCAAGACCGACATGCGCCTCTCCGCCCGCGTGGAGCTGACGCGGCCCTGGGCGATGGCCGACACCGTGTTGCCCTCGGCGCGCGTAGAGGTCTCCATACCCCGTTGCGCCGCCACATACCAGACCCTGCGCTTCACAGAGCTGTCAGGCGACCTCGCCGTCGATTTCGATGGCCGTGACATTGATAAATCGGTCTTCGACCTGCGCAGGCTCCATCTGAATGGGGCCGGGGTAAATTTCGACCTCAATGTCAGGGCCACCAACGTCATGGCTGACCCGCGCCTTGACGGCGACTTCAACGGTTCGGTCGACCTTGGCCGGATTCCCCCGCGCCTGGCCGCCGAGATACCCGTGCAGCTGTCGGGGACAATCGCGGGGGAGACCACCTTCCGGTTGGCCATGAGCGACCTCAACGAGGAGAATTTCCACCGGGTGATGGCCGACGGCTCCCTGACCCTGCGCCGCATCAACGCCAACGCCGAGGGGATGATGACCGCCTGGCTCAACGAAGGGGTCATAGAGTTCGGCACCACAGACTCTTTCGTCCGCGACGGCCACAAGGTCGACTCCCTGCTGCAGGTGTCGCTCAAGGTCGACACCCTCTCGGCTGTCGGGCTGGGCATGAACCTGGAGATGAAAAACTTCAAGGCCGGGGCCGGCACGGTCAACCGCAGCAGTTCGGCTGACACAACCGAAATCAACCCCTTCGGCGGCTCCGTGGCCGTGGAGAGGCTAAAGTTTGACGCTCCCGCCGACTCCATGAGGGCGCGCCTGAGAGACGCCCGCATCGGGGGCGCGCTGACCCGCTACAAAGGCAACGCCCGCTCGCCGCTGATGAACCTGCGCGTCTTCGCCGGGCGCATGATGTTCGGCCAGGCCCTCAACCGGGTGTCGCTGCGCGACACCGAGATGGCCCTGACAGTCAACCTCCGGGAGCGCAAAGGGGGCCTCGCGCCCCGCCCAAGGCAGCCCGCCAATGACAGCATCGCCGCCGAAAGGGCCGAGAGGATGCGCCTGCGCGACTCCATCGCCGCCGCCGAGGCCCTGGCCAACGGCGATGTCGACCTGACCCTCGACCGTGAAGACCGCAGGCTGCTGCGCCGCTGGGACTACAAGGGCACACTGCGCGCCCGCCGCGGAAGCGTCACCACCCCCTGGTTCCCCCTGCGCAACCGCCTGACCAACATCGACCTGCGCTTCAACTCTGACTCCATCATCCTCACCGACCTCAAATACAAGGCCGGGGAGAGCGATTTCCTCATAAACGGCACCATCTCAAACCTGCGACGCGCCCTGACCTCGCGCCGCGACAACATACTCGGGGTGTCGCTCGATGTGAAGTCTGACACGATAAACGTCAACCAGATCGTCAAGGCCATCTTCGCCGGCCCGGCCCTCGCCCAGCAGACCGACTCGGCTGCCATCTGGGGAGGCGACGGCGACCGGGAAATAGACGACCTCGCCGAGCGGGCCGACACCGCCGCTGCGGGCCCGGTGCTGGTGCCACACAACATCGACGCGCATTTCAGGATGCGGGCCAACCACATCCTCTACTCCGACCTCGAGCTGGAGCGTTTCCGGGGCGACCTGCTGCTCTACGACGGGGCCATCAACCTGCGCAACCTCTCGGCCTCGGCCGATGTCGGGTCGATATCGGTCAACGGCCTCTACTCCTCGCTCAATCCCGACTCCCTGCAGTTCGGCCTGGGAATGAAGGTTGACCGCTTCCGGCTCGACAGGCTTACCGCCCTCGTGCCGGCCATCGACACCCTGCTGCCCGCCATGCGCGACTTCGCCGGCACCGTCAACGCCGACATCGCCGTCACCACCGACCTGGAGCGCAACATGGACATCGACATCCCCTCGCTGCGCGCCGCCATCAAAATCGAGGGGGACTCGCTGGTGCTGCTCGACCCCGATACCTTCAAGACCATCTCGAAATGGCTCCTCTTCAAAGACAAGAAAAAGAACATGATCGACCATATGGCTGTCGAGGTGGTGGTCGAGAACTCCACCATCGAGCTGTATCCCTTCATGTTCGACATCGACCGTTACCGCCTCGGCGTGATGGGCCACAACGACATGGCGATGAACCTCAACTACCACGTCTCGGTGCTGAAATCCCCGATACCGTTCAAGTTCGGCATCAACATCAAGGGCACCCCCGATAATATGAAGGTGCGCCTCGGCGGGGCCAAGTTCAAGGAGAACATGGTAGGGGAGCGGCAGATGATCGCCGACAACACCCGGGTCAACCTTGTGGAACAGATCGACAACGTGTTCCGCCGAGGGGTCTCCAAGGCCCGTCTTGGCCGGCTCAACTTCGTCCGCCAGTCATCAGGCCCCCTGTCGCTCGACTCCATCAACGCCGACCTCGACGCCGCCGACACCCTGTCATACACCGACTCGCTCAACATGATACGGGCCGGACTCATCGAGAACCCCGACACCCTCCGCTTCCCTCTGGCAGACCCCGGGGCCTCCGGCAAATGATGTCGTGTGGGGAAATGTTTCCGTGATTGGGAAATAATGCTTATCTTTGCGGAAACTATCCCCGGCCGACAAATCCCGGGGGCAACCTACTACACCGGAAAGTTATGGAAACTTCGAGAATCGCAGAGAGAATCAGGCAGATGGCCGTGTCGGCCACCTTGGCCATGTCACAGAAGAGCAGCGAGCTTAAGGCTGCGGGCGTGGATGTCGTGAACCTGTCTGTCGGAGAACCCGACTTCGACACCCCCTCCCACATCAAGGAGGCGGCCAAGAAAGCCATCGACGAGAATTATTCCCATTATTCACCGGTGCCCGGCTACATGAGCCTGCGCGAGGCCGTGGCCGAGAAACTGCGCCGCGAGAACAAGACCGCGTTCGAGGCCGCCCAGGTGGTGGTGTCGACAGGCGCCAAGCAGGCCCTGAGCAATGTCATCCTCGCCACGGTCAACCCCGGCGACGAGGTGGTGATTCCCGTCCCCGCCTGGGTCAGCTATGTCGAGATGGTGAAGCTCGCCGGTGCCACCCCCGTGCTTGTCCCCGCCCCGATGGAGCAGGGCTTCAAGGTGACTCCCGCCCAGCTCGAGGCCGCCATCACCGACAAGACCCGCATGGTGATGCTCTGCTCCCCCTCCAACCCCTCCGGCGCGGTCTATGACCGCGAGGAAATCAAGGGGCTGGTGGAGATGCTCGCCCGCCATCCGCGCGTCATCATCCTCTCCGACGAGATCTACGAGCATATCAACTACACTGACGAGGGGCATGTCTCCTTCGGCGAGTTCCCCGAAATCGCCGACCGCCTCGTGATAGTCAACGGTGTCTCCAAGGCATACGCGATGACCGGATGGCGCATCGGCTACATGGCCGGCCCGCTCGAAATCGCCAAGGCCGTCACAAAGCTCCAGGGACAGACCACCTCGGGAACCTGCTCCGTGGCCCAGAAGGCCGCCGAGGCCGCCTACCGTGGGCCGCAGGAGTGTGTGGCCGAGATGCTCGCCGCCTTCCGCCGCCGCCGCGACCTCATCGTGGAGCTGGCCCGCGAGATTCCCGGCCTGAAGCTCGACATGCCCGCCGGGGCGTTCTACATCTTCCCCGAGGTGAGCGCCTACCTTGGCAAGGGCGCGCGCGTCACCGCCGACGACGGCTCGGAGACCGTCAAGGAGATTGTCACCGACTCTGACCTGGCCATGTACCTGCTTGAGGAGGCCCATGTGGCCACCGTGGCCGGCTCGGCCTTCTGTCTCCCCGGCTACCTGCGCCTGAGCTACGCCGCCTCCGACGAGCAGATACGCGAGGCCATGTCGCGCATCAAGGCAGCCCTGGCCCGCCTGGTCTGAGCCTCCACAGATAATACCTGATACAGTTATTTACCCACATAATTTGATGAATTTCATTGAAGAACTCACCTGGCGCGGCATGGTCCACCAGTCGATGCCCGGTACCGACGAATATCTCAAGAAGGGTATGACAAGCGCATACCTCGGAATCGACCCCACCGCCGACTCGCTCCATATCGGACACCTGGTGGGCGTGATGATGCTGAAACATTTCCAGCGTTCGGGCCACAAGCCCATCGCCCTGGTCGGCGGAGCCACCGGCATGATCGGCGACCCCTCGATGAAGAGCCAGGAGCGCAAGCTCCTCGACGTGGAGACCCTGCGCCACAACCAGGAGTGTATCAAACGCCAGCTCGCCAAATTCCTCGACTTCGACTCCGACGCCCCCAACGCCGCCATCCTGGTCAACAACTACGACTGGATGAAAGACTTCGGATTCCTCGACTTCATCCGCGAAATCGGCAAGTGCATCACCGTCAACTACATGATGGCCAAGGACTCGGTCAAGAAGCGTCTTTCGGGCGAGTCAGGCCAGGGAATGTCGTTCACCGAGTTCTCATACCAGCTCCTCCAGGGCTATGACTTCCTCTACCTCTACCAGAACCAGGGCTGCCACCTGCAGCTTGGCGGCTCTGACCAGTGGGGCAACATCACCACCGGCACAGAGCTGATACGCCGCATCGCCGGAGGTGACGACGCTTTCGCCCTCACATGCCCGCTGATCACCAAGGCCGACGGCGGCAAGTTCGGCAAGACCGAGAGCGGCAACGTATGGCTCGACCCCAAGCGCACCACCCCCTACCAGTTCTACCAGTTCTGGCTCAACGTCAGCGACGACGACGCTGCGAAATACATCAAGATATTCACCATCCTCGACAAGGAGGAAATCGACTCGCTCATCGAGCAGCAGAAGGCCGACCCCGGCCTGCGCCCCCTGCAGAAGCGTCTGGCCAAGGAAATCACCACCATGGTCCACTCCGCCGAGGATTACGAGATGGCCGTCGAGGCGTCGCAGATCCTTTTCAGCAACAAGGCCGCCGACACCCTCCACAAAATCGACGAGGCGACTCTGCTGTCGGTCTTCGACGGCGTGCCCCAGTTTGAGATTTCCCGCCAGCTGCTCAAGGAGCAGACCAAGCTCGCCGACCTGCTGGTCGACCACGCCCCGGTCTTCCCCTCCAAAGGGGAGCTGCGCAAGCTCGCCCAGGGTGGCGGCTTCGCTATCAACAAGGAGAAGGTGGCCGATCCCTACGCCCCCGCCTCGGAGGAGATGCTGCTCAACGACAAGTACATCCTCGTCCAGAAGGGAAAGAAGAGCTATTACCTCCTGAAAGTCACCGACTGATAATCCGAGGCTGATGGCGAGACTGATGCTCATCATCAACCCCATCTCCGGGACAGGCTCGAAGAAAGGGGTGGTGGAAATGGTGGAGCAGGCAATGGGTGCCTGTGGCCACGATGTCGACGTGCGCCTCACCGGGGCGCGCGGCGACGCCACCCGCCTGGCCGGGGAGGCCGCCGCCAAGGGCTACCACGGGGTGCTGGCCTGTGGAGGCGACGGCACAGTCAATGAGACCGCCCGCGCGCTGTGTGGCACCGAGACGGCCCTGGGAATACTCCCCGCCGGGTCGGGCAACGGCCTGGCGCGCCATCTCCAGATTCCGGTCGACATCGCCATGGCGCTGAAGGTCATCGCCGACGGCAATGTGGTCGACTCCGACTACGGGACGGTCAACGGCCGCCCCTTCTTCTGCACCTTCGGTATGGGCTTTGACGCCGCTGTCAGCCACCGTTTCGCGCGCCAGAGCCGCCGGGGAATACTCTCTTATGTCAAAAGCGCGATTTCGGAATATGTGCAGTACCGCCCGCAGACCTACACCGTCTCGGCCAACGGCAAGCTGCTGACCGAGAAAGCGTTTCTCATAGCTGTCTGCAACGCCTCGCAGTGGGGCAACAACGCCTACATAGCCCCCGAGGCGAGCATCACCGACGGACTGCTCGACATCACCATAGTCCACAGCGGCACCGCCATCGACGCTGCCGTCATGGGGATGGACATCTTCACAGGATACATCAACAAGAACACCATGGTCCACACTTTCCGTGCCCCGGCCTGCGTCATATACCGCAACGGGGCGGGGGAGGCCCATATCGACGGCGAACCTATGATGATGGATGACATCCTCGATGTCAAGTGCCACCACGGGGCGCTCAAGGTGTTCACCCCCGGCGCCACCCACCGGTTCACCCCGGTGATCACCCCGCTGCAGGAGATGTTCAAGGGGGCGCGTCTCTCCATCAAGCACCTTCTCGGCTCCCGCTGAGTCTGACATAGGGATGACATGGATGTTTTGCCCCGGGCCCAGAACTTTTCCGGGCGCGGTGGTGTTTTCCCTTTGACGTTTCAACCATTTAATGAGAGAAGGCTGTGGAGAAAGCAGTAAAAGTAATTTTCAAGGCATTGTTATGGGTGCTGCTGGGCATTGTCGGCCTGGTGGCCCTTGTCGTGTTTTTGCTGTATCTCCCGCCGGTTCAGGATATTGTGGTGCCGCAGGTGCTGAAGATGGTCAACAAGCCCGGCGAGATGGAAATCTCCCTGAGCCGCTTCCGCCTTAGCTTCCCCCTCGACGTTGCCGTCGACTCCCTGTCGATGCGCACCCCCGCCATGGAGGTCAGCGCCTCCCGCGCCACCCTCGGTGTGGCCGTTGGCCCGCTGCTGACAGGCGAGATTGTCGCCGACGAGGCCCGGCTCGACCATACCGACTTCCGTCTCGGCACCCCCGACTCGGCCTTCTACATGAACGCCAGCGTGGAGCTTGCCACCCTCGAAGGGGCCAGGCTACACCTGCCGTCGCAGAATGTCAGGGTCTCGTCCCTCGCCGTCGACAGCGGCCTTGTGGAGATGGCCATCCGGCCCGACACCGTCCCCAAGCCCGCCCCCGCCGACTCCGTGCCTGTCAACTGGCACATCATCCTCGACCGTGGCCATATGAGCCGCATCGACTATGACATGACCATCGAGCCGACAATCACCGACCTTGCCTGCCGTCTCGCCTCGGGCGACATACTCGACGCGGATGTCGACATGCGCTACAACACCGTGAAGGTGAAGGAGGTCAGGATTGACGGTGCTGACGCCCGCTACATCTATCCCACGCCTGAATACCTGGCCGCCCATCCGGTGCCCCCGGCAGAGCCTGACACCATCGCCACTGTGCCATGGACGGTGACCTGCGACAAGATTTCAATGACCGGCTCGCAAGGTCTCTACGCGATGAACGGCTACCATCCGACAGGCGACAACCTCGACCTCAGCTATATCCAGGCGTCGGAAATCGAGATACAGATTGACTCGTTCATAAACCGGGCCACGACGGTCCACGCCCCGATACGACGCATCCACGCCCGCGAGCGTTGCGGTGTGCCCCTGGAGCTGAAAGGTCTCTTCGATATGGATTCCGTGGCCCTCAACGCCCGTGGAATGACCCTGACCACCCCAACCTCCACCGTCACCCTGACGGCGATGATGGGGCTTCCACAGACCTCAGACGCTACCTCCTCACAGGGGGGCAGACAGCAGGCCGCGGCCTCGCTCCCTGCCGACCTGCCGTTTCTCATCGACCTCAACGCCGAAATCAGCAGCGACGACATGCGCCGCCTCGTCCCGCAGGCCGCCGCCCCGATGGTGGCCGGGCTGCCACGCGGCGTGCCTCTCTATCTGCGGGCCGACGCGTCGGGCACTATGGCCGACATCGATGCCCGTGAGATTTCCGTCACGTTGCCCCGACATCTGAGCCTGGAGGCTTCGGGCCGCCTGCGCGATGTCACCGACCTGCAGAAGGCTGTCGGCAACCTCGAAATCAAGGGCGCGATGCCCGACGGCTCTTTCCTCAAGCCCACACTGATGGATGCCAAACTGGCACGTCAGGTCAACCTCCCGCCGATGACTCTGCGCGGCGGTGTCGACCTCGACAGGGGGGACATTGCCGCCGACCTCGTCGCCACCGCCGCCGACGGCTCTGTGGCCCTCACCGGGGAGTGGCACAACCGGGTCAAAGGCTACATCCTCGACCTTGACGCGCGCAAGTTCCCCATACAGTCGATAATGCCCGGACTCGGGGTCAGCGACCTCACCGCCCGTGTGTCGCTCGACGGCCAGGGGCTCGACCCCTTCAGCCCGGCCACAGACCTTGACGCGAAGGTCGACCTCACCCATGTCGGCTACCACGGCGTGGCTTATGAGAACATCACCGCCGACATGACCGTGGGGGGCGGCAACGCCTCCGTGTCGGCCACCTCGGCCAACCGGGCCGCCGCCTTCACCGTCAAGGCCGCCGGAAACCTCGCGGGGGACACCCTCAGATGGCATTTCGACGGCGATGTCAGGAACATCGACCTGCAGACGCTGAGGCTCTCCGACTCCATCGCGCAAGGTTCTGTGGCGATGACAGGCGACGCCGCCTTCACCCTCCCCAAGACCCGGGTGACGCGTGTGGGGCACCGGAAGGTTACCACGACCGTGCCGATGTCGGTCGACGCCGACCTCGACATAAGCCATCTCTACTGGCGAATGGCCGGAGGGACGGTCAACGCCTCCGGCATACAGGCCCGGGTGGCCACCGACTCGGCCCGCACATTGCTCGATGTCGACAACGGCGACATGAGGCTCAGGGCGTTCACACCGGCCGGACTTGACACCATCATGGCCCGCATGACTGCCGCCACAGCCGTCATCGACCGCTCGGTGGCGCGCCGCCAGCTGGCTGTCGACTCCCTGCAGATGGCGCTGCCGCCATTCACCCTCGACCTCACCGCCGGCCAGCGTAACATCCTGTCGAGCTACCTGCTCGACAGCGACATCAGCTTCGACACCCTTTCGGTGAGGGCCGCCAACGACTCGCTGCTCAGCGCGTCGGCCTGGCTCGACGGTTTCCGCACCGGGGAGACGCGTCTCGACTCGATAAGCCTCGACATGCGCCAGAGGGGCAACCTGATGCTATACAACATCAAGGTGGACAACAAGCCGGGGACGCTCGACCAGTTTGCCCACATCGACGCGAAAGGTTATGTCGGGCTTGACAATTTCGCCCTCCTCTTCAACCAGAAGAACATACAGGATGAGACGGGATTCAGCTTCGGTTCGGTGATCACCATGCCCGAGCCCAGCACTTTCGCCCTGCGCTTCGTGCCATACCACCCCGTCATCGGCTACAAGGACTGGGAAATCAACCGTGACAATTTCATCTCATACAATATCAAGACCGGCCATATCGACGCCAATGTCGACCTCAAGGGGGAGGCATCGTCGCTGAGGCTCTTCACCGAGCATTCCGACGCCGACTCGACCCAGGAGGCGATACGCCTGCAGATCACCGACCTCAAGCTGCAGGACTGGCTGGCCATCAACCCCTTCGCGCCCCCCATCAAGGGTGACCTCTCGGCTGACATGAGCGTGACATACGGCAAGCAGTTTGTCGACGGCACGGGCACTGTCTCGCTGGCCGACCTCTATTATGGCCGCGAGAAGGTGGGCGACTTCGACCTCGACCTCGACCTCTCGACCAACGCCTCGGGCACCATACGCGCCACAACCTCGCTGATGGTCGACGGGGTGAAGACCATCACCGCGTCGGGCAACCTCAATGACTCGACGGCGGCCAACCCCTTCCTGCTCGACTTCAAGATGATACATTTCCCGCTGTCGGTGGTCAACCCGTTCCTCCCCCAGGGGACGGCGCGCCTGCGCGGCATGCTCAACGGCGAGATGGACATCACGGGCAAGATGTCTGAGCCGGTTTTCAACGGCTGGCTGCAGTTTGACTCCACGGCGGTAGACATGACAATGCTCGGCTCTTCGTTTGATTTCTCCCCCGAGAAAATCCCGGTCAAGGACAACCTGGTGACTTTCGACGATTTCGCCATCAAGGCGGTCAACGAGAACCCCCTGACAATCAACGGCACCGCCGACATCTCCTCGCTGGCCGACGTGAAGGTCGACCTGGCCCTGGCCGCCTCCAACACCCAGCTCGTGGGCTCGAAGCGCAAGAAGGGGCAGGATATCTACGGCAAGGCTTACATCGACCTCGACGCGAAGGTCAAAGGCTCGATGGCCCGCTTCCTCGACGTGCAGGCGGCCCTGAAGATTCTCCCCGGGACAAATGTTACGTATGTCATCCCCGATGTGCAGTCGGCCATCGCCTCACGCAGCAACGCCGAGATGGTGAAGTTTGTCAACTTCGCCGACACGGCTGCCGTGGCCGCCGCCGACTCCCTCACGCGCCAGGGTATGGCCCTCAACCTCAACGCCTCGCTCGAGATATCGCAAGGTTCTACCATCGCGGTCGACCTCTCGGCCGACGGCAAGAACCGCGCCCAGGTGCAAGCCTCGGGACGTGTCAACTACTCGCTTGACTACCTCGGTGACGAGCGTGTCACCGGGCGCATCGACCTCAACCAGGGATTCGTCAGATACAGCATGCCCCCGATTCTGTCGGAGAAGCTGTTCAACTTCCGCGAGGGGAGCTATGTGGTCTTCAACGGCCAGATGCTCAACCCGACGCTCAACCTCAACGCCTACGACGAGATAAAGGCCAATGTGAACACCGACGGCAACTCCCGCATGGTGACATTCGACGTGGGGCTGTCTGTGACCGGGACGCTCGAGAACATGAATGTGGCTTTCGACCTGTCGACCAACGATGACCTGACGGTGCAGAACGAGCTGCAGTCGATGAGCCCCGACCAGAGGGCCAACCAGGCCATGAACCTGCTGCTCTACGGCAGCTACACCGGCCCGGGGACAACCGCTTCCACCATGGGCAACCCGCTCTACTCGTTCCTCGAGAGCCAGCTCAACAACATCGCATCCTCGGCCATCAAGGGGGTAGACATCTCATTCGGCATCGACCAGCTCGACCGCACGCGCGACGGGGTCAACTCCACGGCCATGTCTTACAGCTACCGTGTCAGCAAGTCGCTCTTCGACGACCGCTTCAAGATCGTGGTGGGGGGCAACTACACGACAGACGCCGACGCCGACGAGAATTTCGCCCAGAACCTCATCGCCGACATATCATTCGAGTACATGCTCAACAAGACCGGGACGATGTATGTCAAGCTCTTCCGCCACACCGGGTATGAGTCGATACTCGAAGGTGAAATCACCCAGACCGGTGTCGGTTTCGTGTACAAGAAAAAACTACGCTCACTCAAAGACCTGTTCAACTGGATCAGACCACGCAGAAAGGAGGTGGCACCACAATGAAGAAGTTTATAGCCAGGATTCTGACCCTGTCGGCCGCAGCCGTGATGCTGGCCTCCTGCTCCACGACCAAGCGGATTCCCGACGGCGAGATGCTCTACACGGGGCTGAAGAAAATCGAGGTGACGCCCGAGACCGGGCAGAAGGTGCCCGAGGCGGTAGGCTCTGAGCTGACCAAGGCGGTCAGCGTCGCGCCCAACAACGCCATATTCGGCTCACCGTCGCTCAGATGGCCATTCCCCGTAGGGCTGTGGGTCTGGAACAACTGGGACGACCCGGGCAAGGGGCTGAAACACTGGCTCTACGACCGCCTGGCCACCGAGCCGGTGCTGGTCAGCGATGTCCGTCCCGAGGCGAGGGTGAAGATGCTCGACGAGATTCTCGACAACAACGGGTATTTCCGCGGAGGGGCCTCGTATGAGCTTGTGCAGGGGAAGAACCCCAAGAAGGCAAAGATTCTCTATGAGGTCTCCACAGGGCCGGCCTACACGCTCAGCGAAATCGAGACCCTCCCCGACACCTGCGTGCTTAACCATCTGATTGACTCCGTGGTGGCCCGCGACAGTTACCTCAAGGTCGGGTCGCGTTATTGTGTCGACTCCCTGTCGGTGTCGCGCACACGCATCGCCAACGCCCTGCGAAACAGGGGGTACTACTATTTCCGCCCCGATTTCATCGAGTATCTCGCCGACTCCATCCAGGAGCCGATGAAGATAGCCCTGAGGATGGTGCTGGCCTCCAACATCCCCTCCGATATGGTGAAACGATACAAGACCGGAAAGGTCACGATGTATCTCTTCCGCAACCAGGGGGGAGGGACTCCCGACACGACGCAGACCTCGCGCGGCACTCTGATACAGATGCGGCCGTCGCGGTTCCGCAAGGCCCTGATGCCCGAGTGTGTGACCATGCGCAGCGGACGCTACTTCACCGTCCGCCAGATGAACTCCACCCAGACGCGCCTCTCGCGCCTGGGGATATTCAACGCCATCAACATCGAGGTGCTGCCCGACACTGCGGCCACCGAGCCGACACTCGACGTGGAGATAGGATGCACGTTTGACACCCCCCTGGAGTTCTCTGTCGAGCTTAACGCCAGCTCGAAGTCAAACAGCTACATCGGCCCGGGAGCAGAGATCGGCATCACCAACCGCAACCTCTTCGGAGGAGGCGAGCAGTTCGGGGTCACGCTGACGGGCAACTACGAGTGGCAGACCGGCACAGGCTCCTCGTCGCTGTTCAACTCCTATGAGGTCGGCGTGACGGCCACCCTGTCGGTGCCGCGTATGCTCGCCCCTGGTTTCATCAAGCGGCGCAACCGCAACCTCAACTGGACGCGCTTCTCGCTCAACGCCGACATCCTCAACCGTCCCCATTACTTCAAGATGGCGCAGTTCAACCTGTCGTTCAGCTACGACTGGCAGTCGTCGCGCTACTCCTCCCACACCCTGACCCCATTCAAGCTCACCTACACCAAGCTGATGAAGACCACCGCCGAGTTTGACTCCATCATCTCGATGAACCCGGCCATCGCCCTCAGCTTCATGAGCCAGTACATACCCCAGCTCTCTTACACCTACACCTACGACCGCAATTACGGGCCTGACAACACTTTCAACTGGACCTTCACAGCCCAGGAGGCGGGCAACCTCTTCTGGTCGATCTATGAGCTGTGTGGGGTGAAAGGGGAGAAGAAACTGTTTGGCACCCCCTTCTCGCAGTTTGTCAAGGGCACGACCCAGGCGGTCTATGGCCGCCGGCTGTGGGGCGACAACTGGTTGGTAAGCCGTGTGGCCCTCGGAGCCGCGTGGGCCTACGGCAATTCGTCGCAGGTGCCATACGCCGAGCAGTTCTATGTCGGCGGCGCCAACTCCATCCGTGCCTGGACGGCCCGCGAGCTTGGCCCGGGTTCATACCGCGCCCCCGCCGACCAGCGCAACGGATATTTCGACCAGACGGGTACATTCAAGTTCGAGCTTAACACCGAATACCGTTTCCCCATCGTGGGGCCGCTCCACGGCGCGGTGTTCATTGATGCCGGCAATGTGTGGCTCCTCAAGAAAGACCCCCTGCGTCCCGGCGGAGAACTTAAAGCCTCCACATTCCTGAAGGACATCGCCCTCGGCACCGGTGTGGGCCTCCGCTTCGACATCTCGATGCTGGTGCTGCGCGCCGACCTCGGCATCGGCATCCACGCCCCCTACGACACCGGCAAGAGCGGCTACTACAACATGACATCCTTCAAGAACTCCCTGGCCTTCCACCTGGCCATCGGCTACCCCTTCTGACCCCTATCCCCAGCAATCCCATTTCATCCATATTATCCGCGAAAATCCGCGAATCTGCGTAATCTGCGTGAGTTTTTACCTGCTTGCTTGACGGCCCTGGTCTGACGGCCTAATCAACAAAAAGGTCTCACGCAGATTCCGCAGATACGCAGATTAATCGCAGATAATATGGGTCGCTTCGCTCCCTGGGAGGCTCGCAGATTCCACAGATTCCACGGATTGAAACGGATTCCACAGATTGAAATAGATTTCACGGATGAAACAGATTTCTGTGATTGAGATTGATGACACGGATTTAAACAGCCGGACGGAGAATCCGTAGGATTCATTAACTATTAGCCGGGGGTTGGCGGCCTTTAGGCCGGTAACCCCCGGTAACCGCGTCAGGCGTGAGATTCTGAAAGAATCTTTTATATATGTGGCCTTGTGAAGGAGAGGTGCTGCCATCCGGATGGCCTCTGTGTAATCTGTGAAATCTGTGAGCCGATTCCCAACCATCCGTAGATTGAGACAGAGGATAGGGGGCGGGGGATAATGCAAGACGGGCCGCGCTGTATAGCGCGGCCCGTCGAAAGGCGCTTCAGGATGGGCTTGAACCAACGACCCCCTGATTAACAGTCAGGTGCTCTAACCAACTGAGCTACTGAAGCATTTTCGCTGCCTTGGCCTGTGGGGCCGGAGGCGGCGGGGTGCCGCTCGGCGTGAAGCTGTCGCGGCGGTATATGCTGTAAAATTGTCTTATTGCGCTTCAGGATGGGCTTGAACCAACGACCCCCTGATTAACAGTCAGGTGCTCTAACCAACTGAGCTACTGAAGCTTGTTTCTTCCCCGACAGACGCGCTGGCGCTGTGATGGAGAATGCATAAACGGCCCCTCCGGGCTTTTGCGTTGCAAAATTACGCTATTTATTTCAATCTCGCAACTTTTTATGCAATTATTTTTTGATTTTTCGCGCAGGATGTTCACAGGTTGCTGGCTGAGATGGCCATCAGGGGAGCTTAAGGGCCGTCGACGGCGCTGTGACCATCCACGGCAATCCGGTGTCAGGGGGCCACCCGGCGCAGCTGCAGGCGGTCGACCAGCGCGTGGTTGGTCGAGAAATTCATGTTCTCATTCTCAGGCAGATAGGTCAGGGTGATGACATGGCGGCCCGGGGTGAGGTTGACCTGGAGGGAGTTGGTCTGCCCCCAGTCGTTCCAGTTGCCAACGCCGCGCTGGGGGAAGACAACGGTGCCGAGGCGGTTGTTGTCGACCAAGACGGTGCGGATGGCGCATTTGTTGAGGGTGTTGACCGGGCCGTTGCCGTTAGCGTATCTGAAGTCGAGGCTGTATGTGCCCCCCTCCTTGATGTCGACACCGATATGTATCGGGGCCGTGTTGTGGTCGATTTCGGCGAATCCCGAGCCACGGTAGCCGTTGGGGGATGTGCGGGGCACATTGCAGGCCTCGGCCGAGCTGATGCGGGTGGTCTCAACCGGCATCTCCACGGTTATGGCCGGATGGTTGGAGCGGGGCTCCGAGGCAAACGACTCCACGCCGTTGGCGTCGACCCCGATCACCTGGTATTCACCCGGCAGGGAGGCGTTCCAGGAGGTCTCGTTGGTCATCGCGACCTGTTTGCCGTCCCTGAGGACGATGTAGTGGTCGATGTACTCGATGGGCTGCCATTGCAGCAGGTTGAGCCTGGGGGCGTTCTCGCGGCTGCTGGGCACCGAGGGGTCGTAGGTCAGCCATGCCACCGGGGTCAGCGGGGCCTTCACGTTGGCGGTCTCGTTGACCTTTATGGGCTGCGGGGTGTTGTTGTCCATCACGATTTTCACCTGCTGCTGCCCCTTGAGGTCGGCGGGGATGAACGGCACGTGGCTCTTGCCGTTGAGGAAGAATTTCGAGATGCGGTTGCCGTAGCCCTCGATGGTGATGTCGAGGGTCATGTCGCGGTAGCGCAGCCCCTTGAGCGACCTGCGGTCGTCGAGTTCCTTGGGGATGAACGGCTTGAACGACAGCCCGTCGGTCTCGGGGGTGATGCCGAAGAGCATCTTCATCGTCAGCGCGAGGTTGCCCGAGAGCGACCACAGCATGTTGGAGGAATTGAGTTCGGTGGTGATGTCGCCGTTGTCGAGGTTGAAATTCTCCTTGTTTGTGGCGAAGAGGGCCGCCGGGCGGAACACCGACCCCAGGCCGAGCATCACGCCGCGCGAATTTGCCGCCTTGGCGTTGGCCAGCGTCCAGTAAGAGGCGACGAAAGGCCAGAGGGCGTTGTTGTGGTATGAAGGCATGTCGGCGATCTGCGGGAAGAAGATTGCCGGGCCGTAGGGGGTGACGGGGTTCTTCTCGGTGATCAGCTTGGCGCGTTCGGGCGAGGCCACGTCATAGAGAATCGCCAGCGACTCGCCGAGGGTCTCGGCCCGCGGGTTCATGATGAGGTTGTCGCGGCCATAGAGATACATCCCGTAGTAGCCCTTGTCGTTGAGCCACAGCTCATCGTTGATGGCCTGGGCCATCTTTTCGGCACGCGCGGCGTAGGTGCGCGCGTCGCCGTTGTCGCCCAGTATGGCGGCCATCTCCGAGAGGGTCTTCCAGGCCTGCGCATGCACCACCGATGTGCCGAGCGCCTCGCTCCGGTATATGTCGGCGGTTTGCATCCACTTGGGGTAGCTCTGCTCGCGCCAGTCGATGAAAGATGTCTCGCCGCGCACCAGTCCGGTCTCCTGGTCGTATATCGTCGCGTAGTCATCCTCGAGAGATTTCTTTATGATGGGGTAGACGCGTCGGAGCCAGTTCTTGTCGCCCGTGGCCTTGTAGACCTCGAATGCCGCGATTCCCCAGATCTGCCTGTCGGAGCTGACGGGCCACGCGCCACCCGAGCCGGTGTCCTGTATGATGGTGCCTTGGGGTGAAATCTTGTGTTCGAGCGATATGCGCGACACCTCGGGCTGCAGCATCGCCATCGACAGGATGATGGAGTAGCTGACATCGCGGGTCCAGACTCCGGGCCATTCCTTTCCGGTGCGCAGGGTCGAGTCAGGCTCGACGGCGTTTACCATCTCGTCGAGGCCCATGTTGAATATCGCGTTGTGGAGGGTGTTGGATGAGGAGAAGCGGGGATAGGCCGAGATGTCGTTGGTCAGGTGCCACTCCTTCTCCACGGGCATGAAGTAGCCCGGGGCCGCCGAGTAGTCAGAGATGATGGAATGGTCGTCGGGGGCGTACGCCTTGAAGGGGCCCTGGAAAATCGTGTCGGCCACCCAGCGGTATGCCGGGGTCTCCAGTATCAGTCCGTCCATCGCCACCGCCACGGGAGCCTCCTCAGGGAGGGCCTTGGCCTTCTTCTTGGCGGATATTCCGCAGGGGCAGGCGGCCTGCAGGGCCACGGCCAGGGAGACACGGGTCAAGAGAGAGGCATGGGTATGTAAAGCGTTGTGGAGTCCTGATTTGTGGAGCATATTGTGAAGACTGGGAATCATGTTGAATGTCGCTTGCGAAACAACTCTGCGAAAGGTGAAAAGACCCCCTTCAGGGGCAGATGACACACACGGGCATTGTTTCAGTCTACAAATATAACGCCTTTTTCACGAAATGTTTCAATTCCCGGGGATATTTTTTTGGAATCTCCACGGGAATTTTCGTAAATTTGCAAAAACGGCCTCTGGCCATGTCCCCAGACAGAACGTAACACAATCATATGAACATTTCCGCAAGACTGATCCACGGAGCCGCCCTGGCGGCCGCCGTCGTGGCGGGCTCGGCGCTCAGCGCTGAAGCCTGCACCAGCTTGATCGCCGCCAAAGGGGCGACAGCCGACGGGTCGGTGATGGTGACCTACGCCGCCGACTCCCACAACCTTTACGGCGAGCTTTACCGCCAGCCGGCCGCCGACCACCCCGCAGGGACCATGCGCCCGGTGATCGAATGGGACACCAACAAGCGTCTCGGCGAGATTCCCGAGGTGGCCCACACCTATTCGACCGTCGGCAACATCAACGAGCATGGGCTTGTCATCGCCGAAAGCACATGGGGAGGCCGCGAGGAGCTGGCCGGAACCGGCATCATAGACTACGGGTCGCTGATCTACATAACCCTCCAGAGGGCCAAGACCGCCCGCGAGGCCATCGACGTGATGACCCGCCTGGTCAAGGATTACGGCTACGCCTCGTCGGGCGAGTCATTCTCCATCGCCGACCCCGACGAGGTCTGGGTGATGGACCTCATCGGCAAGGGGAAGGCCGGCAAGGACGCTGTCTGGGTGGCCCGCAGGGTGCCCGACGGCTACATCTCGGGCCACGCCAACCATCCGCGCATCCACAAGTTCCCCCTCAAGGACAAGTCGGGGGAGACGATATACAGCCCCGATGTCATCAAGTTCGCCCGCCAGCAGGGCTATTTCAACGGCAAGGATGAGGACTTCGACTTCTCGAAGGCCTACTCCGTGACCGACTTCGGCGCATTGCGCGGATGCGACGCCCGCGTGTGGAGCTACTTCAACAAGTTCGCCAAGGGAATGGATGAATACCTCCCCTGGATCGACCGCGCCGAGGGTGAGCCGATGCCCCTGTGGGTGAAGCCCGACACCACCCTGACCGCCGACGACATGAAATGGATGATGCGCGACCATTACGAGGGCACACCCTACGACATGACCGAGGATGTGGGCGCCGGCCCCTTCAAGGTGCCCTACCGCTGGCGCCCGATGGAGTTCGAGGTCGACTCGGTGAAGTATGTCCATGAGCGCGCCATCGCCACCCAGCAGACCGGCTGGAGCTTCGTGGCCCAGCTGCGCTCCGACCTGCCCGACTACCTGCGCGGGCTGCTCTGGTTCGGCACCGACGACGCCAACACATGCGTCTACCTGCCGGTCTTCTGCTCGGTCACCGAGGTGCCCCTCCAGCTGGGCCACGGCGACACCAACACCTTCGACCGCAACTCAAACTTCTGGATGAACAACCTCGTGGCCAACCAGGCATACAACCGTTACAGCCAGATGATTCCCGACATCCGCCGGGTGCAGAAAAACCTCGAGGACTCCATCGCCGTCGATGTCGACAAGGCCATACGCGAGCTGCCCCAGTTTGACCGCGACGACGCTGTCGGCCTCACCAACGACCTGCTCGCCATCTGGGCCGCCAACGCCACCGACCAGTACCGCGACCTGGCCACATTCCTCTTCGTCAAATTCATGGACGGCAACATCAAGAAGCAGAACCCCGACGGCTCTTTCCTCCGCACCGAGGAGGGAATCCCCGCGTCGCCCGACTTCGGCGGCTACGACGACCCCCGCTACTTCGAGAACATCGCCAAGACCACCGGCGACCGCCTGAAAGTGAGAGAGATAAATTATTGAAAACCAACAAGCGTCACCCCCGGGGTGCGCAGGCCAGGCGTGACATGCCGCGTGGCCCGCGCACCCCGGGGAGCGTAATCCCCCTGACAACAACCACAATGAGAAACGAAGAAGATCTGAAAGGGCTTTCGCTGCTTGGCAGCCAGGCCACCGAATACCTCACCGACTACGCCCCCCAGGTGCTTGAGACTTTCGACAACAAGCACCCCGAACGACGCTACCTGGTGAGCTTCATATGCCCCGAGTTCACCTCGCTCTGCCCCAAGACCGGGCAGCCCGATTTCGCCAAAATCATCATCAACTACATACCCCGCCGTAAGATGGTGGAGAGCAAGAGCCTCAAGCTCTACCTCTTCTCGTTCCGCAACCACGGGGATTTCCACGAAGACTGCGTCAACATCATACTCAACGACCTCAAGGAGCTGATGGATCCCTTGTACATCGAGGTGCTGGGTGTCTTCACCCCCCGGGGAGGCATCGCCATCCATCCCTTCGCCAACCATGCCGACCCCTCGGATCCGGCAATGACGGCCCTGGCCGCGTCGAGGCTTGCCGCCGCCTTTGACCGCGCCACGGGTGTCTGACCTCAGACGAGCCTGCGGCGGTGGAAGAATCTGCGGGTGAACAGCAGTATCAGCAGGGTGCCGGTGGCCTGCGAGGCGGCCGTGAACCAGAATGCCGCCGAGTAGCCCAGGTATTGGCTGAGGACACCCCCGAGCAGTATGCCAAGCCCCATGCCGACATCCCAGGAGGTCAGGATCGAGGAATTGGCGGTGCCGCGCTGGTCATGTCGCGCCACCGAGATGAACATGTTGAGGAAGGCCGGATACATACGCCCGTTGCCAAGCCCAATCAGCAGCGCCGAGGCGTAAAAGGCCCATATCCCGGGCGCGAGGGCGAAGAGGGTGTAGCCCACGGTGCTTATCACCGCCCCCTCAAGGGCGTTCTCGGCGAGTTTCCCCTCCCTCAGTCCCTTGACACCGTAGAGCCTGGAGATGAAAAGCCCCGCCGACAGGAGGGCGAAGAAAATGCCGGTGCCGTCCACTATGCCGAGTTGTTGCTTGCCGTAGAGGGCGACATAGTTTCCCATCACCCCCCAGCAGAGCCCGAACAGCATGATGTTGACGGCCATCAGCCAGGCGCGGGTCAGGAAGAAATGGTCCATGCTCAGGTGGGGTTTCCCCTCCACAGGCTTGCGGTAGGGGAGGTGTATGGCGGTGGAGCACCAGAAGCCCAGCAGCGCCACCCCCAGTGAGATCCAGAAGAGGAGCGTGAAGTCGCCGGTCGCGCCGTAGACCCAGATTCCGGCCGAGGGGGCAACGGCCATCGCCAGGTTGTTGCTAAGCCCGTAGAAGCCTATCCCCTCGTTGCGCCGCGAGGATGGCAGCACGTCGACGGCCACGGTGGAGTTAGCCACTGTGGCGGCCCCGAACGGCAGCCCGTGGATGGTGCGGACGATGGCGAACATCAGCAGTGTGCCTGCCCCGATATAGCCGGTGAAACATATGAAGAAGAAAAAGAAACAGGTCACCAACACCTTCTTGCGGTTGAAACTGTCGACGATGAAACCGCTGAACGGCCTGACAATCAGCGCCGCCACGACATAGCCCGACAGCACAAGCCCGATCATGTCCTTGTCGGCCCCGAACTGCGCGTCAAGGTAGATGGGCAGCAGCGGTGTCAGCAGGTAGAATGAGAAGAAAAGCAGGAAATTGCCTGCCATGGCGATGCAGTAGTCGCGGTTCCAGAGTCGTTCGAGGGCAATGTTACCCCTCTCCACAGCGGTGTTTTCGGGATGTTTTTCCATACCAACGGTCGTTTTCAGACTGCAAAATTACGCAAAACCCGCTCCGGGTGTGCTTTGTTAACTTTTATTTGCACTGGCGGGTAATAAACCATCCCGTTCGGCGTTAAGGATATATAGACAATTGAATCTTACATGAACATCAGCATATTTGGACTTGGATATGTGGGTTGCGTGGGTGCCGCCTGCTTCGCCTCGATGGGCCACAAAGTGACGGGGGTCGATGTATCGGCCAACAAGGTCGACCTCATCAACTCGGGCCGCCCGACAATCATCGAGCGCGACATCGAGGAGCTTTGCCGCAAGGGCCACGAGGCGGGCCTGCTCTCGGCCACCACAGACGTGGAGGAGGCGGTCTGCTCCACCGACATCTCATTCATCGCCGTCGGCACCCCCGGCTCGGGACACGGCCATCTCGACCTGTCATACATCTACGGTGTGGCCCGCGAGATAGGCCAGGCGCTCGCCCGCAAGGAGGGTTTCCACATCGTGGCAATCCGCAGCACGGTGATGCCCGGCACCAACAAGAGGGTCACCGAGATCATCGCCGGGGAGTCGGGAAAGACCCCGGGCGTGGATTTCGCCGTGGTCTCAAACCCCGAGTTCCTGCGCGAGGGCACTTCGGTGCATGATTTCATGAACCCGCCGCTGACGCTGGTGGGCACCGACTCTCCCCGCGCCGCTGCCGTCATGGAGGAGCTTTACGGGCCGCTGCCCGCCGAGTACATCTCCACCGACATCCCCGTGGCGGAAATCATGAAGTATGTCAACAACACATTCCACGCCCTGAAGATTGTCTTCGGCAACGAGGTCGGGGCCATCTGCAAGACCCTCGGCATCGACTCCCACAAGGTGATGGACATCTTCTGCCGCGACCGGCAGCTCAACATCTCCCCCTATTACTTCAAGCCGGGATTCGCCTACGGCGGCTCTTGCCTGCCCAAGGACACCAACGCCCTGTGTGCCCTGGCCGCCGACAACTATGTGGATGTGCCGGTGATCAGCCATATCGAGAAGAGCAACACCATCCACCGCGACCGCGCCCTGGATCTGATTATGGCCCAGGGGAAACGGAAAATCGGTGTGCTGGGCCTGAGCTTCAAGGCCGGCACTGACGACCTCCGCTGCAGCCCCATCGTGGAGGTGGTGGAGTCGCTGCTGGGCAAGGGATTCGAGATTTCGATTTACGACAAGAACGTGGAGGTCAGCCGCCTTACCGGCACCAACCGCGATTTCATAATGAGCAAGATTCCCCATCTGCAGCATTTCGTCACCGACGACCTCGACGCGGTCGCCTCAAAGGCCGACGTGCTGGTGGTGACAAACCGCGAGAAGGAGTTTGACGGCATCCCTGACCGTTACCCCGGGAAGACAATCGTCGACCTGGTCAGGATGTGGGACACGCTCGACTACGAGGGGCGTTACGACGGCCTGGCCTGGGCCCCGATCAACACCAATCCGGCACAGGACGCGGAGACCTCGCGTGACTTCTGCAAATGCCGCTTCTGACGCGCCGTGATGGGTAAGCTTGCCTGGTATCTCAACCGCCTGAAAGCCATGTCGCCACGCGAGGTCGTGTGGCGGCTCAGGCAGAAACGCCTGCAACACCGCGAACTGGCCCGTTTCAGGGTGAAACAGCCGGTGACCTCGCCGCTCTATCCCGGTGTGGAGGAGCAGGTGGGCCGCCTTGTGTCGGGGCTGCGCTCGCTGCCCGGCGACGGACCCCATGGATATTCACCCCTGCCTGATGACGGCTGCGCCCCGGGCGAGGCTGTCAGGCTCCTGGGTGGGTATCGTTATGAAGATTACGCCTCAGACTGGCACGCCGGGTTCAACACCCCCCGCCGATGGCCCCTGCAACCGAGCTACTGCCTTGAATACAAGCAGCGCGACGACATAGGCGACGCGCGTGTCAATTGGGAACTCAACCGCCATCGTCAGTTTGTCAGGCTCGCCGCCGCTGGCAATGCCGCGCGCCTTGAGGAGCTGCTCGACGACTGGGCGCAAGCCAACCCGTTCCTATGGGGCATATCCTGGACCTCCCCGATGGAGATAGCCCTGCGGTCGATTTCATGGATGACCGCCGCCCGTCTGCTGGGCGCCCGTGGATGTGTCTCAGGCGATGACGGCGACCGCCGCCGTCTGGTCAGGAAACTGCTGACAGGCGTGGCCAACATGACCCGCTACCTTGTCGACCACGAGAGCGGTTTCTCGTCGGCCAACAACCATCTGATTGTGGAGGTGGCGGCTGTGCTGCTCGCCTCGCTCCTGTTTGGCGACAAGAAGCTGGCCGCGGAGTCGGTCAGTGTGCTTGACCGCGAACTGGTGCGACAGGTCAGCCGCGACGGTGTCGACCTCGAAAGCTCGCTGCATTACCACGGCTTCGTCATAGAGGCGTATCTGCTGGCATGGCGCGCGATGAAAGCCCATGGCATGGATGTCGGCCCTGTGTGGCGCGACCGCCTGGACGGCATGGCCCGGTTTGTGGCCGCCAGCCGCGTCGCCAAGGGGGTGTGGTGTGTGTTCGGCGATGACGACGAGGCGCGCATCTCCGACCCCGGATTCGGCGACGCTGATTATTTTGAATACCTGCTCGCGCTTTACCGCGAGGTCTCGGGCGACGATGTCGGCGATGAGACCGACACCCCTCGCGTGACATTCCCCGAGGGGGGATACAGCTTCCTGCGTGGCGGGGGGATGATGGTGGGCATCGACCACGCGCCCCTCGGGTTCGGCTCCATCGCCGCCCACGGCCACAACGACATGCTCAGTTTCCAGCTCTTCCTCTCGGGCCGGCCTGTGCTGGTCGACTCCGGCACATACCTCTACCACACCGACCGTCCCAGGCGCGACCTGCTGCGCTCCACCTGCATGCACAACACCGTCACCATCGACGGCAAGGAGCAGTCGCAGATGCTCGGCGCTTTCCTCTGGGGAAAGAAAGCTGAGTGCCGCCTGCTGGCCATCGCTGACGACGGCCTCACAGCCTCGGCCAAAGGGCTTTCGGGGGTGACCCACACCCGCCGCTGGAGGCTTGAGGCGCGTGGCGTGGTGACACTCTCCCCCCAAGGCGACGCTGCCGGGTGCATGCCGCCGATGGCCACGCTGACCGTGGCCGACACTTTCGACAAAGACTGCCGCTGGGAGGCTACCCTGATTGTCGCCCCCGGCTTGGAAGTCACGGTCTCCGCCCCTGACCACGCCGATATAGGGGGCCTGCTGTCGCTGAGAAGCTCGTCAGGGACGATATCGGCCGAGACTGTGGAAATCGCGACAGGGTATGGCCGTCTGGCCAAGACCACTGCCATAAGGATTGTTGGCAATTCTCGCGAAAATATCGTAACTTTGCAGTCGCTCTGACCGCCGACTCCTTGTAACCTCACGCGGCGGGGCGCAATGTTTACCATGGACCGCAAGATTCTCATCATAGTCGAAAACCTCCCCGTGCCGTTCGATACCAGGGTATGGCAGGAGGCGACAACCCTTGCCCGCGAGGGATACACCGTCTCGGTGATATGTCCCAAAGGGAAAGGCTACAACAAGGAGTATGAACACCTCGACGGGGTGCATATCTACCGCCACGACCTCCCCAAGGAGGGCAACGGCCCCATAGGCTACGCCCGGGAGTATTTCTCGGCGTTGTGGCATGAATACCGCCTGGCCCGCAAGATTTACAAGGAACGAGGATTCCATGTGATTCACGGATGCAATCCCCCCGACAACATCTACATGGTGGCCGCCCGCTTCAAGGGTAAGGGGGTTGACTATGTCTTCGACCACCATGACATCTGCCCGGAGCTTTACGAGGCGAAGTTCGGCAAGACCACAGGCCCGCTCTACAAGAGCCAGCTCTGGCTCGAACGCAACACCTACCGCCACTGCACATTCGCTTTCGTCACCAACGAGAGCTACCGCCAGATAGCCATAAGCCGCGGAGGCATGTCGCCCGACAAGGTGCATGTGCTGCGCAGCGGTCCCAGGCTCGAACGCCTGCGCATACAGCCCCCGCGCCCCGAAATCAAACGCGGCAAGAAGCATATGGTAGGTTATCTCGGCGTGATAGGCCAGCAGGAGGGGATAGAGTACCTGCTGGAGGCCGCCCGCTACCTCCGCGACGAGAAAGGCCGCGACGACATCTTCTGGGGCATCGTGGGCGGTGGTCCCCACCTCGACGCGCTGCGCCGCAAGAGCGAGGAGATGGGGCTGCAAGACATCGTCGAGTTCACCGGCAGGGTCTCCGACGAGGTGATGCTCGACTATCTCAACACCGCCGACGTCTGCGTCAACCCCGACGAATACAACGCGATGAACGACAAGTCGACGATGAACAAGGTGCTGGAATACATGGCCCTCGGCAAACCAATCGTGCAGTTTGACCTCACCGAGGGACGCTACTCGGCCCAGGAGGCATCGCTTTACGCCGAGCGCAACAACGCCCGCGACCTCGCCGACAAAATCTCGCTGTTGCTCGACGATCCGGCCCGGCGCGCCGAAATGTCATCCATCGGCCGCGACCGCATCCTCAACCAGCTCAGCTGGGACCACACCTCGCGCGCCCTGCTCTCGGCCTACGACAGCTATTTCCGCTCCCGGGGCCTCTGACCCTCCGCCATCCCCGTCACCGAATCATATTGGTGTCCGGTGAAAACATTCAGCTTCTATTTGACTGTGTGTTTTCCTCGGACAGCCGACACATTTGCCGAAACAAAGTATCCGTCCGAAAAAAGCCGACTTGATTATAGATTTTCAAGTCGGCATT
>CATZGB010000033.1 GCA_958418815.1 uncultured Bacteroidales bacterium | reverse complement strand
AGGTGTCAGCCCTAATTTTTCAATCGTTCAAAAAAAGTTTAGCGGACAGTAATAATATTTTTTATCTTTTGATTCCACTATTCGGTTTTTTCTTCTTGGGATGCGAGAGTTCCCATGCCAGACGTTCTTCTTCAGGGTCGTAGGCGGGACCCGGCTGGAACAGTCCTCCGACAAATTGCCCGACGCTCTCGCCGATGTCTGCCACCACCCCTGCGGCTGTAGCGGCTGTAGCCTTGACAGCCCGCATAGCCTCATCAGAGATTGACGATGTGCCGGACTGCGGAGATTTGAACTGTGCTGCCGTCCGCTTAGGAGCCGACTGACGGCTCTGCTGCGAGAAATAATGTTCAAGGCTTTTGTATTTGAAAGCCTCTCCGACATCCGAGCCCTTCACCTTGTAGTCGCCCATCTGAAACGATACGCCCTGCAAATCCTGAGTGCCACGATGGTATTTCGGAATGATGTGGATATTCTTCCGTGCCAGCAGAACGGCAAAAGTATTCCAGTCACGGGAGTTGCGCAGAGCCTCGTTAGCGGCGATTTTTATCTCGGCTTTGGCCCGTTCAAGACCGTAAAGTTTCTCCAGATCGGGAGTCTCCTGCCTGGGCAAAGCGAGGCGGTAACGCTTGGTCAGTGCCTCGCAGACATGCTTATTCCTATAGCGGTTGCGCCCCGATTCCATGCGCTTGCCGTTGTCGCCGACCATGTTGAACACGATATGACAGTGAGGTTTGTCAGTCTCATAATGACGGACTATAAGCCACTGCGTCTTGTCCAGCACCATCATTTTGATATAGTCAAGAGCGATTTTAAGCATCTTTTCATCGCTCAGTTTAGGCTTGTCCTCGGCGGCAAACGACAGCGTGATGTGTCCGGCAGGGTTGCTTATCTTCGGCTTCTGCATAGCCTGAGCCTCGAAACTCGCCACAATCTGATTACGTCTTTCGCCCATCAGACCTTGGCTTCCGAGTATCCTCCAAGTGTCGGGAGTAAAAACTTTTTTGTCGTGTTTCTCGCGGGTGACATAGTCAACCTTTGAACCGAACGACCCGGATTTGAGTATTTTCCCTATCATGATTTCATGCGGTTTTTAAGTTTGAGAATGAATTTTGCGATGCAGTCAAGGATATATTCGGCCTTTTCCGCCACGCTTCGATAACCCTCGGCGTTGGCATGATGCGCTATCTGGTTGAGATTCGGGCCAAGCTTTTTCAGCTCATGAAGGAGAGATTTCTCCTCGTCAGAAAGCACGCCGATTACCTCGGCGTTCAACGCTCCCTCCCTTACAAATTCCGACCGGCTCATGCCGGCGCGCGATGCCTTTACGTCGATGATGTCGAACTGAGGATTGCTGAAACGAACCATTACAGCGTTGCTCTTTTTCGCCTGTCCGAGAGGCGGTCTTCCAGTTGATTTCTTCATTGGAAATTGATTGAAGTCAGTGAACCGATTGCACCGGATTGAGCGACCATCGGGAGGCAGGCAATATCCGCCCGCACGGGCAGATTTGCCCCTTTTGAGAAACTCAAAAGGTATCTTGCCCTACCACACTTAAAGACGCTATTGGATACCGGGCGGAGCCATCCCTTCGGGACCTGCCTGTCCCCGATTAAGCCGCTAATCCGATGCTTTTTTATCTCAGAGTTTTACCCACTCCTTCATTTTGGGCAATACCTCGCGGAGATGGGCTGCGATGATGGCATTGAGGTAGCTGGTGGCGTTGGCCTTGCGGTCGCCTACGCGACGCACTACCAGGTCAAGCAGCTCCCACTGGTCATCCTCTATCGCCACGTTGTGCTTCTTCTCAAACTTGTGGGGTACGAGGTATTCCGACTTGAAACTCTCAAGTTCCTCCCGACGCTGTTTTGCACTGATGCGTGTCGGTCTGGGTTCATCCGATTCATTGACTGCATCGGGTTCACCAGTTTCATAGGGTGCATCGGAATTGAGCGATTCAGTTGTTTCACTGACTGCATCGGGTTCACCGGGTGTATCGGAATTGATGGTTTCAGCCGATTCTGCAGTTGTATCTACTGAGTTGAGTGTATCGACTTCATCTGAAGATGTATCGAGATTCATTGCAGTCTGTTCACTGACGGAATCAGCACCACCGGATACATTGGCGATGTCTGATTCAACGCCACCAACGGATTTATCAGATGCACTCTCTTCATCGGTTGTTTTGATTATGCTCTTTTCGATGATGGCGTTGAAGTCAACGGTTTCATCGGGTGAAGCTGTTGATGCGGATGAATCGGTAATATCGAGTTCTCCTTTGAACAGACCCGGCTGGTTGTCGGCGACAGTCTGACTGACATTGCTGACAGGATTACCAGATTTCATCTTGGGTTTGCTTTTGGGCTTGGGTGCCGGTTTATCTGTTGCAACGGTCAACTGAGTTGACTCTGTTGCAGGGTTGATTGAAGTGTCTTGCTTTTTCATTTCACAGGAAGTTTGAGGGTTGATACTGCGCCGGATTCATCCGACAAACGGGTGTACTCTGTTGATAAGAGTACTGAGCCACGCGAGTGGGTTCTGAGTACTAGGTGAACACCACGGCTCGAATATATCGGCATACCGTACAGATGTCGGCATACCGGGTTAACTGAGGATAGAAAATTCACGATAATTCAGGGATTGTGGCCGCTGAGAGAAAAGCCCGGCGACCGGGTGAAGCGTTGAATTTGATAAACTGATGAATCGGAGTGTTATCTATTGCTATACCAGTATATTATCCTTTCATCATTGTTTCATCACTATTTTTCGGGCGGTGAGAAGAAAATTTTGGCGATGGAAAAGAGAAATTGTTTTTTCTCGGTGCCACTATTTTTTCTTTCATTGCCTTTCATCCTTTGATGAAGTGTTGATGAATAACCGATGAGAAGAAAAAGCTCTGAAAAACAGCAGTCTGTATCTCTTTTCATCAGTTCATCAAATTTCAACGAGAAAAAATTATAAATTCTCTAACATCTGCCGGGTTACGGTGTAGTAGCGTCCGCAACGACGGGTCTCGACGTATGTTTCTTCGTTGAGGAACATCCCGACTGTGTAGGTAGTGTAGCAGAACGAGTTGGAGGCAGGTCTGAGTTTCCAGCAGTCCTGCACCACCTTTCGGAGCTGGCTACGGTCAGCCTTGACCTGACGGTAGCCGAAAAGACTCAGGATGTCGTTGAAGCAGAAATCAACCTCGTCGATTTTGCGCGAGTCCATTATCTCGATCAGCAGCTCGACAAGCTCCAGCTCCACACGGTTGCGGTTGGCGCGGATGATTTTCTGCAATGCCTCGGTGTCGAGCAGCGCGGGATTGAACCACATGCGGCTTTCCTCGGCGGTTGTCAGCTGCCGATAGGTCAGGGCATGGAGAAATGCCGGTATCTCGTAGCGGATTTTCTCCAGAAACGTGGTATCGTCCGTGGTAAGCCTCGGAACCTTCCGCACCCAGTAGCGGGTCTCGCCGGGGTCGATGACCACGGGGAGATACTCGTTGTTGGAGCATAGTACGAACTTGGCGAAGAAACTCACCTCCTCGCGGTCGCGTCCTTTGGCCTCCATCTTGTAGTTGTAGGTGGTGCTGAGGTTTTTCAGACGCTCGGAATCCTCGCGCTTGTTGAGCAACACCTCGTCCACTACGATTACCAGCTTGCCGTTCCAATCATCGTTAAACTGGCTGCGGAAGTTCTCGTTGGTGTTGAACGTGACATTAGCCTCAAAGAGTAGTTTGAGGAAATTTAGAAAGGTGGATTTTCCGGTGTTGCGCTCCTCCGACACCAAGAGCAGAATCGGGAGCTTCTGCAACGGCATGGTGTAGAGGATTTGCAGGTAGTCAAGGCCGAGGTCGTACTGTTCGCCGAAGATGTGGCGCACGAGCGATTCGATGCACGGCCATTCTCCCTCGGCTGGGATATGGCTGAGCGGCGAATACTTGTTCTTGAAACTGCCCACGATGGGCTGATAGTCAAGATGGGAGGGAACACAGCAGAAGCCGTCGTATTTGGGGACGTTGGCGAGAAAGTCCTTGCCGTAGTCCTGACGGATAGCCTCGATTGTCCACGGGATGCTGCGCTCGATGAGCTGTCCGGCGGCGTTTGGCTGTCGGACAATCTTGTAGTAGGTGGTGCCGATGCGCTCAAAGCGGTCATCGGCGGGATGTATAACTGTTACGTCTTCCATAGGCTCAGTCGTCGTTACAGGGGTTGATGATAGAGTTAACTTCCCGCAGACTGTAGCGGGTGCTACCGTTCACCTTGAAGGGGTGGAGTCTGCCGTCCTTGGTCATGTTATAGACCGTGGTCTCGCAGACGCCGAGCCGCTCGGCTACCTCTTTCTTGGTGATTGATTTGTCCTGCTCCGCCTCCATGTAGAGGGGGAGCAGACGCTCGCGGGTGGCTTCGATTGTGTCCACCACAAGCTGATGAAGGTCAGAGAGGCGGACGTTGAGGAGGATATTTGGAGAGTCAGGGTCGAGTGCCGACGCCTGAAGGAGGTCAAAAAGATTCAATTTCATCTGAGGGAAATGAATTTGAAGAGTTATATCGCCGAGTAACTTGCATCACCCACAGCCCCGGCGACGAAAAAGGCTGCGGTGACGTGTCCCCGAAAGGACATAAGAAGGGCTGTCGGCTATGTCTCGCTAAAGCCGACGGTTGTTGCTGCCGGCCTGTCAGGGTCGGCGGAGGGCGTAATTCACCCTTTCCCACATCGCACCGAAAGGCAACGACATGAGGGCATCTGTTCCTTATACGGGACAGATACAAAGGCGGTTGTGTCTTACTTTGCAATAAGGTAAGGCATACGCATTTCTTCTTCTTTTTAATTGATTGTTTTTGACGTACAGATTCTGTACGGGCACAGTTGTGGCTGTCGCAAAATTCAGCTCGTATAGGCTCTATGACAGTTTATGTCTGTGCCGTTCTTTTTTCTTCTGCCGCTGTTCCACGCATTTAATCCGTTGAGCATCGCTTCCTTAGTGCGAGTTGATATCGGGTTAAACCGTTGCGGTTCGTTCCGCATTCAACAGCAGGCTTTTCATAGTGGTTCCGGATTCTGAGTCCGGTCTTCTGATCAGGTACCTCGTTATTATTGTTACAGAGTCAACATCGGGCATGGCATCCGTCGGGGAGCATCGTTCCTGTTCCGGTCTATAAAGCTGAACGTGTCGCTTCGGGCGTGCGCTGCCTTCAATCGTTACATAAAGATAACAAAATTTTCCGAGATTTCCAAATCTGCACAATCTCCCGTCGGCGGCTGACATTGTCGGCTATCGGGTGTGTATGATGTAGGTATGTCAATAACGACCACAAGTGTCACACCTGAACATGGGCACCGGTGTCGGTGTAAGGTTCGGGGCTGTACCCGCACACCGATTTGTTCGCAAGGTATTGCGCATCCAGCTGCGAAATTCAGGCACACACCTCCGGGTGTTGTGCGTGGGATTCCGACCCTTCGGGGTCGGCTCATAGAGAGTCAGCCCACTCTTGGACTGTGGGTTATGTCAGCAGCGGATAAGGACGCGACCGTCACGGCAGAGCAATCTGAGGCTCCGCTATGGTCGCGAAATTTGCCACCGCAACTTTCCTAACAAGGCTTTGTTCAAAAAAGTTCACGATTCAACGAAAAAAGTCATCCATAGCCAAAAGTAGTGCATGACCGGGCATTGCTCCTCGTTGACTCCGGACTTCTTTTCATCCTTTCAGCGGCAAAGATAAAGTGTAATTTTCAATCCCGCCAAATATTTTCCGCCAGATATAGCTCAAGGTTGTACATGTATATCGGGATATACAACAGGTATAGCGATGATTGCCTCTCTCATTGCCCTGCAAGGCAAAAATTTATAGATGGACTTCAACTTCTACTTGTTGCCTAATTTTGTTAACTATTGCCGAATAAATGTCTTGTTCTGGTGTTTCAATAGTCACAATTAGCGCGTATTTGATTTTTGGATTCTCGCCTCTCCATTTGCGTTTATACCACCATCCATATCGGGCGGAAACAGAGATATATCGACAATCTGCAAGATTTATGGCTGAGGTATCTATATAATCAGAGATAATACTTCCTCGATCCCTATTCTGAATCCCTATATACCATCGAGTATAATCATTTTCAGATTTATCAGTTCCCTGAGACACATGACTCACTCTTTGCTGGAATTGTTCAAGAGTTTCAGTTTGATTTATTACATCAAATCGCAAAGCGTAAGATTCATATTTATACTGGTTACTTCCTGGTGAAGGTTGTATATAATATGATAATGTAACTTTTAATCGGACTGGGATATTTTCCATTCCTTCCAATAATTCCTTTGGCCAAGGCAACTCAATAATATCCATTGAACGTGATTTGAGTTTTTGCTTTTCGTCAAGTTCAAACGGCTTAAATTCCCGCTCCAGAATAAAGGTGGCAGAATTATTGAAACTAGAAATGGCTTTATCTTCATTTGGCTCACCATAGCCAACAGTATGTAGCAATAATTCTTTATTCAATTTACCATCAAAAGTAAATTGAGCTTTCATTTCTTCACTCCATTCTGCGCTATGCACTAATAATCCACGAATCGCTAATGGGCCAATATTCGGATGCTCATATTGAATTTTAGCAGCAAGTCTTGCTACTAAAGCAGATGCCCCGCTAGTCGCACACATGGCATCAAATTTTTCTCCTGTCAATTTGACTGTTGTTGAAACCATGTTCAGTTCATCTGGAACAGATGAAATAATACCTTCACGGTCTATAGCGTTACCACCCTCCATGACTACATCTGGTTTAACCAAAGCCCAATCTTTTGAACAAGGAGAATAAGGAGACAGAAGCCCTTGTGGAGCTATGGGCTGCTTATCTCTATAATCATCATCGATGATAGAACATTTTCTAGTAATCGCACCTACAGAAATTGCATTCCATGATTGATTTGGGTCTCTTGGAGGAGTCGATATATTAAAATCAGGATAATGCAAACCCAGTGTTTCCTCTACATTTCCCGCTGCTAAAATTAAAAGATTGTTAGATTCTCCTCCATTAAATAGAATTTCATCAATGGAGGAAGACCATGAGGTTGGTTTTCCATCTGCTATTTGTTCTCCGGCTATAGCAGAACAATTAACAATTACGCCCTTATTTCTTGTTAAAGAAATGGCGTCCTCCATAACCGCACCAAAGAAATCAGGTAATGTTTGCTCTTCATCATCACCAGAAAGAATCTTCACAGAAACGAGTTGTGATGTTACCCTATGTCTTTGAGGAGAGTGGATCCAATCGCAAAGGTCGCCGTGGAGAATTAATCCTGCCATAAGAACTCCATGTTTTACATAGCTCTTGTCTAATGGATTATCTGTAACGGCATATAAATGATTCTCCGTAGGGATAAACGGATCCAGCAATTCATTTCCACTACGAATGCCTGCATCTATAAGGCCTACATTGATAGGATTATCTCCGATTTCAATATCCTCATTCAAGAGATTCATCCATTCCCGTTGTTCTTTTAGGGAAGCCTTTAATAAAATAGCAGCATTTCTAAATAAACGAACCTCCCCCAACAAATCAATAGAAGAAGGGAGCTTCATTAAGTTTAGTTTTGATATTCTAACTAATATAATAGAGACTGTGCCGAATTCAATGAATGAAGATTCAATCTCTGCGCCAATACTTATCAGTCTTGCAATAATATCGTTTGGGGAATAAGTAATAGCTTCATCCTTACTTATCCACACTTCAACATCTAAAACTGTGTTAGCCGAAAGTTCTTCGTATTTTTCTAAATCTTCTTTTAGTGTGAAAAAGTCTCGAATTTCAGCCTTTGAAATTTGAGATATTCTGTTTAAAAATTTTGCATCGCGACCATTGTCTTCGTAAGAATTGAGTTTATTGGTCAGCCATTGCTTTCTATTATTGGGCAGATATACTGTCGCTTTTGATACATCTGAATCAGAATCATTCTTAATGGACATTAATCGAGGTCCCCTAAGTTTGTGAAATGATTCGGCCGAGATATCAGAAGAAACTGAAAAGTCAAGATATACTCCGTCGGCCACGGGAAGATCTAAATTACGAGTGTTCTCAAGCTCTTGCAAAGATAAATTTAGAGCCTCTTCATATTGAGCTCTTAATAAATTTGCATGCTCTCTTCTGTCTATTTCTGGAATTGTGGAATTCCCACCTCCAGTTGCTTGAAAGGCAACCGTTTTGACAGAGTTTGAATCTAAGATAATATGTGGATGTTTTGACATGGATTATCCAATTTTGCAAATATTCGTCCTAGAATCAATCAAAGATATAATGTTTGAAACGGAAAGTTCCATATTGTCAAGGATGTGAGACTTTATTGCATCTCGGCATATCTCAACTATATCTGCACAACTTCTTCCTTTTAATAATTGCGATAATTCATTTATCTTTCCGATTAATTTGAAATCAACAAACGTGTTTTCTATTAATCTTTCGATTACTGGTATTTCTGGCAACTGATATTCGATTACATCATCAAAACGACGGAACAATGCTTTATCTAATGATTCGACATCATTAGTTGCTGCTACAATTATACTATTTGATGATTCTCGTTCCATTAATTGGAGGAATGTATTAAGAACCCGTCTCATCTCTCCCACCTCATTATCGTATCCTCTTTGATGCCCAATGGCATCAAATTCATCAAATAGATACACACCTGGAAGTTGAGATATGCAATCAAAGACTTTTGACAGTTTCAAACTGGTTTCACCCATAAATTTAGTCACAATCTTCTCAAGTCGTACAATGTATAAGGGCAAATGTAATTCATTCGCAATTACAGACGCGGACATTGTTTTCCCAGTTCCAGAAGGCCCATAGAGTAGAACTTTATGCCTATTCTCGAGATTATATTTTTGAAGTTTTTCTCGTTGAATATACTCCAAGATAATACGTTTGATTTTATCCTCAATGGCCTTGGATATTACTAATGATGCCATAGTCGCATCATCTTTTCCTAAAAGTAAATACTCAGAGATATCTGCTGAAAGTTGCTTAAATGTGGGTCTAAAAACTCGTAAATTAGATTTTGTCAATAAATCTTTAATCGCACGTGAAAAAACAGTATGACCAGCCTTCGCCTCAGCCACTGATAGCTGAAGTGCCAAAGTCTTAAATCGATCGTTATCGCCATCGATATGACTTTTTATCAAACTAAGAATCTGCTCAGAGGTTGCCATATCAGTTTTTAATATGCAAAGTTACTAATTTTTATTGATATAAACGGCTTTTCAATGGTAAAAGATTTACTTGCTCCCAAATATTCTTAAGAATATTTGGGAGCAAGTAAATCAACCCTGATGGGGATAAAACTGCCAATATGCTTACTCTTAAATTGTTATGGCATTTACCACATATCATTCTCTTTCTTGGACATGGCGGCGATTTCATCGGCTATCTCCTCGGATGAGAGCTTGATGTAGTCCATGAAGGTCTTTTGCGTCTTGTGACCGCTGACATGCATCATCTGGAGGATAGTGTATCTGTGGCTGAGATACATATTGGTGATGCCGGTGCGTCGGGCGGTGTGGCTTGTCACACACTCATAGCGTGGCACAATCACGTTGCCGTTGAGGTCGGTCTCCGGCTCCTTCTTCTCTTTTCTCAATGCCTCCTTCTGCTTCATGGTGAGCTTGGTCGGTACTTTCTCTTTCAGCGATGGCAACTGCTCCGACAGTTCTTTGAGAATATCCTTGATGTAGCGATTCAGCACCTGCTCGTTGGCTTTCGGAATGTTGTAGCCATACTTCTCGCAGATGGTGATAAGATTCTCGTTGAGAATAGGTATGGTAACCTCGGTCTTGGTCTTCTGCTGGACAAGTCGGATGATGCGCGTTCCCTTTCGGGTGGTCTCAAAGTTGTCGGCGTTGAGATTGTTGTAATCGCTCACTCGCTGACAGGTGTAGCAGCCGATGAGAAAAACATCACGGATATGCTCCTTCTTTCCGGCCAGTGGCATTTCGTAGAGGGCTTGCAATTCCTCCTCGGTGAGATAAATCTCGACAGCCTTGTCGCGGTCTTCAATCTTTTTCTTGACAATGAGAGCAGCCGCACGTTGGTTATCGTGTACGCCGTCAATGAATGCCGCGTTGATAAGAGCCTTCAGATTTGTCAGATGCTTGTTGACAACCTTTGCCATGTAACCGTGCTTCTGCAAGTAGTTGATGTAGCGCGACACAAACGCACGGTCAATATCCGCCCACCCGAATTTGTGCAATGGGTCAAAACCTTCATAGACACCGACAAAACTTTTCCATGCCTTGCAGGTGCCGGGGGCATAGTCGTCACTGCCAATCTTCCGCGCCCCGCTCTTGATGTCATCGACAAACTGAACGAGGAACGGCCAGATAAGGCGGTTCTTCTCATCCTCGATACGTTTCTTTTCCTCGGCTTTCTTGCGGGCTTTTTCTTTCGCCGCCTCACGTTTGGCGATAGCCTTACGCTCGGCCTCGGCGGCTTCCTCCATCGCCCGGCGTTCAGCGTCCACTTTCTCCGGCTCTGAGATATAGCGCACATCCATGTCGAGAGCCTCGCGGTCAAAATTCACCTTTGCGAGATGAGCCTTGACTATGCCCTCAATCTGCGTGAGCTTGGCATGAAGCTGATAATTCTTCTTCTGATGTACCAGCCATGCGCGGGGCGATGCCGTAGCCTTCTGCCAGTCGGCAACCTCAACCTGAAGCATGGTCGAAATCAGTACATCAACCTTGCGGGTATGAATGCGTATAAAGAGGGTTGCAATGTCCTTCTTCAAATCCTTGGTGCGGACATGAAACGGGGTCAGTTTTTTCGGAGAGGGTGATTTTGTCATATCTTCGATATTATAAATTTCAGAATGGTGGCGTTTGCATTCGTTCACAATCAGCCACTTTGGTTCTTCAAATATAACAACCCAAACCGCAATTTGTCAAGTCGGGTCACCACGTAGGTCACCACGTTTTTTGAATAAATCTGAAAACAGGCAAAATTCATCAAAGTTCATATTGCGCTATTATTCAATACTTTGCCTAAACAAGTCATTCAAATTCATTCGTATTCATTCAGAAACTCAGGTTCTGGTGGCACCACCTGCAAAATCGCCAAGTAGTTAAATATCAACTACTTGGCGATTTTACTTTCACTCTAATTTTGCCGAGTTCCCTATAAAGTTACCTATGAGAGAGGCGTTTGGACGGTGCTGAACCAGCCTTGACGCAACTGAATGAACGGAAAATAAATCTTTTTGCATTTTTTAATAAAGCACGGCGAGTGAACCATTCAATCGGGTTGTCGGTTTGTAGATTGCGGGATAATGAAGTCCCGCCGTTTACATCACAATATGAAAATTAAACCCCGTACAATCAAGCACGAGAAATTCAAGGAAATGGTCAAGGAGTGGCTTGACACCCACCGCGAGGAATACTGCGCTTTCGCCGAGGAAGTAAGTAAGCGCGACCGTTCCGGTTTTATACAGATATTTGAATATGCTCAGTTAGCAGCTCCGGGATATGCCAACGTTGTCATGGCTAAAATGTCGGAGAAGAATCCTAAGGATCTGGATTCCATAGAGAAATTTTTGAGAGATGCCGACATAGCCTCTACACTTGTCGATGGGTTCCAGTCGCAGAAGCCAGACTCCATTGTTCCTGCGATGCTGGCATGGATGTATTTCGGCAACAGCTGGGAAACTGTCGTATCATACAACGAAGAAATGATACAGGACAAGGATACCGGTCTGTCTGACCGTATAAAAGCACGCTTTATGATTCTTGTGACAATCCAAATGAGCATAGTCAACGGACACCGCACAAGAGAAGATTGGCGGGAGTTCCGAAAAATTCAGAAATCTATGGGAAGCATTGTGCCGGTTACCGACACCGTCATTGAGGAAATGGAGGAAGAAAGACCGGAGGCTGCTCTGACTGATGATGAAGCAGCCGAAGTGACCGATGAAAAGAAAGAGTCGAAGAAGCGCGGCAGGAAAAAAATCCGCGAAACCCTTGACAACCTCATTCCCGACAACACAGACCGTATAAAGGGTAAAATATCGGAGTTCCTGAAACTCCGGTCGAGCGGCAATGACCTCGCCATGCTATATATCTATCTTCACGAGGATTCGCACATACGCAGTTGCGACATCTCCACATTCCACGATGCCCTGTCTGAACATTATCCTGAATACAAGTTTGTCGGTCTGCGCGGAGTGCAGAAAGCCCACCAGCAGCTCACCACTCCGATGATGGGAGGCAAGCGCATGATTGATATGGGGCAGGATAAAAAGAATCTCGACAATATCAGAAACCATTTTGAGGCGGCATAACGCCGGAAATTCACCATATTGAAGCCATCTGACCTTTGCGGTCGGGTGGCTTTTTTCATTTTCGGCAGTTGTGATTCGCGGCTATTCAGTTCGTTTAATTCGTTTAATTACGCCAACGAAATTAAACGAATTTATATTGCTGATATGAAGCGTTTTAGCTATTGCAAAGCGGGCGTTTGTCCTTTATCTTTGCATCGCTGTTCCGACCGGGACAGTGGCTGAACGGTTCATAAAGTCGTCGGAGTCGTTTGGTCGTTTAACAATCGGCGACATTGTATTTGCCTATGACAAATCTTTTAGAGTTAATCAACAGCGGTGTGACCGATGTCACGGTCAATGTTAAACTTGCTGACCTCGTTGAACTGATAAAGCAGACAATCGAGGCAGCCAAAGCCGAGCTTCTTCCCGCTATGGTCAGCGCGGCACAGGAGGTTCTGCTCACCAAGAAGGAGGTGATGGAGAAATTCGGCGTGTGCCACACCACCCTCTGGAACTGGAACAAGAACAAGATTCTAATTCCGGTGAAGGTCGGTAAGAAGGTGTGCTATCGCCAGAGCGATGTCGAACGTCTGATACTTGAAAGGGATAGAAAATGATGGACGCGAAAGAATTGAACAAACTCTGGCAGTCGTATCAGCTCAGAGTGACCGATGAGATAGCCAAAAGTCCTGAGGTTCTCTTTTGCAACGGATCGGTTATCGGCACACTTGGAAACTTCTCGGCATCGACCGGAAAGGCGAAAAGTAAAAAGACGTTCAACGTGAGTGCGATTCTTGCGGCTGCACTTACCAATGGAGAGGTTTTGCGCTATATCGCCGAGTTTCCCGATGACAAACGGACAATCCTTTATTTCGATACCGAGCAAAGTCCACACCACTGCCAGCGAATCATGCAACGTGCACTTCAGCTCGCCGGGCTACCACTTGACAGCCATCCGGAAAATCTGATATTCGCCCAGCTCCGCGCCATTACGCCCGATTTGCGCCTTGAACTTATCGACAATGCTATCGCAAACACACCCAATATCGGACTGGTGATTATTGACGGAATCCGCGACCTTATGTTCGACATCAACAATGCCATTGAATCATCACGACTAATAGGCAAGCTCATGGAGTGGACTGACAAGTATCAGATACACATACACACGGTTCTGCACCTTAACAAGAGCGATGACAACGTGCTCGGTCATGTCGGCACCGAACTCAACAACAAAGCGGAGACGGTTCTGCAAGTCTGCAAAAGCACGACCGATAGCGAGGTGACGGAGGTTTCGGCATCGTGTATCCGCTCGATGGATTTTCCGCCCTTTGCTTTCATCGTCAACGAGGCAGGACTTCCGGAGATTGCCGCCGATTACACCTTTGCCGGGAAGTCAAAGGTTCAGACCTTCTCATACTCGGAGCTTTCGCCCGAACAGCACCGACAGGCTCTTGAAATGGCATTTGCCAACGGCGCTATAAAAGGGTGTCAGAACTGTGAGGACAGCATCAAGAGAGCCTATGCCGCCTGTGGGTTTCCATATGGCGACGGCAAGGTAACGAAACTGAAATCTTTTCTAATGAACAAACGGATGGTAATCCGGGAAAACGGCACATACTCATACAACCCCGATTTTTATTACTGATTTAAGTTCGGTTCAGTACGGGGTGTATATATGTGAGCTGAACCCGAACCAAATCCCCAACACAAATTTTAGATATGCTCAAAGAGATTAAATCAATCCCTTTAGCCGACTTCTTGTCTCAACTCGGATATGAACCGACGGCGAGAAAAGGAACAAGGCTATGGTATAAATCACCGTTGCGACAGGAACAGACACCATCGTTCAAGGTCGATACTGCGCTCAACTGCTGGTATGATTTCGGGCTTGGCAGAGGCGGCAACATCATTGACCTTGCAGCCGAGATATATCGGTCAACCGACCTGCGCTATCTCATGCGTTGCATCGCTGACAGTTGCCCGGTGCCATCGGTGCAGACAGTCGCTTCCTCTTATCCCAAGCACCACTCTGCGCCGAGTATGGAGCGGTTTGAGGTCGTGCCACTGGAACATCGCGCACTTGTCGCATACCTCCAAGAGCGAGGTATTCCGGCACACATCGCCAAGGCGAAATGCAAGGAGGCACATTACTGCGTCAACGGTAGATTTTATTTTGCTGTGACATTCGAGAATGTCAGCGGAGGCTGCGAACTGCGCAACCGCTATTTCAAAGGTTGCCGGGGACGCAAGGACATTTCATATCTGCCGTGGGCGAGAGATGGCCCTTCAACAGAGTGTGCCGTGTTCGAGGGGTTCATTGATTATCTCTCCGCACTCACACTCGGCATAATCAGCGGAACAGATGCAATCATACTCAACTCGGTTGTCAACGTCAACAAGGTTATGCCTTATCTCAAAGATTACACCGCTATCAACTGCTATCTTGACAACGATACCGCCGGACAAACAGCACTCGCCGAGTTGACAGCCATATATGACTCAACCGTAATTGACCGCTCCACACTATACTCCGAGTTCAATGATTTGAATGAGTATCTCACAAATCAAAGTTTCACCCAAAACACACTATCCAATGAAAACAAATAAATCTACCGCATCCAAGTCAACCGAGTTGACCGATGCACCGAATCCAAAGTATCAACCCATAATCCCGAATTTATTATGAAGTCAGATAACTCAACCAACCCTATCAATCCTGTTAACAGCGATAACGCTGTCGATAGCACTACTCCTGCCAACACGGATAATCTGTTTGGCAACGAGCAGACGGCAACAGACACAGCCGAACACCCGAAGCAACAGCGCATCGGCAAGCAGCAGCGCAAATCGGATTACGCCGATTTCAAGGCTACCTATCTCGCTCCGTCTAAGCTGGTGAAGCGTCACCCTGTCAACATCGAGGACAGCGTATGGGCGAAGCTCGAACGCATCGCCCGTATCCTCGGCGACCGAGACACCACCGTAGGCAGCTACATCAACGCCGTCCTCTTGGAGCATCTCAATCTCTATGCCGACGACATCGAAATATGGCGTAAGCTCTGAGATAAAAATGTCGGGATACCACTGCACCCGGTACACCGTGGGGCAGCTTCCCGATGAACGTAGTGAATTGGGAAGGCAAGGATATGTTTCGGGATTTCTTTTTCTCCGAAAACGACTCCCAAAACTGCGCGTTAAAAAACGCTCTTTGCCTCCCCAATCCACATAAACCACAACAATGTCTACTATGAGTAAACCAACTACCGGAAAGGGCGGTCGTCCCTCTAAACCGACCGATGAGAAGCGCACCCATGTGGTAACAATCAAACTGAACGATGCCGAGTACTCCGACCTTCTGGAGCGGTCAAAAGCCGCCGGAGTAAAGATGGCGGAGTATGTCCGCCACGGTACTTTCAGGCTAACTATTGTCAGTCGCCTGAGCGAGATTGAAAAGGAAATTGCCAAAGGGATACTAAATCTCAGTTCCGATTTCAATCAGGCAATGACCTGTTTTCATCAGCTCAAACTTCGCAGCGCGGCAAATAAATTAGCCGCCGTCGTCGATAAGATGTTTGACATTCTCAAAAAATTAAGACCCAATAAAGAGACTGATTATGTTTGCAAGAATACTTAAAAGCGGCACGTTTCACGATGTCGTGGGGTATGTGACGCGCCAATTCCACAACCCGAAGGAGTACACACCCGACACGTGGCGCATCATCGGAAGTGAAAATATTTTCACTTCCGACTATGCGAAAATGGTGCAGTCGTTTGAAGCGGTACATGGATTTATGCCCGGCAAGGAGAATCCGGCAGGACATATTTCCATCAGTTTTGACACCGCCGATGCGCCAAGACTGACCGATGAATTCATGGCTCAGCTCGCGAAAGAGTATATGGAAGGTATGGGAATCAAGAACACCCAGTATCTTGTCGTGCGCCATCTGGAAACCGAGCATCCGCATTTCCATATCGTCTATAACCGTGTGGATATGTCAGGCAAGGCAGTCGACGAGCGCAACAATTTCAGGCGTAGTGACCGTGTTGTAAAGGCTATCAAGGACAAATACGGACTCACATACTCGCTGCTGAAACAGAAATACGAGGACAGAATTCCGGTATTCAAGGAGCGGATCAGTCAGGCGATTTATGGCTGCAAGTCGTGGGATGAGTTCTCGCGCCGCCTCGCCTGTGCCGGAATTGAGGTAAAATTTCATGACGATCACAACACAGGCAAACACATAGGGGTGAAATTTACAGACGGCGATATAACGGTCAACGGGTCTAAAATCGACCGTGCTTTCACATATCGCCGCCTGAACAATCTCTTTGAGTTCAACCGCAGGCAGGGGCAACAACAGTCTGATTACGCTCCGACGCGCCCCAAAGTAACTGTTGAATATACCTCGACGCAAAAGTCCTCACTTGTGGAAGATGTGCTTGAAGCCACCGTCGGGGCAATCGGAAATCTGTTCACTCTCGGCCCCGGCTTCGACCCGGAGGAACAGGCGTTTCAAAACGCCATCAAGAAAGAAGAAGCCAAACGTAAACGCAAATCAAGAAGAATCTGAATATGTCAAAGCTTTATGATGACGTCAAGAAACAAGGTGAGCAGATTGACGACCTGCAAAAGACAGTTACCAACCACACCACTCGCATCGAGACCCTCGAAACCAAGGCGAAGGCAACCCCACCGACACAAACACAGGCGATGCCGTCAGAGTTCAAGGTTGTGCTTCCGGACGATATTGCCAGAAAGTCCGACATAGAGGAAGCCGTGACTAAGATTACCCGCAAATGCAATGCCGGAGAACGCCCGATACCGCAGTCGGTAACGGTGACTGTCAGTGCATTGGACGCACTTGAAAAAGTGGAGTATGACAAGGCTATCCGAAAGGCGGTCAAGGATGAAATTCAGAATACCGATAAAAAAGCCGTAGAGAACAATGCCATCCTCAAAAGAATTGAGAACCGACAGAACAGCTCTGAAAACGAAACCGCGTTGCGCAACAAACTAAATGCTTTCAAAATCGGGTTCGTAATAAACGTGGTCGTTTTCATCGCATTCGGTGTCATGTTCCTTCATCAAGACAACAAGATTGAGCACCTTAAACGAGTTGAATGGCTCTACCGCTGGAGCCGAATCGGAAAGACAGACTCCGAGGAGTATCAGGACTTTGAACGCCGAATGCTCGATGGAAAAAAGGAGGAACGAGAAGGTATGAAGACCAAAATCTTCAACATGGAGCGCAACGCTCCGCAGTTCCTCTACTTCCGACCTGTCGATGACTGGACACCCGAACCGCCGGGGCCGCCCAAAGCGGCGGAACCGGAGCAATCAAAGTCAAAGGCTGAATCAAAGCCGAAGCCGCTGCCACATGAACAACGCTCTCGCCTGACACCGGGCGAAATCCAATCAATTAAGGATATGCGGGCAAACCCGCATATCCCCGAAGACGCCAAGCCCGAACTCCCCGAAGGCTACGAATAATCCCAACGCCACCGAGAGAAGCAAAATCTTCCCCCGGTGGCAAACTTTAATGGAGTATTGAAGTGGAGATGTTCTTTTCACCGCTTAGTTCCCCGGATTGACTGACTTTCTTCCCATAATTGAAAGTGTATGTAACCGTCAGAGATATACGGCGGTGGTAGTCAGAACCAAACTGTGTCATGTTATTGTCGTACCAGCGAGTAGTCAATGTGTCTTCGCTGAGTTTCCATGATGACTGAAAGGGATTGACTAATGACAACTGTATGTTCCAGCCTCGTGAAGCCCAACCCGCACTTGCCGAATACCCCGTCGGCATCTTCCGTAAAAAGGCGTTCTCTCCATCAACATAGCTGTTTCCGGTATCGTAATATACATTGAAGAAGAATTTGCCAAGATAATAGTTGACATTGAGGCTGGCAGTGAACGGGTAATGAGATATGCTGTTGCTTCCGGTTGTCTGATAGAGCAACAGTCGTGGAGAAATAGAAAAGGATAGCCTTCCGTCCAGAAACTTTCCGGTAAGGTTTGCGCCAATCTGACCGTGATTGTAGTCACCATCGTTCTGATATTTTTTCAACATCATTCCGCCGGGGCCGTCAGGAGCATAGACTGCTATCTGTCGGTTGGAGATTAGAAACATCGTAGCGTACGCCGATAGCTGCCATTTATTGCTTGGGAGCCATGTGTAGCTGATGTTGGCGGAGGTGTTTCGCGAACACTTAAGGTCGGGATTGCCGGAAATATACATCAGTTCGGATTGCCGGATTATATTGGGGTTCTTCATTGTGGCATCAGGCGAAAAAGTGGCATACTGAAACCATAAACTGATTGAATTTCTCTGATTAGGGGCATACTGCAAATTGATGTGGGTGAACGGATAGCGGTCGTCCATAGTTTTGCCGTTGATATAGTTTGACTCGAACGCATAGCCTCCGTCGATGCTTCCGGACACTTTCTGATAATTCATTGACATGCCGACGGTTATTCCAGTAAAACCTTGACGGAACCGGTTGACGGCATTGCTTGAGCCTGTGTAAGCGATATGTGTGCGCCCGCCGCCGGACAAGACATTTGAGAATAACGTGAATTTATCTGACAATGATTTGTTGACCTGTATTGAGCCTCGCAAAAACCAAGAGTCTTCATCTGCAAGATTTTCGATAGATTCTGTTCCTGCGTAATAGTTTGATGAAGTGTTGTTCCCGGCGGATTCAGCCTGAAAGTTTCCGTTGATTGACCATCCTCTGCCCAGCATAGCATACAGTTCGCAATCCCAGCCGACGGCATTGTTTGTAGAAGGTGATTCCGTATGATATGTTTCCGAAGGATACAGACTCGAAAAACTGACGTAACCTGACGTGTGGTTTATCGGAGTGTTGATTCGACGATATGAAACGAGATTGCGGAATGTTAAGTTATCACTCTTGTTCCATGAGACCCGTAATGCCGAGTAAAAGCCTCGTTGATGCTGTTTTCCTGTCTCTGTACCGCTTGTGCGTCTGATAGTTCCGGACTCCAGTCGGTATGTTTCGTCTGAAACAGAGCCGATATGAGAGTTATAGTCGTAGTCGCCCGACACCATGACATCGTATTCCATCTTGCGGCAGGCGAACTTGGAATACACCGAAGCCTCACCACTGCGTATCATGAGGCGTTCTTTGCCGCTGAGCTTTGTGTAACCTCCGTAGGAATAAGAATGAGTGATGAAATTTACAACATGTTGTGCTCGTAAAAATCGCGGATCTGTCGGAAAGTCAAGATATTCCACTCGCTTCACGTCACCGGGATTCAGTCCGCTGACATCCTCGTTTGTTGCCGGATTAAAGTTTATAAAAAGGCTGACGCCTTGATTGTCGGCAGTCTTTACCGTTTCAGTTATCGGATTGACACTTAGTTGAGGGATGTTCATTCTTGACAGCAAGGAAACTCCATCGGAGGCGGTCGATTTCTGATTGCCGGTAGGAATATAGACAGTCTTTGTCGCGCTTGTGCGCTGAGCATCGGCTACGACAGTAATCTCTCGGAGCTCTTTGACCGTTATTGTATCCGGCTCGGTGCTTTGCCCCTGTGCGATGAAAGGAAGCATAATCAATGGGAGTATATAATGTTTCATGTCGCGAAATTAGGGAGTACTGTCTTATTCAATTCTTATTCTCCCTTATTTAGTCTTAATCTTGCGATTGAGCTATGCTGTGATTGACAGGATTGTAGTAATTTTGTATTGATATGAAACATTTCAAGCTGATACTTATCTGTATGCGTGTTATCGTTGCGATGCTGTTTGTCGCCAACATGATATTCATGATACAATTATATAACTCCATAAAAGAACGATATATAAACGATGTCGAGCAATGTCTGAGCCGTGCCGACCAGATTGAAATGGTCGATCGCATAATTGATGCCGGACTTGGCGGAGATGATGATGTGGTCTGGGTTGCGATTGGATTACAAAAATCGGATGTCGGTTCGACTATGAACGCTGAAGAATTGCGGGAATTGGATTACTCTCAAGGCTTTCGTCGCGTTGACAAGCAGATTATGTCGATGATTGCACGATACCTTCATGACGACAGCTATGCCGACAGAATCGGGGAACCGGATGTGTCCAAAATGGAGGAAGCCTTTCGCCGCGACCTTAATTTTTCAGGCTATTATCCCGAGGAGGTATATATTGCAGTCCCCGGCGGTACATTGGAGTATTCATCGGATTTATGGGAAATAGAGTATCGAGTAAATGGTGACCTGACATACTATGCCTATATATCTCCGTTGACAAACAATATTTTAAGGGAAATGGGAGGTGTAATTACAACATCGGCTCTTATTGCGCTGGTTCTGACATTCGGATTCTGGTATCTTCTTCATGTCATTGCCCGGCAACGTACTATCGAGGAAATGAAGGACGACTTTGTCAACAATATGACCCACGAACTGAAAACACCCATTGCCATCGCATATGCGGCAAACGATTCGCTGCTTCAGTTCCCCGACCCGAAAGATGAAGAGCGTACAAAAAAATATCTGACAGCAGCCCTCGACCAACTCTCGAAACTATCGGGTCTGGTCGAGAATATTCTCGCCATGAGTATGGAACGACGTAAGCATCTTACTATGGCAAAAGAGAAAATACGCCTGCGGGATTTCCTTGCCAACATCATAGAGCAGCAAAAGCTGAAGGCAGACAAACCGTGTGACATCATATTGGAATGTCAGGGTGATGCCACTGTCGAAGCCGACCCGTCGCATTTCTCGAATGTAATCGGAAATCTTATAGACAATAGTATCAAATACTCCGGAGATTCGGTTTCCATCGTAATCAAGGCAGATGCAGCAGGCGTGTCTGTATCAGATAATGGCATAGGTATCCCTGAAAAATCGATGCCTGACATCTGGAGCAAATTCTACCGTGTGCCCCATGGAAACATCAGTGATGTTAAAGGATATGGCATAGGCCTCTTCTATGTAAAATCCATCATTGACAAACATAGTTGGTCAATTCGGGCAGAAAGCAAGTCTGGGAAAGGCAGCAAATTCACTATTAATTTCAGTAAACAATGAAACACAGTAATCGGTCTGCCGCTTGCGAAGCAAGAATATTATTGGTCGAAGATGACTCAACATTGTCGATGATTGTTTCAGAGACCTTGCAACGTAATGGCTTTGTGGTTATGACCGCCGGTGATGGAGAGGACGGTCTTAAAAAGTTTACCCGACATGGAGCAGATCTTATCATCGCCGACGTGATGATGCCCCGCATGGACGGCTTTGAGATGGGTCGTCATATCAGGCAGATAAACCGGAATGTGCCGCTGCTGTTCCTGACTGCGAAATCCGAGATTGATGATATAGTGGAGGGATTTGAACTTGGAGGCAACGACTACCTCAAAAAGCCCTTCAAAATGCTCGAACTGATAGTCAGAATCAAGGCATTGCTCCGAAGAAATGTCAAGGATGAGGATAATATATTTGAAATCGGCGACTATACCCTTGACCTTTCAACACAAATACTTTCGCATAAAGACAACGGAGGTATAGAGTTGTCGCTCATCGAAGCTAAACTGCTTAAGGAACTAATTGTAAACGTAGGGTATACAGTGGAAGCCTCGACAATAATGCAGCTGATATGGCAGCGCGATGATCCGTATAGCCGTAATTCACTGCATGGCTTCATCCACAAACTCCGCCACTATCTCCGTCATGACCAGTCAATATCACTAATAAACCAACGAGGTATAGGGTATATGCTGACAGTTAAATCCTAAACATATTTTTTTGAATGGCGTAACTTCATCTTGGTTTGGTTCGGGCTTTATATATGCCCGATAAACTAAACCGATGTGTATATGGCTGGGCAAAAGAAAACTGTTGTTTATTTATGCGTTCACAAACAAGTCATCGGCTGTGATTTGCGAATGGATGCTGTTCATTGAATAGGAGTTCTTCACAAGTCCGGAACTTGTTATCATGGTCAGGGCGATTCCTTTGCGTGTCTTTGCCAGCTGCCGGAATAGAGCTGCCTTGTTGCGCAGATTTTCCATATATTTCTTGTCAATCGTATATGGCCCGTCGGAATATTTTATTTCACAAAGGTTTATTGCCTTGTCACTGCGGTCTATCAGCAAGTCTATCTGCGCTCCGGGATGTTCGTCAGTGGCAGCGGTGCGCCATGAGTATTCGTTAGTGATAACTCCGCTTATTCCAAGAGCCTTCTTTATCTGCTCTGAGTGCAAGAGGCATACGCGCTCAAAAGCGAGTCCACACCAGTTGTGATATATTGCCGCAGTCTGAATCTTAGACCAGTAATTTGTATCCGTAATATTCTTTCCATCCATAAAACGGAAATAGAATAACGTGAAATTATCGACTAACTGATACAGTGCATTCTTTGTCTTAGATCCAATAGCCTGATAACGGCGGATAAAGCCACAGTTTTCCAAATCTTCAAGATAACCGGTCAATTTCCCTCCGCTATCAAGTTCTGCGGAACTGATAATTTCGTCTCTCGTCATGCCTACTTTTTTAGTTCCAAGAGCCTTTATTATCTCAACATAAACTTCCGGCTTGGTAAACAATGACCTATAGAGTTCCTGAAATTCATCTTTCAACTTCGCATTTCTTCCAAAGAATAGTAAGTCTATATTCTGCGTGAGACTCTTGTTCCGTTCAAGAAGCGACCAATAAAAGGGGATTCCACCAAATACCATATATCCCTCGATTACCTGCTGGCGATCTAATGGCAAATTCATTTCTTTTACGTAGTCCTCGCACTCTTTCAGATTAAAAGGCTGAAGGCAAATTTGATTCGTTAGCCGGTTATGCAGCCCCCCTCTATTATGAAGAATTTTCTTCACAATCCATGATGTAGCAGAGCCACATATTATCAGAAGGATATCGTTTCGTGCAGATGCCCACGCATTCCAGAAATTTTCAAATGCAGGAAGAAAACTTGACTGACGACTATCCATCCAAGGCAATTCGTCAAGAAATATGACTTTCTTGCCTTCCGGTTTAGAAGCCACAAGCTCCCTTAACATAAAAAACGCATCAGTCCAATTTTTTGGCGCAGAATGAGCCTTGCAACCCTGCGCTTGTAGTTCTCTATAAAAATTATATAGCTGAACCTTTGTCGAGACATTTGGCATTCCTGAATATGTAAAGGCAAATTTATCTGCAAATAATTGCCTTACAAGAAATGTCTTGCCAACTCGGCGGCGACCGTAGATGGCAATAAACTCTGATCGGTTAGAATGATATGCTTGCTCTAACAGTTCTATTTCTTGTTTTCTTCCTATCATAGAATTTGTATTAGGCTACAAATTTAATAAAAATCCACGAGGGTGCCAAATATGGGTCTAAATTTAGCGATTTGGCACTCTCGTGGAGTTTGTGTGCCTATGTCTATTTACATCAGCGTGCCAAATCGCATGTATTTTTTATACATTTGGCACCGTCGTGACATCTGAAAGTCATATTAGTTTGGTTTGGGCACTATATATGCCCGATGAACTAAACCTGTCTATGTATGGCTGAGCAAAAGAAAATATCAGGCGACCTGAAAACTCCAACGGACAGTTGGAGTTTTTGCCAATATACATAACGAAGTCGGTCAGAACACTTCTTCTTTTGCTCCGTTGACGATAGCGTCTATCTCGTCGGCGATTTCATCAGATGAGAGCTTGATGTAGTCCATGAAGGTCTTTTGTGTCTTATGACCGCTGACGTGCATCATCTGGACGATGGTAAATTTGTGGGAGAGGTACATATTGGTAATGCCACTGCGCCGGGCTGTATGGGTAGTGACACAATCATAGCGCGGCATCATCACGTCTCCTTTGTCGTTACGTTCTACTGCCAGTTCTCCGGATTTCTCCCTCTCTTTCTGTTTCATGGTGAGTTTTGTCGGAACCTTGACAGAAAGTGTCGGCACGCTTTCGGAGAGGTCTTTAAGTATCTCCTTGATATAGCGGTTAAGAATCTGGTCAACCACCGAAGGAAGCCGATAGCTGTATTTCTCGCAGATAGCTTTGAGGTTGGGATTCATGATTGGGATTTTCACCTCGTTGCGAGTCTTCTGCTGAACAAGACGGATAATCGGTGTGCCTTTCGCTGTTGTCGTAAAGTCCTCCGGCTGGATATTGTTGTAGTCGCTGACGCGCTGACAGGTATAGCAACCGACGAGGAAAATATCTCTCACTTGGTCTTTCAATCCGGTGAGTTCCATTTCTGCCAATGCCTGCAACTCCGTTTCGGTAAGATAGATTTCAGCAGCCTTGTCACTTTCTTCCACTTTACGCTTGGAGAAGCAGCTTAATGCACGGTCGTTGTTGTGCAGTCCATCCTCGTATGCGTAACCAACCATAGCACGAAACGAGACAAGGTATTTGTTGACTGAGCTGCCCATGTAGTCGAGCTTCTGAAGGTGGTCGAGAAATTTCGTTACCAACGAGCGGTCAACATCTGCCCATGTCAATTTGTGGCGAGGGTCGAATCCGCTAAACAGTTTTCGGAAACTGCTCCATGCTTTGCAGCTACCCGCAGTGTAACGATTATTGCCATTGAGACGTTTGCCGGATTTTATTTCCTCGACAAAGCGGTCAAGGAAATTCCAGATGTTAGCCCGCCCGGCTTCTGCGGCAATGCGAGCCTTCTCCGCTTCTTCTCGTAGTTGTCGTTCTTCTTTTTCCTTTGCGATAACTTCCGCCTCTTGTTGACGGCGTACTATCTCGGATTTCTCAGGATCCGCGATAGCCATTATTTCCTGTTTGACCTTTTCGCGGTCAAATTCCGGAGCTTCCATTTCTCGTTTGAGCATGACCTCGATGCGACCGAGTTTGTCATGCAGTTTGGGATACTCCTTGCGATGACGGGCTAATGCGTCCTCGCTCGAAACAGCCACTTTCCACTCCGGCACAGACACACGGAGCCGCGTGGTAAACTGAACATCAATCTTTCGTATGGGGTCTTGTACCCTCACGAAGAGGGTTGCTTTATCCTTGTTCTCGTCCTTTTTGAGGAAGTAGAATCTAGAGAGAGTCTTTGCCATAATTCAAATTCGTTTAATTGTCTGACATACAGGATTGGGTTGTGGTTCAAATTCAAACCGAACCAATCCGATTGCAAATATAGTGAACTTCTCAAAAGTTACCTATAAAGTTACCTATAATTCTTGAATATTAACGCCTGAAAACAAATTCAGTTCAGTTTAATTGCGTTGATATATAGTATTATAGCATTTAGGCTCATTTATCACGGTTTATTACAATTTACTAAAAATGGTGCTGGTGGCACCACAAAAGACCGCTAATTCTCAATGAGTTAGCGGTCTTTTGTTCAACCATACCCCTCCGAGTCACCACATTAGTCACCACGCCTACTCTAACTCATTGAATTATTGTGCGTTATATGTGTTAGGGGATACACATATCTATATTAACAACATCGTAATGAGTTGATTATCAACATTAAATTCACTCTCATTCATTATCATTCGCATTCATTCATTCCACCTATCAGCTCCATGGCAGGCAAACTTTAACAGACTTTAACCATAATTGCGTAGTGAAAATGTGATGCCCTCAGCCAAAATCTCTCTTGGGTCACCACGTTTAATCGTTAAAATATCAAAATATTTTCGTACCTTTGCTAAAAAAATAGAACAATGGATAACATAATATATACAGAACCTTTCTACGCGTCGTTGCCATCTTTCTTCAACTCAACATTTTTTCAGACGTGTATCCTGATTGGCACTCTTTTTCTTACATGGTATCTTTATAATAAAAAGGTAAGAGAGTCTCTTAAATCCGCCACTACTATTTTAATCTTACAAATCAAAAATATCGAACGCAATATAGAATATCTAAAGGCTAATGGCATTACCGACACAGCCATTAATGAGACCCCTTTACACTATTCTATGCCAATATTTGAAGAGAATGCTTGGGAGAAATATAAACACTTATATGCTGCAAAGCTAACAGATTCAGATTTTGCAGCTATTGAAAAATTCTATGAGACGGCAGAGTCTATAAAGACAACTCAAATCTTTATAAAAAGAAAAATTGAGGAAAGCCTTTACGCAAAAGCTAATTGTTACTATAACATGGAATATAATCGTATCAACATGTCCATTATTTTTAATGAAGTTGATAATGCTCGATTATTCAATGATATAGATCGTATTCGATCTATTTATAGTGGTGTACACATACAAACCTATATGCCTATTGAGTTTTATAATGGATTAAGTCAAGGACTTAACAGTTATTTCCGTCTTTCTGGAACAACAACATTAGATAATTTGCGAATAAAAGGATATATAGGCAAAGAATAAGTAATCATTTGGAAAACTTATATTCTTCATTGGGAGCAGCTATTCGACCTCACCTATCTTTATCTAAGACGGCAAAACTTTAATGGACATTAAACTATAATCGTATGATTAAATGTGGTAACCCAAGTCATTTTTAACCGGGCTACCATGTCACTATCTAAAATATTATCAAATATTAATACTTCATTTTTAATAGTACGCCCTCTGGAGTAAAATCTTATCCTTATGAAAAGCGCAAGTGTCTTCTATATATTGTTCGGCAGAAGTTCTTCCATTTCTGATTCCAATTCGATATTGCTGCATAAACTTGTATTGGTAACCTTGTCCTTCGTATTCAATGAATTCCCCCATTAGGACGCGATTAATGGAAACTTCAACGGTCTTCTTATCCTTGTTATCATATAGGTGAACGACAAGGAAACGAGGCGTACCTTCCATCTCGATACTGATATCTCCATTAGACAGTTTTTTACCTTGTCCGTCAAATAATGACTCCACAAACTCAAACAATGTTTTCTCAATTTTCTTTATGCTGTTTTCAGGTTGCGCTATATTTTCGTGGTTTTCTTCCATACTAGTTATTGATTTATGCTTATGCATTATTGTGTTCAAAGATTTGACAATGAATTGCCAACAAAAATTATGCCTTACAACATTATATCGAAAGATTTGTAAGTATTAGTCTGTTGTTACATAATTATTTTACGAAATTTCTTCAAGTGTTATTGCTAAATCATATTTATTGAACTATTTTTTAGTCCTTTGTATTTGAAACATGCGCACTGAAATTTTCGTATATTTCTTTTACTATATTAAAATACTCGTCCAAAGTCGGTGATAATTCCATACTATAATTTGTCCACCCTACCATCTTATCATCAATGATTTCAATACACGCAAGAATGTAAGATAGAGCATTTGGGGGTGTGATATCTTCTTCTGGAAGAATCAGTTTATCATCCTTTACTTCAAAATATAAGCAGTTCTCACGAAGCTCTCTAGTTTTACCTTTACCAAAATTTTTATAGATACTCTTTGTTAAGTCTTCTCCGATTATGTTCTGTACCCTTTTGCCTATTAATAAAATATCTTCATTGACTGCAACTTTATGTTTAACTTCATGACTTTTAAGACAATCCTTAGATTGTCTACCGGTGGAATTGTTTTTACTCCTAAAACAATATATTTCAGCCTTAGTAGCTTCTTCTACTGCTGTTATCCCAAGAAAAAGAGCTTGGGAAAAGTGCCCATGTTGACATAGAATAATAACACTCTCCAGTAATGAATTGACATGAGATAAGACCCTATCATAATTCTGAGGTATGGGAGAGGGCATTCTGACGCCATTGGAATCTCGAAGTACCTTTCCTAAAATACATGTAAATCGTTCAGACATATGTGAAAGAATCAGTAAGTGTTTATTCTTTGACCATTAAAGATGATTTAAAATATTACGTCTTCAATAGAAAAATTATAATATATATTTCCAGATGTATCACATATGGCATATGGCCTACATTCAAATTTGTATAATTCTATATTGCCATCTCTGGTATGATAGTTATTAATGAATTTTATTGAAGTCACGAAATTGGCCCTATTCCTATGTCGGTAATGGATTTCATCCATGCACTTCTCGCGTATATAGGGATTTATTTGATAAGTGGTTCCACTAATAGAAACAGTTTTTTTACCAGATAAATGCTCTAACACAAAAATGTTATTATTGCTAAAATAGAAATGCCCACATCCAAGATCATTAATATCCAATATTTCAGGATCAAGAGTGTATAAATAATTCTTAATTCTTTCGACAACTTTAACATCGATATATTGAGACTTCACTACCGAAGCTTGTTCCAAATTCTTGGTAGTAATTCCGTTTTGTTCTATTTCAATCTGTTGAAATGTGTTAGTCTCTGTATTAAAAACAATAACTCTGTTGGCAGAATAGTTGATTAGAGCTCGCGTGAAATACATTCCATTTATAATGAAATATTCAGAATTAAGTAGTTTTCCATCATAATTATATATCCACATTCTCCAGTCATCATCGAATTTCTCTTCATGAAGTTTGGTTACAACAATAAAATAATTTTGGAAGAACTTACAAAAGACTCCATATGTTAATCGAAAAAGAAATTTTGCATCTTTATGGTAATCACGTAATCCAATGAATTTTTCCAATTCATGCTTGTGGAATGTTACCGCTTTCCCTAAATTGGACAGCCGATAACTTAAAATATTCCCGCTAAAGCACTCAGGTCTAATGGTCGAATCATCCATCGACCATGGGGCATGTCTATAACAATAATTATTGGAATAGTCTATTTTTGTATTCAATTCATCCCCTACTATAGTCAATCTTACATTATTGAAAATATTACTGTCAAACATTGTCAATTCAGAAGTATCAAAAGCGAAAAAACCACGATTAAAATCGCGATTCTTATAGGTAACATTTGAAAGTCTACTCCCTGTTGACTTGAAAATTATGATTTCTTCTGGAAGCCCTGTTTTAAAAAGTATGAAGAATTTTCTAAAGACGCGACAGTTTACGTCTTTTGAGAATTTAAACACATATGATGTCTTAGTTGGATCATATGCATCAATAGATAATAAATTTGTAAAAATCATCGAAATCTTTACAATTAATTCGGAAGGCAATTGGTCGTATGCTATAATTTGTTCCCATGATAAATCACATAAATACGGCTTGGAATACAACTGATTTGTTGCAACAGAATTAGGATATGGCAACATTACACCCAACTCGTTGAGATAATTAATGGATTCTTTTACCGACGGTAGGTTTTTGTATAGAATTGGGGATTGTTCCTTTAATAGGTCTATTCGCTTTTCACATAAATCGTCAAGTACAGCAGGCAAGTCTTCCTCTTTGTGTTGCGAAATAATTTTACCATTAAGCACCTTAACATAAAAATTTCGGTAGTCACCTTCGACATCCAACTTAAGTATTCCATCTTTGGAGAAAACACCATTAATTTTAAATTTAGAGGGTATAATAAAAAGTGGCGATAAAGAATCTAATTCATAAACCACATTATCCAATACAACTAAACCTAGTCCAAGTTCAGTAGGGTATTTATCAATACCAACCATTTCTCCGGTCCATTTTTCCAACTTTTCTCCAATTTCATCAAAAACAGTATATGATGAATCTGGATAGTAGTCATCATCTCTTCCCGGCCTAATGGTTCGGCCAGTATAATTGTGAATTAATATATAGTACCCCTTTATGGATCTGTGTAATTCATAGTTGGACGAATCACCGTTAATGCAATCTCCTTTAATTTTGGTTTCGAATATTATCTTGGAGTTTCTTATTAGGTACAGTGAATCTTCGTTTTGGGCTATACAGACACCCTTACGTGACAATCCTGCTTCCCAAAAGACTAGTTTATCACGTCCGTCTTCTTGAGAAATATAAACGGAGACACCTTTTTTATATGTTAAACTATTTATTCCGAGTATCATGTCTTGTAGTTGAATTCGAATAAAAAGAATGCCAAACGATTATAACAACTTGCAAAGTTACATTTTTTTGGGGACGTAGACAATAGTTGGTTCAACTTCTGTGTGCTAAAAAGCCTCCGAAGTTTGCTCCGAAGTTTCCTAAATGCCTTCGGCGACTACGATTTTAATAGGCTAACTTCGGTCCGTAACGGACTTTTTGCTTCGCTTTCTGCTCATCTCGGTAGCGGCTAATGGCCTCGTCTATGCTCAGACCGGGATGACGGCTTAACCAAAGTTTGAAATCATCGGGAAGCGCAGAACCATGAGCAAAACCTTCGTCCGGAATAGGGTTACCACTGAAAGAAGACGATGACAAATTTATTCCGGCTCCTTGTGTATGCGAGGACGATACATTGCCTGATGATTGACTTTGCTTAAATGCGTCCGGGATATAACGGTCAGCAGGTGGCGGTGTTAGTTCACATCGAGGTTGGCAAGTCTTGAAGTCATACCATATCCAATGATGCTTACCTACAATCTAATCAGGATTACAGATATAAGCACATACAGCTTCCCCTTTCTGATAGCGGTCGAGGTCGTGTGGAGCAATCCGCGCTCCCATGTATCCTTCCGGCAATGGCGGTATGACAATCGGCTTCGGTTGCTCCTGTGGCTTTGATACAACAGATGGACGTGTAGTCTCGGACGTTTGAGGCGCACGCTTTGGTGCTTGTTTCCGGACAGGTTGCTGAATGCTTTTGGGTTCGAGCGTTACCTCTTGCTGTTTCTCTCTGCGCTCCTTGAATTTCAACTCAAGATTCTCGCGGCTGAAAAAGGGATCGAGTTTCTTATACCAGAATTCATGTCTGCCTGTGAGTAATACAGATTCGTTTTCCCTGATTCCGTAATTCCGTGCGTTTCGCAGGGTTTGGGTGAGCTTTCGACATAAAAAAAGTAGTCGGCGACTAGCTAACTACTTAATTTTCAAGAAGTGGTCCCACTTGGGAAACACCATTCAAAATATATCCTGTAAATCAAAGATTTATCTCGCTATCCTCCGACAACTCCAACATTCGCTCCCGAGGCGCATTGCATAGCTTTTCATCGCTCTGCTCCGCCGAAGCCCGGATTGCCCGCAAGTCCTCTCACTTGTTAACTGCAAATATAACGAATGTTCTTAATATTTAACGTGAGTTCGATATATGAATTCTGTTATTCAATAATAAAACAATCAGCCATTTAGCATAAAACTAATTGGCTGATTTT
>CATZGB010000032.1 GCA_958418815.1 uncultured Bacteroidales bacterium | reverse complement strand
AAGTTCGCAACCAAAAACGCTTTGATAAAGTCGGCCTATTTCGGACGGATACATAAAAACTCACGCAGATTACGCAGATACGCAGATTTCCGCTGATTCCTTACCATTGAAAAAAACACCTCCGGCGCTGAGCCGGAGGTGTCGGTATGGTTGGCGTGGCCTGGGTCAGGCCTTGATGTCAGTGAGGTTTAGCGGATGACAACCTTGCTGGTCTGGTTGCCCTGACGCTTGATCAGGAGCTGGCCAGCTTCGGGGTTGGCAACGCGGATACCCTGGAGGTTGAAGTACTCAACAGGAGCGTTGGCGTCAACTGCGTCGGCTGCGATGCCTTCCACGCCAGCCTCAGCCAGGGCGTCAAGGTCGAAGTCAAACACTATGGTGGTGTCGGTCATGGGCCAGAAATAGCTGCTTTCGCCTACGCCGAACTGGTTGAAGAATGCGTTCCAGTTGGGAACAGCCACAGTGGTGGTGCCGTCAGCCACGGAGTAGGTGGAAGTCAGGATATACTTGCCGGTTCCTGCGGCGTTACTCTTGTCGGCGGCCTGCTCTGAGAGATAAGCTTTGTAATCGGTGATGGCGGTGACCTGTACCTTGTTGGCGGTGAGTGTCTTGGCGGCTGCGTCGATGGTCATGGGAACGTCGAACATGCCTGCGAAGTTTTTAACGGTCAGCACGTCGCCGTTGATAGTCGCACCTACAGTGGCGTTCTTGTTCTGGGGACCCTGTTGGTTGGTCATTACCCAGTTCATATCGCCGGAGCCATCAAGAACCTCCATTGTGAAATCAGCGCCAAGCTCAACATAATAGGAGAGTCTGTCGCCATTTACACAGCCAAGAAGGAAGCTGCTTGCTGTAAATGTCTGGGAAGTACCGTTGCTGTATTTTACAGTGAAGGGGTTGACGATTGAGAATACACCGTTGTCGTATGAGAATTCATATGCGCCGGGCTGCACGCAGTTGCCTGTTGAATTGGCAGCCCACATCGAGCAGATGGCGGTTGTGCCGTTGTTCAGGGGGATTTTGATCATGTCATCGCTGCCGAAGAGGTAGAATGCGCCGTTTTCGGGATTGTAGGCGGCAGTGATGTCGTAGACAGTAACATTGGCGTTGTAGATGCCCTTGAGGAAAGAGGTCATGGTGTATACGTACATACCTTCCTCAACCTGTTCGTTGGAGAATGTCACAGTGTTGGAGACGGGATATACTACATCATTGCCACTTTCGTCCGCTTCAATGATGGAGAAGTTTATGATGGCGGATTTCCCTTCGAGAGACTGGGGGGCGCCGGCGGGAGCTGCCATAGTGGAAGCGGCGCGGAGGGGTGAGCTCAGCGCGAAGTCCTCGGTCTGGAGGATGTTGGCGGCGGGGATTGTCTTTTCAGAGAATGTGAACTCGCGATTGGCCTGGGGTGCTGCGGTGGCTGCGATGGCGGCGGTGGCGGCAAGCATCAAAGAGTAGAATTTTTTCATCTGCTTTAATTTAGTGAATGAAATATTATAGTTGTCTAAATCTTCCCAAAAAGAGCAAAAGCACTTACTAAAATGAAATCTACCGTGTTTAGAAATTGTAAATCTTCAGTAGAAAGCACTATCGGGTTATTTGCTGATTACGAGACAGCAAGTGATGTATGCCGCAAAGATATTCCAAAAAAATCAACCGTGCAACTTTTTTCCAAAAAAAAAGAAAAAAAAGTGGCATTTTGAAAAATTTTGGAAAAAATCGGGGATTGGGTCAGTCGGGGCGCCCTGCGAGCAGGGTGGCGGTGACTGAGTCGGGGGCCACGATCCAGAGGCGGTCTCCCTCGCGCAGGGGCATGGAGGCGGGGCGGTCGATGAACTCTCCATCGCGGCGCAGAGCCACGACATGGGTGTTGTAGTTGCGGCGCACGTCGGCCGAGGCGAGGGTCTGGCCGGCCAGGGGGGAGGCAGAGGTGAGCATGATCGATGTCAGGCGGAGGTCAGTGGGCTGCGAGGCGTTCTGGCCCTGGGCGGGGTCGGCCTCGGCCTCGATGACGGGGAGGACGGCCGAGATCTGGTCGTCGTTGCCGATGACGCCGATGGTGTCGCCGGGGAAGATGCGTGTCTCCCCGGAGGGGACGATCATGGTGGCCGGCCCGCGCTGTATGGTCACCACGTCCACGCCGTAGCGTCCGCGCAGGTCGGTGTTTTTCAGGCGGTCGCCGACAAACGGGCACCCGTAGCCGACATGGATGTAGGCCAGGTGGAGGTCGCTGACCAGGGTGTTGTTCTTGCCCGAGCGGCGCAGGTCGCGCTCGTTGAGGTTGTCGAGAAACCGGGCTTCGATGTTGCGCAGGCGGGTGTTGAGTGTGCGGCTGAGCGTCAGCAGCAGCAGGATGAAGATGGCCAGCCCGATGAGGACTCCCAGGCGCAGGGTGTAGGCCGAGGAGATGGTGTGGATGATGAAGCCGAGGGCTATGAGCATCCTGAAGACCATCAGCACTACCCGCGGCACTTTTAGCTGGCTGGCGTGGAGGCGCGAGGCGGTGTCGGAGCTGTTCATCGGCGGGGGTAGGATGAGGGCGAGCAGGAATGGGGCCATGGCCGTGAGGGTCAGGATGGTGGTCAGCAGCCGTCCCCAGGCGGGCGTTATCCCGTCGAGGATGGGGGCGAGCCACCGCTCTCCGGTCAGGTAGATGGCTGTCAGCAGTATGGAGTAGAGCATGATGCGCCAGAGGTAGCGGCGCAGCATGGCAGCCCAGGCGCGGCGGTTCTCGTTTCCGGCGTTCTGTGAGGCGTCGTCGGTGTAGCGGTCGATCAGGAAGTGGAGCCTTGGGGGGAGATGGCGTTCGGCCAGCCGGTAGGCGGGGTCGGCCATGCGGATGAAGTAGGGGGTGGTGAATGTGGTGATGACCGACACGGCCACCACGATGGGGTAGATCTCGGCGTTCAGCACTCCGAGGCTCATACCGAGCGAGGCGATGATGAAGGCGAACTCCCCGATCTGGGTCAGCGAGAAGCCCGACTCGATGGCCACCTTGAGGGTCTGGCCGGTCACGAGCATGCCGAAGGTGCCGAATATTATCATGCCCGAGATCACGACCGCCGACAGCAGCAGTATCGGCCACCAGTACTGGACGAGGATGGCGGGCTGCACCATCATGCCGACGGAGATGAAGAACACCGAGCCGAAGAGGTCTTTGACCGGCATGGTGACATGCTCGATGCGCTCGGCGTAGCTTGTCCCGGCGAGGATGGAGCCCATGACGAACGCGCCCAGGGCGAGCGAGAACCCACACAGCACGGAGAAGACGGCCATCGATAGGCAGAGGCCCATGGAGACCACCAGGAGGGTCTCGTTGTTGAGAAACCTGCGGGTCTTGTTGAGGAAGGAGGGGAGGATGTAGACCCCCACCAGAAACCAGATGACGAGGAAGAAGATGAGCTTGCTGACGCTCATCAGCATCTCGCCCCCCTCGACCGAACTGTTGAGAGCTATGGAGCTGAGCACAACCATCATGACCACGGCGAAGAGGTCTTCGACGATAAGCACGGCGAAGACCAGCGAGGCGAATTTCTTCTGGCGCAGGTTGAGGTCGGTGAAGGCTTTGATTATGATGGTGGTGGATGACATGGAGAGCATGCCGCCGAGGAAGAGGCTGTTGATGGTGGTGAAGCCGAGCAGGTGGCCGATGGCGAAGCCTGTGGCCATCATGCCGGTGACGATTATGAGGGCTGTCACTACGGCCGAGCCGCCGGTGTTGACCAGTTTCTTGAAACTGAACTCAAGCCCCAGCGAGAACAGCAGGACTATGATGCCGATCTGGGCCCAGAACTCGATGTTGACCTCGGTGGTGACCGAGGGGAGCGGTTCGAAATTGGGGCTGGCCAGGAAGCCGGCCACGATGTAGCCCAGGACGACGGGCTGTTTTATCCATTTGAAAAGCAGGGTGACGGCGGCACCGAGCAGCAGTATGAAGGCGAGGTCTGAAATCAGACCTTCGAAGTCGGGGGCGGCGTTGAGCAGTAGCATCTTGGGGGGTTAGAGTTGGGAGTAAAGGCGCTTGCGTCTGATGAAGTAGGAGATGAGGATGTCGGGGCGGGGTGTGGAGGCGAGGAGGTTGACGGCGGGATGGGCGGTATAGTGGCGGCGCATGCGGCGGAAGTCGCGGTGGGCGCGCAGGATGGCCGACGCGTTGGGGAAATCAAGGGTGAGGATGAACTTGGCCCAGGCCACCGTGTCGAGCAGGCGGCGGCGCAGCAGGGCAGGGCGCAGGTCGGCGGCGGGGAGGTTTTTGTGGAGCAGCAGCAGGTTGTTGCGGAAGTTGAGGTAGGTCTTGCGGGGATTGGCCGCCGGCAGTGAGCCGCCGCCGAGATGGTAGATGTGGCTGGCCGGCACACACCAGAGGGTGTGGCCCATTAGCCTGAGCCGCCAGCATAGGTCTATCTCCTCCATATGGGCGAAGAACCGCTCGTCGAGGCCTCCGGCCCTGGTGTATAGGTCGGTCCTGACCATGAGGGCGGCCCCTGTGGCCCAGAAGACCTCGGCGGGGGTGTCATATTGCCCCTTGTCCTCCTCGACGGTGTCGAAGATGCGTCCGCGGCAGTAGGGGTAGCCGTTGCGGTCGATGTAGCCTCCGGCAGCTCCGGCATATTCAAACCGGTGTTTCTCTTTGTATGACAGTATCTTGGGCTGGCATGCCGCCGCGTCGGGGTGTGACTCCATGAACTGGTACAGCGGGCCGAGCCATCCCCGGGGTGTCTCGACGTCGGAGTTGAGCAGCACGGTGTAGCGGTAGCCTGTCTCTCGCAGGGCGCGGTTGTAGCCTCCGGCGTAGCCCAGGTTCTCGTCGAAGGCCAGGAGCCTGACTTGCGGGAAGTCATGGCGCAGCAGCTCTCGCGAGCCGTCGGTCGAGCCGTTGTCGGCCACTATCACGTCGGCGATGGCGGGGTCGGTGTTGGCCACGACCGAGGGGAGGAACTCGCGGAGGAGCTTCTCTCCGTTCCAGTTGAGTATGATGACAGCTACAGGTTTCATTGGTGTCAGGCTTTTTGTCCGTTCATTTCAAATGTCACCGGATGTTTCCACCGCTTGTGTGACCAGAGCCACAGGGAGGGATCCTGGCGGATGTTCTCCTCCAGCAGGCGGGCGTAGAGGTCGGTAAGGGGGAACTCCCCGGCCATGTCGGCCTTCATCTCGACCACATCTATATGGTAATGTCCGCGCGATGGCTTCGACATGCGCCAGTAGACGGGGAGCGCGTCGAGGCGGCGGCAGACGGTCTCGGTGCCGGTGATTATCGCCGTGGGGCGGTTGAGGAAGCTGACCACATGGATTGTGTCGCCGTGGCTCGGCTTCTGGTCGCTCATGAAGCCGGTGACCGTCGGGATGCCCTCCTTGCGGTAACGCAGCAGGTCGAGGAATGAGCGGCGTTTGGGGAGCGAGACCGCGCCGAAACGCCCGCGCAGGCGCAGCATCAGGGAGTCGAACCAGCGGTTGCGCAACGGTCTGTAAATCTGGCAGAACTTGGCGTCGCTCCCGGCCCGGAGGCGGCTCCAGAGGGTGATTGACGGCGCCCACTCCCAGTTGCCGATATGGGCGAAGTAGCATACCACGGGGCGGCCGTCGGCGAGGGCCTTGTCGATGACCTCGACCCCCGAGAATGTCATGCGCCGTCTCATCTCGCGGTCGGAGACATGGAGGAGCTTCAGGGTCTCGACGATGTAGTCGGCGAAGTTGCGGAAGAACTGCCGCTCGATGCGCCGCAGCTCCCCGGCATCTTTCTCGGGGAACGACCCGGCGAGGTTGTCCCTGACCACCCTCCGGCGGTACCCCGCCAGGTAGTACAGCACCACGAAGAGCAGGTCGGCGACCCTGTGGAGCGCCCACAGCGGCAACCGCGCCATAGCGGATGTCAGCCATCCCAGCGGCTTGTATCTCCAGTCGGCGGCCTGCCTCTCTTTGTTGTCGGTGTCGCTCATATGTCAATCGGTGTATGTCAGCCCGAGGCTTTCCACGAAGTCGCGTTCTTGCTCTTTGAGGATGTGTCGGCGGTAGCGGAGCCTGTCGATGATTTCCTCGTGGTCGATTATGACGAAGCCGGAGTCAATCTGGGCGTAATATGGAAAACGATTTTTTGAATTCGAGTCGGCAAAGGTGACCGCCATGTTTTCGGGAATGCTGTCGACGTGCTTGAATATTTTACTGCATTCAAGGTGTCTGCGCACTGATGGCACACCGAAGTTCTCTTTGACAAGGCGTAACTGAAACAGCGCGAGAGCCACAGCGCGGGCGGATGAGAGTGACAGCTTCTTTGGCCAAGGCTGGGCTTTCATAAGTTCTTGAGGAGCTTGGTAGTATAATGGTGTATCGTACCAATCTTCGAGATAATCAAGAAAATAGGCGAATGCTTTGCGTTTTCTTGATAAGGAACAGAGTGAGAAGTAATTGGAATATGTCGTAATCCAGAACCAACGAATTATGTCTCTTATCCTCTCTTTTGAGGGATTAGGTTTTTTCATAAAGAATACCGACAGGAAGATAAGTTGGTCTGTATCGGGGAGAAGGCGGAGGTCGATGACATTCAGCTCATTATACAGAAAACTTACAGCCTTTATTATCGCATCCGACATATTCCTTATATTGTGTTGGAAATCAGGACGCTCAGCAAGTCTGTTGATGTCGGTGTCAATATATAGCCGGTTGTCGAATGCGCTCTTAAAGCATTTGAGTATGATATCAGAAGATATTTTGTCGAAATTGTAGTAACTGAGCTTACGGATAATATTTTCGATTTCTGTTGAGAAATTGAAATCTTCTGTGAAACTTAGCGCGTTCACTTTCCACTCGTCAGAGATATCGGTCCCTTTGGAGTTTATCCTGGAGAATATATTGACGACATCTTCCAAGGTGCCCCCGTCCACTTCTATGACGGCCAGTTTGTATTCGACAAGGATTCGAGAGAAAGAATCGGCGCGGTCGAGATAGATGTCGAGGAGTTGCGAATCGGGAACAGCAGGCTCAAGTATGTTACGGGTATATTGCCGGAACTCGCTTGTGCGGAATAGTATATAGACAGGAACCTGCCAAGGTTTCGCATACCCTCCTGTGGGATAAATGAATTCCCCGTCTTTGAGGTCGAAACAGAGGTTGAAAAATCCCTTACGCATATTTTCGTCATATTCAAGTCCGGATGTCTTGGGGCTATTGAGACATCCGAACAGTGAGGCGAGGCGCTGGTAGCCGTCCAACACATATGATTTAGGTTCTTTCAAGTCAGGCAATATGAATCCGCCTACTTCTCGGTCGTGGCCCCAGGAAGGGGTTGTATGTGGACGCCACAGCATGATTGATCCGATAGGATAACCTTTGCTGATGCTGTCGAACAATTCCACTATTTGTTTCCGCGTCCATACGAATTCCCGCTGGAAGGGGGGCACCTGTATTATGCCGTCGCGAAGATTTTCGAGAAGGCTTGACAGGGAACGTATCTGGGTCAGAAGCTGGGTGCGCATGTCGGGATGTGATGGCTTTTGCCGGGTTTTACAAAAGTTTCTGGATAGTCGAGGCGAGGTCTTTCAGCTCATCGGGGTTGTCCTGGTGTTGGAGTAACGCATTCAGGGATGTCTGGTTTGTCTTGCCGTCATTAAATCCTTTGGGAAAGGATTTCTTGAATGAAGGCAGGTCGTAACCCTTGGATAGCGTCGTGAAGTTAGTGTCTGTGACATCAGAGTAGAAATCTTGTTGCTCCTGTGGCAGCAGGCTCTTTATGTTGCCGCCGGAGGAGTCTATTTCTTTTTTCCTGCCCTCAGGCACATCCCCTCTGAATCCGCCTCCGATGTTGAAAAAATCGCGTTGGCGTGGTGTCAGGGCGTTGAAAGCGTTTAGCCATTCTCTGTTTTTGTCGGCTGCGGGGAAACAATCCACGGGGAGATAGTTTTCCATACACCGCTTTTCAAGTATGTGGAATTTCACATTTATGGATTGCAGATATGCTATAAGCGAGTCATATTTGGTGATGTAATGGCCTTCATACCTGCGGTCGCCGTCGAGGATCACGAAGTGGCGCAAGAATTTGGAGCGTTCGCCATATTGGGCCATCTTCCCCTCCAGGTAGTTCTTGACATTGGTGCATCCGCCTCCGGTGGCGAACACGAGTCTCAGTTTATGGTAGGCCGACACTGCGTCTGAGCCGGATGGCAGGTATGAGCGTATGCAAGCAAGGGTCAGCGGGGAGTCGTTTGTGCCGTTCTCCAGCACTATCTCCAGTGGTGTGGCGACATATGTTATCGCCTCATTCACGCTGAATGTCTTGTCGCCGTGGATGTTGCCAGCGTTGTTGATGACCTTGCAGTCGGGTTCCTCCATGTCGCCGATTAGGGAGGCGGCTATGGAGTCTTCAATCACTTGTATGTCAGACGGGTCGAGCCAACTTATGTCGGCCGACACATCCGATACAATCGAGATTGAGTGGCGTTTGCGTATGATTGTCTTTATGAGATAGCTGACATCGCTTTTGTTGGTGGGATGCCTGAAAATCTCGTCGCACAGTCTGACTTTCATTCTCCATGCTCCTCCTCGCGCGTGAGCTGGGCGCGGCGGAGGGCCAGCGACTCTTCCAGGGTCTCTTTGAAGACATTTTCAGGCCATCCTTTTACAGTCCCGTCAGGATTCACTGTGACTCTGCGGACTGCGCTCCTGTTTTTTTCAGGGTCGAAATCCACATAGTAGAGCGCAAGGGATTCGGGCGGAAGTTTGCCTTTGGCCACAAGTGTCCGCAGTCTCAGGATGAAGTTGACGGAGTGGGATTCTATCAGAAAATTTTTCTGGCCTTTGGAGCGGATGGCTTCCTTGGCGATGAACTCGGCCATTTCTCCGTGTGCCTCGGGGTGTAGATGGGTTTCCGGCTCCTCGTAGATATACAGGCGGGGGGAGGATATTTCGGTGGCGGCGCTGACTATGACAGGGAGTGACTGCGCGATGCCGGCCCCCCCGTCGATGATGTTGTTGCGCAGGTCGGAATGGCGGAGCATCAGGCTGAAAACCGGGTCGCGGCTGGCGTCAACTTCTATTCCCCATCCGTCAAAAGTCTTTTTATACCATCGGGAGACTTTCTGCAGCAATTCTCCGTCATGGTTGATGAAGTCGTCGACCAGCCTGCGGTAAGTGAACATACCGCCCGACAGCTGTTCGTTTTCAGACGGTGTCATAGAGAAGTAGCCATCGCGGGGATAGTCCCTGATTGATTTCAGGTACTCGATGTCGAAGTTGAGGCTGGAGGGGAACTGGTCGATGGAGTCTATCGTGGTGCCGTCGTAGAGTATCGCGGAGGCATGCTCCAGCTTGGTGCGTGGCTTGCCCGCGTTTTCCACGAAAAAACTGATTTCGGCGGTCACGCCATCCTGTGATATCCGCAGGTCGACGCTTTTCGAGCCACCCCTCCCGTAGACCACATCGCGGTAGTCCTCGCATATCCGCAAACCGTCGGATACCTTGTCGAAAAGCTCACCCTGGCTGTTTTGGCCGTCCAGGATGTTTTTTATCAACACCGGCAGTTTGAGCAACGCGCTTTTGCCGACATTGTTTTTGCCGAATACCACGGTGACAGGAGCCAGTGACAAATCCTGTTTATCGGCGAATATCCGGTAGTTTGTGAAACTTAGGGTGCGGTTCATGTCAAAATCATTGATGATGATTATGGGGATGGTTGCCTGAACCGCAAATTTACGCAAAAAAAGTCAGTTACGCCAACCCTGAGCTTATAAATCCGTTAGCCGGTTTTGCAAAAAAGAGGTTTCCGGGGGTGGGTCAGGGGTGGAGGGAGGCGAGGAACTCGACTTCGCCTGAGGGGGTGGTGATGAGTGAGAGGAGGGTGACGGGGAGGATGTGGTTGTCGGCTGAGAGGGGGGCGTCGGGGATGCGGACTTTCAGGTAGTTGTCGGTGAAGCCTGACATGGGCTGGCCCGGACGGGTGTGTTCGAGCAACACGGGGCGGGTGGTGGCGGTGTATTGCTCGGCGAACTGGCGCAGCTTGCGGTTGGAGAGGGCGGTCAGCTCTTCGACGCGGCGGTGTTTCTCCTCCTGGGGTACGGTGTGGGGTATCTCCAGGGCGCGTGTGCCGGGGCGTTCGGAGTACGGGAAGACATGGAGGCGGGTGACGGGGAGGGAGTCGAGGAAGTCGCGCGAGCGGTTGAACTCGTCGAGGGTCTCGCCGCGTGTGCCTGCCATGACGTCGACTCCGATGAACGCGTCGGGTATGAGCTGCTTGATGCGGAGTATCTTGTCGCGGAAGAGGGCTGTGTCGTAGCGGCGGCGCATGAGGCGCAGCACTTCGTCAGAACCGCTTTGAAGAGGTATGTGGAAGTGGGGCATGAATGCCCTTGATGACGCGCAGTATTCGATGATTTCGTCGGTGAGCAGGTCGGGCTCGATTGATGAGATGCGGTAGCGGCTGATTCCTTCGACTGCGTCGAGCGCTTTCACCAGGTCGAGGAATGTCTCGGAGGTGGCTCCGTCGGGGAGGTCGGGCTGGCGTTTGCCGAAGTCGCCGATGTTGACCCCGGTGATGACTATCTCTTTGCCTCCGTCGGCGGCTGCCCGGGATGCCTGGGCGACAAGCTGGGCGACGGTGGCCGACCGGCTGCGTCCGCGGGCGGCGGGGATGGTGCAGTAGGTGCACCAGCAGTCGCATCCGTCCTGCACCTTGAGGAAATATCGGGTGCGGTCGCCCCGGGAGCATGACGGGGTGAAGCTGCGGATGTCGCGGGCCGGAATCACTTCGACGAGTTTGCGGCGCGAGGAGAGGTAATTGTCGACAAACTCGTCTACCATGCCTTTCTTGTCGTTACCGGCGACTACGGCCACACCGGGGAGCGCGGCGACCTCTTCGCTCTTGAGCTGGGCGTAGCATCCGGTGACGATGATGGCCGCGTTGGGATAGCGGCGGTTGTATGACCTGATGGCCTGGCGGCATTTCTTGTCGGCTTCGCCGGTCACCGAGCAGGTGTTGACGAATATCAGGTCGGGGGCTTCCCCTTTTATGGCGCGACGTATGCCGCGGCTCTCCATCCTGGAGGCCACGGCCGAGGTCTCGGCGAAGTTGAGCTTGCAGCCGAAAGTATGGTAGAGTGCGGTCGGCATTGCGTGGTCGGTTGCTGGTTGGTTGCCGGCGGGGCCGGATTATCGGGCCGGTTCGCCGATGAAAGAGTCTTTGAAGCCGAGGAAATAAAGCACCCCGTCGATGCCGATTGTCGATATCGACTGCTTGGCGCTCTCCTTGACTTTGGGCTTGGCGTGGAAGGCGATGCCGAGTCCGGCGGCCGAGAGCATCGGCAGGTCGTTGGCCCCGTCGCCGACGGCGATTGTCTGGGCTATGTTGACATTCTCGACCTGGGCTATCAGCCTGAGCAGCTCGGCCTTGCGTTTGCCGTCGACGATGTCGCCGACGTAGCGGCCTGTCAGCTTGCCGTCTTCCACCTCAAGGTCGTTGGCGTAGACGTAGTCGAATCCGAACCGGCGTTTGAGGTATTCGCCGAAAAATGTGAATCCGCCGGAGAGGATGGCGGTCTTGAACCCGGCGCGTTTCAGCACCTGCATCATGCGGTCGACCCCCTCGGTGATGGGGAGCGACTCGGCGATTTCCTCCATCACGCTGACATCAAGGCCTTTGAGCAGGGCTACGCGTTCGGTGAAGCTTTCGCGGAAGTCGATTTCGCCCCGCATGGCCCTCTCGGTGATGTCGCGCACCTTGTCGCCGACTCCGGCCTTTTCGGCGAGCTGGTCGATACACTCGGTCTGGATCAGAGTGGAGTCCATGTCGAAACATATCAGGCGGCGGCAGCGGCGATACATCGTGTCTTCCTGCATCGATATGTCGAAGCCCTCGCGGGATGAGATTTCGATGAAGCGGCTCTGCATCTCAGAGCGGTTGACTGGGGTGCCGCGCACCGAGAACTCGATGCATGCTTTTGTTGCGGGAAACGAGCCCTCGACCAGAGGCTGGCGGCCTGTGAGGCGCTGTATGGCCTCGATGTTCAGCCCTTGCTCTACGATGACCTCCGATACCAGGGCGATGTTGCTGGCTGTCAGCTGGCGGCCAAGGATGGTGATGATCCAGCGGTTTTTCCCCTGGCGGCCCACCCATTGCTCGTATTCCTCGGTGGAGACGGGGGTGAAGCGAATCTTGACCCCCATGTCGTAAGCCTTGAAGAGCAGGTCCTTCATGATGTCGCCCGAGTCGGCGGGTGTGGTCTTGAACAGGATGCCGAGCGATAGGGTGTGGTGGATGTCGGCCTGGCCGATGTCAAGCACCATCGCGTTGTAGCGGGCCAGGATTGAGGTCAGGGCGGCGGTCACGCCGGGTTTGTCCTGGCCTGATATGTTGATGAGTATGAGTTCGTTGTCGTGGGTCATTTCACGCGTATTTTCTGGCCGGGCTGTATGACGGGATTGTTGCCCGACAGGCCGTTGAGCCGTTTGAGTTCCTTGACGGTGGTGCCGTTTCGTTTGGCGATGCGGTCAAGCGAGTCGCCGCTCTTGGCGGTGACGGTCTTGGTGGCCGGTTTTTTCTTGGGCGCGGCGGTCTTCTTGGCGGGAGCCGCCTTGCTCTTGGCTGGGGCAGGAGCCGCCGCGGGGGCGACGCTCTGTTTCGGGGTGGTCTCCTTCACGGCGGGGACTGCCGGGGTCTCCGCTGACACCGACGATGCCACGGGGGCCGGAACGGCGGTGTCTTCAGGGGCAGCCTGCGGGGCCTCCTGTTTCACCAGCAGGTCATCCCCTTCGGCGGGGGGAGCGGATTCGGGAGCCTTGGGCTTGAAGGTGCGCTCGGTGGTCACAACTTTCAATGTCTGGCCGCGGCGGGCTGTGCGGATATTGCCGTTGGCGTTTTTCAGGCTCCAGAGCGACACCCCGTATTTCTTGGCGATTGACGACAGGGTCTCACCCTTCTTGACCTTGTGGTAAAGAGTCTTTTCGGATGTCACCCATTCCCCCTCCTGGCCGTCGGTAGCGGCCTGGGCGGTGTCGCCGGTCGATGGCTCTACCGTCAGTCGTCTGGCATACTGGTCGGCGTTGTTGCCGCAGATTGCATCCTCGCTCATGATGTATGAGTATGTGAGGTTGGTCGGCAACACCAGCGGGTAAGGGCGCAGGTCGCCGGGTATGCATTCCTGTCGGTACTGGGGGTTCAGCACTTTCAGCTCCTCGACTGGAATCTGCAGCACGTCGGCTATCTGCTGGAAGTAGACGCGCCGGTTGACATGTACCGAATCGGTGAGAATCGGCTTCTTGGCCAGGGCCGGGGAGATGTTGTGGTGCTTGTAGTATGTCATCACATATGTGGCCGCGATGAATCCCGGGAGGTAGCCACGGGTCTCTTTGGGAAGGTAGGGATATATCGACCAGAAGTCTTTTTTCTCGGCGGTGCATCGGCGCATGGCCTTGTTGACATTGCCCGGGCCGCAGTTGTAGGCCGCGATGGCCAGCGACCAGTCGTGGTATATGTCATAGAGCTGCCTGAGGAGCTTGGCGGCGGTTGCCGAGGAGGCCACCGGGTCGCGTCGCTCGTCTACGAGGGTGTTGACCTCCATGTTGAAGCCTCGGGCTGTGGCGAGCATCAGCTGCCAGAGTCCGGTCGCCCCCGAGCGAGACACCGCGTCGGGGTTCATTGCCGACTCGATTACCGGGAGGTATTTCAGCTCCATCGGCAGGTTCTCCCTTTCCAGGGCCTGCTCGAAAATCGGCATATAGTAGAGGCTCATGCCGAGCATGTTCTCGACGAGCCGGCGGTTCTTCTTGGTGTACGCGTCGATGTAAGTCCTGACAATGGAATTGAACGGCATCTCGATGGTGGTAGGGATGGCGGCCAGGCGGCGTGTTATCTCCTCGTCGGAGACCTCCTCGTCAGGCTTGCGGTCGACATCAGCGTCGAGTGCCGTGTAGTTCTGGAGATACCAGTTTTCCATCATCTTGTGGGTGTCGGTCTCGAAACTTTCGGGCAGGATGATGGTGGAATCGTTGGGGTATTGCGAGAGGGTCAGCACCGACGGGGCTGCGTCGGCCGTGAAAGCCGCCACACCGGCGGCGGTGGCGGAGAGCATCAGAGTTTTCAGGCGGTTGAGAAACGTCATCGGGAATGGGACGGTTTTAGACATGGTTGGTTTGGCGTATCCCTATGGCGGGTCAGAAATTCAAGGCCCAAGCCAGGCCCACTGAGGGATACCTCTGCCGTCCGTCCTGTATCAGGGTCGGGACGACATCCATTGAGAGATGTGGATTTATGTCGAAATGGGAGAGGGAGGCATCGACATAGGCGTCGACCATCGCGAGGAGATAGACACCTACCATGCTGATTATACACAGGTCGCGGTTGCGGCGGAAGAAGTTCTTGCGCGAGCGCAGCAGGCTCTGCAGCCAAGACTTGTCGATGTCGGACTCGTTCACGTTGGGGGCGAAGAAATCCATGTAGCTGTTGGAGGAGGGGTCGTTGTCGAGCAGGTCGGCGTAGGCGCGGGTGTACTCTGTGAGCATCTGGTTGTTCCAGTTCGTCGCGTAGCCCAGTCCGAGATAGCCTCCTACGATGATGGGGAGCTTCCAGTATCTGCGGTTGTAGACCTGTCCCAGTCCGGGGAACAGGGCCGAGAGCCATACCGCCCTGGTGGGGTCGGGATTGAACTCCACTGCCCTGGGCACCCATTCATCCTCGGGAATGTCGCTAAGCCTCCGGATGATTGACTCGTTGCGGGCGCTGCGACGCCGGGAGTCTGCCTCGTAGCTCTCCCCGGCGGTCATCACCCCGATGGTGTCGACAGGGGTTACCACGAGCGAGTCGCCGTTGGCCGAGAAGCTGTCCTCGACCACCACTGCCTGGCGGTCGCCAATGGGCCCGTTGAGCGGTATGGAGTCGGGAAGGGTGCTTGCAGCCGTCGAATCGGCCAAGGCCTGAGTGGCCTGGCGGTGATGGACTCGGTGGGAACGCCTGACAACCGACTGGGCGGCGATGTCGGCCGAAGACAACACAAAGAAACCCATCGCCATGATAATGGCGACGAGGCTCCATCTCCAGTCGCGGGACATATGAGAGTTGTCGGTCGGTCGGTTCACAATGCAAATTTACGCAACTTTGCTCAACGAAGCAAATCCGCGTCGCCCCAACCGCCTCCCCGATAATGTTTTTTTAACATAACCGTATGTTATTGAGGCCACGCTGGCCGCCATCACGGGTATGAGCGGACTGACCGGTGTCATGATGCGGCCCCAAAGATCCTGGGCTCCCAGGATGGTTGTGATGTAGCATGTCAGAATGGTAGCCGAGACAAAATAGGCCATTGCCGGGAACCGGCGGGTCTTGCGCCAGCGGGCGAGCCATATGAGAGTGAAAGCTGCCCATATCGCGGCGGTGAACCATATGGGGAACCACAGGTAGCGGTGGAATGGGAAAATGAAGCCGTCGTCACGGTTGCGGCTCAGGCCGTTCCAGTCATAGAACATCGAGTCGACATCGTCATAGTAGCCGAACAGGTAGAAGAAGAACTGGCTTTGGCTCATCGATGTCTTCATGCGGTAGATAATCCCGTCGATTTCCGCGTGGGGATGATGTTGCTCAGCCTCTTTGACAAGCCGCTCTATTTCAGGCCAGGTGAATATGTAGACCTCCATCATATACCTGTTTTCGGGATTCTGCACCCCGGGGTCTTCATCATACAACGGACGGTATTTTTCCCTGGTCACGGGGTCTGATATCTCTTCGGGTATTATGGCCCCGTCGGCTCTGAGGCAACAATATTTGTTGTGGGTAGACGCGATAGAGAGTGACGCAACTCCGTAGGTGCGTTTCATTTCGGCGGTGTAAGCCCATATCAGACCTCCGGTCGTGGCCAGTATGGCCAGGGCCGTCACTGTCTGTCTGGCGTTTTTCCAAGTGATGACTCCCCATAGCACGGCCAGCACCGGAATCAAGAAGATGAACATCGGTTTGGTGAATATCAGGGCCACCAGCATTAGGCCCGAGAAAAGCAGGTAGCGGTTTCTCCGTGTCAGGATATACCTTCCTGTCAACCAGGCGAGCAATATCATTTCCGAGAGCGCCACTGATTCGGCCATGATGATGTTGTTGAAAATCCAGAATCCCGGGATGATCAGCATTGAAAGTATGGCGGCTGCGTTGAATGCTTTCGACACTTTAAGCCAGGTGTTTATCCGCCACAGGAGTTGGAGCGCGGCGATGTACAAGGCCCATTGTATCACGGGAAGCAGCATGTTGCCGTAGCCCATAGTGAGGAATTCCCATACAATTCCGACAATAGCGGAGTAGACCGGCGGACGAGCTTCATCTATGTGGCCGTCCATAAGCGACCACCATGCCGAGGGATATGACCAGCTGTCCATTGACATGCTTGCGTGGCGGAAGATGAGGCCCTGGAGGCTGAGGAACAGAAGGCCAAGTATGACGGTGGTTATGGTAAGCCAAAGGGGCATAGATTTCCCTTCTCCTATGCAGTTTGCTGTGTTACAGCTGTTTGCGTAGGAGGGGATATGGGTGTAGGTTGCCGATGGTTCAGTCGGGAGATTTTGCATGCGTCATTGTTGCCGCAGGGCGAAAGAGGCGGTCATCGATTGCCCGGCCGAAGTGTTTATCCGTTTGAATGTCAGGGTGTGGGCGAGGTCGTCCTTGATGTGTGACGACTGACCCATCCAGCTTTCAGAGTAGGTCTTGTCTTTCGGGGAGCTTACGGTGAAGTTGATGTTCATCATATTGCCGTTGTCACTCCAGGTGTAGCTGCCGAAGAGCGGCATCGACTTTCCTCCGGAATAATCGATGGAGCCTTCGAGGCGGCCGTTCTGAAAGAGGATGATGTTGAGCGAGGCCACACCGCCGGGTGTCACCGTGCCGGTGTAGGTCAGGGGACGGTTGAACAGGGATGCCGCCTCGGAGCCGGCTCCAACGCCCGTGGCCGCCGAGGATGCCGAAGCTGATGTCTGTGGCGTGGCGGCAGCGTCGGAGGATGTCGCCTGCTGGGGCTCCGTCTGGGATGGGGCTGAGGATGCGTCGGGATAATGTATCTCGGCCACCTCCTCCACATCGATGTCATCCGTGAGGATCGGGTGTGAGTTGCGGTAACCGAAATACCACCAGCATCCGACTCCGACAATCACCAGCGCCACGGCCACGATGCCGATTATCAGTCCCAGGCTACCGCCGCTTTTGCCTCCCTGGCGGCCGGGAGGCATTGGGCGGGGGCCTCCGGGATATCCTCCACCGGGATATTGCGGGCCGTTGCCTCCGGGATATGCCGGCCCGTCGACTGGGGCAGTCGGACGGTAGCCGGTCTGGGGAGCGGGATATGTGGCCTGTCCCGGGCGTGCCGGGTTGGGATAGGGGCGTGGTCTCTGCCCTCCTCCTTGTGTCTCAGGATGCTGCCCAGGCTGGTATGTGCCGGTTGGGCGCGGGGCCTGCTGGTCGCGAGGTTCGGGAGGAAGGGGCGACTGGGGCGTCGGAGCCTTCTTGTTAGTGTCGTTGGTGTTGAAAGGCGTTTTCTCCATTTGTCGAGGTTGTAATGTGGATGGTTACTGTAAGAGAGAACAATTCAACCCGGAAATGGGTTTGGTGTGGGTCACTCCCACTCGATTGTGGCTGGCGGCTTCGAGGAGATGTCGTAGGCCACGCGGTTGACACCTTTCACATGGTTTATTATCTTGTTGGAGACTTCGGCCAGGAACTCGTAGGGTAGGTGGGCCCAGTCGGCGGTCATGGCGTCGGTCGAGGTGACGGCGCGCAATGCCACTGCGCGTTCATATGTGCGCTCGTCGCCCATGACTCCCACGCTCTGCACCGGCAGCAGGATGACACCGGCCTGCCATACCTTGTCATACAGTCCCCACTGGCGCAGACCGTCGATGAAGATTTTGTCGGCGTCTTGCAGAATGCGCACCTTCTCGGGGGTGATGTCGCCGAGGATGCGGACGGCCAGACCGGGGCCGGGGAAGGGGTGGCGTGATATGAGGTGTTCGGGCATGCCGAGCTCACGGCCCACGGCCCTGACCTCATCCTTGAACAGCAGGCGCAGGGGCTCGCAGAGCTTGAGGTTCATTTTCTCGGGGAGGCCGCCCACGTTGTGGTGGCTCTTGATGACGGTGCCGGTGATTGACAGCGACTCGATGCAGTCGGGGTAGATGGTGCCCTGGGCGAGCCATTTGACATCTTTTATCTTGTGGGCTTCCTCGTCGAAGACGTCGATGAATCCCTTGCCGATGATTTTGCGTTTGCGCTCAGGCTCGGTGACCCCTTCGAGTTCCTTGAAGAACTTGGCGGAGGCGTCAACGCCGATGACGTTCAGCCCCAGGCCCTGGTAGTCGCGCATCACGTCGTGGAACTCATCTTTGCGGAGCATTCCGTGGTCGACGAAAATGCATGTGAGGTTTTTGCCGATGGCCTTGTTGAGCAGCACGGCCACCACCGAGGAGTCGACTCCGCCGCTGAGGCCGAGGACCACCTTGTCGTCGCCAAGCTGTTGGCGCAGGTCGTTGACAGTGGTCTCGATGAAGGATGCCGCGCTCCAGTCTTGCCTGGAGCCGCAGATGTCGACCACGAAGTTTTTGAGCAGCTGGGTGCCTTTGACCGAGTGGTAGACCTCGGGATGGAACTGCACTCCCCAGGTCTGCTCCCCTTCGACGCGGTAAGCCGCGATTTCCACCTTGTCGGTGGAGGCGATGCGGCGGAATCCCGAGGGGATTTCAGTGATGGTGTCGCCGTGGCTCATCCATACCTGTGTCCCGGGCTCGATGTCCTTGAAGATGGGCTCCGAGGCGTCGATGTATTCCAGATGGGCGCGGCCATATTCGCGGGTGCCGGCGGGCTCGACTTTGCCGCCGTCGGTCCAGGCCATGAACTGGGCGCCGTAGCATATGCCCAGCACCGGCAGGCGCTTGCGGATTTTTGACAGGTCGGCCTTGAATGATTTCTCATCATACACCGAGAACGGTGAGCCTGAGAGTATCACTCCGATGACCGACGGGTCATCGTGTGGAAACTTGTTGTAGGGGATGATTTCACAGTAGGTGTTCAGCTCGCGGACCCTTCGGCCTATGAGCTGGGTGGTCTGCGACCCGAAGTCGAGGATGACGATCTTTTCCTGCATCTTTTAGCTCGTGTGGATTATGTCTGCAAAAGTACGAAAAATTCGCGAGATATCCCCTCCTCTTCCCCAAAAAAGCGGAAATGGCGCGTCGGGTGATGTCTGCGGGAATGAAAGCGCCGCGGCCCGTCGGGGGCTGCGGCGCTCTTTTGGTCGGTGGAGGCTTGTGCCGCTGGGGGGCACAGCCTGGGTTGGCGGTTCCGCCGGGTCGCGGTCAGTCTGGTGTCAGTCTTTGTCGTCTGCTGAGGCTGACTGGTTGACCCGGTTCTTGGCCTTGGATTTTGTCTTTGCCGTCGATGTCTTGTCGAGGTCTTTTTCTTCCTTGAGGTCTATCTCGTTGCGGTTTGAGTCAATGACCCTGTACTGGAGGTAGGCGAGCGACTGGTCGGCCACTATCTTGAACTTTCCTCCCAGCTCGAGCCGCCAGCGGCGGTAGAGCGAAATCAGCCCTTTCTTCAGGTAGGCTTCCACGAAGGGATGCACATAGAGGATGAAGTCTTTGATTTTAAGGTCGTTGGTCAGATACGCGAGTTTCTCCCTGAGGGTGTCGGTGAATAGCAGCGAGGGCTGCACCTCCCCTTTGCCGAAGCAGGAGGGGCATGTCTCGGCTGTCACGATGTCGAGGGCCGGGCGGACGCGCTGCCGGGTGATTTGCATCAGTCCGAATTTGCTGAGCGGCAGGATGTTGTGGCGTGCGCGGTCGTTGGCCATTATCTGGCGCATATGCTCGTAGAGCGCCTGGCGGTGTTCGGCCTTGTTCATGTCGATGAAGTCGATGACGATGATGCCGCCCATATCGCGCAGACGCAGCTGGCGGGCTATCTCGTCGGCGGCCCTGAGGTTTACCTCCAGGGCGTTTGTCTCCTGGTCGTTTCCCGCCTTGGCGCGGTTGCCGGAGTTCACGTCGATGACATGCAGGGCCTCTGTGTGCTCGATGATGATGTATGCGCCTGACTTGAATGAGACGGTCTTGCCGAACGACGACTTTATCTGCTTGGTGATGTTGAAGTTGTCGAAAATCGGGGTCTCTTTCGTGTAAAGCTTGACAATCTCTTTTTTCTCCGGGGCGATGAGGCTTACATATTTCTGTATCTGGGTGAATGCTTCCGCCTCATTGACGTGTATGCTCTCGAACGAGGGGGAGAACACGTCGCGCAGGACGCCGACGATGCGGCTTTCCTCTTCGAAAATCAGCGATGGCACTTGCGCGGTGCGGGCTTTGGCCACTGTCTCCTCCCAGCATTTGCGGAGGGTCTGTATCTCGTGGTTGAGCTCGGCCACGGATTTCCCTTCGGCCGAGGTGCGGATGATGACGCCGAAGTTTTTCGTGCGTATGCTTTCCACGAGGTGGCGCAGGCGTAGTTTTTCTGCCGTTGTCTTGATTTTCTGGGAGATGGAGATTTTGGTGGAGAACGGAATCAGGACAAGGTATCGGCCCGTGAATGAGATTTCAGTGGTCAGGCGGGGGCCTTTCGACGAAATCGGCTCTTTGACAATCTGCACCATCAGTTCGCGTCCGCATGTGAGCTGGTCGGTGACGGTGCCGTGTTTGTCGATGTCAGGCAGCAGCTTCATCTTCTGGACCTGGGGCATGGGGGCCTTGGGGTCGTCGAGGAGCTGCTTGAGGAATTCGGAATAGGAAGAAAAGTGGGGTCCAAGGTCCAGATAATGAAGGAACGCGTCTTTTTCGTAGCCGACGTTGACAAACGCGGCGTTGAGGCCCGGCATGAGCTTCTTCACTTTCGCCACGTATATGTCACCGACGGCGTAGGCCAGGTTGCGGCTCTCTTTCTGCAGGGAGACCAGCCGGCCGTCCTCGGTGAGGGCTATGGAGACCTCCTGAGGCTGTACGTCGACGATTAGTTCGCTTTTCATTCGTTCATTAAGGGGATTGGGGGTTGAGTTGTGGGAGAGAGCGGGGGGCTTTTTCAAAAACGCGAGAACAAACTTTTTTCGCGGCTGTCAGCCGTTGGGTTGTCGGCGGCCGTCGGGAAAAGTTTGTTCTGTTTTCTATATCGCGTTTTCAATAAGCCTGAACAGTTCAAGGATTATTTCTTCTTGTGACGGTTCTTTCTCAGGCGTTTTTTACGCTTGTGGGTGGCCATCTTGTGGCCCTTTCTCTTTTTTCCGCTGGGCATTGTAAGAAACTTTAAATGGTTAGCTATCGGTTAATTGTCTCAGGTGGTGGGGGAAGACTCCGTTGCGTGAGGGCCGTTTTATTTCTGGTCCTTGAGGTCTTCCATGAACACTTTCGCGGGCTTGAAAGCGGGGATTTTGTGTTCGGGGATGATGATGGTGGTGTTCTTGGAGATGTTGCGGGCTGTCTTCTGCGAGCGGGTCTTGATGATGAAGCTGCCGAAGCCGCGCAGGAAAACCGGTTCGCCGTGGGCGAGGGAGTCCTTGACCACTTCCATGAACTTTTCGATTGTTTCGAGAACTGCGGCACGTTCGATGCCGGTTGTCTTTGAAATCTCGTTAACGATTTCTGCTTTCGTCATAGCGGGGTATATCGAGTTTATATTGAATGGTTGCCTTTGGGGCGTGTCGTAAGCGCTTTGGCGGGGCAAGTCGTTGAACCGTAAAGGTTTAGGCCGAAACCTGGCGGCTGCGGGCCAAAATGCAACTGCAAATATCGTGATTTTTTCTGAAACAGAAGCTATTTCGGATGAAAAAAATTAAATAAAGCCCTATAATTGTGGTGAATGTGGGCTGGAGGGGGGAGCGGCGGCCCGATTCAGATGTCGGTGAGCCGCCACCAGGAATAATTGGTCGAGGATGTGTCGGTGATTTCTCCGCCTTCGATGCGCTTGAGGCGTTTTACCACCGCCACCGTCACCGGCAGCACCATTATCTCGTAGAGGGTCTTGAGCAGCGCCTGTGATATGATGAGTGAAATGATGGTCGACACGGGCAGGGTGCCGCCGAAAGCTATCGGGAAAAATATAAGGGAGTCGGTCCCCTCGCCCCAGAGCGTCGAGACAATGGCGCGGAGCGAGAAGCGCCAGGTGGCGCCTGACGGTGTGGCCTGTGCCGCCGTGGCTGAGCGTTTCATGCGGCTCATCACGTAGGCGTTGACCATCGAGCCGCAGATGAATGCCGCGAAGCTGGCCAGCATTATGCGTGGCACCGAGCCGTAGATTGCCTCCATCGCTTCCTGTGAATGCCATTCCGGACCGCCTGGGAGCCACAAGGCGATGTTGAGCATCACGGCCGCCAGCAGGCTCATGGCGAAGCCGAGCCATATGGCGAGGCGCGCGCGGGAGAATCCGTAGACCTCGACGATGCAGTCGTTTATTATATAAGAAAGGGGGAAGACGGCCAGGCCGGCGGTTACGGTCACCGGGCCGAGGCTGACGGTCTTGATTTCGACAAGGTTGGCGATGATGATGCAGACCACGAAAAGCACGGTCAGCGTCAGGAACGGGAGGGAGAAACAGGGGCGGTTTTGACGTGATTTTTCCATTGTTCTTGTTTTTTACGAGGTTTCAAGCACTCGGGATAGGATGTCGCCGCGGCGGGGCCGGGGCGTCAGTGTCAGTAGATGCGCGAGTAATATAGCGTCTGGGGCCCGTAGCCGCTGCTTGGCGGATATGAGATCTGTATGGCGTTTGAGTTGGCCGCGTAGATGTAGCAGTCTTCGCGGTATGAAGGGCCGTAGGCCGGATACCATCTGAACGAGAGGTAGTCTCCGTCGCAGTAGTAATCGAAGTCCTCGTATTCACCGGTGTAGTTGTTCTGCCAGAAGCCGGTGCCGTCCATATAGAAAGTGAGGGTCTCGTCGGGATACTGCATGCACTGCCATGTGCCGTTGAGGTACCAGCGTTCGTCGGGGCTGTCATATTGACATGAAGTTAACCCGAGTCCTGCCACAATAACGGCTGCGATCAGCAGTATCTGTATCCTTAATTTCTTCATTTTTCACAATTTTAGGCAAAGTTAATAGATTAACGCCAAACGTGGGGCATGCGGTTGCGGGCTTAACATTCATTAACTGGAAGCCCGTTTTTTTGCCCCGGGCAGCAATAAAGAGTCTCAGGCGGCGTTAATAAATCAATGAGTGAGAAAAGAAAGACATCGGGCCTGGCCGGCAGGATTGCGGTGGTCGCGGCGTTGGTCGCGGCGATGTTTTGCGCGTCAGTGCCGGTGTCGGCCAAGAAGCTCAACGACAAGGTGCAGAACAGGCCGTATGCCGACATGCGCCGTTTCCATCTCGGTTTTTCCGTGGGGATGAACACATTCGGCATGAGCTTCCACCACAACGGTTTTGTCACCGACCAGGGGCAGACCTGGTTCATGTCGCAGCCGGCTTACAATCCCGGATTCTGCGTCAACGGCCTCGCCGAGCTGCGCCTCAACGACTATTTCTCGTTGAGGGTCAGTCCGGGCCTGTGGTTTGGCAACAGGGTGATAGACTTTTACGACGTGGCCAACGATGTGCGCGAGCGTCAGGACCTGAAGTCGGCCTACCTTGTGCTTCCCGTCGAACTGAAATTCGCCGCCCAGAGGATGCGCAACCTGCGCCCCTATGTCATCGGCGGCGTGATACCATCGGTCGATGTGGCCAAGAAGAACATCGATTTCATCAAGACGAAATCCTCTGAGTTCATGCTCTCGGTCGGCTTCGGGTGTGACATCTACCTGCCGTATTTCAAGCTCATCCCGGAGCTGAAATTCTGCTTCGGACTGACAGACTGCATAAACCACGACCGCCCCGACCTCGTCGACGACCCCCTGCGCACCAATGTCAACCTCTCGGTAAAGCGCGCAACCACCCAGATGGTCGTCCTCTCTTTCTATTTTGAATGAAAATTATGAAAAGACGGTTAAGCGCTGACAACCTGCTGATTCCGCTGCTGCTTTGGGGATGCTTCCTCATGGGGGCGTTGCCGGCCCGCGCCCAGTCAGACGCGCAGTTCTCGCAATATTTCGAGGTTCCCAACTATTACAACGCCGCGGCGGTCGGGACCACCGACCTGCTGAAGATACGAGGCGGAGCCAGGCTCCAATGGGTCGGAATCCAGGGCGCACCGAAGACCTTTGTCGTCGCCGCCGACATGCCGTTCATGCTGTTCAAGAAACGCTTCGGTGTCGGCCTGGTGATGCAGCAGGAGTCGATGGGCCTCTACAAGAACCTCAACCTCGGGGCGCAGGTGGCTTACAAGCAAAAGCTTTTCAAAGGCACGCTCTCGATTGGCGCGCAGTTTGGATTTGTCGACCAGTCATTCAAAGGCACAGAGGTCTACATCCCCGACCAGGATGACTTCCACCAGCCCAACGACGACGCGATTCCCAAGCAAGACATACGCGGCAACGCCTTTGACGTGAGCGCGGGTGTCTTCTACTCCCATCCCAAATTCTGGCTCGGGGTCTCCGGCACCCACCTCAACGCCCCGGCGGTGAGCCTCAACGCCGACTCCGGGGAAAACTCCGAAGAGAAAAACTACGAGTTCCAGATTGGACGAACCTTATATTTCATGGCCGGAAGCAATATTAAGGTGAAAAACACGTTATTTGAAGTGATGCCGTCTGCGTTGGTCAAGACCGATTTCACCTTCACCACCTGGGAGGCTACATTGCGCGGCCGTTACAACAGATTCCTCTCCTTGGGAGTGGGCTACCGCTGGAAAGACGCCGTCTACGCCATCATTTCGGCCGAGCTGAAGGGATTCTACATAGGGTTCAGCTATGATTATCCGACATCGGCCATTGCCCGCGCCTCCTCGGGCAGCTTCGAGATTTTCGCGGGCTACAGCCTGAAACTCGACTTCTCGGAGAAAAACCGAAACCGCCACCGCAGCGTCCGCATCATGTGAGACCACTGGGCCCCGACGGCCTGGATGCCATAACAAAGACCACAACTACTCAGAAATATGAAGAAGCTTTCGTTATACCTCCTTCCCGCCCTGTTGCTGCTGCTGACAGCCGCGAGCTGCGCCTCCGGGCGCCGCGGTGGCTCCGCCGGCGGCGAAGTGACCGGAGTGGGAGGTACTTCCTGGGGTGAGCCAACCCCCTACGGTATGGTGCTGGTGAGCCGTGGCTCCATGGACATGGGGCCGGCCAAGGCCGACAGCGCCTGGAACCTCGCCGCCGACACTAAAGGCATGTCGGTCGACGCCTTCTGGATGGATGAGACCGAGGTGACCAACTCCAAATACAAACAGTTTGTCTTCTGGGTGCGTGACTCAATCATCCGCGAGCGTCTCGCCGACCCGGCTTACGGAGGCAACGAGGCTTACAAGATCGAGGAGGACAAGCAGGGCAACCCCATCACCCCCCATCTCAACTGGTCGAAGCCGATTCCCTGGCGCAACCCCGACGAGGATGCCCTCAGGGCCATCGAGAGTGTCTACCGCACCAACCCCATAACCGGGGCACGCGAGCTTGACCCCGAGCAGCTCAACTACCGCTACGAGGTCTTCAACCACACAGAGGCTGCCAAGCGACGCAACCGTCTCGACCCCCGCAAAAGGGTCTACAACACCGACCTGGCGACCCCGACCGACATCCCCCAGATCTCGAAAGATACCGCCTATGTCAACGACGAGGGGGAAATCGTGCGCCAGACCATCTCCCGCGGCCTCACCGGCGACTATGACTTCCTCAACACCTACATAGTGAATGTCTATCCCGACACCACTTGCTGGGTCAATGACTTCGAGAACGCCTACAACGAGCCTTACGTCCGCATGTATTTCAGCCACGGAGGCTACAGCGAATATCCCGTGGTGGGTGTCAGCTGGGAGCAGGCCAACGCTTTCTGCAACTGGCGCACCGACTTCCTCAAGCGTTCGCTCGGCAAGGAAGGGGTCTACATCGAGCCTTACCGCCTCCCGACCGAGGCTGAATGGGAGTTTGCCGCCCGCGCCGGGGAGAATGACAACATGTATCCCTGGGAGGGAGACCTGACCATGAGCGAGGACAAAGGCTGCTTCTATGCCAACTTCAAGCCCAACGACGGCAATTATGTCAAGGACGGCCATCTCATCACCTCGCGTGTCGGCACATACTCGCCGAATGATTTCGGCCTCTATGACATGGCCGGAAATGTCAGCGAGTGGACCTCCACGGCGTTTGTCGAGACCGTCCAGGACTTGACCTCCGACCTCAATCCCGAATACCGCTATGACGCGGCTGTCGAGGACCCCTACCGGATGAAACGCAAGATTGTGCGCGGCGGTTCCTGGAAGGATGTCGCCCACAACATCCGCAGCGACATCCGCATGTGGGAGTTCCAGAATGAGCAGCGCTCTTACATCGGTTTCCGTTGCGTGCGCTCCCAGATAGGATTCGCCAAGGGGCAGAAGGCGGGCAAGTGATTTCGTCCCCCCTCAAGATAGTATTAGACAAAAGCCACCATCCATATTTCTCAGAACTGAATCAATGGGAAAATACAAGCAATACAAACGCGGCCTCTCGGCCTGGATATCCTCGGAGAAAGGGCAGCGTTTCTTCAATTTCGCATACTCGATCGGTGCGGCCATCGTGATCTGGGGCGCGCTCTTCAAGATTCTCCACCTCCCCGGCGGCAACTTCCTGCTGTCGCTCGGCATGGGCACTGAGGTGCTGATGTTCACTCTCACCGCCTTCGACCGTCCCCCGCGCGATTACAAATGGGAGAAAGTCTTCCCCGTGTTCGAGACCGGCGACCCCGAAGACCGTCCTGATTTCAAAGGAGGCTCAGGAGTCGTGATAAACGGCAGCGTGAACAGCGCGGCTGTGCAGGGTGGCCACGCGCAGTCTGGCCCCGTGCAGGCCCCGGTTCTCTCCTCCGACTCCACCCCCGCCGAGGTTGTCAGCTCGATGGTGTCGGCCACGCAGACCTACCTCGACCAGGTTTCGGCCATGGCAGAGGAGCTGCGCCATCTCCAGGAGACCACCCGCTCGCTCAACACCGTCAGCGATGTCCTGCTGGAGTCTTACCGCGCCATAACCGAGAACTCGGAGAACATCACCCGTTCGTCGACCGGATATGTCGAGCAGATGCAGGGCCTCAACCGCAACATCCAGGGCCTCAACACCATCTACGAGATTCAGCTCAAGAGTGTCAGCTCGCAGCTCGACGCCATAGACCGCGTCAACGCCGGCATCAAGGAGATACGTGACATGTATGAGCGCAGCTCGTCGCAGAGCGCTCGTTATTGCGAGGAGACAGAGAAGATGGCCCTCTACATGCACCAGCTCAACTCCGTGTATGAGAAGATGATCAACGCCATGACCATCAACATGTACGCCGCCAATCCTCTGGCTGCTGCCGCGGCCGCCCAGCAGGGCGTGGCCCAGCAGCCGGCCACTGTCGCTCCGGAGCCTGCGGCCCCACAGGATGAGGCCCAGCCTGTGCCCCCGCAGTATCAGGGCACGCAGCGCCGTCCGTCCGCCCCGCAGGCCTGATGCGGCGACATGACAGAAAAGACAGATCTTTAACCTTATAAAAGCTTAACCATTGGGTACCAGTAACAACAAGCTCACTCCGCGTCAGAAGATGATCAACCTGATGTACATCGTCCTGACCGCAATGCTGGCTCTGAACGTGTCGAGCGATGTGCTCAACGGTTTCACCCAGGTCGAGGAGGGCTTGAAGAGAACCAACAGCAACGTGGAGCAGCGCAACGCCGCGATCCTCCACTCTCTGCAGGCTTTCGCCCAGCAGAATCCCGACAAGGGACAGGTGTGGTATGACAAGGCCCAGGAGGTGCGCCGCGTCACAGACGGCGTGTACCTCAAGATTGACTCCCTGAAGGAGATGATTGTCAGGGAGGCCGACGGCAAGGATGGCTCTGTTGACGATATACAGAACCGCGACAACCTGGAGGCCGCGTCGATTGTGATGCTCTCCGGATCGCGCCCCCAGGGTCAGCATCTGCGCAACACCATCGAAGGCTACCGCGAGTATATCGCGTCGTTGATGACCGACTCGGTGAAGCGTGAAAACATCCTCACGGCCCTCTCCACCGATGATGTGTTGAGCCGTGGCACCCTCGGCCGCCAGACCTGGGAGGAGTCGAAATTCAACAACCAGCCTGTGGTGGCAGCCGTCACCCTGCTCACCAAGCTTCAGAATGACGTGAAATATGCCGAGGGTGAGGCCCTCCAGGCGCTCCTCGAGAATGTCGACGCGGGCGATGTCAGGGTCAACGAGCTTAACGCTTTCGTCATCCCACAGAGCCGCTTCGTGATGCGCGGCGGCAAATATTCGGCCAACATCGTCCTCGCCGCCGTCGACACCACCGCGCGCCCCGTGGTGTATGTCAACGGCAACAAGCTCGGCAATGACCGGGGTCTTTATGAGATTTCTCCTGGCGCGACCGGCACATTCGATTACAAAGGTTACCTTGAGGTTCCACGTGCCGACGGCTCTGTCAGCCGCCATCCCTTCCAGTCGAGCTACACCGTCATAGAGCCCACCGCCACCGTGTCGGCGACAATGATGAATGTGCTGTATGCCGGCATCGACAACCCGATTTCGATTTCAGTGCCCGGCGTGGCGATGAGCGGGGTGTCGGCCACGATGACCAACGGCTCCCTGACCAAAAGCGGCGACCACTGGGTGGCGCGTCCGTCAAAGGTCGGCGAGGAGGCAACCGTGACTGTGAACGCCGAGATGGATGGCCGTCAGATGACTGTGGCCTCCACCAAATTCCGTGTCCGCAAACTGCCTGATCCTTCCCCCTATATCGCTTACAAGGATGCCAACGGCAACAGCAGCCATTACAAAGGGGGAGGCCGTGGCCTGTCAAAGGCCTTCCTGCTCAACGCCCCCGGCATCGAGGCCGCCATCGACGACGACCTGCTCAACATCCAGTTCAAGGTGCTGAGCTTCGAGACGGTGTTCTTCGACTCGATGGGCAACGCCATCCCCGAGGTGTCGCAGGGCGACCAGTTCTCGCAGCGTCAGAAAGACTCTTTCCGACGTCTCAGCCGAGGCAAGCGGTTCTACATCTCAAGGGTGAAGGCGGTCGGTCCCGACGGCATCACCCGAGATCTCGCCCCGATAGAGGTAATCGTAAACTGAAAAGGTAAAGAACAAGACATACCCTCTGAATATGAAAGCATTTGCAAGATATACCCTGGCCGCCGTCGCTATGTTCGCGGCAATGACCCAGGTCTCCGCCCAGACCACCGACGGGGGCTCGTCGAGCTCCTCGATAGTCCGTCGCGGGGGTGCCGACCGCTCGCGCGACAAGCAGCAGGAAGCCAGTCCGGGTGTGACCGAACGCATGCAGCAGCGCTTCACCACCCAGGAGACTTCCGATGCCGACAAGATGTGGATGCGGGTCATCTACCGCGACCTCAAGCTTGACAACCCCAAGAACACCCCCTTGTATTATCCCGAGGAGGTGGTCGACGGCCAGGAGAATCTGTTCCGGATCATAATGCGTCTGGTGGCAGACAACCGTATGCCGGTCTATGAATACCTCGACGGCAAGGAAATCTTCACCGACCAGTACAAGGTGAAGGTGTCCGATATGCTCGACCGCTTCCACGTGCTTTATTCTCCGGCCAAAGGCTCCAGCGAGAAGAATCCGAAATACCTGATAGAGGAGGCCGATGTCCCGGCCAATGAGGTGCTGTCTTATTTCGTACTGGAGAAGTGGGAGTTTGACTCACGCACCAACAAGACCCGCCGCATTGTCGAGGCCATCTGCCCCGTGCTCCACCGCTCGGACGACTTCGGCGGCGAGGCCGTGCGCTACCCGATGTTCTGGGTGAAGATGGACAACCTGCGTCCATATCTCACGCAGCAATACATCTTCGTCGACGATGACAATAACCTGCCGAAATACACCTACGCCGACTATTTCTCGCGCAACATGTATGACGGGGACATTTACAAGACCCGCAACCTCGCCAACAAGTCGATGATGCAGCTCTATCCCGACCCCGATGACAGGCAGCGCGCCCAAGACAGCATCCAGAACCGTCTGGAGCAGTTTGACAAGAAACTCTGGGTACCCTCCCGTGAGGAGGTGATTGCCGCCCGTGAGGCCCGTGAAGCCGCCGAGGAGGCTGCCGCTGCCGCAAAGGATGAGGAAGCCGCCATCGCTTCCCGTGACGGCGACGCAGAGGCAGATGAGGAGACCCCGAAAAAAGAGGTGCGCTCCACACGCTCTTCGCGTTCGAGGTCAAAAGCGACATCATCGTCCAAGGCAAAACCCAAGAAGAAAGCATCCAAGCCAAAGGCCGCCCCGAAATCTTCGTCGTCGGCCACCAAGTCGGTGCGCCGCCGCAAATGAGCCACCGCGTCCCCCTGGTGGATGCCCAAAATATTCCGCCTGCCCGCGTCAGCTGTCTCCAGCAGCCGATGCGGGCTGCCGTTTTTGGGGCCGTTTATATTGTCTTTACGAAGGATTGCCCTACGGAAAAAATGCCATGAAGTTAAAAATTATGACCGGATTCTAAACTTTGTCAGCACGACCTTTGTTTAAAAAGTGTTGATAAGCCTGAATAATGGTTATGACAGTTTGGCCACAGCCCAATCACAGGTGCTGAAAGCCGATAAACGCTGATAATCACAAAAAAAGCTTAGAAATATTTTGAAAAGTGTTAATTTCTTTTTAACTTTGCGGCCAGCATACAACAAGAAACATCTCTTATGAAAAAGGCAATTCTTTTAGCTGCTCTCGCTCTGGGAGTTTGCACTTCGCAGGCTCAGGTTACAGACGCAGGCAACAAGTTCTCAGACAATTGGTCGTTCACCCTCAAGGGTGGCGGCGTGTTTGCCACCAAGACTGCCACCGGTGAGGACTTCCTCAAGACCGGCCGTGGCATCGTCGGCGCGGAACTCCGCAAGCAGATCACCCCGACCTTCGGCCTCGGCGTTGAAGGCGAGTGGAGCGTCAACACCTCCTCCTGGACAGGTGTGAAGTCTGCAAACGCATTCGATCATCAGTATGTAGGTGTGTTCGGCGCCGTGAACCTGATGAACCTCTTCGCAAGCTACACCGGCGCACCCCGTGTGTTTGAAATCGAAGCTGTGGCAGGTTCAGGATGGCTCCACTCCTACTATCCCCACTCGACCGGAATCGATGATGGCAACTCTTTCGCCACCAAGGTTGGTCTTAACTTCAACTTCAACCTCGGCGAGGCCAAGGCTTGGACCATCTCTCTGAAGCCCGCCCTCCTCTGGAACATGAACGGCGACGTGGCTGCCGACAAGTTCAGCAACCTCGGCTACGATTCACACTACAACGTGAACAACATGTACTTCGAGCTCCAGGCTGGTGTCACCTACCACTTCAAGAACTCGAACGGCACCCACCACTTCGCTCTCGTGCGTCCCTTCGACCAGGCTGAGATCGATGCCCTCAACGCCCAGATCAACGCCCTCCGCGGCGACCTCGAGGCTTGCGGCGCAAGCAACGCGGCTCTGCTCGCCCAGCTCGCCGACCTCCAGGCTCAGCTCGACGCTTGCAACCGTCGTCCCAAAGAAGTGCAGCAGGTTATCAAGAACCTTGACAACATCCGCTACGTCTTCTTCAACGTAAACTCCTCTTACATCCAGGCCAACCAGCAGCCCGAAATCGCTATGACCGCTGCTCAGGTTAAGGAGAACGCAGGCGCTACCGTCCTCGTTCAGGGTTACGCATCCAAGGATGGTTCCAAGGCTTTCAACCAGAAGCTTTCAGAGCGTCGCGCTCAGGCTGTCAAGAAGGCCCTCGTTCAGAACGGTGTTCCCGAATCCAGCATCACAGCCGAAGGTCTCGGTGTAACCGAAGTCTTCAACAAGCTCGACTGGAACCGTATGGCCAAGATGACTGTCAACGTGAAGTAATCATCACCCGAATGACAGCGGTCACTGGCCCTCGGGCCATGTGACGGCAAGATAAAAAAGAAACAGCCTATGGCGTCAACGCCATAGGCTGTTCCCTTTTTTTAGGTTCGCCCGCCTCCAATAATCCCAAAACCGCACGTTAATACAGCATTGAAGCGTATCCGTCCGAAATAGGCCGACTTTATCAAAGCGTTTTTGGTTGCGAACTT
>CATZGB010000031.1 GCA_958418815.1 uncultured Bacteroidales bacterium | reverse complement strand
GGTGCCCAGAACAGGACTCGAACCTGCACGCCTCTCGGCACGCGCACCTGAAACGCGCGCGTCTACCATTCCGCCACCTGGGCATCGCGTTTTGGTAGTGCAAAGTTACGAAAGGTTTTTGGAAATGCAAAATTTTTGCAGCCTTTTTTCGGGCGGATGCGGATTTTTATCGAATTTTTATTGAAGCCCAGCTCTCAACCTGTTCTAAATCCTACGCAATTCACTTTGAATAAATCCTACGCAATCCACTCTAAATCCTGCGTTTTTATTGGATTCGCAGGTTTTTATTGGGTTTTGTCGGGGGGCGATTGAGGTTTCTGAAGAAATGGGGGATGGATGATTGGTTGTGAATGGGGAGAAGTGAAGGGGATGATAAGGAGAGAAGAAAGAGGCTGGAGGAGGGATAGGAGAGGGGCGAGTGAGGAATAAGAGAGGGGAGAAGGGTGGAGAAAGAGAGGAAAGAGAGATAGGAAGAGAGAGGAGAAGGGATGAGGGAGAAGGGGATGAAGGAGAGGGGAGGGAATCAGGGTTAGTCTTCGAGGTAGAAGACGATGGTGGAGACGACCCTGACGTTTTTCATGAAGGGGGTGGAGGAGCTGGTGTCCTCGATGGAGAACTGGCCCTGGGAGGCGGTCTTCATTTTGCCGACCTTGGAGTCGCTGTCTTTGGCGAATTGCTGTGCGGCTTCGCGGGCGTTCTTGGTGGCCTCAGCGATCATGTCGGGCTTGATGTCGTTGAGGGCGCGGAACTCATAATTAATATAGGAGTTGGAATAGGGGACGCCTTCTTTGAGCAGGTCGGTCTGGCGGTCGAGGAGTTCTCTTACTTTGTCGACCTTGTTTGTGGCTACGGTGATGTTGCAGCTCAGGGAGTATTTGTATCTGAATGTGCTTGAGCCATACTGGTTGGCGGTCGCGTTGTAGGTGTCGGGCGGGTTGACCGAGATTTCAGATTTGTCGATGCCGTTGGAGGTCAGGAAGTTCACTATGATGCCGTTGTATTGCGTGATCTGGTCGTAGAGAGCCATGAGGTTGTCGCCGGCGACATTGTAGGTTATTGGCCATGTGACGAAGTCGGCCTGCACTTGTCTTTCGGCAAGGCCGCGCACGGTGACATTGCGGTCGCGGTATGCGATGTTGTCTATGCCTGATTTGATGAATAATCCGAGAAAGAAGATGCCTGCCGCAACGAGGGACATACCTGCGAGGCGCATCCAGCCTGTTTTCTTGTCGTTCATAAGTAATGATGGAATAAGTAGTGAATAATATGAGAGAATAGTATTGTGTAGTTGCCGGACGGTGTGTCCGTATGTTTATGTAGACAAACGGCGGAGGGTAAAGTTTAATGTATTGTTGAAAAATCCACTTGTCGGATTTCATCAACTCAAAAATAATCCTTAACTTTGCGCTGTCATTCGCGACAAGGTCGGTTTGGTAGCTCAGCTGGATAGAGCAACTGCCTTCTAAGCAGTCGGTCGGGGGTTCGAGTCCCCCCCAAATCACTCAAAGGGATTGCCGTCAGGCTGTCCCTTTTGTGTTAATGTCCCGGTGTCCGTCAGGCATGGCTCTGATGGAGTCGTAAAACAAACAACTCAGGATTTATGGAAAAAGACAGTGTGATAGTGCTTTCCGGAGGTATGGACTCCGTCTCGCTCCTTCATGATTACAAAGACAGGATTGCCCTTGCGGTGACATTTGATTATGGCAGCAACCACAATGCAAGGGAAATCGCGTGTGCCCGCGAGAACTGCCGCAGGCTCGGTGTGGAGCATCTTGTGATACCACTGGAATTCATGGGGCGTTACTTCAACTCGTCATTATTGAGCGGGGGCGACGCGATTCCCGAAGGGCATTACACCTCAGAGAACATGAAATCCACCGTGGTGCCTTTCCGCAACGGCATTATGCTGGCTGTGGCATGTGGTCTGGCCGAAAGCCGTGGCCTCAAAAAGGTAATGCTCGCAAATCATTCTGGCGACCATGCGATATATCCCGACTGTCGACAGGGGTTTGTCGACGCGATGTCGGAGGCTATGCGCCAGGGCACTTATGACAGTATCGGCATATTCGCCCCCTACACCTCTCTCACCAAAGATGAAATCGCAGCCCGCGGGGCCGCCGCCGGAGTGGACTTCTCATTGACTTATTCATGTTACAAAGGGGGAGAGCGCCATTGCGGACGATGCGGCACATGCGTTGAGCGCCGGGAGGCTTTCGAGCTGGCGGGTGTGGCCGATCCTACGCTCTACGAGGAATGAGTGGCTCAGCCCAGGGCCTGCAGAGCGTCGCGCAGCTGCCTGCGGGTGTTTTCTGAGACCGGGGTGAGGGGCAGTCTGAGTATGTCCTCGGCCATGCCGCGTATCGCCAGCAACGCCTTTATCCCCGAGGGATTGCCATCGGCGAACAGCGAGCGGTAGAATGGCTGCAGCGGACGGTCGAGCGCCGAGGCTTCGGCGAATTTCCCCTCCTGGCATAGATGCACCACCCGGCCGAATTCGGCGGGCAACGCGTTGCCTATCACTGAGATGACCCCTCTCGCGCCCATCGCCATCAGCGGAAGGGTGAGGGCATCGTCGCCCGAAAGCACCACGAAATCGGCAGGCTTTTTCTCCAGGATTTCCCTGATTTGCCCCATTCGGCCAGACGCCTCTTTGATTGCCACGATTTTTTCGGGATGCTCTGCCGCCAGGCGCAATGTAGTCGCCGCGTCGAGGTTGGCCCCCGTTCGTCCGGGCACATTGTACAGCACCACGGGAAGAGGCGATGCTTTTGCCACTGCCTCGAAATGCAGGCGCATGCCTTCCTGTGACGGCTTGTTGTAGAACGGCACCACCGACAGTATCGCGTCATAGCCTGAGAAATCGGTCCGGGCTATGGCCTCGGTCAGGTGGCTGGTTGAATTGCCGCTCATCCCCAGCACGAGCGGGACGCGCCCGGACACGCGCTCTGCCACGAAGCGGGCAAGCTCATGGCGTTCGGAGTCGGTCAGTGTGACAGCCTCGCCTGTCGTGCCAAGCACCACAAGGTAGTCGACCCCGTTTTCCACCTGGAAATCAATCAGTCGCCCGAGCGACTGGTAATCAATCGAAAAATCATTCTTGAAAGGTGTCGCCAGGGCAACGCCGAGGCCATCCAAACTTATTGACATCGTGACAGGAAGTGTTTAATGGCGCAAAAGTAATGCTTTTTTCCCAACTTTCCGTAACTTTGCGGAAATTTAACTGCGCTTCGGCGCAAATTTATATCTTCTTTCATATCTTCCGACATTTCGCGTTATGATGCTTGAAATCCAGGACACCCTTGTGACCCTCGACCTTGCCGAGGAATATTTTTGTTGCGACCTCGACAAATGCCTCGGTGCGTGCTGCATCGAGGGGGATGCCGGCGCGCCGGTCAGCCTTGAGGAAATCGGCAAGCTCGAGGAGGTGTTCCCCGAAGTTAAAGCCGATATGCTTCCCCGCGCCGTGGAGGAGGTGGAGGAGAACGGCGTGGCTTACCCCGATGCCGACGGCGAGATGGTGACCACCCTTCTTGACGGGGCCAATTGCGCTTTCTGCACCTTTGCCAAAGGCGGAGTGTGTCTCTGCGCCATCGACAAGGCATACCGGGAGGGGCGAGTGGCATGGCGCAAACCGTCATCCTGCGCCCTGTATCCGGTGAGAATCAAGCAATATCCCACATTCACCGCCGTCAATTACCACCGTTGGTCAATCTGCCGCGACGCGGTCGCCAACGGCCGCAAACTCGGCATACGCCTCTACCAGTTTCTCGAAGGTCCGCTTACCGAGCGGTTCGGCCAGGAATGGTACGCCGAACTTAAAGAAGCCTGCGAGGAATGGCTCAGGCAGAACCCCGGCAAATGACCTGGGCACCCAGCCTCGCGCCGCGCAACGTTGTCATCTTGCCCGGACGCGCACCGGAACGGGTTGGAGACGGGGAGCCTCGCTTCCTCTGAGCAACTCCTTGAGTTTGTTTATCAAAGCATTCATAATCGTTGTTTTTTGAGTAAAACCCCCGGCGCGCCTATTTGGTTCGCAGCCGAGGCCATATTGCCAGGCAGGTTCGTGTCAGGCGGTCATGCGACGGTTCCGCCCAAAGGGGACAGTGTGGCTTTTTAACACAAATTTGTTAACATGCGAGGAAAAAAATCGTAACTTTGCGCGTGACGGCCCTAAGCCCATGAGTGCGCCTGGCCGCCGCTTCATCAACATACCTATAAACACATTGGAAAATGAATGTTACTGACCGCTTCCTAAGATATGTCAAGTATGACACCCAGAGCGATGAACTGACCAATCTCACCCCCTCGACCCCCGGACAGTTCGCGTTCGCGCAAATACTCGAAAAAGAGCTGCGCGAGCTCGGCCTTGAGGAGATAACCCTCGATGAGAACGGTTACCTGATGGCGACCCTTCCAGCCAACACAGACAAGAAGGATGTCCCCACCGTCGGATTCATCGCCCACCTCGACACCTCCCCTGACATGTCGGGCCGCAACGTCAATCCCCGTATCGTGAAAGCATATGAAGGGGGCGACATCATCCTCAACGAAGCAGACAACATCATACTCTCCCCCTCACAGTTCCCCGAACTGCTCAATTACCTGGGCCAGGACCTCATCGTGACAGACGGCACCACGCTGCTCGGGGCCGACGACAAAGCCGGTATCGCCGAGATAATCTCAGCTGTGGTATACCTGCAGAAGCATCCCGAAATCAAGCACGGGAAAATACGCGTGGCCTTCAACCCCGACGAGGAAATCGGCCAGGGGGCACACAAGTTCGATGTCGAAAGATTCGGCGCCGACTGGGCTTACACTATGGATGGCGGAGAAATAGGCGAACTTGAATATGAGAACTTCAATGCCGCCGTCGCAAAAGTCACCTTCAAGGGCCGCAACGTCCATCCCGGCTACGCCAAGCACAAGATGGTCAACTCCATACGCATGGCCAACCAGTTTATCCTCATGCTCCCACGCTGGGAGACCCCCGAGCATACCGAGGGATATGAGGGATTCTACCATCTGGTGCAGATCGAGGGGGATGTGGAGAAGACCACGCTCACATACATCATCCGCGACCACGACCGCGACCGCTTCGAGCGCCGCAAAAAGGAACTCGAACACCTTGTGCGCAAGACCAACAACGAATTCCCCGAATGCTGCTCGATAGAAATCAAAGACCAGTATTACAATATGCGTGAGAAAATCGAGCCGGTCATGCACATCATCGAGATTGCCGAGCAAGCGATGAAAGATGCCGGTGTCACCCCGAAAGTGCAGCCCATCCGCGGCGGTACAGACGGCGCGCAGCTCTCGTTCAAAGGCCTTCCCTGTCCCAACATCTTCGCCGGGGGGCTCAACTTCCATGGCCGTTTCGAGTTCGTGCCGGTGCCATCCATGGAGAAGGCCCGCGACGTGATTGTCGAAATCGCCCGCATCGTCAACGAAAAAGCGTGAACAGACTTGTCGTAGTGACCGGCCCGACCGCATCGGGCAAGACAACACTCGCCATACAGCTGGCGCGGGTTCTCGGGACGGAAATCGTCTCCGCTGACTCGCGTCAGCTTTTTCGTGACATCCCTGTCGGGACCGCCACCCCGGCCCCCGAAGAGTTGGCTGCGGTGCGCCATCATTTCATCGCTGAGCTTGGTCTGGAGGAATATTACTCCGCCGCGCAATACGAGGAGGATGTTGTCAGGCTGCTGCCCGACATCTTCAGCCGTTGTGGCGGCAACGCCGTGATGTGTGGCGGCTCGATGATGTATGTCGACGCGGTGTGCAACGGCATCGACCGCCTGCCGACGGTGTCTGCCGACAACAGGCGCCGGGCCTATGGACTATATGATGTGGGTGGCCTGCCTGCCGTGGTCAGGGAGCTTGAACGCCTTGACCCCGCCTATCTCCGTAGCGCGCCCGACCTTATGAACCACAAGCGGCTCATCCATGCCCTGGAGGTCAGTCTGGAGGCCGGTGTGCCATATTCCAGCCTGCTGACCGGCGAGAAGAAGCCGCGTCCGTTTGAGATTGTAAAATTCGCAATCGACTATCCGCGTGAAGAACTTTTCTCACGCATAAACCGGCGCGTGGAGGAGATGATGGACAATGGTCTCCTTGAAGAGGCCCGGAAAGTTTATCCGCTCCGCCATCTCAATTCCCTCAACACCGTCGGCTACAAAGAGCTGTTTGCCTGTTTCGACGGTGACTGGGATTTGCCCACGGCGGTTGCCCGCATACAGAAAAACACACGCGTCTACGCCAAAAAGCAACTGACATGGCTGCGTCGCGACCCCTCTGTCATATGGCTTGACCCATCACGTCCCCTGCTGCCCCAGGTCGTGGAGCGGCTAAGCCCGGAGAAGCCATGATTTGCCCCGCGCAGGTCAGTCGGCCTGTCCGACCGACCGAGAAGCCACATAGGTCGCCAGCGCCTGCCGGTAAGAGTCTCCCACAGGAATCTCATGTGTGACTGCCGGAGAGGCCTGCCTGTCAGATATGATGATACGGCTGCGCTCTATGGTGTGTATCTTGGCAAGGTTGACGATGAAACTCCGATGGACGCGCATGAAGTCAGCCGCAGGCAATGTGTGTTCAAGCGCCTTCATGCTCAGCAGGGTCATGACAGACCTCGGTTCCCCCTCGACAAATATCCTCACATAATCCTTCAGCCCCTCGATGAACAGTATGTCAGACTTGCGTATCTGGCGGTGACGGTATTCCGACTTCACGATTATATGGTCTGAGTCATTCTCCACCCTTGCTCCTGCGGTCTCTCCATCTTCGGCCTGCGGGCGGCTTGCCACATCCGAAATCACGCCGCGTATCGCCAGCGCACGGTTCACCGCGCCCAGAAACTCCCCGTAGCTCACCGGTTTCAGCAGGTAATCGACGGCGTTGGCCTTGATGCCGTCAATGGCGTAATTCTCGTAAGCGGTGACAAACACCACCATCGTGGTGGGAGGCAGCAGTCCTACAAACTCCATGCCCGACAGCTGTGGCATCTGTATGTCGAGAAACACAAGGTCGATTTCCCCCGACGCGATAGCCGGGTAAGCCTCTTGCGCGGAAGTGAAAACCCCGGCCAGCGACAAGGCTGGGGTACGTTCGGCATAACTGCCGATGAGATTCCCGGCAAGAGGTTCGTCGTCAATGACGCAGCATCTGAGTCTTTCGTTAGTCATATCGGGATGAAGCTATGTTACGGGTCAGTTTGTGTCAAGAGGGATAGAGAGTGTGGCCTTGAACAGCCCCTCCTCCCTGTATGTCTCCAAGGAGGCGAGATTGCCATATATGAGCTGCAGCCGCCGGCGCAGGTTGTGCAGCCCGATACCTCCGCTTTTGGCAGTCTTGCCGCCTTGCGGTGTGTCACCATCCGTCCGTCGGAAACTGTTGACGGTCGTGCAGGTAAGCCGCTGTCCGTCTGCCTTGATTTCTATCTTGATTATTGCTCCGGCCTCACCGGTGTTGCCATGCTTGAAGGCGTTCTCCACCAGCGGGATGAACAGCAGCGGGGGCACAGGCGCGTTTGCCGTCGAGCCGGCGTCCACATCACATTCGAGCCGCGTAGACGCCGGCAGGCGCAGTCCCATCAGCTTGACATAGTTCTCGACGAAAGACAGCTCGCGGCTTAGTTCCACAACCTGGCGGTCGTCGTAAAGCACATACCGCAACATGCCGCTGAGCTCGTGGACCGCGTCCTGGGCCTTTGAGGGGGAGACGGCGATAAGGGCATAGATTGAGTTGAGGGTGTTGAAAAGAAAATGCGGGTTTAGCTGGCTTTTGAGGTTCTGCAGCTCCTCCTGCCGCCGTGCGGCGACAAGCTGCTCCGATTTCCGTGACAGCCTGAGCCAGGTGTCGCTGAGCTTCAGGGCGATGCTCAGTCCTATTGTCAGCACCAGCATAACCACGTCACGGGCATAGAAGTTCAGCCAGTGCAACAACCCATAGTGGCGTGGCTTCGACCTGGCAGCCTCGACGATGCCTTTGGCAGCCTGCCTGATACGCCAGGCCTCCTCCCAATAAGGCTCCATCCAGATGCTTATCAACCTGAACAGCACCATAGAGGCGGCTATCACGACAATGTTGTAGCCAATCAGCCGCCAGGCGAATCGCTTGCGCTCAAACGACCGGCCGATTATGAAGCAGTAGTTGACATAGAAGACGGCTATGAACACCAGCGCCTTGGCGTAGACCCCGATTTTGAGTTCGGGTACGCTGCGAAACGGTTTTCCCATCGAGTTGAGAATCTCCGGGAGGATAAACAGCATCCCCAGGCAAATCAGATGGGTCAGGAACCTTACGGCTTTCTCCCGGCGCGTCTGTGAGCCAGGCGATGGCTGTAATATGTTTTCAGAGGCATGCATACCTGTGACAATGTATTAATCTTCTGCAAATATACACCGAAAACTTCACTCAGACAAATCCGATTTGGTGTTGCCGTGGATTTTTCTTAACTTCGTGGTATGAAACAGTTCTCGCTCAACATACGCGGTTCGCTCAGGGAGTTTTCACGCCCTCTGGTGATGGGGATTCTCAACGTCACGCCGGACTCTTTTTATTCCGGTTCGCGGACGCTCGGCTCCGGTTCCGCCAGCCCCTGCGGCGTGTCAGCAGTGGAGGAGATGGCAGCGCGTCTGCTTGCCGAAGGGGCTGACATCATTGATGTCGGGGGATGCTCCACCCGTCCCGGTTCCGCGTCAGTCGGAGAGGAGGAGGAAGCGCGCCGTGTAAGACTCGGCGTGGAGGCCGTCAGGAGGCTTTCGTCTAAGGTTATGGTGTCTGTCGACACCTTCCGCTCAGGGGTGGCCCGCCGCTCCGTGCTTGAATGGGGCGCTGACATGATCAACGACATATCGGCCGGACTTATGGACCGGGAGATGATCGCGTCCGTGGCTGACCTCAAGGTGCCGTACATAATGATGCACACAAGAGGCACGCCTGACACCATGGGGAGCCTGACCGATTATCCCCTCGGAGTGGTCGCCGGAGTGGCCTCCGAGTTGCGCCAACGTGTCGTGGAGGCTTCGAAGGCCGGCGTCGCCGACATAATCGTCGACCCAGGTTTCGGATTCGCCAAGACAGTGAGCCAGAACTATGAGCTTATGGCTGGCCTGGATGAGCTGGATGCTTTGCTTGACCATAAGCCGATGCTCGTCGGCGTATCGCGCAAATCGATGATATACAAGCCGCTGGGTCTGACTCCGGCGGACTCGTTGCCCGGCACGACGGCCCTCGGCACGGTCGCCATGCAGAAAGGGGCCGCGATACTCAGGGTTCACGATGTCGCGGCCTGTCGCCAGGCGGTCGATGTCATGGAGCTGCTGATGGAACACAAAACATCCCGGTCATGATAGAATCGTTCGGACTGAAAGACATACTCGACATCACCATTGTCGCCATGATGCTTTACTACCTCTACAAGATAATGAGGGAGTCGGGCACAATCAACATATTCTACGGAGTGCTTGCGTTCATCGTGGTGTGGGTCGTCGCTTCGGAGATACTTGAGATGAAGCTGATAGGGTCGATTCTCGACAAATTCATGAGCATCGGCCTGTTGATTCTCGTGATCATATTCCAGGACCAGATCAAACGTTTCCTTGTCGAACTCGGCTCCAAGAAACGGTGGAAATTCCTCACCTCGATTTTCCATCACAAAAAAGACCGTGCCGGAGATGGCGTAGACCTCCATACCCGCGTGATGCCCATCGTCTACTCTTGTATGTCGATGGCCAAAAGCAAGACTGGGGCATTGATTGTCATCGAGCAGGATGTGCCGCTTGAGAATTACGAGAAGACCGGAGACAAAATCGATGCCGAGATAAACTCGCGTCTGATAGAGAACATCTTTTTCAAGAATTCCCCCCTGCATGACGGGGCGCTCATAATCGCCGGAGGGAGAATGAAAGCCGCCGGATGCATTCTCCCCGTGAGCCACGACACGGATGTGCCACGCTCGCTGGGCCTTCGCCACAGGTCTGCCCTGGGCATATCGCAGGCCACAGACGCGTTTGCCATCGTGGTGTCTGAGGAGACCGGAAACATTTCGGTGGCCTATCGCGGACGCTTGTCGACCCGCCTTTCATCAACCGAGCTTGAGAAACGCCTCTCGGCCCTGCCCGTGCCGGTCTGAACGCCTTTTGCGGTTTTTGGAGGCCCTCCCGGAAACGATAGCCGTCCCGCTGATGTTATAAAAGCGTAAAACCATACGCTTTTAATTCAACCATAGACAAATATGAAGCTTTCGCAGTACCCCGACAACATACTTGAGATATACCAGGACTCCTTCCGCGAGTCGTGGGACTTGCCCGCGCTGACCGATTTCGGTTCTGACGAGGTGATGACTTATGGCGACCTTGCCCGGCGTATCGCCCGGGTCCACCTGTTTTACAAGCAGATGGGAATTTCCCCGGGCGACAAGGTGGCATTGCTTGGAAAGAACTCCTCCACATGGGTCATGTTCTTTATGGCCACAATCACATACGGGGCTACGATTGTGCCGATACTCGCCGATTTCAACTCCCATGACAGCCAGCATATCATAAACCACTCGGAGGCCACATTGCTGATTGTCAGCCAGTCGGTCTGGGAGACTTATGATTTTGACCAGATGCCTATGCTCAGGGCCGTCTTGTCTTTGGAGACCCGGCAGGTGCTGGCCGAAAGGCCCGGCGAGGGTGAGCCATCGGCCCGGCGCGTTATACGCAACCTGACGCGAAAGTTCCGCGGGGTGTATCCCGATGGGTTTTCAAGAAAGGATGTGGTCTATCCCGAGGTGGACAAGGACGCGACGGCGATTCTCAACTACACCTCCGGCACCACCGGTTTCTCCAAAGGGGTGATGCTCACCTATGGCAACATCGCCGGCAATGTGGGGTTCGGCATACAGTCGCGCCTGCATTATCAAGGCTCCCGCGCGCTGTCGTTCCTGCCCCTTGCCCATGCCTATGGGTGTGCTTTCGATATGCTTGTCCCCCTGGCCACAGGTTCATTCATCACAGTCTTCGGCAAGACCCCTACCCCCAAACTGTTGCTGAAGGCGCTCGCCCAGGTCAGACCCAATCTCGTGATTTGTGTGCCATTGATTCTTGAGAAAATCTACCGCAAGCAGATTGTGCCGATGATAACGAGCCGTGCCATGCGCTGGGTGCTTGCCGTCCCCCTGGTCGACAGGGCCATATACGCCAAGATTCGCAACAAACTTGTCGAGGCGTTCGGCGGTGAATTCGAAGAGGTGATTATCGGGGGTGCCCCGCTCAACAGCGAGGTTGAGGAGTTCCTGCATAAAATCAAGTTCCCGTTCACGGTCGGCTACGGCATGACCGAGTGCGGCCCTCTTATCAGCTACACCCCGTGGCGGCAGTTCATCCCCACCTCCTGCGGCCATGTGCTGCCCAACATGGAGGCCAAGATTGTGAGCGAAGATCCGGCCAACATACCGGGTGAGATCTGTGTGCGCGGCCAGAACCGAATGAAGGGATATTACAAGAATCCCGATGTCACCGCCGCGACAATCGACGAGGAGGGATGGCTCCACACCGGCGACATGGGGACATTGAGCGACGGCACTCTCTTCATCCGCGGACGTTACAAGACGATGATTCTCTCTGCTTCCGGACAGAACATCTATCCTGAGGAGATTGAGGCGAAACTCAACAATATGCCATATGTCGGCGAGAGCCTTGTGGTGGAGCGTGGCAAAGGTCTGACGGCGATTGTCTATCCTGACTATGAACGGATGGATGCCGACCATGTCGACAGCTCCCGCCTGCCGGAACTGATGGAACAGAACCGGCTGGAGCTCAACACGCTTGTCGCGCCATACGAGAAAATCGACCATGTGCAGCTCATCCCGCATGAGTTTGAGAAGACACCGAAGAAATCCATAAAACGTTACCTTTACAGCTGATGGAGAAAGCGATGCCGGTCTATCCGAGGCTGTCACTGCCAGCTGCCGCGTTGCGTGTCAAACGTTGCGACGACGGTTTGTGGCGCGTCTATGACCGGCTGCGCGACAAGTTCGTGGCGCTCACACCAGAGGAGTGGGTCAGGCAGCATTTCGTCGGATTCCTGGTCGACTCGCTCGGCTATCCACCTGGCATGCTGGCCAATGAGGTGTCGCTCTCGCTCAATGCCACACGCCGGCGTTGCGACACAGTGTTGTTCGCTCCTCCTGGCCATTTGTCTTATGACAAGGCCGATGGCTTCTCGCTGGGCAACCTGCGCCCGCTTGCGATTGTCGAGTACAAAGCCCCTGAGGTTGAAATCACCCAGAAGGTCTTTGACCAGATAGCCCGTTACAACCTCGTGATGGGGGCGCGTCTGCTTGTGGTGAGCAACGGCATGCGCCATTTCTGCTGCCTGATGTCGCCTGGGGGGTATCGTTTCCTGCGTGAGATTCCGGTGTATGCCGACCTGCTGCGGCTTACCTCCGGCGATGTGAAACCAGCTCCCGGCAAGTGATATGATGAAGTCTGCGACGATAGCCATACTGTTGATGCTCATCTCCTTTGGATGGGTAGTGAGCTCGTGCGGCCAGGCAGGTGCGCTGTCTGACCCTCAGACCGAGGAGGTGTTGTCGCGGCTTGATTCGGTCATCGGGTGTCGCGATATGTATGTCAGGGAGAAAGAGCGCAGACTTGACTCTTTGAGGTCGATAGTGGCAACCGCCGGGAAAGGAGACCGTTATCGTTTGTATGACAGGATTTTCACGGAATACTATTCCTATGACCTCGATTCGGCTGTCGTGTATGCCTCACGCAAGGCTGAGGCGGCCGCGGCCTCAGGCGGAGGGCCACGTCTGTCGGTCGCGAGGCTCAACCTCGCCAGGGTGCTTCTCGCTCAAGGGCATACATATGAGGCTATGAGGGAGCTTCAGGAGGTGTTGCCCGACACGGTGTTTCCGGTGGTGAAATCCATGTGGTATGATTTCATGGCTGTGTATGACGGGATTAGGGGGCGCGGTTCTCTGCAATGGCACAGGCGTATGAACGCGGTGCTTGACACGGCATCCCCGGGATGGATATACAACGAAAGCAACCTGCAACGGCTGAGTGGCAACCTTGAAGGCGCGGCCGATGTGCTTGTGGCCAACCGTGACAAATTGCCTGACACCCCTCACAATCAAGCCATAACGAATTATCTCCTTGGAAAGGTGTGCCTCCAGCGGCGCGACACCGTCGGGGCAATAAGGCATATAGCGGCCAGCGCGGTCAACGACATCATGACCCCGGTACGTGATTACAAGTCGTTGTATGAGCTTGCCTCTTTGTTGCTCGCTACCGGAGATGTCGACAGGGCATACCGCTACATAGACCTGGCTGTGGAGGATGCCAATTCCGCAAAGGTACTCGACAATATGGTTGCTGTCAACAGCATTATGCCGCAGATTGTCAGGGCGCGTGAACAGCAGTTGAGGCGGCAACAAACCATCCAGCATTGGTATGCGGCGGGTATATCCATCCTTGCGATCTGCCTGGTGGCTGCGCTCGTTGTGACAATGCGTTCACGCGATGCCGTGGGCCGGGCGGCTGTCAGGGAGAAGAAGCTTAACGGCAGGCTACGTGAAATCAACCGGCAGCTGGAAGCGATGAATGGCCGCATCTCGGAGAGCAACAAGGTCAAAGACGCATACCTTGTGCAGTACTTCAACCTATGCTCATATTTTGTGGGTCGGTTCGAGGAGTTCAGGGGGAATGTCTCCACTGCCGCACGCACAAAGGGGCTGGCTGCCGTGGAGAAGCTGCTCGCCGCAGCTGACGATGACCGCGAGCTTAAGAAGTTCTACTCCAATTTCGACTCCACTTTCCTCTCGCTTTTCCCGGGATTCGTCGAGAATCTCAACCGTCTGCTGGCTGCCGACAGGCAGGTTGCGCTCAACCGCGACGGCTCCATGTCAAATGAGCTGCGCACTATCGCTTTGATTCGTCTGGGCCTGCCCGACTCCGAGCAGATTGCCGGATTCCTGCGCCGGTCGGTGTCGACGATTTACAATTACAGGGTCAAGATGCGCAATGCCGCCATATGCCCAAGAGAGGAATTCGAAGCCCGGGTGATGGAGATAAAGCCTTGAAACCACTACTGTTTTTAACGGCGGTGTCAGTGGTAATATGCTTTTGCATAATGATTTGGATATTTGGCCTCGCTACTGTTTCACTCCCATTCGCGCCAGTCGGCTTCTTGTGATGTAATTTTGTGGTGAAACAACCATAATTGACATCATGAAAAAACTTGCCTTGACTCTGTCGTTGCTGATATCAGGTGCAGTCCTGACAGCTGGAGAAAAAGTCGTCTCCCCGGATGGCGACATCATTGTGGATTTCAACCTCTCACCTTCGGGCCGTCCTGTCTACTCGGTGTCGTTCAAAGGTGAGGAGATTGTGAGACCTTCAGGGTTGGGATTCCTCCTTAAAGACGCAGCTCCTATGATTGAAGGATTTCGTGTCGACAGCATCACTCGCGCGTCGGTTGATGATACATGGAAACCGGTCTGGGGAGAGAATGCCGTGATAGCCGACAGCTATCGATCGATGACAGTGCATATGGCTCAGCCGCTCTCCTCGGGAGAGACACGCAAGCTTGATGTGGAATTCCGGGCCTATGACGACGGCGCGGCATTACGTTACATATTCCCGGCCCAGGCAGCCTCAGAACTGGTCATTGCCGACGAGCTGACCGAGATGGCGATGGGTGGAGACTACACGGCCTGGTGGATTCCGGGTGATTATGACACCCAGGAGTATGAGTACACCCGTTCGCGCCTCAGTGAGATAAGGGCGCATTCCGACAAACGCCACATGGCCAATGTCTCCCAGTCGATTTTCTCACCCACTGGCGTACAGACATCATTGATGCTCAAGACCCCTTCGGGCAAATATCTCAATCTCCATGAGGCCGCCCTTGTCGACTATCCGGCGATGCACCTCAACCTCAATGACTCGACGATGACGTTTGTCTCGTGGCTGACACCATCCCCTGATGGCACAAAGGCTGTGGTGAAAACACCGTTCCGCACCCCGTGGCGAGTCGTGATGGCCTCGGAGAAAGCTACCGGAATCCTCGCCTCAAACATCATCTACAACCTTAACGACCCCTGTGCCATCGACGACACCTCCTGGATAAAGCCTGTGAAGTATATGGGTGTCTGGTGGGAGATGATAACCGGGAAAAGCGCGTGGTCATACTGCGACGCCGAGAATTTCGACCTCGCGACATTCGACTATTCCAAGGCTGTGCCCCATGGCCGTCATGGCGCCAACAATGAAAATGTGCGCCGCTACATCGATTTCGCATCGGAGAATGGGATGGACCAGCTTCTGATCGAGGGATGGAATATCGGTTGGGAAGACTGGTTTGGAAAGCAGAAGGATTATGTGTTTGACTTCGTGACACCATACCCCGACTTCGACATCGAGGGGCTTAATGAGTATGCTCATTCCAAGGGGATACGGCTGATGATGCACCATGAGACCTCGGGCTCTGTCCCCAACTATGAGCGCCATATCGACCGGGCTTATGACCTGATGAACCATTATGGCTACAATGCCGTCAAGAGCGGATATGTCGGCAAGTTCCTGCCGGATGGCCAGAACCATTACAGCCAGTGGGCGGTAAGGCACTATCTCGACGCTGTCAAGAAGGCTGCCGACAAGAAAATCATGGTGAACGCCCATGAGGCGGTGAGGCCGACGGGGCTTGCCCGCACTTATCCAAACCTTATCGGCAACGAGAGCGCGATGGGCACCGAGTACCAGAACATGTCGCCGACCCATGTCACAATCCTTCCTTTCACCCGTCTGAAAGGTGGCCCGATGGACTTCACTCCGGGTATCTTCAAAATGGATTTCAGCACTTTCGCGCCTGGAAATCACGAGCATAAGCGGGCCACCGTGGCCAACCAGCTGGCCCTCTATCTTACGATGTATTCCCCCTTGCAGATGGCTGCCGACCTTCCCGAGCATTACGCTGAGAAGATGGACGCCTTCCAGTTCATCAAGGATGTGCCTGTCGACTGGAGTGTGAGCCGCTACCTGGATGCCGAGCCTGGTGAGTTCATCATTGTGGCACGCAAGGACAAGAACAGCGACAACTGGTTTGCCGGAGGTGTCGCCAACGCCGACGGCCATTCCGACAACCTCTCTTTAGGATTTCTTGACCCCGCCGCCGAATATGAGGCGACCATATATGCCGATGCCCCCGACGCTCATTACGACTCCAATCCCGAGGCGTATGTTATAACCCGCCGGAAAGTGACACAGGCTGACACTATCCCCGTCTGTATGGCTCCGGGCGGAGGATTCGCGGTCGCGTTCCGCAAACTCTGACGCGTCACTTCTGACAGGAAAGGTCTCGCTGGAAAACTCCCGCGAGACCTTTTTGGTTCTTTATAAGAACCGGCGCGGGGAAAGGCTCCTTGACACCGGGATATGGCCAAGATTAAATTTTTATTAAATATGACCAGCCCCGGAGGAGAAATGCCTGAAATGGGATAAATTTGTGATATGGAAACGAAAAAAGCAAGGATTCTTGTTGTCGACGACGAGGAGGCGCTGCGCGAGGGACTCGGGATGTATCTTGAGTATGAAGGTTATGAGGTCGACACCGCTTCTGGGGCCGCTGAGGCTCTGGCCCGTGACCTTTCGCGGTATGACTTGATGCTGCTCGACATAATGATGGACGGCATGGATGGCCTTGAGCTTGCCTCAGTGCTGAAAGGCAATCCCGCGACAGCCGGCATTCCGGTGATATTCCTTACCGCCAGGGATTCGGATGATGATGTGTTGAAGGGCCTGAAACTCGGGGCTGACGACTACATCGCCAAACCATACTCGGCCAAGGTGGTGGTGGCCCGCATCGAGGCAGTGTTGCGCCGAGTGGGGGACAAACGGCCAATGTCATCGGGCAGGGGAGTGGTGTGTGACCGCCGGTCGATGACCTGCCTGGTCGACGGCCGTCCTGTGAAGCTCGCCCGAAAGGAATTCGAGATTCTGGCCCTGATGCTCGACCATCCTTCGCGGGTGTTTTCCCGTGAAGAGCTTCTTGTCAAGATATGGCCAGAGAAGGTGGTGGTGGTCGACAGGGCTGTGGATGTGCATATAACCCGCTTGCGGGGGAAGATAGCCCCGTATGGATCTCATATAGTCACCCGGTCGGGATATGGGTATGGCTGGCAGGATTAAGCTTTCGTTTCATTCCCGCGTGTTGCTGGCGGTGATGGCCCTCTGCTGGGTGCTGGTGGCCACATTCATGGTGTTCCAGTATCAGCGGGAGAAAGATTTCAAGAGGGCGCTTCTTGACACTGAGCTGCAGGCCAACAATCTGCGTGTCATCGAGGCATTGGCCCACGGGGAGTCGCCCGACAATGTTGTCAGGCGTATCAACGACCATGGCGGCGACCTGCGAGTCACGGTGATTGCCGCTGACGGCGCAGTGGTGTATGACAACAACGACCTCACCCCTTTCCCCTCGGCCAACCACAACAGCCGCCCTGAGGTACGTCAGGCCAGGGTGTCCGGGAGGGGATTCACTGTCGGTCGCCATTCAGAGAGTGATGACATGGACTATTTCTATTCTGCACGGCTGGGAGATGACGGCATTGTGGTGAGGTCGGCCGTCCCGTATTCCCATACTATCCAGGAATTCCTCAGGGCCGACCAGACCCTGTTATGGATTCTTGCCGCCATGACATTGCTGATGAGCCTGGCCGGCTTCCTTGCCACGCGTCGCATTTCGCTCAGCATAAGCCGCCTCGACAGGTTTGCTGCCAGGGCCGAGCGCGGGGAGCATATATTCGGCGACGAGGGGTTTCCGCGCGACGAGCTGGGTAGCATCGCCAGCCATATCGTCAGGCTGTATGTGCAGCGCGACAGGCAACACCGCGAGGCTTTGCGCCAGGAGAGGGAGAAAATCGAACTGAAAAAGCAGCTGACCAGCAACATCAACCATGAGCTGAAAACCCCTGTGGCGTCGATGTTGGTATGCCTTGAACTGTTGCGCGACCATCCCGAGATGGCTTCCGGGAAAAAACAGGAGATGCTTGACCGTGTGATGGCCAATGCTCTACGTCTCGACCGCCTGCTAAAGGATGTGTCGACGATAACGAGGATGGATGAGGGCTCGGCGATGATTTCCAAAGAGAGAGTAGACCTAACGGCGCTGGTGGATGAGGTTGTCGCGGAGGAACGTCTGCTTACCTCCATGGCCATAAATGTCGAGATGCCTCCGCTCTCGATTACCGGCAACCGTCAATTGCTGGAGTCTTTATTCAGGAATCTTATCGACAATGCCATCGCTTACAGCGGCGGCACCCTGATTTCCATCAAGGCTGATGAGAATTGCAGGTTTGTCTTCCGCGACAATGGGTGTGGCATACCAGAGGAGCATCTTCCTCATGTTTTCGGCCGGTTCTACCGTCTTGATAAAGGTCGTTCGAGAGCGGCAGGAGGGACAGGGCTCGGACTGGCCATAGTACGCAACGCCGTGGCCATCCATGGAGGTGAGATTTCGGTCCGTAACGACAGCGGACTGCGGTTTGATTTCAATCTCCGAGGTTGATGACAAAGGATGAGCGTGAGTCCATAGCTTTAACAAAAAGTCAATCTAATATTAATATTTATGAAACATGATGTCCCTAATTTTGTTCCGTAAATAAACAACGCAACAAGATACAGACATATGGACATACTGTTTCTGGGCATCGTGGTGTTTCTGTTTCTGCTGGCGGTCGTGGACCTTTCGGTGGGAGTGAGCAATGATGCCGTCAACTTCCTTTCTTCTGCTGTCGGCTCCAAAGCCGCCTCTTTCAAGAGGATAGTGTTTGTGGCTGCCATAGGTGTCTTCATCGGTGCGGCTATGAGCAACGGGATGATGGACATAGCCCGTCATGGCATATTCCGTCCGGAGAACCTTTCGTTTTATGATGTCATTGTGATATTCATGGCAGTGATGGTCACAGATGTGATTCTGCTTGATGTATTCAACTCACTGGGCATGCCTACATCCACCACTGTCTCGATGGTGTTCGAGCTGTTGGGCGCGACTTTCGTCGTCGCCCTGTTCAAGACGGCTGCTCCGGAAAGCACGCTCTCGATGGGCGACCTTCTCAACACCGAGAAGGCCCTGTCGGTGATTCTCGGAATATTCCTGTCGGTTGCCATCGCGTTTGTCTTCGGGTCGCTGGTGCAGTTCATTACACGCTTGATTTTCACATTCGAGTATAAAAGCAAGCTGAAATGGAAAGTCGCCTTGTTTGGCGGAGTGGCATGCACGGCCATAATCTATTTCATGCTCATAAAGGGTATAAAAGACCTGACGGTGATGACCCCGGAGCTTAAGGCATGGATAAGCGCCAACACGGCGTTGATTCTGGGGGCATGTCTGGTGGTCTTCACCGTGATAATGCAGCTGTTGCACTGGATGAAAGTGAACGTCTTCAAGGTGGTGGTGTTGCTGGGCACATTCTCCCTCGCCATGGCTTTCGCGGGCAATGACCTCGTCAACTTCATCGGCATTCCGCTTACATCGCTCGCCTCATACCAGGATTATATGGCCTCGGGGGGCGGCAACCTCCACGGATTCTCAATGGAGAGCCTCAACGGACCGGCCAACACCCCGTTCTATTTCCTGATAGGAGCCGGAATGATCATGGTGGTCTCGCTCGCCACATCCCGCAAAGCCCGTCAGGTGACCCAGACCACCGTGGGCCTGAGCGCCCAGAGCCAGGGCGACGAGATGTTTGGCTCGTCGCGCATCGGCCGGTCGCTTGTCAGGGTGTCGCTAAACGCGTTCAACTGGGCCAGTGACCATACCCCCGCCGGAGTGAAACGATGGGTGGCCAGGCGTATGGACGCGACTAATCCTCAGCCCGAGGAGGGGGCGGCATTTGACCTTGTGCGAGGGTCTGTCAACCTGATGCTTGCGGGAATACTCATCGCGTGGGGCACATCGATGAAGCTTCCGCTGTCGACCACATTCGTTACCTTCATGGTCGCTATGGGTACCTCGCTGGCCGACCGCGCCTGGGGACGCGAGAGTGCCGTGTTCAGAATCACCGGTGTCATATCCGTGATCGGTGGATGGTTCATAACAGCCGGGGTGGCTTTCATCGGGGCCGGAATGGTGGTATGCCTGATGCATCTCGGTGGAGTCCCGGTGATGATCGCCGGAGGCGTTATCGCCCTTGGCCTGCTCGTCAGAAGCAACATAAGGTTTCGCAAGAAAAAGAAGGAGGTGGAGCATGACACCCTTTTCCAGACCATACTCTCCACAGAGGATTCCGCCGAGGTGTGGCCACTGCTGAGGATATACATCAATGAGAAGGCCAAGATGTTTCTCCATTTTGCCGCCACGGCCTATGATGATGTCTCCGGCGGATTCCTTGAGGACAACACCAAGATGCTCTCGCGGGCGGAGAAGGCACTGGTCGAGGAGAAGGATGTGCTGAAGTCGCAGCGCCGCAAGATGACACTTTGCCTGCGCCGGGTCGCTCCTGAGACTGCGATTGAGAAAAGCACCTGGTTTCATCTCGAAAACAATATGGCCATGTCGATGACCTACAACCTCAGGCGCGTCAATGAGGTCTGCAAGGAGCATGTCGACAATAATTTCAGGCCGCTCCCGAAGGTCTTCCATGACAATCTCGCCGCCATACGCCGTAATATGACCGCTGTGCTTCTCGACTCGGAAGCCGCGATAGAGGAGAGTCGTCCGGAGGTCATCGACGGACTGCGGCGAAGGTGTGAGGACATCAAGAATGCTTTGACGGCGCGCTCGCGCGAGGTCTATGATTTCTTGCGTAAAGACAACGATGCGGATATGACCGTGGCCTATGTCTACCTCAACCTGCTTCAGGAGAGCCAGGAGCTTGTGACCTCACTGCGAAAGTTGCTCCGCGCGTCGGGCAAACTCAACCTTGCCCCGTCTTCATACCGCAGCTTCACCCATCCCGACAGTCCTGAGGCGAAAGCTTCCTGACAGGTTTGGTGTCGTGTGTGAAACGCGGCTACACGTTATACGCGTCGTCCGCCCTCTCCGCCCGGGATGATTCCCGGAGGAGAGGGCGGACGATGCGTTGTATGGTTTGAGGTCAGTCCTCTTTGTGGTCGGCGCGGTAGGCCTCGTCGGGATGGCAGCCTGAGCCGTCGAAACAGTGGGTGCAGACACGGCATTTGGGCAGACCGATGCTCTTCACCATGTCGTCAAGCTCGCTGAAACGGAGGGTCGAAAGGCCAAGGCGGCGGGCGATTTCCTCCACCATACGCTCATACTGCGGGGTGCCGGCGGTGGCGTAAAGTTCGAGGTTTGCCTTGTCGTCACCTTCGAAGTCTTTGATTATCTGGCGGGTGATAAGCTCCATATCGCTTTTGGAGGAGGTGAAGCCTATGAAGGGGCAGCCGTAGACCAGGGGCGGACATGAGATGCGGGCATGGACCTCTTTGGCACCACAGCCGAAGAAGGTGCGCACATTGTCGCGCAGCTGGGTGCCGCGCACTATGGAGTCGTCACAGAACACCACTCGCTTGCCGTTGAGGATGGCGCGGTTGGGGATGAGCTTCATCTTGGCGACGAGGTCGCGGCGCGACTGGTTGCCGGGGGTGAACGAGCGGGGCCATGTGGGGGTGTATTTCAACACCGCGCGCTGGTAGGGGATGCCGCGCCCCTCGGCGTAACCAAGGGCGTGGCCCACGCCGGAGTCGGGGATACCGCATACACAGTCTGCTTCCGTGGGGTCTTTCTCTCCCATCGTCTTGCCGCCGGCCTCGCGCATGGCCTCGGTGTTGATGCCGAGGTAGTCGCTCGCGGGGAATCCGTAATATACCCAGAGGAACGAGCATATCTGCTCATGGCGGCCCGGAGCCTGGAGCTGCTCCAGTGAGTCGGGACGCAGCCTGACGATTTCGCCGGGGCCGAGGTCGCGCACCACCTCGTAGTCGAGGTTGGGGAATGCCGAGGTCTCGGAGGTCGCGGCGTATGCGCCCGGTTTGTGGCCTATTATTATAGGTGTGCGGCCAAGGTAGTCGCGGGCGGCGATGATGCCGTCTTCGGTCAGGATCAACATCGAGCATGAGCCTTTGATTTTGCGGTAAACGAGGTTTATGCCGTCCACGAAATCCTTGCCCATATTGATGAGCAGGGCCACAAGCTCGGTCTGGTTGATTTTGTTGGCCGACAGCTCGCTGAAATGATGCCCCTCGGCAATCAGCTCGTCGGCGATTTCACGCAGGTTGTTGATTTTGGCGACGGTCACCACGGCGTAACGCCCGAGGTGGGAGTTGACGATGATTGGCTGGGGGTCGGTGTCGCTGATCACGCCGATACCCTGGTTCCCGACAAACGAATCGAGTTCATCCTCGAATTTCGAGCGGAAATAGTCGCGTTCAAGTTTGTGGATTTTGCGGTTGAAACCCTCCTCGGGGTCGAAAGTCACCATGCCGGCACGTTTGGTGCCGAGGTGTGAGTTGTAGTCAGTGCCGTAAAAAAGGTCATTGACACACGGCTTTGCCATTGCGGCGCCGAAGAAACCTCCCATATCGAAAACAAATAGTCTTTTGGCCGCTGGCAACCAATGATATAAACATATGTTGAAATCCTGCTTGCCTGTGGCCGTTAACTGTGAAACCTAAAAGATGGCGCAAAGTTACGAAAAATCCCGTTGCGGCCAATGACCGCGACGGGATTTTTTAATGCTTTTTTATGGGTGTCTCACATTGGTGAGAGCTATCTCCTGGTGATGTCAGTCGAAGATGTCTGAAATGGTCTCCTCTGCGTCATACGATTCCTCCACATAGTCGTAGAACTCCTTGTCGCAAACCTGCGAGAAGTCGGTCTCGAAGCGTGTGTTCTGGCTGTAAGGCAGACGGTTGTCGGCATAGACCTTGCGCAGGTAGAGGCCCACAATCGGGAGAGCCGCAGCCGCGCCCTGGCCGCTGGCCATCGAGTTGAAGTGGATGAAGCGTTCCTCGCCTCCTACCCACGCGCCGTTGACCAGTTCGGGAGAGAAGGCCATGAACCATGCGTCGGAGTTGTAGTTGGTGGTGCCGGTCTTGCCTCCCATCTCGGCTGTGATGTTGTAGGGGGGACGGCGCAGGCGGTTGGCTGTTCCGGAGTCAACGACATTGAGCAGCATTGAGAGGATTTTGGCGTAAGCCGCCTCTGATATCACCTCGGTGTGGCGGGTGGAGAACTCAGAGATGACATTGCCGTTGGCGTCGGAAATCGAAGTCACATACAGCGGATCTGCCCTCATGCCGTTGTTGGCATATGCGGTGTAGGCCCCTACCATCTCGCGGATGGAGACCTCGCATGACCCGAGGCATATCGACATCACGGGGGTGAGGGTGTTGGTGATTCCGAAGTTGTGCATGTTTCTCACCAGTGTCTGCGGAGACAGCTGCTCCATGAGGCGCGCCGAAATCCAGTTGTTGGAGTAGGTGAGCGCCCATCTGAGGTCGACCATCTCTCCGACGCGCGCGTGGCCCGAGTTGCGCGGCGCCCAGGGGCGGCCGCTCTCGTCGATGATTACCGGCTGGGCGTTGAGCATGCGGTCGCAGGGGGTGAATCCCTCCTCCATCGCGTATGTGTATAGGAATGGTTTGATGGTCGAACCGATCTGGCGTCGTCCGGTGGCGACCATGTCATACTGGAAGAAGGAGAAATTCGGGCCGCCCACATATGCCTTGACATAACCGTTGCGGGGATCCATCGACATGAAACCTGTGCGCAGGAAATGCTTCTGGTAGATAAGTGAGTCGCGCGGGGTCATGACCGTGTCCACCACCCCGTGGTATGAGAAGACATTCATCTCGCGGGGGGTGTTGAACGCCCGCTCGATTTCCTCCTCCGAGGCTCCGGCCTTCTTCATCACCCGGTATCGGTCGGTCTGCTTTATGGCCTTGTTGATGAGCGAGGCCACCGAGACCTTGCCAAGTTCCTCGCCGTTGGAGGTGTATGGGGCGTTGCGCGCCCCGCGTTTCTCCCTGAAGAAAGCCGCCTGCAGCGACGACATGTGTTCCTGCACGGCCTCTTCGGCGTAACGTTGCATACGGGAGTCTATCGTGGTGTGTATCTTCAGGCCGTCGGTGTACAGGTCATATTTGGTGCCGTCGGGCTTGGGATTCTTCTCGATCCATCCGAAGAGGGGGTTTGTCTCCCAGGCAATGGAGTCGTCGATGTATTTCTGTTTCTCCCACCCGCGGTAGTTGGCCAGCTCGGGTTTCTTTGCCGTAAGTATGCGGCGCAGCTCCTCGCGGAAATATGGCGCGAGACCCTCCTTGTGGTCGACGCGGTTGAAGTGGAGCGTCAGCGGCAGCTGCTTGAGTGAGTCAAGTTCGGCCTTGGTGATTTTGTCATTCTTGTACATCTGCTCCAGCACCACATTGCGGCGTTCGCGGGTGCGCTCTGGATGACGGACGGGGTTGTAGTAGGCTGGATTCTTCACCATGCCAACCAGTGTCGCCGCTTCTTCGATTGTCAGCTCTTTGGGCTGCTTGCCGAAATAGACATATGCGGCCGACTTGATGCCGACGGCGTTGTAGAGGAAGTCAAACTGGTTGAGATACATCTTTATTATCTCATCCTTGGAGTAGTAGCGCTCGAGCTTGACGGCGATCATCCACTCGATGGGTTTCTGCAGCGCGCGGTCAAACAGGTTCTCGGTCTCTGGTGAGTAGAGCTGTTTGGCCAGCTGCTGTGTTATTGTGGAGCCGCCGCCGGCGTTTTTCTGACGCAGCAGCAAGGTCTTGACCACCACTCGCGCCATGGCCCTGAGGTCTATGCCCGAGTGGTCTTTGAAGCGGGAGTCTTCGGTGGATATGAGCGCGTCGATGATATACGGCGAAATCTCGGAGTAGTCGGCGTAGACGCGGTTGCCGGAGTTGCGGTAATAACGGCCCATCTCCTCGCCGTCGGCCGAGTAGATGACCGTGGCGAACTTGTCATTGGGGTTCTGCAGCTCCTCGATTGGGGGCATGTAGCCTATCCAGCCGTTGTATATGAGTGTGAAGAGCAGCAAGACGGCGACCAGGCCGATGGCGAATGTCTTCCATATCCATCCGATTGCTTTCCGGTTGCGCCGACGGCGTTTTTCGGAAGGGGAGAGGGGGGAGGCGCCTGATGCGCGGTCCCGGAGGGAATCCTGTCTGTATTCGTTGTATGATGGCATTGTCAGTAAAGTCGTGTCGTGTAAACACGCAAAGTTACGATTTTTTCGCGACATTCACCATGTGAAGTTCCAGAATGTTTTCATCCGAAGGCTTAACCGGGTAATGTGATGAGTTTTTCAGCCCCGGAAGCCACACCACCGTGTCTCCCAGGCATACCACAGTCTGCCGCTCTTTTTCAAGCACCGACAGTTTCCCGTCGGAGAAGATGTCGCTCAGCAGGCGGCTCCCTTTCATGCCGAATGGCCTAATGCGGTCGCCGGTGCGTGGATGGCGCACGGTCAGGTCGCCGCAGTCGAGCATCTCGGGGGAGAACCAGGCGAAGGCGGGGTCGCGGCGCGGCGAGAATCCGCTTCGGGGAATCAGCCGGGCGTGGAGTATCAGCTTTTCCTCCGGGATTTCAGTGTAGACCTCTCCGTCGCTGATCAGGAGCGACTTGTCGATTGTCAGTGGCGACTCCATTAGCGTGGCGGATTGTCCGGCGGGAATCAGCATCCCCCTGTCAAGAAGGTAGTGGCGTCCGCTCCTCCCGGTATGGAATTTCCCACTCGATTGGATGTTGTCATGGATCATACGGATGGCGTTGAGGCAGAGGTCGCCTTCCAGAATATGATACAGCAGCTCTTCCGGGGCCTGCTCCCTCTCCAGTATGAGCGCGGCGTTTATCGCCCCGTCAGGGCGGCTGTAGACGAGTTTTTTCTCCTCGACCAGGCATCGCAGCAGGCGGTTGTCGCGGGCGATGTTCGCGGCAGTGGTGTCTATCCGTCTGCTCGCTCCGGGAAAGCATTCCTCGAGGGCGGGCAAGATGACATTGCGTATCTTGTTGCGGCTAAAATCGTTGGAGTGGTTGGTGGAGTCGGTGATATGCTCCAGTCCTTTCATTTCAAGAAATAGGAGTATCTGCTGCCTGGTAAGGCAAAGCAGCGGGCGTATGAATATGCCCCTGCGTGGAGGTATGCCTTTCGCGCCTCCGGTGCCGCAGCCCCGGAGGGTGTTGAGCAGGAAGGTCTCGACATTGTCATCTCTGTGATGGCCCGTCGCGACTGCCTCAAGCCTCATCGTGCCGGCCATCTCCTGAAACCATTCATAACGGAGCGACCGGCAGGCCATCTCGACTGATTCCCCTGTCTCTTTCATCCGACCGTCCACATCGAAACGGATTCTGTGCAATTCCACTCCCGCTTTGGCGCATGCGTCTGACACGAAAGCCTCGTCTCGTTCGCTCTCCTCCCCGCGCAGGCCGAAATTGCAGTGGAGGGCGACCGGCTCCCATCCCAGGTCTATGGCGGCATGCAGCAGGGCCATCGAGTCAGCGCCTCCGCTTAAGGCTATACCGACTCGGGGATGTCCTGTCAGCAGCCAGTCCATTCCGTTGTCGCGCATGTATTGCCTGACCCGTCCGGTCGGCGACTCTATGAGGGTTGTTCTTCTGTTGGTCATATGTGGTGGCGGGTGGATGGGTTTGTTGCCCGTATCTCTGGTGCAAAATTACGAAAAAAACAGGAAATCCGTTCCCCTTTGAGCCTCAACGAGTTTGTAACAAGATGGCAAAATCGAGAAGAAATAAACAGTTGGATTAACAATAATTAACCAAAAATATGATGAGGATGTCGCGATTCTCTTGTAACTTTGTGACATCATTAGTGAAAGAGAATACTGATTGCACCGATTAATTTAGCTGATTGCACCTATTTAGAGAATACTGATTGCACCTACATAGATTTAGAATTTTGAATTAATGTGATGAATTTGTTTGGTACATTGTTTGTTTCATATTGCGATGTGTTAAATTATTAACATACAAGTCATTTCAATACTGACAATATTACAAATGCCAATAAGGAAGGAGCCGGATTCGATGTGAATCGAGTCCGGTTTCATTTTTTTATGTATGCCCCAATATTAATGGGGGGCGGGCAGAGGCAGGGAAAATCACATGGAGGCGATGGCGCTAAGGCCGATCACGGCTCCGAAAAAGAGTATCAGCGCGATGATTCCCAGGAATGAGATGACGGTTCCGGCTATGGCGAGTCCGCGCGGCGCCTTGAACAACCCTATCACAGAGAAGATGGTGCCGAGCAACCACAGGATGAAGCCGAGGACCGGCGTCCAGCAAAGCACCAGTGAGAGCAGGGCCAGGATGAATCCGGCTGTGCCGATGCCGTTTTTCTTCACCGGAGGCTGGTTGATGATGATTTGCTGCGGCGCGTATGGCTGCTGGTATGGTGGTTGCTGATACGGCTGTTGATATGGGGGCTGTTGCTGGTAAGGCTGTCCCTGATAGGGTTGCTGATAAGGCTGCTGCTGGTAAGGCTGTTGACCTTGATAGGGAGGCTGCTGGCCTGGAGCGCCGGGTTGCTGGTGGTTGTTGTTCATCTTGGTCGGGAGGTTTGGAGGTGTTTGGTGAATTAAGATGGTCGCGTTATCGGGCGGCGGAGGCGTAGGTGCGCCAGCGCTCGAGAAGTTGTTCCATGTCGGAGGGGATGGGCGCGGAGAAGAACATCTCTTCGCCTGTGCGGGGATGGGTGAAACCGAGGGTGCGGGCATGGAGCGCCTGGCGAGGGCATATCGAGAAACAGTTGTTGACAAACTGCCGGTATGATGCCGCTGTGGTGCCACGCAATATCTGGTCTCCGCCATATCGGGCGTCATTGAAAAGCGGGTGGCCTATGTGGCGCATGTGGACGCGTATCTGATGGGTGCGTCCGGTCTCAAGCACGCATTTTACCAGCGAGACATGGCCAAACGTCTCCATAACCTCGTAATGGGTCACGGCATGCTTGCCCAGCTCAGAGTCGGCGGGGTAGACGGCCATCTGGAGCCTGTCTTTCAGCGACCGGCCTATGTTCCCCTCTATGCGGCCGGCGGCGGGGGTGGGGATGCCCCAGACCATGGCGCGGTATTCGCGTTTGGTGGTCTTGTTGAAAAACTGTTTTCCGAGATGGGTTTTCGCGTCGGGGGTCTTGGCGACCACGAGCAGCCCGGAGGTGTCTTTGTCGATGCGGTGTACCAGTCCGAGTCGGGGGTCGTTCACGTCATAGTCGGGATTGTCGCGCAGATGCCACGCGAGCGCGTTGACCAGCGTGCCGGTCCAGTTGCCATGGCCGGGATGCACCACCAGTCCGGCTGGCTTGTTGACCACCAGCAGGTCCTGGTCCTCGTACACGATGTCAAGCGGGATGTCCTCTGGGGTGATTTCCATCTCGTAGCGCGGACGGTCCATCACCACCGACACCACGTCGCGCGGCTTGACACGGTAGTTGGATTTCACCGGCTTGCCGTTGACCAGTATGCACCCTGCCTCGGCGGCCTGCTGGATGCGGTTGCGTGAGGCTTTCTGCATGTGGTCGACCAGGAATTTGTCTACCCTCAGCAGCTGTTGCCCCTGGTCGGCTACAAACCGGAAATGCTCGTATAGGCCGTTCTCGCTGTCCGGCCCGGTGGCGTCATCCTCCTCCAAGTCGGCCAGCTCGACGCTGTCTGCTTCGAGGGGGCTGCCGGGGATGCGTGTGGCGGTATCCGCTGTGTCTGTTGCGGAGGCGTGGCCCTGCGGTATGTTTTCTTTGTTGTCGGTCATGGGTCAGTCGATGTCGAGTGCTTCAATGGTCTGCTCGATGGCCGCGGTGTCGACAATCTCCTCGGTGGGGTAGTAGGTGTCGCCCCTGCCTCCGCCGACCTCGAGGGTGATCACGGCGGAGATGGGCACCTTTGCCCCGGGCCGCAGCGAGACGCCGTTGAACCTGGCGCCCAGCACAAGCCCGGAGTATTCCGACGGCACGCTGACGGTCATCACCTGCGTGATTCCCAGCCCTTCGAGCATCGAGCGGGCCTGGCGTTCGGAGACATCATAGAAGTCGGGTATGGTCACCATCTTGGGGGTGTAAGCAACCAGGGTGAGGTAGACCGTGCCGCCACGTTTGATTTTGGCCAGGGGGATGGGGCTTTGGTCAACCACCGTGCCTGGACGGGCGTAGCTGTCATACACCGAGTCGGTCACCACCGCCTTCAAGCCCGCGCGGGATATGTTGCCGCGCGCCATGTCGAAGCTCTGCCCCTTCACATCGGGCACCGCGCGCTCCTGGCCGTGGAATGTCCAGAAGTCGAGAAACCACAGGGCCATCCAGATGGCCAACACGGTGGCGGCCACCGCGTAAAGCAGGTTCATCATCACCGGATGACGTTTGCGGAAGCTTTCTTTGTTTTTTCCCTCCATATGGTCGTAATCGTCGTTGCCGTAGTTGTTCAGGCCGCGTCCCCCTTGCCGGGGCTGGTTGTCGCGGAATCCGTCGCGGTATCCGGCCCTGTAGCCGTCGCGTGCATCATCCCTTGACGGTCTCGCCGTCCGTCGGGGCTGGCGGTCGTCGCGCGGGTGCTGTCCGGTGTAATAGCCGCGCTCCTCCTCAGGATAGTAGCCGCGGTCATCCTCCGGGTAATGGTCTTGGCCATCCTCGGGATAATAAGAATTGTCCTCCCGGTCATATTCCTCCTCGGGATAATATCCATCCTCGGGGTAATAATCTTCATCGGGATAATACTCCTCGTCGGGATACTGGCCGCCACGGCTGTCTGCCGCGTAGCCGCCCTGTTCTCCTTCAGGAAAGTCTATGTCACGGCGTTTGCCGCGGCTGTTGTCTCTATATGTATTGTGTTCCTCTCTGTTGTTCATTGTATGGACGGTTTGTGCGGGGGAAGAGCGCAGTGTGACGCGCGTCCCGTTTCAAACCGCAAAAATAACGAAAATACTCCGAAAGAAAAAATGAAAAATTATTTTAGGAATATTTGCAAATTTTAAATTTTATGATTATGTTTGCAAAAATAACCGAAGTCAATCTTTCCTGTATAAAAGGAGCCTTATTGCACAATCAGTTTTTTACAGTGTGATTTAAAGCGAAATTGATGGCTTTTTGTTGGCGTTCGCTTATGGTCACACCAATATCAACCTCTTTCACAAAAAAAATATGAAAAGACTACAGTTGCTAATCGTGTTGTTGCTCGGATGCTTGGCCGTCGCGCAGGCTTCCATCTGGCGGTGTTACAACCCTGCCAGCAATTCCTTGATTCCAACCTGGGAGCAATGACTTATGTTGTTGCATCAACATGCAATGGGTCGGTTATAGGCGCTAAGACATTCATTGTGAAATATTGAGAATTATGAAAATTAAAATGAAAGCAAGCAGAATTGTGGCGGTTGTGGCCGGGTGCTTTTGGGCTGTAGGTGTGAGTGCGCAGTCAGGCGTGACGTTCGAAGTGGATGGTGTCAACTATCAGGTTCGCGAAAATGTGTCGGAAGTCGTTGTGGCTTTGCCTGAAAATGGTATGTCTCAGGGGGAGTACCAATACCCCCTGGATGAGGATGGTGCTCTTGTCATCCCTTCCTCCGTGGAATATGGCGGAAACACCTATGCGGTGACCGGAGTGGTCAAGGATGCCATTACGGGCCAGGCGGCTATGGCGCGCCTTGTTTTGCCGCCGACGATGGTGGATGTCATGGATGGAGTACACGATTGTCCCTCGTTGTTGTATCTTGACCTTGGCGGAGCGTCTGAGGTCTCCACTCCCTTGGATGCCGCCCTGCCGCTGTTGGAGGAGCTTCGGTTTGGGTGCCAGTCCCCGCTTGCCCTCAGGCAGGGGAGTTTCCGCGTGATGCCCCGGTTGAAAGTGTTGTGGCTTCCGGCGCAGTATGCCAATGTGGAGGACGCGCCGGTCTACAAGGCCCTGTGGGACAGTTTCCAGTCGACCCCCGTGCTGGAAGAAATCTATTGCCCGGCAGCTACTCCTCCGCTGTGTGTGTTCAGCTTGTACTACACCGACAATGGCGAGAGCCCTTACAATGGGGCAGGGCCAATCGGTATTGATGACGACGTTTATAATACCTGCAAGGTTTTTGTGCCTGTGGGCACGAAATACAGCTATGGTGTGCATCGTTCCTGGGAGGCGTTTGACATGATGGGCAACCTCTTTGAGATGGAATTCTCGGGCGTGTCGCTCCCGTCGGATGATGCGGAGAATGGAATATCGGTTTCCCAAGGCGCGATTTTCTCGCGGGACGGAAGCCCTGTCGAGGTGTTCTCCATGTCCGGCATTAGGATGGCTTCAACCGGGCTTTCCTCGGGCGTTTACGTCGTGCGCAGCCAGGATGGGACTGTAAGCAAGGTGGCGGTCAGATGACGCGGCCGCGAGTCGAATTCAGCAAGATAAAAGGGGAGGGCATCAAAAATGCCCTCCTTTTTGCTGTGTTTTCACGCCTCTTTTTACATATTATGGTGAAAAATAACGGGGGAGTGTCTGAAAATCCGGAAAAAATGGCTAACTTTGCCGCTTGAAACAGGCGCCCCGGCTGCAGGCCGGTTTCAGGCGCGGTTTTGTCATCTCTCCGGAGCAAGGAGGGATGGGGATGTTCACAACGAGACTCATTATAAAATAACATATGGTTCAGAAACTCATCTTGTGGCTTGCGGCGGCTGTGATTGCCGCGGTGTCCCTGTCGTCGTGCGGGGAATACCAGAGGGTCCTCAAGAGCAATGACGCCAACTACAAGTTTGAATACGCCAAGCGCGCGTTCGAGCAGAAGAAATATGTGCAGAGCTACACCCTGCTGAAAGATGTCGTGACCGTCTTCAAGGGCTCCGACAAGGCCGAGGAGTCGCTCTACCTGCTGGCGATGAGCCATTACGAGAACAAGGAATATCCCGACGCGGCCTCTTATTTCAAGGCGTATTACCAGCGTTTCCCCAAAGGGAAGTATGCCGAGCCCGCGCGTTATTACGCCGGATACTCATATTACCTCGATTCTCCCGAGGCCCAGCTCGACCAGTCGGAGACAATCAAGGCCATCGAGGAGCTTCAGGGATTTCTTGACTTCTTCCCCCGCTCCGACAAGGTCTCACTCGCCCAGAACGCCATCTTCGAGCTGCAAGACAAGCTGACGCTCAAGGAACTGCAGAACGCCCAGCTTTATTACAACCTCGGCACTTACCTGGGCAACAACTATGAGAGCTGCATTGTGACAGCCCACAACGCCATCAAGGAATACCCCTACTCAAAATACAAGGAAGACCTCGAGATGCTCGTGCTGAAAGCGAAGTATCAGGAGGCAGTCCTGTCGGTGGAGGAGAAGAAAGCCGACCGTTTCCGCGACGTGATCGACGAGTATTACTCGTTCACAAACAATTACCCTGACTCCAAAAACCTCTCCGAGGCTGAGAACATCCTCAAAATCGCCCGGAAGTATGTCAAGGACTGACACAGGGCCGACAACCGCATAAAGAAAAAACAAAACACCATAACATAAATGGACTACAAGAAGACAAACGCCCCGCTCAACACCGTCACCCGTGACATGATGGATCTCTGCAAGGATACCGGCAATGTCTACGAGACCGTCAGCATCATCGCAAAGCGCGCAAACCAGATCGCCGGCGAGATGAAGCACGAACTCGACAAGAAACTCCAGGAATTCGCCTCGCTCAACGACAACCTCGAGGAGATTTCCGAGAACCGCGAGCAGATTGAGATTTCCCGCTACTACGAGAAGCTCCCCAAACCTACCCTGATTGCCACACAGGAATATATCGAGGGTAAGATTCACTACCGCAACCCCGCCAAGGAGCGCCTCGCCCTCGACGATTGATTGGGTTGGTCGATTGCCGCCTGAAAAAGGCGGTTGCCCCCTCGGCTTTTACGCGTTCAAACTGCGTGGTTGAGCGATTTGTGAAAATTCCGAGTCTGCCGCTTTGCGGTTTCCGGAAAAATCCTTAACTTTGCAGCCGCTTTACATATTTTATTACTCACTTCTCAAACATCTCTGAAAGAATGCATCTGAATTCTGACGAAAAAATCGAGATCTTCGAGAAATACGGTAAGGGTAAGACTGACACTGGCTCTCCTGAAGCCCAGATTGCATTGTTCTCGGTCCGTATTGCTCATTTGACTAACCACCTTAAGTCAAATCACAAAGATCATACAACTGCCCGTGCCCTCAAGGCCCTCGTCGGCAAGCGCCGTCGCCTGCTTGATTACCTGATCAAGAAGGACATCACCCGCTACCGCGCCATCATCGCCCAGAAGGAGCTCGGTATCCGCAAGTAATCCCCGTTGACGAGGATTATTGCCGTCACCAACAACAAACAGCGCCCGTCAGCTTCAATGAGTTGACGGGCGTTGCTTATTTTTCATCCTCTCTGTCGCGGCGGGGGCTGTAGCGGGCATTCCGCTCTTCGTATCCGTCCGAAAAAAGCCGACTTGATTATAGATTTTCAAGTCGGCATTAG
>CATZGB010000030.1 GCA_958418815.1 uncultured Bacteroidales bacterium | reverse complement strand
GCCAAATTCGAGGAACTGACGGACCGTGGCGTTGTATATGTCACCAAAATGAAGAGAAAATCATGCTCGCCGAGGCATCGGAATCGCCTCCCGAAGTTCCTGAAAACTGCTGAGGGGGCTTGTCAAATACAAAGTGTAAGCCCAACTTCTGCCGTTCAGGAAGTTGGACTCGCCTTTTTATGGTTTAGCGGACAGTAATAATAGATTTATCTATTTTGAAATTTGTGAGGTATGTGTGGCCCGGAAACAGTCGCTCCGCGATGTCGGCCAACAAATGGTTGCCGGACATCGCGGAGCGGTGATTCATGTTGCCCTGGAGATGGGTGGTCAATTTCCATTCCGGAGGAATGGTCAACTATTAGCCCCGGGTTGGCGCGCGGGGAGCCCCTTGTGGGCGACCAAGCGGTAACCCGGGGTTTGGGGTGTCAGGCGTGGGATTCTGAAAGAATCTTTTATAGATTTATCTTATTTTGAACTTTGGGAGGTATGTGTGGCACGGAAACAGTCGCTCCGCGATGTCGGCCAACAAATGGTTGCCGGACATCGCGGAGCGGTGATTTATGTTGCCAGGAGGAGGAGGTTATTCCTTGGGGGCTTTCGGCTTGGCTGTCTTGCGGGAAGCCTTGGGCTTGGCCTCTTTTGTCTCCTTGGTTTCTTTCTTTGCGGTCTTCTTTGGGGCTTCGGCGGCGGCTTTCTCGCGCAGGCGGTGTTCCTCGTTGAGGTGTTCCTCATTGAGGCGGTATGTGGCTACCTCCTTGTTGAGGGTCTCGATCTCGCGGGCCTGGTTGCGGATGGTGGTCAGCAGCGAGTTGAGCTCCTCGTCCTCGATGTTCATGGGGTACTGCTCCTCGACCCTGACGATGAAGTCGGCCAGCACATTCATATAGTTGGTGAATGCCTGGAACGGGGTCTCGTAGGGGGAGAAGGCCGCGTGTGACGATCCGTCGGCGAAATGTTTCGTCGACATGTAGAACAGGTGGTCGGAGGCCTGCAGGCGACCCCAGTCTTGTTTAAGCTGACGGTTGTCGCATAGGCGCACACGCTCGGCTATGGAGTAGAGTTTGGAGAACGCCTCGTTCTGGAGCTTGTTGCCCAGCCATGCCGAGGTGTCGCGGGCTTCGTCGGCCCAAGACATGGGGAAGGGCACTGACAGTTCGCCCACGGCCTTGAATGTCTTGACGGCCTCGGAGGGGGTCATGAAATGCACGCCCCTCTCGGCGGCGAATCGGGGAAGGGCTTCCAGGAACTGGAAGATTCCGGTCTCGCGGCGCTGGAACTCGCCGAATGTCTCGAGGTTCATGAAGAGGTTGAACACCTGCTCCTCCTGGGGGGTGTCGGCGATCCAGCCGATGTATTTGTCGGCGGTCAGGGGGTATTCATTCCATCCGGTGTCGGAGAAGCGCGACGAGATATCGTCGGAGAGCTTGTCATTCTTGAGCAGCAGCTTCAGCTTGGGGGCTGATGCCGAGCTGTAGACATAGTCGGGCGACTTCCAGCCCAGTATGTGCTTGGCTCCCTCGGTGATGCAGCCCTTGAATCCCATGGCGAGAATCTGTGGGGCGATTTCGTCGGAATATATCAGCTCGGAGTTGCGGAACACCTTGGGGGTCTGGCCGAACAGTTCCTTGATCTTGTCGGTGTGGAGCTGTACCTGCAGACGGAACTCCTCAGGATCGGCCAGTGAGGCCAGGGAGTGGTCGTAGGTCTCGGCGAGGAATTCAACCTTGCCTGTGTCGGCGAGTTTCTTGAGCAGGTCGAGGAACTCGGGCACATACTGCTCGATTTGCTCCAGGGCCACGCCGGTGACGGAGATGGCGCAGCGGAACGCACCCTTTGTCTGCTCTATCATCCTCAGCAGGCTCTCGGCCGCGGGGATGTAGCTGTTGCGGGCTATGCGGGTGATGATGTCGTCGTTGGCGAAGTCATCATAATAATAGTGGTCGTTGCCGATGTCGAAAAAGCGGTATCTCTTCAGGCGGAACGGCTGGTGAATCTGGAAGTAGAAGCAGATAGCTTTCATTATGTTGGGGGTGGGGGATATTAGTTTATGGAATCGGGTCAGTTTTTGTTCAATACCTTGTTGTAGATGTCGATGACCTTGCGCCCGGCCTTGTCCCAGGTGATCTGGTTGACCTCGGCGAGGCCGTCCTCACTGAGCTGGCGGTGCATGGCGGGGTAGGTCACGATTGAGTAGATCGCGTCGGCCATAGCGTCGACATCCCAGTAGTCGGTCTTTATGACGTTGTTGAGGATTTCGGCGCATCCGCTCTGCTTGGAGATGATGGAGGGGACACCCATCTGCATCGCCTCAAGCGGGGAGATGCCGAAAGGCTCCGAGACCGAGGGCATGACATAGACATCCGACGCTTTCAGCATCTCGTAGACCTGCTTCCCTTTCTGGAAGCCGGGGAAATGGAACCGGTCGGCGATTCCGCGCTCGGCGGCGAGGTTGATCATCTTGTCCATCATGTCGCCCGAGCCTGCCATTACGAAGCGCACGTTGTGGTTGTTTTTCAACACCTTCGCGGCGGTCTCAACGAAGTATTCAGGGCCTTTCTGCATGGTGATGCGGCCCAGGAAGGTGACAATCTTGTCTTTGGGCTTCTCCACCTCGACGTTGAGGTATTCCTCGCTCAGGGGGGTGACGGCGTTGTGGACGGTGGTCACCTTGGCGGGGTCTATGCCGTATTTGTCTATCACCGTCTGGCGGGTGAGGTTTGACACGGTGATGATATGGTCGGCCTGCATCATGCCGTCGCGTTCGATGGCGAACACCGTGGGGTTGACGTTGCCTCGCGAGCGGTCATAGTCGGTGGCGTGGACATGTATCACCAGCGGTTTGCCGGTCACCTGCTTGGCGTGGATTCCCGCCGGGTATGTCAGCCAGTCATGGGAGTGGATGACATCGCAGGGGATGGTGCGGGCTATCACCCCGGCCACGATGGAGTAGTTGTTGATTTCCTCCAGCAGGTTGTCGGGATAGCGGCCTGAGAACTCGATGCAACCCAGGTCGTTGGTGCGCATGTAGTTGAAGTCGGCGTATATGTGGTCGCGGAGGCTGAAATAGAGGTCGGGGTCCATGACCTTGCCTATGCGGCTCTCGACATACTCGCGGCTCACGTCGCGCCATGCGATGGGGGTCTGCGACGCGCCGATGATGTTGGCGAAGTGGCGTTCCTCGTCGCCGAACGGTTTGGGGATGACGAAGGTGATATCCATGTCGCCACACTCCCACATGCCCTTGGTCAGGCCATAGCTGGCGGTTCCCAAACCGCCGAGGATGTGAGGGGGAAACTCCCATCCAAACATTAATGCTTTCATGTTTCAGTCGGTTTGTTAAGGGGTCAGTCGTTGAATTTCTTGAGAGTGCGGATGGTGCGCAACACCTCCGCTATGTTCGTGGCGTGGGAAATCGCGCCTCGGTTGGTGTAGGGGGGATTGCCGTCGTAGAGCTGCGACAGGGAGCCGATGCAGCCGTTTGACATGTCTTCCTCGAATCCGATCATCATGCGGTCGATGTAGCTCACGCCGCTGTGGCCGAACACCTTGAGGTAAGCGTCGGCGTAGAATCCCATCAGCCATGGACGGGCGGGACCGTTGTGGAGGGCATACTCGCGCTCCTCGGGGGAACCGATGTAGCTGGGACGGTAGCCGTAGCTCTTCGGGGAAAGCGTGCGCAGACCTTTGGGGGTCAGCAGCTCGCGTGTGACCACGTCAAGCACCCCTTTGCGCTGGCGGCGGTCAAGGGGAGAATAGTCGAGGCCGATGGCTATGACCATGTTGGGGCGCACCGAGGGGTCGGCGTAGTTGCCGTTGACATAGTCGTAGAGGTAGCCGAAATCGTTGAGGAATGTCGCCACGAAGGATTCCTTGACCTTGGCGGCGATGTCGAGCCATCTCTGTCGGGCCTCGGCCAGGTCGGGAAGCCCCTCGGTCAGCTCCGCGCCAAACATGAGGGCGTTATACCACATGGCGTTAAGCTCAACCAGCAGACCTGTGCGGGGCACCACCGGGCGGCCGTTCCACACAGAGTTCATCCATGAGGCCGGCACCACCGAGCCGTCGGTCGACACCAGGCCGTCTTCCTGGAGGAAGAGGTTGGGGTGCTTGCCGTCGATGGTGAAATCGAGCAGCGAGGTGACCAGCTGGCCATATCTGGCCGCCGCGTCGGCGATGCCGTAATTGCGGGCATACTGCTGTATGGCCCAGACTGCCCATCCAGGGATGTCGGGAAGCCCAATGCCGTGGATTTTGTTGTCCTCGGCGAGGGTTGCCATATATCGCTCCAGGGCTTCGGCCCCGGTCTCCATGATACGCTCGAAGTCGTCGCGGTGGCCTATGGCGATGGTGTTGCCGGGCAGCGACATGAAGGTATTGCGGGCGAGGATTTTCCCCCAGGGGTATCCCGAGAGCATGTATTCCTTGTCCCCCTCCTTCAGGTAGAGCTGCTTGGCCGCGTTCTTGAGGCAGTTGTAGAAGCTCGTGCGGGGTGTGCGGGCGGCGATTTCTGCCTCATACATGCTTTTCAGCGAACGGGGATTGGCCTCGGATAGGCCTGCCGAGAAGATTATCGACTCACCCTTCTTGATGTTGACCTGGAAATAGCCGGGCACCCAGAGGTCTTCGCAGTAGGGCACCCCGCGGTCCATGTCCTTGACATACTCTATGTTGTTGTACCAGTGGGGGTCGTAGACGAATTCCGGCTTGCGCGACAGCTGCATGTAGAGGGCCGGATAGCCGGGGTAGAGGCTGCAGGCGACACCGTTGTTGACCGCGACACACTCCTTGTTGAGCGTGTCGTTGGCCATGCAGAGTGAGTTACTTTCGCGGAAGGCCAGGAACGGGCGGAACTGCAGTGTCGTCGGTGAGTGTGCGTCGACAAGGGTGTAGCGTATCAGGATGCGGTTCTCGTGCTGGATGAAAATCTTCTCCTTGGTCAGTATTACGCCCCCCACGCGGTATGTGGTGCGTGGCACGCTGTCGCAGTTGAATTCGCGGATGTATTTGTGGCCGTTGGGGCTGTAGACACCTCCCTGGTAGCGGTGGAGGCCCAGGTTGAAGGGGGCACCGTGTTGTATCACTGTCTCATCGAGCGATGACAGCAACACATGGGGGTTGTAGTCTCCGTCTCCCAAAGGCACCACCAGCAGCCCGTGCTGCTTGCGGGTGTTGCAGTCCACGATGGATGTGCAATGATAAGCTCCTGCCTGATTTGTCCTGAGTATCTCCTTCGGGAGTGACTGCTCGAGGTTAATCATCAGGTTCTTATCAAACTTGAGATAACTCATTAGTTTTTAATGGTTTGTTTATGTTAGTATTTGTGCTGGCATTTGTCTCCGCCGTGGTTCCGGAGGGTTCCTGGCGGTTGAAAGGTCGGTTATGACTACGAAAATACAGTTTTTTTGGCATTATTGCAAATTTCTGCCGCGAAATTAACATAAAAAAATAAGTTTCCTCTCGGGGAGGAAACTTAGGTGTTAAAAAACAATGTTTTTCAGCCTGCGGGTTTGGCGGCTCAGGCGTACATCGCCTCGATTTCGTCGGCGTAGCGGCGGTTGATTACCGGGCGTCGGATTTTGAGGGTGTTGGTGAGCTCGCCGTTCTCCATAGAGAATTCCCTTGGCAGGAGGGTGAATTTCTTGATTTTCTCGAAAGAGGCCAGCCCCTCCTGGAGGGTGTCGATGCGGCGGGCGATCATGTCGAGCACCTGGCTGTTTTTCAGCAGTTCCTCAAGCGACTGGTATTGTATCTTCTTGCGGCGCGCGTATTCCTTGACCGCCTCGATGGCGGGCACGATGATGGCGGTGACATATTTGCGGCTGTCGCCGATGACGGCCACCTGGTCGATGTACTTGTCTTCGCCCAGGCGGCTCTCGATGGCCTGCGGGGCGATGTATTTGCCGTTGGAGGTCTTGAAGAGGTCTTTGAGGCGTTCGGTCAGCACGAGCGCTCCGCTGTCGTCGATGCGTCCGGCGTCGCCTGTGCGGAACCAGCCGTCGGCGGTGAACACCGCCGCTGTCTCCTCGGGCTTGTTGAAGTAGCCGCGCATGACCGTCGGGCCTTTGACGAGGATTTCGTTCTCCTCGCCGATTTTCACCTCGACGCCGGGGAGGGGGTTGCCGATGGTGCCGATCTCATAGCCCACATAGGGGTGGAAGCTGACGGTGGCGGTGGTCTCGGAGAGGCCGTAGCCGATGACGAGGTTGACTCCCATTGAGTGGAAGAACTCGACGATGGCGTTGCTCAGCGGGGCTCCGGCGGTGGGGAACATGTTGCCGTTGGTGATGCCCATGGCTTTCTTGACGGTGGAGAAGACCTTTTTCTCGTAGAAGCGGTAGCGGGCCTCGAGCAGGCGCGGCACGGGGAGACCGAGGCGCTTGTAGTGGAGGTTGCGGCGGCGGCCCACCTTGAGGGCGCGCGCGCAGAGCCAGCGGGCCACGGGGCTCATAGCGCTCATCTTCTCCTGGATGGCGGTGTAGGCTTTCTCCCAGAAACGGGGGACGGAACACATGCATGTGGGGCGCACCTCCTTGATGACATCCTGTATTATGCGCGGGTCGCGGTTGACATACACCTGTATGGCCGAGTCGAGGCAGAAATAGGTCCATGCCTTCTCGAATATGTGGCTCAGGGGGAGGAAGCAGAGCGAGGTGTCGCGGTCGGAGAGGGATGTCAGGGCCTGGTGGTGCATCTCCAGGGCGGCGTTGAAGCAGCTGTGGGGCAGTATCGCCCCTTTCGGCTCGCCGGTGGTGCCGGAGGTGTAGAGCAGGGTGGCGACATCGTCGGGCACGGCGCGGGCGGTGCGGGCCTCGACCTCGCGGCGGCACGCGTCAGAGGCGGCCTCGCCGAGTTTGAGCAGCTGGCTGAATGTCATCGACGACTTGTCGTCGGCGTCGGTCTCGATTTCGTCGTAGACCACGATCTGGGTCAGGGTGTGGAGTTTGGCCGCGACCTTGCGCGCTGTCTCATATTGGGCGCGGGTGCCGACGAAGATGATGCTCGCTCCTGAGTCGCGCACGATGTACTCGACCTGCTCCTCGGAGGAGGTGGCGTAAATCGAGACGGTGACAGCGCGGTTGGCGAAGCATCCGAAGTCGGTGGCGAGAATCTTGGGGTCGTTGGGGGAGAAGACGGCCACGCGTTCCTCCTCTTTCACTCCGAGGATTTCAAGGGCGCAGGCGACTTTTGAAGCTGCTTCTGACAGCTCCCCCCAGGTTATCGGGGTCCATTCTCCGGAAGCCTGGCGCTCCCAGAGGGCTGTACGGCGGGAAGAATAAGCGTCTGTCTGACGCTGTATGAGAGTCGTAAGTATGTTGGCCATGTTGGAAACGAAAGGTGGAAAGCGGGATGGACTTGTGGCTTTGCCGTGTCGCGGGTCACGCCAGGCCGGGTTGCCCCGTGCTGTGATGCGGTCCCTCATCCTTATGAACAAATCTGTGGCTGCCAAAGTTAGCGGTCGCCGTCAGACAGGCCATAGCTTTCCAATTTGGCACAAAGTTAGCCCTTTTTGCCGGAAACGGCGGGGGAAATCCGCCCCATTCCGACGTGGGGTTAACAATTATTTACAATTGCCCCCGTTTTTCGGGGGGCTTTCTTTATTTTGACGGTAAGAGCAGGCGGCGGTATTCCTCGGGGTCGTTGATGATCTCAAGACCGCGGACGTAGACCGGGTTGAGGACCGGGTTGACCACCTTGAAGTAGGTCTGAGTCTCGAAAAGGTCGCGGCCAATGATGCCTTTGAGGATGGCCTCGATGGTCTTGCGGGAGATTTCGAGCTGTTCGGGGACAGGCTTTACAGAGTCGGTCTCGCCCAGTCTCACCATCTCGTCGATCATCTCGGGGGTGACGGAGAACCCGCTGATGAAGCTCTCCTCGGTGGGATACTGGCGGGTGAGCTGCTTGCGGTTGGCGTCGACATACGAGATGGCAAACCGGTTGAGGATTCCTTTTGCCGTGAGGTCGCGGTAATAGTCGGAGTATCCGGTGGTGTCGACCGCGACAAACACGTCGGGCATCACGCCTCCGCCACCATAGACGGTGCGTTCGGTGCGGAGCGTTGAGTACTTGTCTGAGTCAGAGAAGTGGATGGAGTCGGCCGAGGAGAATTCCCCCGCTTCGTAGCGGTGGAGTATGTCCTTGCGGTATTCGTCGCTGTTGCCGCGCTCGTAGGGCTTCTGGATGCAGCGGCCCGAGGGGGTGTGGTATTTCGACACGGTCAGGCGTATCATCGAGCCGTCGGGGAAGGGGAAGGGGCGTTGCACAAGCCCTTTGCCGAATGTGCGGCGGCCCACGATGACCCCTCGGTCATGGTCCTGTATGGCCCCGGCGGTGATTTCGCTGGCCGAGGCGGAGTACTGGTTGACCAGCACCACCACGCGGCCGTCTCTGAACTCGCCGTCGCGGTCTGTAGCGTAATAATGCTCTCCCATTGTCGGGGACTTGGTGTAGACCACCAGGTCGTCGCGGTCGAGGAACCGTGCGCCCAGGTCGATTGCCGACCCGAGCAGGCCGCCGCCGTTGTCCTGGAGGTCGAGCACGAGGTTTTTCATGCCCTGCTTGCGCAGCTTGGCCATGGCCTCGGAAATCTCCTTGGGGGTAGACTCTGAGAATCGCGACAGGCGTATGTATCCTGTGGTCGGGTCAGCCATGTATGCCGCGTCGATGCTGTAAACGGGGATGTCATCACGCACAACGAGGAAGTCGATGGGCTGGGCCACCCCCTTGCGCAGTATCTTGAGGTTGACAGGTGTGCCCTTTGGCCCGCGCAATATCTTTATCACGCTGGAATTTGGGCGTTTCACGCCTGAGATTATCGAGTCGTCGGCCTGTATGAGCCGGTCGCCGGGGAGTATGCCGACCTTCTCCGAGGGGCCTCCCGATGTGGTCTGAATCACATACAGGGTGTCGTTGAGCATGTTGAACTGTATGCCTATGCCAGAGAAATTCCCGTCGAGGGGGGTGGTCAGTTCTTTGGTCTCCTCGGGGTCGGAATAGGTCGAGTGGGGGTCGAGGGTGGCGAGCATCGCCTTGATGGCCTCCTCGGCGAGCTGGTCGGTGTCGACAGTGTCGACATAGCACTGCTCGATTATCTTCTCGGCCTGGGCTATTTTGTTGGCGGCGGGCATCTTGATGGGGCCGCTCCCTTTGAGGAAGGAGAAGAGGTCGCTCTGGGCCGAGAGGGGTAGGGCGGTGGTGGTTATGGCCAGGATGGCCAGGATGAACAGTCGGTATTTTTTCATAACGTTCTGGCTTATGGGATGAACTGTCGGTAGGGGGCGCCGAAGCGGGCAAGCTCCCTGACGAGTGATGAGCTCACGGCTGCGAGCTCGGGGAGTGACAGAATCAGTATGGTCTCAAGGTCGCCTGAGGTGAGGAGCCTGTTGGCGTCGGCCATGTTGCGCTCATATTCAAAGTCGGCCACGGTGCGGACTCCGCGCAGCAGGTAGCGCGCCCCTTTCTGCCGGGCGAACTCCGAGGCGAGCCCGCTGAAGCTCTCCACGGCCACCCGTGGCTCATCGGCGTACACGGCCCTGATGGCCGCGAGGCGTTCTTCCAGTGGCATCCACGGGGTCTTAGAGGTGTTTGTCCCCAGGCCGATGACGATGGTGTCGAACAGGCCGAGGGCGCGGTCGACAATCGATTTGTGGCCGGTGGTGAAGGGGTCGAACGACCCGGCGAACAGGGCCACCCGTCTATGGGCGGCGGCGCTTTGGTTTCCTTTCTGAGGTTCCATCGTAGGTTTGACTCGCCGCGAGGCCGAAAGTAAAATCTGAATAAGTATTAAACAGCCAACGTGGCGCGGCGGTTTGGTGGCTGGTCAGGAAATCTCAGAGTCATCCTCGACCACGAGGTTGTCGATGATGAAGTTCTGACGTTCGGAGGTGTTCTTGCCCATGTAGAACTCCAGCAGCTCCGACACTGAGTCTTCTTTCCTTAGGGTCACGCGGTCGAGGCGCATGTCTGGGCCGATGAAGTCGCGGAACTCGTCGGCCGAGATTTCGCCGAGACCTTTGAAGCGGGTGATCTCGGCGTGGCTGCCGAAGCGGGCTATCGCGTCGATGCGCTCCTGGTCGGTGTAGCAGTAGTATGAGTCTTTGGTCTCCTGCGGCTCCTCCTCGCCGGCTTTGCGGCGCGGTTTCTTCTTGGCCCCGTTGCGGCGTGTGGCGCGGTCGTCGCGCACTCGGAATAGTGGGGTCTGCAAGACATAGACGTGGCCTTTCTTCACCAGGTCTGGGAAGAACTGGAGGAAGAATGTCAGCAGCAGCAGGCGGATGTGCATGCCGTCGACATCGGCATCGGTGGCTATGATGACGTTGTTGTAGCGCAGGCCGTCAATCCCCTCCTCGATGTTGAGGGCCGCCTGGAGCAGGTTGAACTCCTCGTTCTCATAGACCACCTTGCGGGTCATGCCGAAGGAGTTTAGGGGCTTTCCGCGCAGCGAGAACACCGCCTGGGTCTCCACGTCGCGGATTTTGGTGATTGAGCCTGAGGCGGAGTCACCCTCGGTCAGGAAGATGCTCGAGGCGAGTTTCTTCTTCTCCAGCTCCTGGGCTTTCTCCTCATCCTTGTAGTTGTTGGGGTCGTTGAGGTGGACGCGGCAGTCGCGCAACTTGGAGTTGTGGAGGTTTACCTTCTTGGCGCGTTCGCGGGCCTGGCGTGTGATACCGGCCATGGCCTTGCGGGCCTGCTCGCTCTCCTGGATTTTGCGCAGGATTATGTTGGCTGTGTCGAGGTTCTTGTGGAGGTAGTTGTCAAGTTCTTTCTTGAGGAAGTCTCCGACGAATTTCGCCACTGTGGGCCCGTCAGGCCCCATGTCGCGCGATCCGAGTTTTGTCTTGGTCTGCGACTCGAATTCAGGGTTCTCGACCTTGATGGCAATCGCGGCCACCATGCCGGTGCGGATGTCGGAGTACTCGAAGTTCTTGGCGAAGTAATCCTTCATCGTGCGGCTGACAGCCTCCTTGAAAGCCGCCAGGTGGGTGCCCCCCTGGGTGGTGAACTGGCCGTTGACGAATGAGTAGTATTCCTCGCCATACTGGTTGGCGTGGGTGATGGCCACCTCGATGTCTTGTCCTTTCAGGTGGATGATCGGGTAGAGGGGGTCTTTGGTGAGGTTTGCCTTGAGCAGGTCGAGGAGACCGTTGCGGCTGTAATGCCGCTTCCCGTTGAGGTAGATTTCAAGCCCGGTGTTGAGGTAGGTGTAATTCTTCACCATCGCCAGGATGAAGTCGATGTTGAAGCTGTATTCCTTGAATAGGTCGGCGTCGGGGGTGAACTTAACGAATGTGCCGTTGGGCTCGTCGGTGGGGAAGTCGGGGGTCTCGGTGAGCAGCTGGGCGCGGCTGAACTCGGCGCGCCGTGCCATACCGTCGCGGTTGGCCTGGATGACAAATGATGAGCTCAGGGCGTTGACCGCCTTGATGCCGACTCCGTTGAGTCCCACCGATTTCTTGAACGCCTTGTTGTCGTATTTCGCGCCGGTGTTGATGATCGAGGCGACATCGACGAGTTTCCCCAGGGGGATGCCTCGTCCGTAGTCCCTGACCGTGACCGTGGTCTCGGTGACATCGATCGAGACCTGGCGGCCGTAGCCCATCATATACTCGTCGATGGCGTTGTCGAGCACCTCCTTTATCAGGACATATATTCCGTCGTCGCTCTTCGAGCCATCGCCGAGTTTGCCTATGTACATGCCCGGACGGAGCCTGATATGCTCCTTCCAGTCGAGGGTCTTGATTTCATCTTCGGTGTAGGTGGCTTCAACCTGGGGCTGCACGTCGAGGGTGAGCGCCGGGTCGAAGAGGTCGGAATTGTCTTCGGTCATGGCATGGTGGAGTGGGTTTTCGTCTCCCTATGCAAAATTACGAAATCCGGCCCAAAAAAACAAACCTTTCTTTCGACGCGGGGCATTGCGCGGAATATTGCGCCGGGCGGGGATGGGGGGCGTGGCCCCTGTTTTTCAGACCCAGGGGAAGGGGGTGATGAGGTTGACATCTGTGTCGCCGGTGAACATAGCCACGGAAAGCCATATCAGCAGCAGCACTATCAGCACGCCGACTCCGATCCACACCCAGAAACTTGTGTTGCCCTTCCTCTCCCTCGGTTCATGGACGGGCGGGATGAAACCGGGGTCTTCGCGGCGGATTTCGGCTATCTTCTCCTCGCGTTGCTTCTCCTTGCGTGACATTCTGCGGGCTTCGCTTTCGCTTTTGTATTCCATAATCGTCTGTCTTTTAGGGTGGTTTTGATTGACTTGGCACTTCTTTCTAAGTCTAAACGCGCGGCGGCTGGAAATGGTTTCCGGGAAATGTCGGGGAAATGTCGGGGAAATAAAAAAGCCAGGATGCTCACGCATACCGGCTTTCACGTTGGGGATTGTTGTTCCCCCCAGGGTGGATAATGCGGGGGGAACGGGGGAAATATCTTTCTCTACGGGGTGTATGGCTTATTCGGCCACTACCTCGAAGGGGATTTCTACGAAGACTTCCTTGTGGAGGTTTACTTTGGCGGTGTACTTGCCAATCTCTTTCACGGCCTCTTTCAGCTCGATGAGCTTGCGGTCAACCTTGTGGCCGAGGGCCTCGAGGGCGTCGGCAATCTGGATGTTGTTGACCGAGCCGAAGATGGTGCCGTTGGCCGAAGCCTTGGCGCCGATGGTGAGGGCAACGTCGGCCAGTGAAGCTGCCAGAGCCTCGGCGTCAGCCTTGATCTGGGCGAGCTTGTGGGCCTGCTGGCGCTGGTTCTCCTCGAGCTGCTTGAGGTTTGAGGAGTTGGCGATCACGGCTTTGCCCTGGGGGATGAGGAAGTTGCGGCCGTAGCCGTCTTTTACTTCGACAACGTCGTCCTTGTAGCCAAGGCCGCGCACGTCTTCTTTCAATATGATCTTCATACGGATGGGAGTTCTAATTGGTTGAAGTTATATGTGACTGAGCCGTTGGCTTATTTCATGAGGTCGGTCACGTAGGGCAGGAGGGCCAGGTGGCGGGCACGCTTCACGGCCTGGGCGACGCGGCGCTGGAATTTCAGCGAGGTGCCGGTGATGCGGCGGGGAAGGATTTTGCCCTGCTCGTTGAGGAATTTCTTGAGGAATTCGGGATCCTTGTAGTCGATGTACTTGATGCCGGAGCGTTTGAAGCGGCAGTATTTTTTCTTCTTGACGTCGACCGACAGGGGGGTGAGATAGCGGATTTCAGATTGGGTCTGTGCCATTTTTGTCGAGATTCTTTTTTGATGGTTGATGTTTTGTTTGCGTCCTCAGAGTCGCGTGGCTTAAGCCTCGGCGTTCTCGGCGGGAGCTGCGGCGGCCTTGCCGGCCTTGAGGGAGCGGCGCTTGGCGGCGTACTCGGCGGCGTACTTGTCGTTGCGGAACACCAGGAAGCGGATGACGCGCTCGTCGCGGCGGAAAGCGGTCTCGAGCTTCTTCACGAGGGTGGGAGCGCCGTCAAATTCAACCATTGCGTAGAATCCGGTGGACTTCTTCTCGATGGGGTAAGCGAGCTTGCGCAGGCCCCAGATTTCTTCGTTCACGATGGTGGCACCGTTGTCGGTGAGGACCTTGGTGAACTTCTCTACCGCTTCCTTCATCTGAGCGTCAGACAAAACGGGAGTTAAAATGAAAACGGTTTCGTAGTGGTTCATTTCTTAAACTGTTGATGTTTAATTGATTAGTGTTTGGAATGGACGCTATGCGCCAAACCGACCGCAAAGTTACGCATTTTCCGCGAGATTTGCAAGGGGCGAATCAGATGATTATCTTGTTCTTGCGGTAATATTCGCGGAAGGCCGAGGGGGAGCAGCCTTTCTTGCGTTTGAATATGCGGTTGAAATTGGAGACGTTGTTGAAACCGCACTCGAAGCATATCTCAAGCACCGAGGCCATGGTCTCGGCGAGCATGCGGGCGGCATGGCCCAGGCGCACGTCGATGATATAGTCGCTGACGGTGCGGCCCGTGCGGAGCTTGAAGAAGCGGGAGAACGCCGACGGGGTCATGCAGACAATCTGGGCCAGCTCCTCAAGGCGCAGCTCCCGGCGGTAGTTGGCCCGGATGTATTCCTCGACCTTGTGGATGCGTCGCGACTCCGAGGTGGCCCCGGCCTTGGCGAAGGAGGTGGAGCTGAGCAGCCTGTAATCCTCATCTTTCGAGAGGATGTAGAGGATTTCCATAAGTTTCAGCACGCGGTAGAAGTCGGGTTGCGCCTGGGTCAGCTCGTCGAGCAGCTTGTAGATGCGCACTATACATCCCAGCGAGAACGCCACCCCCGAGGTGGCTTTGGAGAAGAGGTCGCTGATGGATTTGAGCTGGTTCTTGGCCAGGAACGTGTCGCCGAAGATGGAGGGGGTGAACTGTATGGTGATTTCCCTGATTTTGTCTGATTTGCAGGCGTATTGCTCCCAGACATGCTCCAGGCCGGTGCCGACCATCACGAGGTCGTACTTGCCCAGTACCTCCACGGAGTCGCCGACGATGCGGCGCGCCCCCTCGCAGTTCTCCACGAAGTTGAGCTCGATTTCCTCGTGGCGGTGGAGCGGATAGTCAAACTGGTTTTTGTATCTATCGACAAGATAGAAGCAGTCCTCCTTTGACAAAGGGGTTATTTCGGTCATCACTGTAGACATGGCATTGGATTTTGTGACTGGTGTCGCCGGGGGGGCGTTTATTGTTTCTCGAGCAGCAGCACGCGCGAGCAGTAGTCGGTCTTCTTGCCCCATTCGAGGTCGTGAGACGTGCGCATCTCCAGGCCGTTGTCCATCAGGAACCGCCCGGTGAAGACCTCCCCCTCGTAGGGGAGCGGGGTGAGGTCTATGCGATTTACCTCCGTTACCTTGTATGACGCCTCGGGGTCGAGGCCCTGCATGGCGGGGCGGCTTGCCAGCGGAGCGGAGTAGTCGTTGTTGGTGCGGAACCAGTAGAACACCCCTTTGCGCTTGTCGGGGGAGACATACATCAGCGAGACTGCCCCGCGGTTGTCAAACGGGGATACAAGGCGGTAGAGGTCGCCCAGCTGCACCACGTCGCGGAAGCCCTTGTATGCCTCGATTGCACCCTTGCAGAAGTCGCGTTCCTGGGCCGACATGTCGCGTGGCTGTATCTCCATGCCCAGGCGGCCTGTCATCGCCACGTCGCAGCGGAATTTGAGCGGCACGATGCGGAATGTCGTGTGGTTGGGCACCGCGCTGATGTGGCTGCCCATGGCCATTGCGGGGAAGAAGTAGCTCAGGCCCCATTGCGCGCCGAGCCGCTGGAACGCGTCGGTGTTGTCTGACACCCAGAACTCGTCGAAATTGTCGAGGATGCCGTAGTTGGCGCGTCCGCCTCCCGAGGCGCATGCCTGTATGGCCACGTCGGGATGAGCCGCGCGTATCCGCTCCATGACCGAGGTTAGCCCCCGGTGGAAGCGTATAGAAAGCTCGCTCTGGCGGTCGGCCGGAAGGTGTTGCGACCCGTGTTGCATCACCGGGGCGTTTGCGTCCCATTTCACATATGCGATTTCGGGGTTGTTGGTCAGCAGCGTGTCGACCATATTGACGATGAAGTCCTGCACCTTGGGGTTTGACAGGTCGAGCACGAGCTGTGTGCCGCCGCGTCCCTCCACGATGTCGCGGTTGGCCGCCTTGATGACCCAGTCGGGATGCTCGCGGTAGAGGCGCGAGTTGGAGTTGGTCATCTCAGGTTCCACCCAGATGCCGAACTTCACGCCGCGCCTGCGGGCCTCGTCGGTCAGCCCCTTGATGCCGTTGGGAAGCTTGCGGGTGTCGACCTCCCAGTCGCCCAGCGACGAGGAGTCGTCGTCGCGGCGGCCAAACCATCCGTCATCCATGACAAACAGCTCGCCCCCCATGTCGGCGATGTCTTGCATCATGGCCGCCATCTTCGGCTCGTCGATGTTGAAATACACCCCCTCCCATGAGTTGAGAAGTATGGGGTTTACCTCTGTGCCGTGGGCGAGGTGGTAGTTGCGCCCCCAGCGGTGGAAGTTGCGGCTCGCCTCGCCCATCCCATTGGCGGAGTAGGTCAGGGCCAGCTTTGGGGTGGAGAAAGTCTCCCCCGGCATGAGCTTCCACGCCGACTCGTCTGGGTGGATGCCGGCGAAGAAACGGTGGCCTCCGTGGTCGTCGGTGACGGTGCGCAGGCGGTAGTTGCCGCCATACAGCAGGGCCGCGCCGATCACGCGTCCGGAGGTCTCGGCGGGTTTCCCGTCGAGCGACAGGAACACCTCGGCGTGGGAGGTGTGGGAGTTGCGCACCCCGTCTTTATTCTGTATCACCTTCATTCCCGGGGTCAGGCGCTCGTTGTTGACGCGTCCCTCGTTGGCCCATGTGCCGTAGAGGCTCGTCATCCAGGCGTTGTCGGAACGGAAGGGGAGGGTGCCCGACTCGAAGCGGGTCATGGTGACAGGTTTCTTGCCGTTGTTGGTGATGTCTGCCCAGGTCTCGATGACATCCTCCTTGGGGTAGGCGAGGTAGTTGAGCGTGACAGAGACGGGATAGTGTCGGTCGGCCAGGGGGATTGTAGTCAAAGTGTTGCCGTTATGGTCACACTCCGTCTTCGGCTCGCCGGCGGGAATGAGGTCGAGGGTCATGTTTCCGTCGGGCATGGTGACGCTCAGGGCGCTCTCCCCCTCGGGATAGTTGCCGTATACGGGATAGGCGGCCTGCCTTTCCCCTTGGGGAGCGGCCATGGCCGCTTGCCGCAGGTCGCCCCTGACGGCGGGGCCGTAGTAGACCAGCGACGGGGCCGCCGCGGAGTCAACGCCGATGATAATCTGGGTGTTGAATGTCGAGACAGGGACAAGCCTCTGTGAGGCTCCGGCGATAAGGGCCGGCAGGGAGATGGCGGTCAGGGCCAGTAGTTTCTTCATGGGATGAGGTCGAAGATAATGATTGGATGTCTTATGGGCCAGGATGGCTGGCCCATGGAGCCGCGCAAGGAGGATTGGTTGCCCTTGGTGGGCTCCGTGAAGGATTCGGTGTCGCAAATATACGGATAACCGACAAAGAAACCAACTCAGTGTGTGCAATATGCGTGAAAAGGTCAAGAAAAGGCAAAAAAAGTATCATGTCATCCGGCCCAGTTGTGGATTTTAACATTTGCCGGGGCGTATTCAGCAGATTAGTATTACTTATTGCAAAAATTGTATCATCCGATTCGGTTTTTCCTTGCTAACTTTGCATCGTCGCAGTGGAGCGGCACAGCTTGTCTCCACCCCGCGCGCCACCTTAAATCCCCCGGGCAATAAAAGCCCCGGCAACCGATCCCCTGACATATGAACCAATTTCCTTACTCAAGGATGCCATAATCCAAATTTAACTTTTAACTAACTCAAACAAGTCTTTTACCTTAAACTCGCTCATGATGACAGGCAAATTCTTTAGTTTTCGTGCTTTGCTGCTGGCCCTGACGGCGATACTCGCTGTCACCGCGTCGGCTCAGGTCACGGTCAAGGGCACAGTCGTCGACCAGGACGACGAACCCATCATCGGAGCTTCCGTCCTCGAGGTGGGCACCTCCAACGGCGCGTCTACCGACATCGACGGAAATTTCACCCTCACGGTCAAGTCTGGCAAGGCCACTCTGGCGGTCTCATATATAGGATATGAGGGCCAGAAGGTGGCGCTCAACGGACGCACCGAAGTCACAATCAAAATGAAAGAGGACGCAGGCGTCAACCTCGACGAAGTCGTGGTTGTCGGCTACGGCACACAGCGCCGCACCGACGTTACCGGCTCGGTGGCCTCGCTGTCGAAAGACCAGATGCGCGAGTCGGTGGTCACCAACGCCGACCAGATGCTTCAGGGCAAAATCGCCGGTGTGCAGGTGACATCGAACTCCGGCGCCCCCGGGGGCGCCACCTCGATCCGCATCCGCGGAGCGAGCTCGATCAACTCCTCCAATGAACCCCTTTATATAATAGATGGTGTACAGATGTCAACCGCCGGCAGCGACATCGGCGGTTTCGACTGGGCCGGCGGCACCAACGGCCAGACCAAGGTAAACCCCCTGGCCTCCATCGCCCCCTCAGACATCGTCTCGATCGACGTGCTCAAGGATGCCTCGGCCTGCGCCATCTACGGTGCGGCGGGCGCCAACGGTGTGGTCATCGTGACCACCCGCCGCGGCGAGGCCGGCCACACCAACGTGACCTACGACGGTTATGTGGCCTGGCAGACAGTAGCCAAGAAAATCGACATGATGGACCTCTCGGAGTACGCCATGTACCAGAACCAGCTCTACAACGAGGGCATCATCACCGAGAAGCAGCTCGACAAGGCTTTCCTCGACCCTTCGCTCCTTGGCGCCGGAACTGACTGGCAGGATGAGATTTTCCGCACCGCGTTCATGACCTCCCACCAGGTGGGCGTGTCGGGCGGTAACGAGAAGCTGACCTACGCCATGTCGGGTGGTTGGATGAAGCAGGACGGTATCATCATCGGCTCTGACTTCAACCGCTTCAACTCCCGCTTCAACCTCGACTCGCAGTTCACCAAGTGGCTCAAGCTCGGCGGCTCGCTGGCCTATACCCGCACCAATGAGAAAATCACCCTCAACGACGGTTCGGACGGCGTTATCATGCAGGCCATGACAATGCAGCCCCATGTCCCCGTGCGTGACTTCGACGGCAACTGGGCCGGCCCCACCACCGTCGACGGTTCCTCGACCTGGAACCCCGTGGCCCTGGCCCTGCAGAAAAACAACCGCCTGCTGCGCCAGCGCATCATGGGTAACTTCTATGTCAACGCCGACTTCGCGAAGTACTTCACTTTCCGCGCCGAATATGGCTTCGACGCTTCCCAGAACCAGAACAAGAGCTACATCCCCCGCTACCAGTTCGGCCTGGTCTCCAACGACATCAACCAGATGATGCACCGCGAGGACCACTCCTTCTTCTGGGTGCAGAAAGACTACATCACCTACCACCAGCGCTTCAAAGAGAAGCATGACCTGACGGTGATGGCCGGTTTCGAGGCATCGAAGTCGACCTGGAACAACACCACCCTCATCAAGAAGAACTTCTCGTCAGACCAGATTTTCGTGATGACCAACGACGGCGAGTTCGTGTCAAACAACGGTTACGACGACTCGGCGACCACCGCCTCAATCTTCGCCCGCGCCAACTACGCCTTTGACAACCGCTACCTCATCACCGCCACCGTGCGCCGCGACGGATCCTCGAAGTTCGGCCCCAACAACAAGTGGGGTACCTTCCCCTCCGTGGCCCTCGCCTGGCGTGTGACCCAGGAGAAGTTCATGGAAGGCACCACCACCTGGCTCGACAACCTCAAGCTCCGCCTCGGTTACGGTAAGGTCGGCAACTCCAACATCGACACCTACCGCTACGCCTCGGCGATGACCGCCATCCAGACCCCCTTCGGCACCGCTTACTACCCCGCCAATCTCTCCAACCCCGACCTCAAGTGGGAGGCTTCAGAGCAGTTCAACGCCGGTATCGACTTCGCGGTGTTCAACAACCGCCTGGAGCTGACATTCGATGTCTACAAGAAACAGACCGACGGCCTTCTGCTTGAAGTCTTCACCCCCGGTTACCTCTCGGCCTCCAACGGCTACACCATCCGTCCCCCCTACGCCAACGTCGGCAAGACCCAGAACACCGGTATCGACCTGGCAATCAACGCTCGCCCCATCGTGACCAACGACTTCACCTGGCGCATGAACCTCACCCTCTCACACAACCGCAACAAGGTCGTGTTGCTCAACGAGAACTCCCAGGCCATGCGCGGCAAAATCGACTGGTACTCCGAATTCCAGTCGGCCACGCTCATCACTGTCGGGAAGCCCATGGGTGTATTCTACGGATATGTCACCGACGGCCTCTTCCAGTCATCCGACGAAATCCGCAACCACGCCACACAGACCGGCGGCTCGGTGCCCTACGCCAACCGCGTTGACCGCACCTCGGGCGCATGGGTGGGCGACATCAAGTTCAAGGACCTCAACGACGACGGTGTCATCAACGAGGATGACCAGACCATCATCGGCGACCCCAACCCCGACCTGACATTCGGTTTCACCACCGCTTTCACCTACAAGGACTTCGAGCTTTCGATCGGTTTCAACGGCCAGATCGGCGGCGACATCCTCAACTGGGCACGCTACAAGACCGAGGGACTCTCCTCGATCTGGGACAACCAGTCGGCTAAGGTTCTCGGCCGCGCCCAGTATGGCATGATCGACCCCTCGAAGGGCTTCGACCCCGACAATGTCTACCTGGTGTCGCAGGGCAACGGCCTGCCCCGCTTCTCCAACCTCGACGGAAACTCCAACTGCCGCATGAGCGACCGCTGGATCGAGGACGGCACTTACCTGCGCATCCAGAACATCGCCCTGAGCTACAACCTTCCCCGCAAGTGGGGCAGCAAGGTGGGCCTCTCCTCTGCCAAGATTTACTTCAACGTGCAGAATGTCTACACCTTCACCAAGTACTCGGGCTATGACCCTGAAATCGGAGCATTCAACCAGAGCGCTCTGCTGCAGAACATCGACCGCGGACGTTACCCGACCCCGCGCACATACACCCTTGGTCTCAACCTCTCTTTCTAATATCTAATCCTGAATCTATCCCAAGATGAAATCCATTTATAAATCCCTGATATTAGCAGCCGTGCTCGGCGGGTCGCTGTCTTCCTGCAACGACTTCCTGACCGTCGACCCGGTCGACAAGCTGACCCAGGACAACTTCTACACATCCGACGAGCGTGTGCGCGCCAACACGATGGCCCTCTACGCCGCCGTCACCTGGGACCAGTTCGCCCACGACTTCCAGTGGAAGTTTGACATGCTCTCGGGCGACATGTACTACACCTATGCCGCCGAGGGGCAGTGGTACTTCGGCACCTACACCTCCGTCAACCAGTATATCAACCAGGGTTGGGAAGGTCTGTACAACGTCATCGCCTTCTGCAACTCGGTGATACACGACATGCCCGGCAAATGCAAGGACGGGGTCTCGGACGCGGCCATCAACCAGGCCATCGCCGAAGCCCGCTGTATCCGCGCCTACTGCTACTACCTGCTGACCGAGGCCTGGACCAACGTGCCTGTCGTTGAGGACAACTCCACCAACATCACCTCCAACGACCTCCAGCTCCCCCCGGCCACACAGAAGAGCATCTACGAGTTCGCGCTGGCCGACGCTGATTTTGCCGTCAACAACCTCCCGATGACCGACGGCGACGCTTTCCGCGCCACCCGTCTGACCGCCCTGGCCGTGCGCGCCAAAATCGCCCTGACCATGGCGTCGCACACCGACTACGGTTTTGACCGCAACGCCCTCTTCGCCCAGGCTGCCGCCGACGCCAAAGAGGTCATCGACAACAAGCCCGCCCTCACCGAAATCAACTACGCGACACTCTTCGACGTGGAGGCCAACAATGGGCCCGAGTCGCTGCTTGCCATCCAGTGTGGCGTGCTTGGCTATTCCTTCGGAAACGGCCGCAACTGCGCCTGGAGCCGCTCGTCGGTAATCGCCGACCAGACCTGGGGCGCCGGCAAAGGCCCGACCATCTCCCTGCAGTCGCAGTATGACGACCGCGACACCCGCCGCCAGTGGGTCTACATGACCGAGGGCGACTACTATCCCAACCTCAACAAGGCGGGCGGTGGCTACACCTACCACTTCTACACCCGTGGCGACGACGGTTCGGTGATCGAGGACAAGAACGAGATGCTGGCCCACATCAAGAAGTATGTGATCGGCAAGTCGGCCGACTGCGATGGCAACGTGGGCCTCAACCAGGACGCGGCCAACAACATCTACCTGCTCCGCCTGGCCGACATGTATTTCGTGCGCGCCGAGGCCATCATGGGGGCTGCCGACGAGACCACCGACCCTGTGGCCCTCGACATGGTCAACCAGGTGCGCCACCGCGCCGGACTCTGGACCGACCTGACATCTCTCACATATGAGCAGCTGCTTGTCGAGCGCCGCCTCGAGTTCGCCTTCGAGGGAACCAACTGGTTTGACATCCTCCGTTACAGCTACCGCGCCGGCAAGACAAAGGCCATCGACTTCCTCAACTCGGGATGGGGCTCTGACTACAACCGCTCGGCCATGTACATCCAGAAGGACGGCACCACCACCTCCAACGAGAACAACCGCAGCCAGTACACCATCGTCGACAACACCGCCGAGTGTGGCCAGTATGATCCCATCATCATCTCCACCGACGCCTTCAAGCTCCCCATCCCCGCAGCCGCTTCGACCACCTCGCCGCAGCTCCTGGGCCAGCCTGTCGACTATGTTTCCCCCTACAACTGATTCCAGCATCCCTAAATCATCAAGACAATCATGAAAAGAATTCTCAGATATATCCTCGTCGCTCCCGTGGCGCTGATGACCGTCGCTATGACCGGATGTTCGGAGTCCGACGCCGACAAGGACCAGGGGAAAGACCCCAAGGTGGCCTACTTCAGGTACACCGACCCCGCCACCGCCAACGAGCATATCACAGAGGCTTACCTCGGTGAGAAAATCGCCATCTGCGGTTCAGATATGGGCGACGTGCAGCAGGTGTGGTTCAACGACCAGAAAGCCATGCTCAATCCCGCCTATGTGACCTCCGACGTGATAATCGTCGAGATTCCCAACGCCATCTCGGATAATGTCACCAACACCGTCAGGCTGGTGACCTCAAAGGGCAACTCCACCACCGCCGACTTCTACACAATGGTGCCCGACCCGATCATCAGCTCGATGAGCTGCGAGTGGGCCAATCCCGGCGATGTGGTCGAAATCAACGGCGACTACTTCGTGACCGACGACGAGCATCCCATCGTGGTCACCTTCCCCGGCGGCGCGACTGTCGCCCAGGAGGACATCCTCGCCTTCTCCCGCACCCAGATGACCGTCAAGGTTCCCCAGGGCGCTACCCAGGAAGGCCGTGTTACCGCCGCGACCCGTTACGGTGAAGGTCTCGCCTCATTCGTGTGGCGCGACACCCGTGGCATGATCCTTGACTGGGACGGCACCCACGGCCAGGGCCTGGCCTTGGCCAACGGCTGGCGCAAGGGTGACAAAGTGCTGCATTCTGGCGAGTACAAGGGCATCCCCGCCCTCGACGGCAACTTCATCTGCTTCGACGGCATCAAGGCCGACTACAATGACATGAGCGAGGACAACTTCTCGTTCAACCACTGGCCTGTGGATGAGAACGGCATCACCTCGCTCGACATCTCGACCCTCTTCGACACCGCCGACTACATGAACTACTGCCTCAAGTTCGAGGCTTACATTCCGTCGGCCACCCCCTGGACCATCTGCGCCCTCAACATCCTGTTCACCCCCGCCGACATCTTCGGCGAGAACGACTACCTCTTCAGCGAGGATGCTCCCTATCCCTATCCCCGCGCCATGTGGGTGCCCTGGAACACCAGCGCCGGCTCTTATGACACCGGCGACAAGTGGGTGACAGTGTCAGTGCCCCTGTCGGAGTTCACCAAGGACCGCTACATGAATCCTTGCGACCGCAAGATGACCAAGGATGACTTCCACGGCCTTTCGATGATTGTCAGCTGGGGCCCGTTCATGGAGGAGACCAATGTTCCCGTGACCATCGCCCTCGACAACATCCGCGTGTGTCTCCAGAGCGAGCCCATGCCCGAAAAGCCCAAGAAATGAATCTTGTCTGAAATTTTAAACGATTGAACCTGAAATGAAATTCCTTAGATATTTCCTTCCCCTGGGGCTTTTCGCAGTCGTGGCCGCATCCTGCTCCGACAATATGGAGGATGACGTGACCTTCACCCCGACCACGGCAGCCACCGACGCGATTGCCGAAGGCTCGACTGTCGACCTGCTGCTCCACCGCAATATCACGGTCAACTACACCCATCCGGTGAAGATCGCCAACGCCGCCGCCATCACCCTTAACGGCAAGCCGGTAGAGGGGGCGACCGCCAATATCTGCCAGCTCAACATCCCCCTCGACCTTGAGGCGGGCACCGACTATACCCTCGTTGTCGGCGAAGGCGCGCTGGTGCGCTACGACCATCCCGAGATGGCCGCCGACCCCTACACCCTGCATTTCTCGACCCGTCCCGCTCCGGTGCTTGACGCAGACCTGATCGACCCCGCGGCGACCCCCGAGGCCAAGAAGCTCTTCGAGTTCCTCAAGTCGCAGTATGGCAGCAAGACCATGTCGGGCACCATGGGTGAAGTGGCATGGGGCAGCGGCTACTACGACATGATCGCCCAGGAGGCCGGAAAGGCTCCGGCGATAATCGGATTCGACTACATCCACCTCGCCTCATCCCCCGCCAACTGGATTGACTACGGCGACATCACCCCCGTCAGGGAAGCCTGGGAAGCCGGCAACATCGTGCAGATCATGTGGCACTGGAATGTGCCGCGTCTCAACAACCCCAAGGCGCAGCTCTCGACCGGCATCAGCCGCTTCAGCCCCTCCAACGCCATGGTTCCCGGCAACTGGGAGTATGAGATCATGGAGAAGGACATCGCCAAGGTGGCCGGTTACCTCAAGCTCATCCAGGACGCAGGCATTCCGGTGATTTTCCGCCCGTTCCACGAGGCAGCCGGCGACTACGCCCCGACCTGGGGCCCCTGGTTCTGGTGGGGCGCAGAGGGTGTCGAGGTCACCAAGCAGCTCTGGGACCACCTCTACAACAAGCTGGTCAACGACTACGGCATCCACAACATGATATGGTGCTGGACCGTCCAGACATCCAACGCCGGCGAGCTGGCCTCGCTCGACCAGCTCCAGGGCGCGTATGTCGGCAACGGCAAATGCGACTTCGTGGGAGTGGACGTTTACAGCGAGGAGGACCTCTTCAGCGATTTCGACCGCTTCTACCTTGTCCGCGAACTCGTTGAGGGCAAGAAGATGGTGGCCCTCTCGGAGTGTGGCAACCTCTTCAACCCCGACGTGGCTTTCCCCAAGGGTGAGACATGGCTCTACTTCATGCAATGGTATGAGACAGAGAGCAACCAGTTCTTCATCAAGAATTATTCCCCGGCCGAAGTCTGGCAGCAGGTAGTCTCGTCGCCCTACACCCTCAACAGGGATGACATAAAACCGCTCCTCAACTGACCAATCCTTAGAATACAGCTCTTGAATTTGAAGTCAAATGAGTGACAGAAGCGGCCCGGTGACGGGTTAATCTCCGGGCCGCTTCATTTCAATGAAACAACGAATCTCTATGAATACCAAAAGTCTGATATTCCCGGTGGTGGCCTGTGGCCTGTTCATTGCAGGCTGCGGCTCGAAGCAAGGGGCTGACGCAGGTTCCGGATGCTCCGACTCCCTGACCATAGCGCAGACGCTGATGCAGCGTCTGGAGCATGCCCAGGCCGACTCCCTGACCATCTACGGCCATGACGACGACCCCGTCTACGGCGTGAAATGGTTTGGCGACTCGGGCCGCAGCGATGTCCTCGAGACCGTCGGCGACTACCCCGGCATGATGCACTGGGATCTCGGCCTGATAGAGGTGGGGTCGCCGGTCAACCTCGACTCCGTGTCGTTTGACCGCATGCGCGCCGAGATGCTCGCCCAGCATGAGCGTGGCGGCATCAACGCCATCTCATGGCACCCCATCAACCCGGCCAACGGCAAGGACGCGTGGCAGCCGATTGACACCGACGTGGTGACTCTGGCTGTCACTGACGGCACCGCTGTCAACGACTCCCTGAAAGCCTACATCGGCCGCGCCGCCGACTATGTGGCCACCCTCCGCGACAGCGACGGCAACCCCCTGCCCCTGATCATGCGCCCCTGGCACGAGATGTCGGGCGGCTGGTTCTGGTGGGGCGGCCCCAACACCACCGTGGAGTCTTACCGCAAGCTCTGGACCATGATGCGTGAGGCATTCGATTCCAAGGGCCTCGGCAACAGCCTGCTCTGGGCATATTCCCCCGATGTCGTGGGCTCAAGGGAGGAGTACATGACATGGTATCCCGGCGACGAGTATGTCGACATCCTCGGGGCCGATGTCTACCACCGCGACGGTATGGATGGCATCGACACCTGGCTGGGCAACATCGACACCACATACGGCGCAGCCGTCGAGGTGGCCCGCGAGAAAGGGAAAATCGCGGCCCTGACCGAGACAGGATGCGAGGGGCTGCCGGTGACCGACTGGTACACCCGCTGCCTGCTCCCTGTGGTCAAGAAATGGCATCCGGTCTATGTGACCGTATGGCGCAACGGCTCGGAGTGGATGAAGAAAGACCATTACTACGCCCCCTATCCCGGCCATCCCGGGGTGGAGTCGTTCAAGGTCTTCCACGATGACAAGTCCACCGTCTTCGCCCGCGAGATGGACGCGATCCGCTGACGGTGTCACACTGCTGAATTTTAACTTTCTTACTAAGCAATTACCCCCAAAACTGACTCACCGATATGCTTGACTTTGATCAGCGCAAAGCTTTAGTTGAAAAAGAATACGAGGCTCTAGTCACCCAGCCCAACGAGGCTGTCGAAGGCAACGGCATATTCTGCCGTTACAAGAATCCCGTCATCACGGCGGCGATGGTGCCTCCCTTCTGGAAATATGACTACAACCGCGCCACCAACCCCTTCTTCATGGAGCGCATCGGCGTGAACGCCACCCTCAATTCCGGAGCCATCAAATGGAACGGCAAGTATGTGCTGGTGGTGCGCGTCGAGGGTTCTGACCGCAAGTCATTCTTCGCCGTGGCCGAAAGCCCCAACGGAGTTGACAACTTCCGCTTCTGGGACCATCCCATCACCATGCCCGAGGATGACATCCCCGGAGTGAACATCTACGACATGCGCCTCACCCGCCACGAGGATGGCTGGATTTACGGCCTCTTCTGCGTCGAGCGTCATGACGACAACGAGCCGGGCAACCTCTCGGCCGCCACAGCGACCTGTGGCATCGCCCGCACCAAGGACCTGGTCAACTGGGAGCGTCTGCCCGACCTCAAGGCCAAGAGCCAGCAGCGCAACGTGGTGCTGCATCCCGAGTTTGTCAACGGCAAGTATGCCCTCTACACCCGTCCCCAGGACGGCTTCATCGACGCCGGCAGCGGCGGCGGCATCGGCTGGGCGCTGGTCGACGACATGACCAACGCCGTTGTCGAGTCTGAGATCATCGTCGACACCCGCTATTACCACACCATCAAGGAGGTGAAGAACGGCGAGGGTCCCCATCCCATCAAGACCCCCAAGGGATGGCTCCACCTGGCCCACGGCGTGCGCGGCTGCGCCTCAGGCCTGCGTTATGTGCTTTACATGTACATGACCGCCCTCGACGAGCCGTGGAGGCCGATCTACACCCCCGGCGGCTACCTGATGGCCCCGGTCGGCGACGAGTATATCGGCGACGTGATGAACGTGTTGTTCACCAACGGCTGGATTGCCGACGAGGATGGCAAGGTGTTCATCTACTACGCCTCCTCCGACACCCGCATGCATGTGGCCACCTCGACCATCGACCGTCTCGTCGACTACTGCATGAACACCCCCTCCGACGGCCTCTCCACCGGGGAGTCTGTCAAGACCCTCAACCGTCTCATCGACGCCAACCTCCAACTCAAATAATCAATCCTCATCCCGCGGTCCATGGCTCACGGCTGGCATCCTGACGGATGACCGTGGGCCATGGGCTGCGGGGTTGACATCCCCCCACACGAATCTTTACCATGGCTTCATTGAAAGACAAGATAGGTTACGGCTTCGGCGACATGGCCTCGTCGATGTTCTGGAAGATATTCTCATATTATCTTCCGTTTTTCTATGCCCACATCTTCGGCATAGGGCTGGCCCACGCCGCCGTGCTGTTTCTGGTGACCCGCATCTGGGACGCCGTCTCTGACCCGATGATGGGTATCATCGCCGACCGCACCCAGACGCGCTGGGGCAAATACCGCCCCTACGTCCTGTGGTTCGCCATCCCCTTCGCCGTCTGCGGCATCCTGCTCTTCTCCACTCCCGATTTCTCGCAGAGCGGCAAGCTTGTCTGGGCCTATGTCACCTACATAATGATGATGACGGTCTACACCGGCATCAATGTGCCCTATGGAGCCATGCTCGGGGTCATCACCCCCGACTCCGCCGAGAAGACCGTCTTCTCGTCATACAGGATGTTCTTCGCCTATGGCGGCTCGTTCATAGCCCTGGCGGCCTGGGAGCCCCTCTGCAACCTCTTCCAGAACTCGCTGGGCATGTCGGCTGCCGGAGGATGGCAGTGGGCCATGATAGTGATCGCCATTGCCTGCGCGTTGCTCTTCTTCCTCTGCTTCAAGATGACCCGCGAGCGGGTCAACACCAAGTCGGAGGTTTCGGTAGGCTCTGACCTCTCCAAGCTCCTGCGCAACGGCCCGTGGTGGCTGCTGATCGGGGCGGCGCTGTCGACCAACCTCTTCAACACCGTGCGCGGCTCCACCGTCGCCTTCTATTTCGCCGACCTGGTGTCGCCCGACGCCACCCTGGCCATCTTCGGCCTGTCGTTTGCCTTCTTCGCCGGGCTGTTCCTGGCCATCGGCGAGCTGTTCAACATGGTGGGAGTCATGATCACCGTGCCCATCGTCGGCGCGCTCGGCAAGAAAAACGCTTTCATGGCCATCAACATCCTGCTGGCCATCCTCTCCGTGGCCTTCTTCTACATCCCGCTTGATACCACCGCCGGCTACTGGATGATGCTCGTGCTGCAGGTGCTGATCTCGATATGCACCGGCATCGTGTCGCCGCTTGTATGGTCGATGTATGCCGATGTCTCGGATTACTCCGAGCAGAAATACAACACCGCCTCGACCGGCCTGATTTTCTCATCGGCCTCAATGGCCCAGAAATTCGGTTCGGCCTTCGGCGGTTCGGGCGCGCTGTGGCTGCTGGCCGCCTTCGGCTACGTGACCTATGAGCTTGACTCGGGGACGCATATCACCCAGAGCGCGGCTGCCCTCGACGGATTGCGCTACCTGATGAGCTACATACCAGCCGCCGTGGCCCTCTTCGGCGCGTTCATCCTCATCTTCTACCCCCTGACCACATCGCGCATGGAGGAGATTGACCGCGACCTGCGCAAACGCCGTGGCGAGGGGCAGGCCGACACCTCCACCGCCGATTCCGGCGAGCAGGCCGCCTCTGACCTGTGCGTCACCGGCGAGGCGTGAGCCTTGGCGACCAATCAACAGAAACCCCACCAGTAAACCAATCCCATAAAGATGACCCTTGCTGAAAACCTTGTCTCAGACCTCCGCGAGAACCTGACAAGCAACATATTGCCGTTCTGGATCGACCGCATGGCCGATCCTCGCGGCGGATTCCTCGGCCGCATCGACGGCGATGACATCCCCGACCACGAAGCCCCCAAAGGGGCGATACTCAATGGCCGCCTGCTCTGGACATTCTCTGCCGCCTACCGCGTCATTCGCGACCCGCAGTATCTCGCCGCCGCCACACGCGCATATGAGTACCTGCGCGACCATTTCCTCGACCGGGAGATGGGGGGCGTCTACTGGTCGGTCGATGCCGCCGGGGCCCCGCTCGACACCAAGAAGCAGTCTTACGCAATCGGCTTCGCCATCTATGGGCTGAGCGAGTATTGCCGCGCCACAGCCTCCGAGGAGGCCCTTGAAATCGCCAAAGGGCTTTTCCGCGATCTGGAGTCGAAGGCCCGCGACAGTAAAGAGAATGGCGGAGGCTACATCGAGGCTTTCACCCGCGACTGGCAGGAAATCTCTGACATGCGCCTCTCTGACAAGGACGCAAACGAGAAGAAGACGATGAACACCCATCTCCATATTCTCGAACCATACACCAACCTCTACCGCGTGTGGCCCGACGCGTCGCTGCGCGAGGCCATCGTCGACCTGCTGCGCATATTCCTCGACGTGATGGAAGACAAGGCCACCTCCCACCTGGGGCTTTTCTTCGACGAGCAATGGGTGCGCCATGACGCCAACATCTCCTACGGCCATGACATCGAGGCTTCATGGCTGCTGTTGGAAGCCGCGGGGGTGCTGCTCGCCAATCCCGGAGAGGGATGCCAGGCTGAGGTCTCGACCCTGTATGAGAAGACAAAACGCCATTGCCTTGCGATAGCCAACGCCGCGCTCGAGGGACGTTCAGACGAGGGCTGGATGGCCTACGAGCGGTTTGGCGACGGCCGTCTCGACCTGGAGCGCCACTGGTGGGTGCAGGCCGAGGATGTGGTCGGGCTTGTCTACCTCTACAAGCACCACGGCGTTGACCTGGCCATCGACAAGGCCTGGCGGTCATGGTGCTGGATAAAAGACAACCTTGTCGACCACAATGGCGGTGAATGGTACTGGAGCCGTTTCCCCGGCGGGGACATCAACCGTCGCGACGACAAGGCCGGTTTTTGGAAATGCCCCTACCACAACTCCCGTATGTGCCTGGAGGTCATCGAGACGCTTTCTGCCGAGTGAACCGGGCGCGCCCCGTTGCTCCCTGCGGGCAATTATGGCAGTTGGCCACCACATAGTGTCATTTCACGCAAAAAACGTCTCCTTGGGAGGCGTTTTTTGACATCGGGGCTGATGATTTTTCCAAGAATGTTGAAATCGTATCGGAAACGGGCAAAATTGTATCAATTATCGGGATGTTTAAGTTGTAACTTTGCAAGTGTCAACGACTTTTGAGCCATGAAAACATTTCCCCATTCATGACATGCCGGAAAGACGCTTGAAAGCGACAGTGAAAAACTGAACATATACCTTAAATAACTAACTCTTTTCAACAATCTCAAATGAATAAGATTTTTACTCTTCTCGCCGCCGCTGGTCTCGCCATGTCGGCAAACGCCACCGTCCTTTGGGAAGGTGAAGAGGTGATGGGCAGCTGGAAAGGCATGCTCTCCCTCGACTGTGAGTCTACCAACTGGACCCCCGAGGTCGCTTCAGCTATGGCCGATCTCGCCGTGGGTGACAAGCTGGTTTTCACATACACAGATGTCTCCACCGACGATGAGGCTCCCGGCCAGATTCAGATTGACGTGAAGGTGGGCAACGCATGGACTTGGACCCCAATGGTCGAGTATGACAATATCCCCGCTGACGGCGTTTACACCTATGAAATCACCGACGGCATCATCGCCGACACCGACTACACCGAGCTGGAGACCCTCCCCGGCCGCGGCTTCTTCGTGAAGGGCCAGAACGCCACCCTCAACAAGGTTGAGCTCGTCAAGGCTGGCGGCGGCGACGTGACCCCCACTACCGGCAACGCCGTATGGACCGGCTCCGTAGAGATGGGCAGCTGGAAGGGCATGCTTGAATACAAGAACATCCCCGAAAACGCGCAGTGGAACAAGACCGTCATGGGCGGCCTCAAGGCTGGCGACAAGCTGGTGTTCTACTATGAGAACGCTGACGCTGCTTCCGCCCAGATCCAGCTCAACTCCTTCGGCCTCGACAACGCCTGGACCTGGACCACAATCATCGACGCAGACCCCATCCTCGCCGGCAAATACACCTACACCATCAAGGATGAGCCCGTGGGTGACTACACCGACCTCGAGATGCTCTCACAGCGCGGTTTCGCTGTCAAGGGCCAGAACGCTACCCTCGTCAAGGTTGAGGTCGTGTCCAAAGGCGGCAACCAGGGCGGCGATGATCCCGAGCCTCCCGTTACCGGCGGCGAAGCCCTCTGGGAAGGTGAAGAGGTGATGGGCGCCTGGAAAGGCATGCTCTCACTCGACTGCGAGTCGACCAACTGGACCGACAAGGTGGCCGCCGCTATGGCTGGCCTCGCCGTGGGTGACAAGCTCGTCTTCACCTACAAAGACCTCCAGGGCACCGACGACGCTCCCGCCCAGATTCAGATTGACGTGAAGGTCGGTCCCGATTGGGCATGGACCCCTATGGTTGAATACGATCCCATCCCCTCCAACGGCGTGTACAGCTACGAAATCACTGACTCTCCCATCGCCGACACCGACTACACCGAGCTGGAGACCCTCCCCACACGCGGTTTCTTCGTGAAGGGCCAGGCTGCCACCCTCGTCAAAGTCGAACTCGTCAAGAAGGGTTCGTCGGGCGTGGAGAATGTGGCTGTCGACACCGCCATCGACTTCAACGCTCCCGTTGAGATTTACACCATCGACGGCCGTCGCGTGAGCGAGATGACCCAGGGTCGCATCTACATCCTCCGTCAGGGCAACAAGGTGGTGAAAGTCGCCAAATAAGCCTGTACGCAAAAATCCGCAAACTAACTCATAAAGACTTCCTCCTCTCCCTTACTTAGACAATCCACATCCGGGAGACGGCCATTGTCGGCCATCTCCCGGATTCTTTTTTCAGCCGGCGGTGCATGGCCTGTCGCTGTCTGCTGGCCCGAAAAAAATCGCCTGTTATGATGTCATTTCGGGTGATGGTCAGCCGATTGGGTGTATTTTGTCGAAATCGGCATGGTTTCGGATAAAATAGTATCTGGTTATCGGTTTGACATATATTAATTTTGTATCACAAACAAATCCTCGACAAGAACAGTATCAGCCAGTCAAAAACATTGACCGCAAAAAGACACCAAACCGCCTGCCGACGCTGCTCTCGCTGACAAGACTAAAAAACCTGACTATACCAAATCTATCTTTAACCTTTCGGCAACAACGGCCTGACCTGCCGCTCTCCGAAACAAACTAACTTCAAAACTATGCATAAACGTATTACTCTACTTCTGTCATTGGTCGTGGCCGCCACGGTCTATATAATGGCGGTGACCAACCTCTGGTCGGGCGAGACCAACCTCGAGGGAAATGAAATCGAAGTCTCGAATGACGCGATGGGGTCGCTGTCTGTGGGCGACCAAATCAAGGTAAGCTTCACCAACACCGTGGAGGGTGAAATCAAGATTTCAATCGACACCGACAATGGCACCGCCACTCTCTTCGAGGATTACCATGTGGCAGTCGGCGCAGGTTCAGTGGCGTTTGACGTGACCGAGACTTTCATCAACGGTTACAAGAAGTCAAACAAGTTCAAACTCATGGCGAAGAAGCTCACCATCACCTCAATCGACGCGATTGAGGGTGAGGGCGGCGGCGAGGAGCCTGATCCCGAAGAACCCAATCCCGATGAGGGCACATTCTCCGGAGAGGCTGAAATCCAGGGTCTGACCTTCCAGATGGCCGATGACTGGTATAACGTGGCGGAAAACGGCGCCGATGCCACAAAGGCGCTCTGGATCAAGCCCGCATATATGCCCGCAGTGCAGGCCGGCGATGAAATCCGCGTCTACTTCGCCCATGACGGCGGACAGGCCAACTTCGTCTTCCTCGACTCTGACAAAAAATGGAACAAGCGGGGCGACAACAACTCAACCTCTCCCGATTGGATTGACAAAATCTCGGGCCATTCAAGATACAGTCTGATGTGCGTGCCGCCGAGATGGCCGCCAACGGTCTGTGGGTTGACGGAAAGCAGAACTCCGTGGTGAAAGTGGAGTTTGTCTACAACAAGCATGCCGAAAAGGTAGGTGAAATCGTGGCTGACGACCAGCCCGAGAATCCCGATGAGGGCACATTCTCCGGAGTGGCTGAAATCCAGGGCCTGACCTTCCAGATGGCCGATGACTGGTATAACGTGGCGGATAACGGCGCCGATGCCACAAAGGCGCTCTGGATCAAGCCCGCATATATGCCCGCAGTGCAGGCCGGCGATGAAATCCGCGTCTACTTCGCCCATGACGGCGGACAGGCCAACTTCGTCTTCCTCGACTCTGACAAAAAATGGAACAAGCGGGGCGACAACAACTCGACCTCTCCCGACTGGATTGACAATATCTCGGGCAACACAGCCTATACATTCAAGATACAGTCTGACGTGCGTGCCGCCGAGATGGCCGCCAACGGTCTGTGGGTTGACGGAAAGCAGAACT
>CATZGB010000029.1 GCA_958418815.1 uncultured Bacteroidales bacterium | reverse complement strand
TAATGCCGACTTGAAAATCTATAATCAAGTCGGCTTTTTTCGGACGGATACGTTTCGCCCGCTACCTGAAGCAGGTCAAGGATGGCACTGTCTGGAAGCGCGACCACTCCATCAAGTGGAAGTGTCTGGTATGCGGCTACATCGCCGAAGGCAAGGAACCCCCAGCCGTTTGTCCCGGCTGCGACCATCCCTACCAGCACTATATGGCGATGGATTAGGCTGAAGCCAAACGGGGGCATCCCCCACTGCAAAAATGGCCGGCGCGATTTCTCGTGCCGGCCATTTTTGCAGGGGGGATGCTGACGCGCGGTATATGGGAAACCGCGCTGTGGCCCGCTATGTCATTTCTCGCGCATGAAGATGGCGACAGGTGTGCCATGGAAATCCCATGTGTCGCGTATCTTGTTCTCGAGGAAACGTCGGTATGGCTCTTTCACCCATTGCGGCAGGTTGCAGAAGAAGATGAATGTCGGAATCTGCGCGCCCTTGAGCTGGGTGATGTATTTGATTTTGATGTATTTACCCTTGTTGGCGGGTGGGGGATACGCGCCGATGGCCTCGAGCATCACCTTGTTGAGCTGAGAGGTGGGTATCTCGCGGCGGCGGTTCTTGTAGACCTCCACGGCGGTCTCCAGCACCTTGAAGATGCGCTGCTTGGTCAGGGCCGAGCAGAAGATGATGGGGAAGTCGGTGAATGGGGCGAAGCGGTTGCGGATCGCCTGCTCGAAATGCTTCTGGGCCTTCTCCGAACGGTCTTCGGCGATGTCCCACTTGTTGACACAAACCACGAGGCCCTTCTTGTTGCGCTGTATCAGCGAGAATATGTTGGCGTCCTGCGCCTCTATGCCGCGTGTGGCGTCAATCATCAGTATGCAGACATCCGAAGCCTCGATGGCGCGGATGGAGCGAATCACCGAGTAATACTCAATGTCCTCATTGACCTTCTGCTTCTTGCGGATTCCGGCGGTGTCGACAAGGTAGAAGTCAAACCCGTATTTGTTGTAGCGGGTGTAGATGCTGTCGCGGGTGGTGCCGGCGATGTCGGTGACTATGTGGCGGTCCTCGCCGATGAAGGCGTTGATGAGCGATGATTTGCCGGCGTTGGGGCGGCCTACGATGGCAAACTTGGGAATGTCATCGAGGTTTTCCTGGTCGTCTGACGGCTCGGGCAGTTTCTTGACTATTTCGTCGAGGAGGTCGCCTGTGCCGTAGCCGCTCACTGCCGATACGGGGTATGGGTCGCCCAGGCCGAGGCTGTAGAATTCGGGGACGTTGTAAAGCCAGTCGTTGGAGTCGACCTTGTTGGCGACAAGCAGCACCGGCTTCTTTGATTTGCGGAGGATTTCAGCCACATGGTCGTCAAGGTCGGTCACGCCGTTCATCGCGTCGACGACAAACAGCACCTCGTCGGCCTGCTCGATGGCGACGGCCACCTGTTTGTTGATTTCCTCCTCGAAGATGTCTTCTGAGTTGACCACCCAGCCGCCTGTGTCGACGATTGAGAACTCGCGTCCACACCAGTCCACCTTGCCATATTGGCGGTCGCGGGTGGTTCCGGCGGTGCCGTCGACGATGGCCTGCCTTGATTCGGTCAGACGGTTGAACAGGGTTGATTTCCCGACATTCGGGCGCCCGACAATGGCTACAAGCTGACTCATATATCTATAAATGATTGTTTTTGCAAAGTTAGTAAAAATTTTTTAATCCGATGGCGCGGCCGTCGCGGCCTGCCGTCGGGTCATTCGATGTAGCCGAAAGCCTTGAGCTTGTTCTCGCGGTTGCGCCAGTTGGGCTCCACCTTGACGAAGAGTTCGAGGAAGACACGTTTGCCAAAGAATGTCTCGATATCCTTGCGGGCGTCAGTGCCGACGCGCTTCAGCATCGAGCCGCCTTTGCCTATGAGGATTCCTTTCTGGGAGTCGCGCTCCACGTATATGGCTGCCATGATATGGATGGCGTTCTCTTTCTCCTCGAATTTCTCGACAATCACCTCCACGGAGTAGGGAATCTCCTTGTCGTAGTTGAGAAGGATTTTCTCGCGGATGATCTCGGTGACGAAGAAGCGGGCCGGTTTGTCGGTCAGCGCGTCCTTGCCGAAGTAAGGGGGGGAGGGGGGCAGTAGCTCGATGATGCGGTTCATCAGGTTGGAGGTGTTGAAGTTCTCCTTTGCCGAGATGGGGAAAATCTCGGCGTTGGGGAGGGTCTCTTTCCAGCGGGTGATGATCGCGTCAAGCTCGCCATTGCCTTTCAGGAGGTCGATTTTGTTGATGACGAGCAACACCGGCATTTTCTGCTTGGCCACTTTGGCGAGGTAATCGGCGTTCTTGTCGGGGGTCTCCACCACGTCTGTGACATAGAGCAGCACGTCGGCGTCGGTCAGGGCGCCTTCGGCGAAATTGAGCATGCTCTCCTGGAGCTTGTAGTTGGGTTTCAGCACTCCCGGGGTGTCTGAGAAGACTATCTGGTAGTCGGGGGTGTTGACGATGCCCATGATGCGGTGTCTTGTGGTCTGGGCCTTTGATGTGATGATGCTGACGCGCTCGCCCACCAGGTCGTTCATCAGAGTCGATTTGCCGACATTGGGGTTTCCAACGATGTTGACGAATCCGGCTTTGTGGCCCGGCTTGATGTCGCGGTCCTCTTTGAGGAATGTCTTTGCTGCTTCTTCGGGGTTCTCGGTCACGAATGGCTCAAGGGCCTCGTTATTGTGGTTGGTGATTGTTTCTGACATGTGGTTGAAGTTTAGGTGTTCCAAATTTAAACAAAAATAGCACCTTAAAAGATGCTATTTTCGTGAAAATTTTTCTTCTGGAGAGGGCTGGACGTTAGGGGATGTTATGGAATCAGATACCCCATACGAGGTACATGGATCCCCAGGTGAAACCGGCTCCGAAGGCGGTCAGGATGATCTTGTCGCCTTTTTTGAGCTGGCCCTTGAACTCATCGAGACACAGGGGTATCGAGGCCGCCGAGGTGTTGCCGTAATGCTGGATGTTGACAAGCACCTTCTCCGAGGGGATGTTGGCGCGTGAGCCTACGGCCTCGATTATGCGCATGTTGGCCTGGTGGGGCACGAGATAGTCGATGGTCTCGGCTGTGAGGCCGTTGCGGTTCATCACATCGATTGTGGCGGTGTACATGTCGGTGACGGCGTTCTTGTAGACGTTGCGGCCATCCTGGAAGAGGAAGTGGCGCCCGTTGTCAAGGGTCTCCTGGGTGGTGGGCTCGGCAGAGCCGCCGCCCCACATCACCAGGTGTTCCAGGCCGTTGCCGTCGACGTGGAACACCGCGTCGATGACTCCGGTGTTTTCCTCTGTCGGCTCCACGAGCACGCATGCCGCGCCGTCGCCGAAGAGGGGGCATGTCGCGCGGTCTTTGTAGTTGACCATCGAAGACATCTTTTCGGCAGCCACCACGATCACTTTCTTGCGGAGGCCGCTCTTGACGTAGGCGGCCGCGTCTTCCAGGGCCACGATGAATCCGGCGCAGGCGGCCTGGATGTCATATGCGTAGGCGTTTTTCAGCCCGGTGCCTTTGCAGATGATGGAGGCGGTGGAGGGGAAGCGGTAGTCGGGGTTTGAGGTGGCGCAGATGAGAAGCTCCACATCCTCGGGGTTGGTGCCGGTTTCTGCAAGGAGTTTTTCGACAGCCTTGATGCCGAGGAAGGATGAGCCTTCGGGGGTCTTGAGGATACGACGCTCCTTGATACCCACGCGTGTGGTGATCCACTCGTCGTTGGTGTCTACCATTTCCGACAGCATCTCGTTGTCGAGGATGTCGTCGGGAACGTAGGAGGCTATCCCGGTTATAGTCGCGTTGAGCATAGTCTGGTGAGGGGATTGGTCAGTCGGGTGTGACTGGAGGTAGAAAGGTGGTGTATATAAGTGTTGAAAGGCTGCCTTTTCAGGAGGCAGCCCTTTCAAAAAGAGCCGTTACCGGATTTCGAAAGGTGACATTCACCTTGCTTTCTGGTTTAGACAACGGCGTCTTTTTCGATGGCGATCTTACCGCGGTAGTAGCCACATTCGGGGCATACGCAGTGGTAAACGTGCCATGCGCCACAGTTGGGGCAGATGGCCAGGGTGGGCATAGCGGCCTTGTCGTGGGTGCGGCGCTTTGCGGTGCGGGTCTTTGATTGACGTCTTTTGGGATGTGCCATTTTCTTTTATCGTTTTGTTTTTTTCTTGCGTTTTATATGACTCGTGGCGCGGTGCCGGAGTCGGCCTTTCAGGTGGCGGGAGAAGACCGGCGGCCGGGCCTTGTGTCTGTTTGTCCGCGGACAGAGGGGAATGGCCTATTCTCCTGAGCCGAGGTTTTTGAGAGCGTCCCAGCGGGGGTCGGTCGGGGCCTGGGAGGAGGTGTCCTCCTGGGTGTCACCGGCCTCCATCTCGTCGATCAGCTCATCCTCGAGATCCGCATCCGGGTCGTCGGCGACGTGGGTGCGGTGCTTCTTGAGCAGCGAGCTCATCGCGCGGTTGCATTTTCCCAGCGGATGGACATGCTTGATGGGGATGGCGAGCGAGACGGTGTCGAAAATCATGTAGGCGACGTTGAGGTAGTTGTCGCTTTCGGGAATCTCGATGAACTCGTCTGAGTCCTCCTTGTAGGAGTCGCCATATTTCACCGTCACATGGTAGGCGGTCTCGATGGGCAGCTCGAGGTCGTCGAGGCATCGGTCGCAGGCCACTGTGACAGTCCCGTCGCATGCGAAAGCCAGGTCATACACCCCGTTGCGGTATGTGACCGTCAGATCCACGGCCACGTTGGCGTCGCGGATGTCGGTGCTGTCCATGTTTTTGAAGAATTCCTTCCCGAGGTCGTAGTGGAACTCGTGGGTTCCTTCGGGAAGCATCTTCAAGGGGAGTTTAAATTCGCTGAACTTTCCCACTTTGAAAGGGTGTTTATGCGGTGAATATCAAGCGTTTCCAAACGTTGCCAACCGGCAGGCGCCTACGCCCGCAAGCTGAACAGCCCGGAAAAACTGTGCAAAGGTAGCGATTTTCTTTGTTTTTCCCAATATTTGGCCCTGATTTTTTTCATGCCAGGTATGGGAGTGTGGTTGCCTGTGGCTGATGCTGTCAGGCGGGTCATTATCAGCCGACTCGCGGCGGCGGCGCGTGCGGGCCGTCGCTGCGAGTCGTGACAGGTGGTGGAGGCGCGGGGCTTGTGTGAGGCCCGGGCGTTGTTTACTTGGCGAGTTTAGAGTCGATGAGCTTTATCTTCTCCTCGATGGAGGCAAGGTCATCCTTGATGCGCTGGATGCGACGTTCCATCTCGCGGACCATCGAGTCTCCCGATTTGCTCTTGGATGAGAGGAAGCCGAGGTTGTTCTCATAGGTCTTCAGCTCGTTGCGCTTGATTTCGAAGGCGCGCAGGATGCGCTCGCGTTCGCGGTAGAGCTTCTGCTGGTCGGCTCCCATCTCGTTGATGACATCCTCGAAGCGTGAGCGGCCTCCGCGGTCGCGGCCGAGACGGTTGTAGAGCGCGTCGCAGGCGGCGCGGTACTCGTCGTAGAGCTTGTCTTTCTCGCGCATCGGCACATGGCCTATGGTCTGCCACTTGGCCTGCAGCTCCTTGACCTTCGGCATGGTCTCAGCGCGGTTTGAGTCGAGGGGTATCTCCTTGAGCGCGGCGATGATCTCGCGTTTGGCCTTGAGGTTGACCTGCTCGGCGGCACGGCTCTCGTTGAGGTTGGCCTTGCGGCTCTCGAAGAATGCGTCGCAGGCGGTCTGGAAGCGGTGCCAGATGCTGTCGGAGTGCTTTTTGGGCACTGTGCCGATGGTCTTCCATTCCTTCTGGAGGCGTACCAGCTCGTCGGCGGTCTTCTTCCAGTCGGTGGAGTCCTTGAGGGCCTCTGCTTTCTCGCAGAGGGCGGTCTTCTTGGCGAGGTTGGCGGCCAGTTCCTCTTTCATCTCGCGGTAGTGTTCGGCCTTGAGGGTGAAGAACTTGTCGCATACCGAACGGAAGCGTGAGAAAAGCTGGTTGTTGGTCTTGCGCGACGCGAAGCCGAGTTTCTTCCAGTCCTCCTGCGCGGCGAGAATCTGCTTGGTCATCTCGTCCCAGGCGGCGTAAGTCTTGAGCGCGGAGAAGTCGAGGGCTTCCACGCGTTCGCATATCTCGGTCTTGGCCTTCTCGTTCTCAAGCTCGCGGGCTTTGCGCTCCTCGAAGAATCCCTGGTATTTCTTGTTGACGAGGGTGGATGCATCCTTGAAGCGGGCCCAGATTTCCTCGCGCACCTCCTTGGCCACGGGGCCTGTCTGGCGCCATTCGTCGTGGAGGTTCTGCAGCCGCTTGAATGCCAGGACGATGTCCTCCTCCTCGTTGAGCTTCTCGGCCTCCTCGCAGAGGAGGGTCTTCAGCTCGAGGTTCTTGCGGAAGTCATAGTCGCGGAGGTCTTTGTTGACTTTCAGCTGGTCGTAGAACTGCTCCACGGCTCCCTGGTAATTCTTCCACAGCTCTGTGGCTTCTGTGGCAGGCACTTCGCCGATTTCCTTGAACTCGGCCTGTATCTCCTTGACGCGCGGGAAAGCGCGGTTGACATTGTCGGTGTCGGCCGATATGGTGTTTAGCTCCTCGATGAGGGCGAGTTTGCGGGTGAGGTTGTTGTTGCGCTCCTCCTCTTCCGCGGCGGCCTGGGCGGCCTTGCGCTCGCGGACAGTGTTCATCAGTGACTTGAACTCCTCTTCGGCGGGGTCGAGGGCCGGAAGGAAACTCTCCGCGTCTTTCCCATCGGCGAGATGGGCTGCCAGCTCGGCTTCCTGCTCAGCCTTGCGGATGGCGTAGAAACGCTGTTTGAGGTGGGAGATTTCCTCGCGGGAGATTTCCACGGTCTCATCAGCGGCCATCTTTGTCAGGCGGGCCATGATGTCCTCTTTTGTCTTGATTTCATCTTCGGTCTGGCGGGCCTGGGCTTCGTCGGCAGACGCGTCCACGGCGGTTTCGGCCTCTTCGGCCTCCACGGCTGTGACAGCCTGTGCTGCCTGGAATGCCTTGTCGGCCATTTGGGCCTCGGCGGCTTCTTCGTTGAGTTGGGCTTTGCCGGCGGCTGCGGCTTCAGCCTCTGCGAGGTTGATGCCGGCGTCGGCGATGGATTGAGATTCAAGGGACTCCGCCGGGGTGGCGGGGGTGGTGGCAACCTCGGGCTTTGCGGCCTCGGGGTTAAGATCACGCGTTTCCATAAAAAATAGATGATTAGAAATGAGGGGCACGGGGCAGCCCGCGTTGAGGCCGACTGGGCAGACGGGCCGGTGTCGCGGACAGTTCCGCGCGATTCCGGTCTGCATGCCTGACGGCTGACGGGCGACCCTTATAACACACTTGCAAAGGGCGGTTTTCCCGTCTGTGGCGGGAAAACGCGCGTCAAATATAGCAACAATTTTTCACATTCAGCATCTTTTAAGGAAATTTTTTCACATTTCCTGGCCATTGTCGACCGTAAGGGGGGAAGCGGGAGTGGGCCTGCATCGAAATGGGTGTGATGTGACAACAAAGGCGGCGCACCGTAACCAAATGCGCCGCCTTGTTTGTCAAATCGTTGATATCCCCGTGAGAGTAGGTCTGTCGAATCAGCTGACCGCGATTTTCTTGCCGTTGACGATGTATATGCCTGCGGGCAGGTCGGAAAGATAGTCTGCGGGGCCGGTTGCGGTCTTGACGGCGATGCCCTGGAGATTGTAGACCGTCACTGGTGAGTCAGTGTCATCTGTGAGGGAAGCGGTGACTGATGAGGCGCTGTTTCCAGAGCGCAGTGCCACGGCCGTGATATTGTAGGGAGTGCCCCCCTCGGGATTTGACTGTATCATGAGGGTGTTGACATCGGCAAGTGCTTCTTTTACGTCTATTCCGTTGAGGTCGACCGTTGCCATGCGGGCCTTGTGCTCGATCTGACCGTTGTCGGCCAATATGGCGTCGGGATTGTCCCATGCGGTAAGCACCTTCATGAAATATCCGGTGTTGTCGCCATTGTCATCCGACAGGTATATGTCAAGATAGCGCTCTCCGTCATAGTTGTCGAAAGCGGTCTTGAACAGTTCGAGGGTGTTCCAGTTGTCAACCCAGAAATATCCGCCCCAGATTGCGCCCTCGGGCATTGAGAAACCGTCGTTGCATATGCTTACCTCTTTCACGGAGAAAGATGCGCCGCAAAGTTCAAGGCCGAAGGAGCGCAGAGTGTCAAGCATGCCGGCTGTGATGTATACCTTTAGGTCGGGGGTGTCGTCGCCAAGGTAGGTGAAGCGAGTGCCGGGCAGCCATGTGCCGTCGGCTTTAAGCTCGATGACATCGGAGGTGGATTCGAAAGTGATATGGATGTAGTCGCCCACATTGACATCGCTCGCGAAGTCTGAGGCGGGGATTGACATTGTGTTGTCCCAGGTCACACTGACGGGGTCGCCATTGTAGAGGGTCTTGAGCGTCTCTTGCGCATACGCAGGCACGAGAGTCACCGTTGCGACGGCAGTCGCAATTGCTAAGGCTTTCATAAATAATGTTTTAAGTTAGGGAGATGTGTTTGGTTGGATGCGTTGTCAGATAGTTGTCGCCGAGATCAGCGGGAACTTACGGTGATGTCGCTTACGGTCAGGGCTGCACCGTAAGAGTTGACCGACCAGCAGTTGCGGGCGATGCCGTAGAGGCGGGTTGTGAAGGCGGCGTTGTCATTGATGTAGAGGGTGACGACAGAGTTGTCGTTGACCAGTGTGACATGATATACCCCGTCGGCGGGTTGGGCGAAGAGATAGCCGTCGGCGTTGCCGATGAAGCCTTCACCGCCCGGGCCCTCGTTCTCAAGGTTGATTTTGCGGCGTCCGTTGCCCTCGGGGTTGACCACCAGCGTGTAGTAGCTGTCTGAGTCAGATCCGCGGCTTAATGATATGCCGAAACGCTCTTCGGGATTGTCGAGGGTCACGGTCATGGTTACACGGTTGGTGTAGCCAAGCCTGGGCATCAGCTTGTGGTCTTCGCCAGACAGACTGAAGTCAGCCAATGTGTTGGCCGGGCCGAATGCGGAAGGCATCGATGGGGCCTCGGCCAGGGTCAGGGTGCCGTCGGGGTGCTGCACGAGCTTGTGGGCCACCAGGTTGCCTGCCCAGTCGAGGGAGGAGAGGTTGTTTGACCCGGCGCGGGTGCCACACCAGCCCCAGATGTAACGGTCGGTGCCGTCAGAGGCGGTTTTGCCGGCATAGAGACCGCGGGAGTCGAGGAATCCCTCATGGTCGTCGGGCCATATGCCTGCGTCGTTGGCGGTGCATGCTTTCAGCTCCTCGATGGTGCGTCCCTTGAAGTACTGCACACGGCGGATGGCGTCATGCTGCTCTGAATAGACCAGATACCACCATTCCCCCATCTTGAACAGGTCGGGGCACTCATAGAAACGGTCCCACATCATGGTCATGAACACACCGTTGTCGCTCCAGTCGCGCAGGTTGCCTGACACATATTCGGCGATGACCCCTTTCCCGTTGCTGCGGGTCGACACGAGCATGTGGAACAGGCCGTCGTCACCCTTGAACACAAACGGGTCGCGGAAATCGCGGGTGTCATACCCGTCCGCGCCGGTGATGAGCAGGCTGCGGTCTTTGGTCCAGTTGCGGAAGTCGGTGGATGTGGCGAGCATCACACCCTCGAGGATACCGCCTGTATGGGCCGTGTTAGAGGCATGGCCGGTGTAGAAGGTGTAGTAGACCCCGTTGTCGTAGATGGTGGAGCCTGTGCCGATGGCAGCGTCAAGCTCATTGACCGACCCTGTTGGGATGAGTTCGCCCATCGAAGTGTATGACACCGCGTCGGAGGTCGAGACGGCCCAGATGGGGTGGTATGTCTCCCCGTTGGGGCGGTAGTCTTGCAGATACAGTATCTTGAAGTCGCGGGCCACGGGGTCGAAGAATGGCATCGGGTCGCCCACGCATCCTACCTGGGGTTTGTAGAATATATCCTGCTTCTGCATGTCGGATGAGGCGAAGTAGAGGTTGTCAGCGTTCCAGTCGCGCTGGGTGAGCAGTGGTTCGCTTTCGCCGCAGGCCGACAGGGATATCATGGTCATGGCGGCGGCAATGACCGCTGAATGTGTATGTCTGGTTTTCATGGACGGTTGTTATTGACAGAGGTGATTGATGGCGTTTTTGGTGAGTTTCTCCATGTTGTCTTTGTAGGGGTTGGCCATACCGTTGGGATTGTGCCACTCGTAGGCGGGTGAGCCGATGGTGATGACGCGTCCCGACATGGAGCCTTTCAGGGCCTCGTAAGGCTCAAACTCGGCGATGGTGACGCAGTTGGAATCTCCCGCGTCGTTAGATGCCAGGGCCTTGGCTCCGGTGGCCTCCTCCCAGTCGGCCATTGATGAATAGCCGTCGCGGTCGACGAGCCACTGGAGGGTGCGGTTGGAATACTGCATACCCTTGGCCGCGAGCAGAATGCGGCCGCCGTCGGTCTCGATGCCGTCAAAGAGCGGATGCCCCTCGTTTCCGGCGATGCTTATGCCGAGGTCATTCTGCAGGGTCTCATAGTTCTCCCCGCCGAACATATTGTTGGGCGACTGCTGGTTGCGGGCGATGCGCCACACATCGTTGATATACCTGGCGCCATCGCGGGTGGCCAATATCGCGCCGCCGCGCAGCCAGTAAGAGTTGAATGTGTCGCGGGTGTCCCACATCACGCCGGGCCAGTCGGTGAAATCGAGATGTGCCCATACCATGGCGTAGTCATCCAGTATCGCGCTGCCGTCAAGCACCGACTGCAGGGCCACATAATGCGAGTTGGGGACATTCTCCATCATCCATCGTGCGGCTGCCTGTGCCTCAGGGCCGAGGCCGTCGATTGAAGACGCGTTGCCGACGAAAGCCTTGGGGGCCTGCGACATCTCGTCCTGGATCACAGTGACGGTGTAGACAACCGTGGCCGTGCGGTACGAGGCGGTGAATTCCACAGGCGATGAGAAGTCGATGAGCGAGCCTGAGGCCGGGGTCACCTGCGCGCCCTCGGTGGCGGTCAGTGACACCTGCATGGCGGTGACATCGGCATCTACAGGCACGAAGACCAGGATGGTGCGCGCCTCGTTGTCGATGGCCCCGGAATACCGCGCGTTGAGCGTGAAGGTGAATATCTCGACATTGTCGTGTGACGCGAAGAGGGTGTAGGTCTGTGACACATCGCCGTTGACCACCTTGACGGGCTGGGGTATGTTGCCGTTGAACCGCGAGCCCCGGCTGAGGTCGCATGTGGCCCCGGGGGAGAGGGTGATGTCGTCCACCGAGAGTGCGCCGAGGTCAGTGTCGGTCGGGAGCGAGACCTTGATAGTCCCGGCTACATGGTCGATTTCGGCGGGGTGTCCGCTGATGGTCATCGATTCCACCCGGGTGTCTCCGTCGAGCATCATCCCGGAGGTGTTGTCGCCGCAAGAGGTGGCGCAGGCCATGGCCAGCAAGGCGGCCACGATTGTGTATATTGTCTTTGTCAGTGTTTTCATTGCGGGATAGGATTACCAGTTACCGATGTTCTGCTTGTAGTGGCCGTTGGATGCCGCCACCTGGGCGTAGGGGATGGGGAGGTACTCGTTTTTGTCGGCGGTGAATGAAGCCGAGGAGTATATGGCGCAGTTGTCGGCCTCTTCGGCGTAATAGCGGTTTATCACCTGGGCGGCCTCTCCCCATCTGACGAGGTCGAAGAAGCGGTCGCTCTCCATGGCCAGCTCCACGCGCCGTTCATGCTTGACGATTTTCAGGGCCTCGTCGGAGGAGTAGGAGCCGGTGTAGGGGCGGCATGCCATCCTCACACCGTAGAGGCGGGTGTAGTCGGCGATCGAGGCGGTAGACTGGGCGGCGCGGGCGCGCAGGTCGTTGACAATCTGGATTGCCTCGGGTATGCCTTGGTTGAGCTGCACGAGGGCCTCGGCGCGCATCAGCATAATGTCGGCGTAGCGCAGCACGATGCGGTTCATCGGCGAGCCCCACCAAAGGCCGCTCTTTATCAGGTATTCCCCGTCGGGGTCGACATTGTGCTTGAGGGTGACGTAATAACCATAGAGGCCGTTGCTGCGGCTCCAGATGGCCGAGCGGTCCATGATGTAATTGTCATTGAACATGTAGGGTGTGCCGGGCATGCCGACGGTCAGGAACAGGCGCGGGTCGGCGTAGTCGGCTGCCATGTCATAGTCATCCTGGTTGAATGTGTCGATGAACGGATGTCCGTCAGCATCGGTGCGGAAGGCATTGACCAGGTTCTGCGACGGTTTGTAGAAGTCGCATCCGCCGTCGGTCACTCCCGGGATGTTGGGGACAATCAGGCCGTAGGCCCAGTTGCAGTTGCCCTTGTTGGTGCCGTCGTTCATCGAATACTGCATGGCCCAGATCGACTCGGAGCCGTTCTCAAACTGAGGTTCCGGACGGAAATTGTTGTGGAAGTCGCTTTCGAGGGCGATGCCCGAGGCTCCCATTATGGCCGGGTCGGTGTATTCGATGACCTTGAGCAGGTCGTCGCGGTCGATGGAGGTGACGCGGTGGCTCTGCGGGTCATCCTGGCGGTAAGCCTTGTAGAGATAGGTCTTGGCCAGGTATGCGGCGGCAGCGGCGCGGGTGGGGCGGCCCTTGTCGGGCTGTATGGCCGGGAGGGTCTCGAAGGCATATCTGAAATCCTCGATGATGCGCTGCCACCCCTCGTCGTTGGAGTAGAGGGTGTTGTCAAGCTGGTTGTACTGCTCGGGGGTGAGCGACGCGTCGATGGCGAAAGGTATGTTCTTGTAGAGACGTTTGAGCAGGAAATGGCCGTGGGCGCGCAGGAAGCGCATCTCGGCGATGCGGGAGTCGCGCTGCGGGTAGTCGGCGGCATCCATCCCCGACAGCACCTGTATGGCGGAGTTGGCGCGGGATATGGCGTTGTAAAGGCGCTGCCACATGTCTGAGATGTTCCAGTTGGTGGTCATTATGCCCTGCGAGACCTCAAGGGCGTGGAAGACATCGCCGTCCTCGGTGCCGTTGCCCCCTTTGTAGGCGTCGTCAGACCTGACATCGTAGTTCCACATCGAGAATGAGGAGTTGATGTCTTCGGCCGAGATCCAGATGGCATAGGCCGATATGACGAGGTTGTCGACATAGGCCGGGTTGAGCACCTGGCTTTCGTCAAGCACCCCCTGGGGTTTCTGCTCGTCGAGGAAGTCGTTGCAGCCTGTGGCCATCACAGAGGGGATGGCGATGGCGGCGCAGGCGAGGGATTTGTATATGAATCGTTTCATTTGTTGGTCTTGATTTAAGGAGAGGGAATCAGAAAGTCACGTTGAGGCCGAAAGTCACATTGGTGGAGATGGGGTAGCCGAAGTTGGGGTTCTCGGGGTCTACACCGGTGAATTTGCGGCTCTTGATGGTCAGTACGTTCTGGGCGCTGACATAGAAGCGGAGCTTCTGCATGCGGATTTTGGAGGCGAGCTTGGAGGGGAGGACATAGCCTACCTGCACGTTGCGCAGCTTGAGGAATGAGCCATCCTCGACAAAGTAGGTCGACACGCGTTTCTCATTGTTGGAGTCGGTGCGGCTCAGGGCGGGGATGTCGCTGTCGGGGTTGAGAGGCGACCAGGCCTGCAGCAGCCGTTCACCCTTGTTGAGGAAACCGATGTTGAGTCCGCTCCAGAGGTCGGTCTGCTTCTTGAAGTCTGAAATCACATCCTGTCCGGCGGCTCCTTGCCAGAACATCGAGAAGTCGAAGTCGCGGTATTGCAGATAGAGGTTCAGGCCGTAGGTGAAGTCGGGAGTCGGGTCGTAGATCCAGTCCTGGTCGGCCTCGGTGATGCGTCCGTCGCCGTCGAGGTCGCGCCAGCGGATGCGTCCCGGGGCTGCCCCCTCCTGTATGGCGTGGTTGTCGACCTCCTCCTGCGAGCGGAAGATGCCGTCGGCGATGTAGCCAGCCTGCGCGCCGAAAGAGTGGCCGATGACGCTGTAGACCCCGTTGCCTCCGAATGTGCCGTTGGCGGCCACAGTGGTGGGAAGCTTGGTGATTTTGTTGCGGTATGCGGCGATGTTGCCGGTGACCTCATAGCGGAGACCGTAGGATGTCGTGTTGCGGAATCCGAGATTAAGCTCGATTCCCCGGTTTTTCATCTCACCGGCGTTGATCCATTGTGTCGAGCCTTCACCCATGGCGGCGATGCCGGCCATCTGCACCAGTATGTCGGATGTCTTCTTGTGGTAGAGGTCGAGCGAACCGAAAAGGCGGTTGCCCATCATGGCCCAGTCGAGTCCGAGGTTGATCTGTGTGGTGGTCTCCCACTTGATGTCGGGGTTGCCGATCTGGTCGCGCTTGAAGCCCGAGGGGAGTATGCCTCCGCCGTTGGAGCCCGTGATGTCGTAGGATGTTCCGTAGCTCGAACCGCCGTTGGCGCTCACGCCGTAGTTGGGGACATAGACGAAGTAGCGGGCTAGGTTGCTGATTTCCTGGTTACCGGTCTGGCCCCACGAGAAACGCAGCTTGAGGTCGTCGAGCCAGGTCTGGGCGCGCAGGAATGACTCGTTGTTGATTCTCCAACCCAGAGAGAAGGAGGGGAATGTCGCATAGCGGTTGTTGGCCCCGAAGCGTGATGAGCCGTCGTGGCGCACGGTCACCCCGAGGAGGTAGCGGTCGTCAAAGGAGTAGTTGGCCTTGGCGAAGAATGACACCAGCGAGTAACCGTCGCCGGAGCCGTATGCCTGGGCGGTGCCGGTGCCTGCGTTGGGCCACATGTAGTCGGGGTTGAGCACCGCGAAGTCGGTCTTGTAGCCGGAGAACCATGTGGAGGTCTCGCGTATCAGCTCCATACCGCCGAGGATGTCGAAGTGATTTTTGCGGAAGTCGATGTTGTAGCTGGCCACAAGGTTCCACATCCAGCGGGTCCAGTGTTCCTGCTTCGCCTCGACGGCGTTGGTCGCGTTGGCCACAGTGCCTTCGGTCACAGGGTAGGTGAAAATGCGCTGCTCCTTCTGCGAGTAGTCGAGGCCGAATGTGGTCTTGACGTTGAATCCCTTGAAGGGGTTGACGTTGACATACGCGTCGCCGAAGAGTCGCCAGTATTTGTAGCGGTTGTCTTTGTTGCGTTCGAGACGGGCCAGCGGGTTCTCACGGTCGGGGTAGCCGCCGACAGGGCCTGCGAACTCGCCGGTGGTGGTGTAGACAGGCAGCGAGGGGTTGAACTGGAGCACATTCTCGAGGAATCCGCCAGGAGCCTGCAGCTCGTCGGTGCGGTTGAGGGTGAAATGTTCGCCGATGGTAAGAATGGAGAAGGGCTTGAACTCGGTGTTGATTCGTGCCGAGAAACGCTCGAAGTCGGAATACTTGATGACACCGAGGTTTTTGTAGTAGCCCAGCGAGAAGAACGCGCTCATCTTGTCGGAGGAGCCGCTGACGGTCAGGTTGTAGTTCTGGATGAGACCGGTGCGGGTGGTCTGGTCAAACCAGTCGGTGTCAGCAGCCGGTGTGATGCCCGCGTCGTCGAGATATTTGTTCATCGAGATGGAGTTGAGCACCGGGTTGCCGGCAGCGTCATAGCCCCAGTTGTAGCGGTAACCAAGACCGTTGGTGTTGGGATCCTGTCCGTCGTTGACATATGCCTGCCACATGGCCTGGCCGAAGCCCTGGGCGTTGAGCACCTTCATGCGGTTGGCGTAGAACTGGGCGGCGATTGACGCGTCGAGGGTCACGCGGATGTCTTTGCCCCTCTTGGTGGTGATGATGATCACGCCGTTGGCGGCCCTGGAGCCGTAGATTGAAGCTGACGCTGCGTCTTTCAGCACCTGTATCGACTCTATGTCGCCGGGGTTTAGCTCATGCATGCCCGACTTTGTGGGGACTCCGTCGATGATATACAGAGGGTCGTTGTTGTTGAGTGTGCCGATACCGCGGATGCGCACCGTCGATGCTCCCGACGGATTTCCGTCGGCCGAGATGTTCATGCCGGGCACACGTCCCTGGAGGGCCTTGATAGGGTTGTTTTCATTCTGCTTGGCGATTTCGTTGACATCAACGGCGGTGATCGCGCCGGTCACGTCGGCCTTGCGCTGCACCGAGTAGCCGACGACGACAACCTCGTCAAGCACCTCGGAGTTCTCTTCGAGGATGATTTTCATGGCAGGTGCGGCCAACAGTGTCTGCGGTTTGTAGCCTACATAGCTGACTGTGATTTTTGAGCCTTGAGGCACCGTCAGCTCGAAGTTGCCGTCGATGTCGGTCGCCGCTCCGGCCGCGCCTCCTGTGTCGGAAATCACGCTTGCGCCGATCAGCGGCTCATCGTCGGTGGCCGAGACCACTGTCCCGTGCACGGTGATGCTTTGCGCGTTCATCATGACTGCGCTGATGAACAGAAGCAATGCGCTGAGAATTGATTTTTTCATGTTTAAGGTTTGTGATAAAAGATTTGCGGCAAAGTTAAGTAGACAAACCTCGCCGGGGAGATAAACATTTCAGTGTCTGATGGTAAAAAATCGGCATTGAGGGAAATTTGAAAGGCTTCTCCGCTTTTTTGAAAACGTGTAGGGGCGGATTGTCCCGTCGGGTGTGCCGGAAAAATCATAAGTAAGAAAGCGTGGTGGCACCCCTGGGCGGGGGCGTGAGGGTCAGACGCGGTTGCGGATGTCGGAAGGGGCCTCGCCGTAGAGGTCGCGGTAACATTTCGAGAAGTAGGCCGGTGTGGAGAACCCCACGGCGTAGGCAATCTCTGAAATAGAGCGGTCGGTGGAGAGCAGCAGTCTGCGGGCCTCTTTCAGGCGCAGGTTGCGGATAAGCTCCACGGGGGTGTAATTGGTGAGGGCTTTGATTTTGCGTGAGAACTGCGAGGTGCCGAGGTGCATCATCGAGGCGACTTTCTCTACCCCGAAGTCGCGGTCGGCCATCTCCGTGGCCACGATTCTGAGGAATTCGGCATAGAAGTCGCTGTCGATTGCCGTGGGGGATGATGGCTGGATGTCGGCCGACGCGATTCCGGTGGCTGCCGTGCTGGATTTGACAGCCGCCGGGTTGCTGTAAAGGTCGCGGATGCGGCGGCGGTTGGCGACGAGGTTGCGACACCGGGCGGCGAGCATGTCGCCGCTGAATGGCTTGGGAATGTAGGCGTCAGCACCGCTCTCGTAGCCCTTGAGACGCTGCTCGTCGAGCGAGCAGGCGGTGAGCATCAACACGGGGATGTGGCTTGTGGCTACCTCCGATTTCAGGATGGCGCAGCACTGGAGGCCGTCCATGACCGGCATCATCACGTCGCAGATGATTATGTCGGGGGTGTATTTGGCGGCGAGCTTGACTCCTTGCTGGCCGTTTGTTGCGGTCAGGATGTTGTACTCTCCCGACATCAGGTCGGTGACCAGGGTCAGAATCTCCCTGTTGTCGTCTATGGCCAGCAAAAGAGGCTTGGACTCATCGAATGTCGCCATTGTCTTTGGCTCATCCTGGTCGGCGGTGTCGCAGAGGTCGAGAGCCTCGGCAGATGATGTGTCGGATGCAGGCGCAGAGGGTTTGTGGCCGCTGCCCGCGCAGTGGGTCACCGGCAGGGTGATGCGGAAGCAGGAGCCGTGGCCCACCTCGCTCTCCACCGAGATTGTGCCGCCATGCAGCTCCACGAAGGCGCGTGTCAGGGCAAGCCCGATGCCTGAGCCTCCGGCTTTGACCTTGTCGCCCTGGTAGAAGCGGTCGAAGATTCTTGACAGGTCGGCCTGCGGGATTCCGCATCCGGTATCGGTCACCGAGATGTTGATTGCCTTGTCGTCGCATGAGCAGGCCACAGTGATTTCCCCCTTGGGCGGTGTGGCCTTGAAGGCGTTGGAGATGATGTTGAACATCACGCGTTCGAGTTTCTCGACATCGACGGCGGCTGTGGTCGGCCCGGCCTGGGATATGTCGGTGGAGAGCCGTATGTCATGCTTGCGGGCCAGTTCGTTGAAGGATGCTGTCCAGTCGGCAATCAGCTGCCGGAAGTCAGATTCAGCGAGGTTGAGGTCGAGGCGGCCGTTCTCATATTTCCGGAAGTCGAGAATCTGGTCGATGAGGCGGCGCAGGATTCTGACATTTCTTGAGGCAAGTCTGACCAGCGACTTGTCGCGTGGGGTTAGGTAGTCGGCCCGTGAAAGCTGTTCGACAGGTTCGGCAATCAGGGTCAGGGGCGTGCGCAGGTCGTGCGACACATTGGTGAAAAACACGAGCTTTGAGCTGGTGGCTTTGTCGAGCCGGTCATACAGCTCTTTCTGCTTGTCACGTTCAAGTTCAAGCTGGCGGTTCTTTTCAAGCAAGGCTTGCTGATGTCGTCCGCGCTGCCAGAAGAGCCTTACAAAGAGGAATGTGATCAGCAGCAGAAGCACCATGATCAGGATGGCGGAGTAGAGCAGGGTGGTCTGGGAGGAGTACTTGGCCCAGTAATCATCGACCTTCTCCTTGAGTCTGACCACCATCTGTGTCTGCTGGCCTATCATCTCCTCCTGTTGTATGAGAATCCCGGCGTTGCTCAGGTCGACAGCCGGGGCTGGCGGTAGTATCACCTCGCGTTCGTAGGGTTTCCCTTCGAGTATGGCGAGGGCGGTCTGCAGCAGCAGATGGCCATAAGTCGGGTAGAGGAATGTCGCGTCAATCACCGAGTCGGCCACGGCTTTGATGCCGACATCCTTCGCCCCGTCGATGCCGAGAATCGAAATCCCGTCGAGTCCGTGGCGGCTGACCACTTCGGCTGCCGCGATCGCCATGGCGTCGCTGTGGGAGTAGATGAGGTCTATGGCGGGGTCGCGGGTCAATATCGAGTCGACTATTCGGGCGGCTGTGTCAGGATTCCATCGCGCATATGCTGTGGCGACGATTCGCTTACCGGGGTCTTTGGCAATCACCTCGGCGAATCCCCGGTGGCGGCCAGTAGCGGATGTCAGGGTCGTGTCCCCCAAGATTTCGAGAATCCGGGCCTCGCGGGGCAGGAGGCTTATGGCATATTCCCCGGCCTCTTTTCCTATCTGGGAGTTGTCGACCTCGATATGGGCCGTGTAGCAGTCGCCATTGACCCGCCGGTCGAAGGTCACCACCGGTATTCCACGGTCAAACGCCTCCTTGATGGCCGGAGTGACCTTGTCGGCATCTACCGGGTTGACAATCAAAAGGTCGATGTCTTTGTCGAGGAAATAGCGTATGTCGTCGATTTGCCGGTCTGCGTCATCGTCGGCCGAGCGGATTTCGACCGTGGCATTGTCATGAAACAGCAGTTCGCGCTCGATTTCGTCGTTGGTGGCCCATCTCCAGGGGTCGGAGCTGCATTGCACGACTCCGATATGGTATTCTCTTGTGTTGCTTTCCGAACAGCCTGACAGCATCCAGCCCGTCAGAGCGGCCAGTAATGGCAGAAGCAGGCTATATACAACATGCCTATGTGTCGATTGTATTATGCGGAATGCCATGGTGATTAGATTAGGGATGACAAAGTTAGGTCAAAAATTCCAATTCGCCACATTTTCGGATATGAAAAGTTTGTTTATGAGGGAGGGGCGGAACCAAGATTCCGTGAAAAATGTTTAACTTTGAGGATTGGATAGCATGACAGGATGGATATCTGGAGCAAGGAGAAACGGTCACAGGTGATGGCGAGGATACGCGGGCGCGACACGAAGCCCGAGATTCTCGTCAGGCGCTACCTTCACGCGAGGGGATACAGGTTCCGCAAGAATGTCAAGGGGCTGCCTGGAACCCCCGACATAGTGTTGCGTAAATACCGTGTGGCTATTTTCGTGCATGGATGTTTCTGGCATGGGCATGAGGAGGACGGACGAATACCGGAGACCAACCGCGAGTTCTGGCTGGCCAAAATCAACCGCAACAAGGAGCGCGACCGGCGCGACAAGGAGAGGCTGCTGGCCATGGGGTGGTCGGTGGTGACGATCTGGGAATGCCAGCTGAAGCCTGCCGTGAGGCAGCGCACCCTGTCAGGGCTGGAGTATTACCTCAATCACAATTTCCTGCGTCTGCAGTGTATGAAACCTTCGCCGAGGCCATATGCAGCCTCCGTGCCTGATGACGGGATGGCGGCGATGGCCGCCGAGCCTGACAGCGGCTATGCAGGGTCAGCGGGGGCGGTAGATGAGGGTCATTGACCGAGATGGGGCGAGGATGTCGGCGGCGACGGCGCGCAGATGCTCCGGAGTGATCGCGCGGTAGCGCGGCAGTATGTCGTCGACACTCTCGTTATGGATTTCAGCCATGGCGAGTGACTGGGCTTTCTGCAAGGGGTTCATCATCGAGAACACGCGGTCGCTCTCAAGGCGGTTGACGCATCTGGATAGTTCGGCCGGGTCTACTTCCGACTCGGTGAGCTGGCGCAGCTCGTCGTTGATGGCCCTGATGGCCGCCTGCTCCGCTTCAGGGCCCTGGTCAAGCAGCTTGGCGTTGACAAGGAGCAGGCCCGGATGCTCGGTGCCGAGGATGGAGGCATCCACATCGGAGAAGAGCTTGCCTGGCATCAGCAGCCTGCGGTAGAAGCGTGACGACTGGCCGTTGGCGAGGATGTCAGTGATAAGGTCGGCCGCGACATATCCCGGCGACTTGTAGCCTCCCATCGGGTAGGCGATGGTGATGGCGGTCTGGGGAACATTGCCTGATGCCTCGACAAGGCGGGGCGACGAAGGCAGCGCTGGGTCAGCGAATAGGCGTGGGGCTATTTCACGGCGGGGTATGTCGCCATACCATTTCGTGACAAGTTCTTTGAGCCGCCCGGGCTGTATGTTGCCCACGACCGACAACACGGCGTTGTTGGGCGCGTAATGGCTGTGGAACCACCGGCGTACATCTTCCTGGGTGGTCTTCTCGATGTCATGGAAGTCGCGTCCGATGACCGGCACCCCGTATGGATGGTCGGGATATGCCATGCCGAAAAGCAGGTGGCCCATGTCGCCGTAGGGGCGGTTGAGGCACACCTCCTTGAACTCCTCCACCACCACCGACCGCTGCACCTCAAGGGCTTTGTCTGAGAAGGCCAGCGACAGCATGCGGTCGCTTTCGAGCCACAGGGCGGTCTCGATGTTGTGGGCCGGGATGACATTGTGGAAGCAGGTGAAGTCGTTGGACGTCCACGCGTTGGATGACCCTCCGGCGGCCTGGAGCGGCGCGTCGAAGTCGGGGATGTTGACAGACCCGCCGAACATCAGATGCTCAAACAGATGGGCGAGCCCGGTATGGTCGGGCGACTCGTCGCGGCCGCCGACATCATACAGGGTGTTGACCACCGCCATCGAGGCGGTGGGGTTGTAGCTGTGGATGACCCGCAGGCCGTTGGGCAGCGAGAATCGGTAGGTCTCAGTCATTTTTTTCTTTTTGTCTTGTCGATTGTCAAGGGGATGGCGACAGAGACTTATTTCTTAACGACTTTCATCGAGATGATACGGATGTCGTCAAGCGGACGGTCTTGCGAATTGGTCTGTGATTTCTCGATTTTCTCGACCACATCCATTCCGCTGACAACCTCGCCGAAGACGGTGTACTGGCCGTCAAGATGGGGAGTGCCGCCGACCGTGGAGTATGCCTTCTTCTGCTCGGGGCTGAGTGAGGCCGGGTTCTCTGCGGCTTTCTGCTCGGTGATTGCCACCAGCTCATCCTGGAGGGCCTGGAGCGACGCCTGGTCGCGGTTCTTGCGCAGGGTGATGATGGAGTCGCGGTGTTGCTCGGCCAGCTGGTTGAAAATCTCCTGCTTGCGGGCCATCTGCAACTGCTTCTCCATCTGGGCGAGCTGCTGCTCGTTGTAGGCTTTTCCGGTGACGATGTAGAACTGCGACCCTGACGAGCGGCGTTCGGGGTTGACCTGGTCGCCCTGGCGGGCGGCGGCCAGCGCGCCACGGTGGTGGAAATGGCGGGGATAGACGATTTCAGCCTCAAGGGTGTAGTCGGGGCCTCCCGAGCCGAGACGCGCGTTGGAGTCGGCGTTCTTGGAGTCGGGGTCTCCGGTCTGCACCATGAACTCGTTGATGACGCGGTGGAACAGCACGCCGTCGTAATATTTCTCTTTGACGAGTTTCAGGAAATTGTCGCGGTGGGCCGGGGTGTCGCCGAAGAGGCGCACCCTGATGTCGCCTACCGAGGTCTTGATGTCGACCAGCGCGTCACCTTTCTCGATGACGGGGGCTTCGGATGTGAGCTGGGAGGTCATGATGACTTTTGATTTTGTTCTGGAATAGGCGTATCCTCCTGCGAGAGCCACCACGGCGGCTATCACCAGGAGCAGAGAGATGCGTTTGCGGTTCATTGATTCAGATTGCTGAGATGGGGAAGAGCCGTTTGTAGATTCGGCGGAAGTTGTCGTCGGTGGCCGACAGCTCCTCGGAGCGTTCGGCGTAGTCAGGGCCATACATCTGCCTGAGCATGTCGCCCAGGTAGCGGTGTTCGCGGTCCTTCTCGATGCCCGACTTGATTAGCCTGTCGATATGCGGGGCGAAAGCCGCCGAGTCGATGGCGAAGAGGTAACGGGCGGCCGAGATGACAAACTGGCCGGTTAGGTCTACTCTCTCCATGTTCTCGACCAGCCATGGGAGTTCGGGCTCCACGGTGTCGATATGATTCGCGATATATTCATATGTGAGAAGTCCGTCAGGATCAGCGGAAAGCTTCTTTTTTGCTTCTTCTTCCATGGTGTGATGGATAAGGAATTGTTAAAAGTCTGCAGGCAGTCTGAAACCGATGCCTACCGCAAAGTTAGCATTTTATTTTGAATCACACGCCGGTGTGTCAACGTTTTTCTTTCGCCAGGGATTCGCCGGCCATGGCCGGGAACAGCCGTATGGCATTGGCGTTGACCGTCGTGGCGAGCGCGGCGGGATTGTCGCCCCGGGCCTCGGCCACATGTCGGAGGATTTCCTCGGTGGTGAGCTGAGACTCGTCGGTTTCAATCAGCAGCCGGTCGGCCGGGATAAGGGCCACGGTGTCCCGGTTGAATTTCTCGCCGATCGAGAAGTGGAGCCTGTTGTGGTCGCCCGAGGCGAGCAACCGGGCGAGCATGTCGGGATTGCCCCGGAAGCCGTGGATTATCCAGGGCTGGCTGCCGCGGGTCTCCTTCCTGATTTTCAGGAAGATGTCAAGGGCCTTGACCAGGTGTATCACCAATGGTTTGCCTGTCTTCTCGCTGAGGCGGATATGCTGGCGGAAAATCTCCTCCTGGTGTTCGATGGAAGCTCCCCTGAGGCGGTCGAGCCCGCATTCACCGACGGCCACGACGCGGGGAGAGGAGAGCGTTGTCTCCAGCTCCTCCATAGTCTGCCGGGTGGCGGCCCCGGTGTCCCAGGGGTGGATGCCTGACGAGTAATATCCCTCATTCTCACAGATGGGGGCCTGGCCGGAAGGGAGGGAGATGACTGATGTCGGTGAAGGGGAGAGGCGGTGGGTGTGCGCGTCGATGACATTGCGCGGCGGCACCGGGTCGTAGCCCGTGCCGCCCCAGGGGTGACACCGCATTATGCGCCGTATGGCGAGCCGCGAGCCGCGAGCCGGCCCGTGGAGGCGCAGGGCCTCCACGGCGTATTGCGAGCATGTCGGGGTAAAACGGCAACTCCCCGGAAACATCGGGGAGATGCAGAGCTGGTAAAAGCGGATTGGCAGAATCAGGGCCTTTGCCAGCAGGCGGGATATGTGACGGGAGAGGGTTGCCACAGCGGTCATCGGGGATGGTGTCACCGGTTGCCGGAATCCTTGGCGGGGCGGAAAATCTTGTGGAGCAGTCTCCTCATGGCGTTCTCCACCTTTGCGTATGGCTCGGGGGTGTTGCCCACATAGACAAACAGGATGTCGAGCGGAGCCTCGAGTGATTCAGGGAAATACTTCTGGCGGTTGAGCCGGTATGCCTCGCGGATGCGGCGCCTCATAGTGACCCTGTCGACGGCGTGGCGCAGCCTTTTCTTCGGCACGGATGGAAGAAACTGGACGGCGTCTCCCCTGGTGCGGCTGAGGTTGTCGCCCCAGACGGCCCGCAGGGGGTAGGCCAGCGCGCCCTTCACGTCGCGTTGCGCGAACAGCCTGTCTATGGCTGTCTGCGAACAGAGGCGGGTCGGTTTCGGTAGCCTGAAGTCGTTCACGGTTTCGGGAGGATACGCTGTGGTGGGTTGTGGCTGTCTCAAGCCTCCTTGGCTGCCTCTTCCTTGAGGTAGTTCTCGATTGCGGCGGTGATTGAGGGGGCGGCCGGGGTCGGCGCTTTCACGTCGAGGCGCAGCCCGGCATCCTCCACAGCCTTTGCGGTGGATGCCCCGAAGCAACCGATGCGTATGTCGCCCTGGTTGAAGTCGGGGAAGTTCTTCTTGAGCGACTCGATTCCGGCCGGCGAGAAGAAGAGGAGCATGTCGTAGTCAAACGCCTCGTCGGGGGTGAAGTCGTTGCTGACGGTGCGGTACATCACCGCCTTGGTGTAGTTCACCTTGTTGGCGTCGAGCAGTTCGGCTCCGCGCGAGTTCACGTCAGAGATGGCGAAGAGGTATTTGTCCTTGTTGTGTTTGGTCAGCGCCGGGATGAGCTCGTCGAGCTTTCCGGTCACGCCGTGGAAAATCTTGCGTTTGCGGTAGACGATGTATTTCTGGAGGTAAAGGGCGATCTGCTCGGTGGTGCAGAAATATTTCATCGTGTCCGGGATGGAAATCCTCATCTCCTCACACAGGCGGAAGAAATGGTCGATGGCTGTGCGGGCGGTGAAAATCACGGCCGTGTAGTCGGGGATGTTGATTTTCTGCTGACGAAATTCCCTTGCTGAAAGTCCTTCAACCTTGATGAAAGGACGAAACACCATCTCGACTCCGTATCGTTGGGCGATGTCGTAGTATGGCGACTTGTCTGACGAGGGTTTTGGCTGCGAGACTAAAATCTTCTTTACTTTCACTTTCCTTATAGTCGAATAAATAATAACCGACAGCGGCTTACTCCCTTGCAATACGACTGGCTCGTACGCTGTGAGGTTATAATTGGTTACAAATTTCCATTGCCGATATGTAGATGGCAATCAATGGAATGATTTCCAGGGTGCAAAGGTACAAAATAAAGTAAAGCAATGACGGAAAATTATTGTAAAAAATCCTAAAACCTTTCGCGATGTATATGATACGGGAGACTGCATATAACCCGGCGGCCACCCACAGCATCGCGCCTGTGACCGACGGGTAGAACAGCGAGACAAGGGTGGGGACGGTCAGAAGTATGCCCAGCAGCACGGAGGAGGCGTTGAGGCCGCGCCGCCACTGGGCGGCGCTGACGCGGTCGGTGAAGGCGTATCCGACGGTGGTGCATGCCAGCAGTTCAAACAGGTAGAATCCCATGGCAAGGGCGGCAAGCGCTCCGACAGGCCGGAACACATCCCGTATGGCCGGCCCGGTGTCTCCCAGCCAGAGGAAGAGCAGTATCCCCTCGAAGACGCAGAGCTGGAGCAGCAGGATGACGATGGTGCGGGTCTCCTTGGCGGTGTGGTCGTCGAAGGCGTTGGCGCGCCGTCTGACCGACCACAGGTCCTGGGTGATGGTGCGGAAAAGCCTCCTTACATGACGCATGTTGAGCCCCACCAGCACCAGCAGCATCACCACCATCGCCAGGATGCCTGTGTCGGAGCCTGGGGTGACGGGGCGCGACACACCCTCCACGCCGCTCATCCAGCCCGGGTCGCGGGTGATGTAGAGCGTCTGGTCTGACGGGGATGTCGGGGCCTGGTATTCGTGTGAGCGGTATAATGACATGCGGCTGATCTGGCGTCAGGCTTTCTGCACTGACCTGAACTCCTCTTTGACGGTGTCCACCACATTGATGATGTAGTCGCCCATCTTCTCCATCGTCGAGATGATGTCCATGTAGTAGATGCCGCTCTGGTATTCGTAATGGCGTTCGTTGATGTTCTCGATGTTGTTGGTGCGCAGCTGGTTGCGCAGGTTGTTGATCTCGCGCTCGCAGTTGTATGACACGATGATGGCCGACTCCTTCTGGTGCTCGAGGTTGTTGAGCAGCACCAGCATGTTGTCGACGGCTTTCTGGACGTAGGAGAACATCGTCTCGATGTTGCGGTATATCTCGTCGTTGAACTGCACGGCGCTCTGCTGCTTGCGGAGCAGGATTTTGCCGACCCCGAGGGCGCAGTCGGCGATGCTCTCGATTTCGGAGTCGATGCTGAGCATGGCCGCTATGCGGCGTTTCGACTCGTTGGAGAGCCGTCCTTCGGCGCAACGGTTGAGGTAGTTGGCAATCTCGATTTCCATTCGGTCTGAGATCTCCTCATATTTTTCCAGACGGGAGTAGACCTTGTTGAAGTCGTCTGAGCCATCTTTGGTGGTGATAAGCTCTTTGGCCATCGGCAGCATGCGCGAGACTCGCTCGGCGAACACCGAAATCTCCTTCTCGGCCTGGCTGATGTTGAGCTCAGAGGCTGAGAGGATACCTCCCGAGATGAATTTGAGCTGGAACTCGTCGTCACCGTTGTGTCTGGCCGGCACGAGAAACTCGACAATCTTGACATAGACCTTGGTGAGCCATATCATTATCGAGAGGTTGATGAGGTTGAAGACGGTGTGGAATATCGACAGACCGAACGATACGCTGACCTGGAGCTGCGAGATGATGGTCTGGTGGCGCAGTATCTCCCCGTCAGACGTGGGCAGCGACCCGGCGTAGAGCTGGTTGTAGATGTCGGGGTTGCTGGTCTGCAGGTCGTTGACATATTTGAACAGCGATGTCGGGTCCCCCTGGCCGATTTCCTCGGTGATCCATGTGTTGAGGTCGACAAAGGGATAGAAGACGGCCAGCACCCACATTGTGCCGAGGAAGTTGAACAGCAGGTGGCCCATCGCGGTGCGCTTGGCCGCCACGTTTCCGCTCATGGAGGCGAGCAGGGGGGTGATTGTGGTACCGATGTTTGAGCCAAGCACCAGCGCACAAGCCAGGGGGAAGTCAATCCACCCCTTGGAACACATTATGAGGGTGATGGCGAAGGTGGCTGCCGAACTTTGGATGACCATGGTCAGCACAAGGCCGACGAGGCAGAAAATCAGCACCGAGCCGAATCCCATCGAGGCGTAGCGCTGCAGGAACTCAAACATCTCGGGGTTGCTCTGTAGGTCGGGGACATACTTGCTGATCATGTCGAGACCCATGAAGAGAAACGCGAAGCCGATGGTGAATTCTCCGATTGACTTGGTGCGGCTCTTGCTCGAGAACAGCAGCGGGACGGCCAGGCCGATAAGGGGCAGGGCGAAAGCCGAGATGTCGACTTTGAAGCCGAACAGGGCTATGATCCAGGCCGTGAAGGTGGTGCCGACATTGGCTCCCATGATGACTGCCATCGACTGGGCCAGTGTCATGAGGCCGGCGTTGACAAAGCTGACCACCATGACGGTCGAGGCCGATGAGCTTTGAATCAAGGCTGTGATGAAAAATCCGGTCACTGTACCGGTGAATCGGTTGCGGGTCATCGCCGACAGGATGTTGCGCAGACGGTCGCCGGCCGCTTTCTGCAGGCCCTCGCTCATGACCTTCATTCCATACAGGAAGAGGCCCACGGCTCCTAAGAGCCCTAAGAAATCAAGTAGGGAGTATTCCATTTAATGTCGGGAACGGAGGGGATGTTTCCGGCTCCGATTCCGACCGCAAAGTTAAGAAATTATTATAAATCTCCAAACCCATTGCCGCCCAATCCTCCACAAAACAGGGAGAACTGATAGTAAAGGCAGCAGCCGCGGGCCTCACGGCCTGCGGCTGCTTGAAATTTATGAAATAGAACGGTTTTGGAAATTACGAAAAATCAGTGTTGGGTGTCTGCGGAATCATCGCAGGAGCAGGCGGGCCGCCTTGTCGCCGAGGGTCATCACGCAGAGGCCTCGGGGAAGGTCGCCGACGGGGATGACGGTCGGGCCGTTTACCCTGGTATGCATGAGCATCACGCCCGAGAGGGTGTAGATACGCAGGTCGGCGTTGTCGGCCTCCACGGTGAGGAGGTCGGTGGCGGTGATGGTGCTGTCGCTGTCGAAACGGGCCGCGCTTTCAGTCTGGTTTATGCCAGATGTGAATGACTCATACGCGCCGATGGTGGGAGCCGACTGGTCGCGTGTCAGTCCGAGGAAGTCGGTGGTCACCTCGGGAAGGGGTGTGCCGGCTTTCAGGAACTCGAATGAGGTGGGCCACAACGGACGGGTCTCGTCGGTGCTGTCGAATGTGACGCGGGCATTGACCCCGTCGGTCTCGCCGGATGCGAGCATCCACTGGTTCCAGTTCATTTCCTGGTCATAAGAGCCGCCCCAGTAGGCGTGGATCGGCCCAGAGGTGTAGCCCGCGTTGTTGCGGTAGGTGGCTCCCGAGGGTCCGTACTGCTCCTTGATGACGTAGGTGCGGGTGGTGTTCTGGAGGATGTTGTTGGCAATCACTCCGTCGACGGTGGTGCCGACCTTCACATTGATTATAAGGGGCATCACGACGTCTGAGCCAGATACGCGCACGGTGTTGTGGGCCAGCAGGAAGCCTGAGAACGGGCTGGAGTTGGAATTGTAGAACTGGATTCCGGCTCCGGGCTGCGAGCCGGCGTTGATGTCGAGGATGTTGTTGGCGATGATTATCGGGGCCTCGTCAGACCCTTCGAGACGGCGCAGGTAGAAGCCATAGGTGCCGGTCTTGGAGTATTCGAGGATGTTGCGCTGGATTGTCGCCGGGCCGGAGATGTTGAGGTCGACAAATTGGCAGTAGTTCTTGTCAGAGCTTCCCGCGGTGCCTCCGAGCGAGTTGTCTGAGATGCTGATGTCCTTGCTGAAGTAGAGGTAGATGGCCTGGTAGCCTTGGCCGTCGAAAGAGCATCCCGAGATTGTGACCCCTTCGCATTCGGGCTGGTAGATGGTGCCCGAGCCGGAACGAATGGCGCAGTAGCCGCCGCGCAGGTCAGAATCAATCACCGAGAGGCGGTTGTTGACCGGGGCGTTGTCGGCGGTGCCTACATAGGAGTTGACAAGCGCGAGGTTGTCATAGGTGGTTGTGGATGTCGGGCCTGACACCACGCAGCTTTCGATGGTGATGTCTGACGAGCCGTCAGCGATGTGTACCACAGAGGGGAAGCTGACATTGGTGGTGCGGATGGTCATCCCTGACAATGTGACGAAAGATGTGCCGCGCAGGGTCACCACGCCATAATAATGGTCGAGCTTGTCATCGGAGTAGGGGGGCTCCACCCAGTTGTTTGACACGATGATGACATCTCCCGGGTCGCCGGTCTGCCCGGCGAAGGTGATGGTGTTGGTCTCCGACACTCCTGGGATGTGGTCGAGGGTGACAAGCTCATTGTAGGTGCCCGGCTCGACGGTGAAGGTCACGGGGCCGTCGATTCCGGAAGCCATGTCGGCGATGGCGGATGCGAAATCGGGGTAACGGGCGTCGATGGATGAGCCGATGTTGTATGAGCCGTGGAATCCGCCGACCACCTTGAAGGTGGCTGTCTCCAGTCCTGACAGGTCGACAGAGCCGTCGGTCTCGCCTGCCGAATATGTCATTTCGACGGGGGAGATGGTGGTCTGGGCGTTGTTGGTGGCATCATCTTTCACCACGCCGAGCAGCCAGTAGTGGTATGTGCCTTCGGCAGAAATCACAAGCGGCTGGGCGGGGACAAGGGTTGTGGATGTCATGTCAGACAATGTGGCCACAAGGTTGTTGCGTGAGAACTGGCCATCCTCTCCGGTGGCGTAAAGGCGCAGCTCGCTGAAGATTTCATCGGCCTGAGGTATCTCATAGCGGAAACCGGTCAGGGTGATGTCATCCTTGTCGCCGGTCACCGAGAACTTCATGGCGGTCAGCAGGGCCTCGCTGCCTGCGGTGCCTTTGCCGGTGGCTCCTTCGACGCTCTGGAAGCCGTCCATCACGAAGGGCTTGCGGTAATCGCAGGACAGGGTGCATTTCCAGCCCTCCTCCTTGGCGATGGTCATCGAGTGGTATTCGATGATGAGCTGGCCATCTTCGCGGGCTGAGGTCACGGAGACGGGGTAGACGGTGTTGTAGTCGACTCCGAAAGGTTCGGCTCCACCGATCACGGTGATGTACTGGTTGGAGGTGTTGACATTGAACGCTCCCTCAGTGAAGGTCGCGGTCACCTTGCCACCCTCGTAGGCGGGGCGGGCGGTGATTGTGTATTCGTTGGTCATGTAGGCGGCGGTGACACCGTTGATCAGCACGGGGTACTGGCCTACCTCCACCACCTGCCCTTTGTCGCCGAGAATGGGGTCATAGGTGTTGACGGTCAGTATTTCACCCTCGGGGTCGGCGTTGTCGACTGTGGCAGGCTCGCCATTGATTGTCAGAGTGTTGATTTTTGCGTCAATGATGGTGGCGGGAGCCGCTTCGGGGGATATGTCGCCCAGCAGCCAGAAATGGTTCTCACCTTCGGCCAGGGGGATGGCAGGGGTGAATGTCACCTCACCCTCGGGGGTAATCTCGCCGGTGGCTATCACCTCGGCGTCCTTGTAAGACGCGCGTTTGCCAGAGGCGGCGAGCTTGACGGCGGTGTAGACCGACGCGTCGGCCTTGATGCCGAATGTGACGTTGTCGAGTGTGAGGGGGGATGAGTCGCCATCGGTGGTTACCACCAGCCCTACTGCCGGGACATTGACAGCCGATGAGATGGCCACAGCTTCGAGACCCGATGAGATTCCCTGGGCTGAGGTAAGCGTCATGGGCTTTGACTGGTATTCGCTCACGATGGCGGCGATGCCGTAATCCGCCCCTTTCGATGTGGAGGTGGAGTTGGATGTGGTGGCGTTGAAGAGGATTGTCAAAGCCCCGTCGGGGGATGTGGAGCGTATGGTGCCGATTGCCGACGGATCACCTCCCGATTTGAGATTGTTGTCCTGGGTATGCACATAAATAGGCTCTCCAGTGGCCTCGGTGCCGGAATAAACCTCGAATTTCGGGGTTACGTCCATCGAGCTTGAGTAGGATGACTTGTAGAAATAGAGGTTGAGTTTCGAGAAGTCAATCTGGCAGATATGGCCTTCATGGCCCGGGATGAATGTGGCGTATTTGTTTTTGTTCACGCCGTCATAACCGGGGTAATATGTGGAGTAAGGTTCATGGGCCATGTTGATGGAGCCGTAGACGGTCTTGACAGGATGGCTGTCGGAGAGGGTCACGAGATTGTAAACCTCACGGCCTGTGGAGCCGGAGGCGGGGGAGACCTCCACGGTCTCGCCGCCGAGCAGAAGGGCGGTGGCGGTGGCGTCCACGCGTGAGCCGGATGCAGCCTCGGGGTTCACGTCGGCTACAATCCAGAGATAGTTGTCACCCTCAAGCAGGGAAACCGGGGCGGCGGCTGTGATTTCAGTGGAGGCGGAGTTGACGGCGGTCTCCCCGACAAGGATGACTGACGCGGGGTCGAACGAAGAGGTGTTGCGTGTGTAGTAGGCTTTGGCCTTGGCCCATTGCGCCTCTGTGCCGTCGAAGTCGAGCTTGACACCCGACAGGGTCAGCGGGGGTTCGGTGTTGGCGGTCTTGACGAGTATCCTGAGAATCGGGCAGTCGGTGTCGCCGCTTGCCAGGGTCTCGGAGGAGGCTGCCGCCACGTCTGTGCCTGAGAGCGTCATCGGCTGTGGGGTGAAGAGCGAAGCGGTAGCCTCCCAACCCGATTTGGTGACACCGGTGGTGGTGGCGAAGCTGACGGTCAGCGCGCCATCTTCAGAAGTCGAGCGCACAAGGGCCTTGGTCTGCTTGAGCAATGTGACGAGAATCCGGTCGGGATTCACCTCGGTGCCGTCATACACAATCAGCTGGTCATTTTTAGCGGGATTGGTGTTGAACAGGTCTATTGACGAGAAGTCAAGCATCACCTTCCCCTGGCTTCCATCGGCAGGCTTGAAGGTCACGGTGCCGGAGGTCTGCTCGGGATAGTTGGCGGAGGGGCCGCCGTTGTCGTAGAAGAGGATTGATTTCCCCTCCTCGACACTGGCTGTGATGTGAGAGCCGTCGGCTGGCATCATGACCATCGCGGCCACGGTCACGGCCACAGGGTCGGTGGCCTCGATTGCCGGAGTGAAGGGAGCGTCGGTGGCGATGTCGGTGAACCGCAGTGAAGCCGAGGCGTAGAACGGTGCCGCGGCCTTGGTGTCGGCCTTCACTGTGAAGAGGTTGTCGCCGGGCACGAGTGTCCGGGCGAGGGGGTAGGTGTATGTGTTGCCTGAAATTACCGGCTCTGAGTCGACCGGAGAGCCGTTGGCGAGCAGCGTTATGTTCTCCAGTATCCCATCGGGGTCGTCAAGGTCGAAACTGATGGATGTGGCGCTGAACGGGTTCAGGATGCCTGAGGTCATCAGGTTGAGGGAGCCGAGGGTGAGGCCTTTCAGGCCGCCGTAGGTCTGGGGGTTCACGCCGGAATAGTCAGGTGTGGCCGAGAGGATTTCCTGGTCGGTGAGGGTGACAGAGTTCACCTTGGCTTCCCATCCGTCACACTTGGCTGCATATTTGTAGAGGAAGCAGACGCTCAGGGAGCCGTCGGGGTCTGATGAGGTGAAGGTGACATTGGAGTCTTCGAGCAGCGTCTTGTCAGCTGCGGAGTAGTATCGTTTGAGCAACCGGCCATTGTCGGGGAAGTCGGTGACGGGGACAGACGAAGTGGTGGTGGGATAGGTCACATCCTCATCGTAATTGCCGTCAAAGACAGACAGGGAGACGGGATAGTTGGCGCCGTCGCCTTTGAGGTGGATTCTCGAGAATGTGATCTGCACTGCCTCACCGGGGTTGGCGGGGGTGAACACCACCGTTGCGAATGAGTTGTTGCTCGAAGAGCTGGAAATCTCGCCGGTGCCTTTGAGGTCATAGAAATCTATGGTCTCGGTCACCTGCTTCTCCACTCGTCCGAACTGAGGCATGTTGTAGGTCTCGGCCATCGTCGTGGCCGGGACGAGCATAAGCGCGCCGATGGCCAGCTTATGCAGGTGCCTGTTTCTGAAAGGATGACATTTTGCCATGATAATTAGGTTGTTGGGTTAAGATTCCACGCGTCATAAAGCGGCTCCCCGCCTTGTATGCTTCTCAGCACGCAGGGCGGGGAGTATAGGTCTTGACGCAACAACCCGCAGACATGGGATGTCGTGGGGGGATGTGTTGGCCAGCTTCTGATCTGTTCCGCGAGATAGCGAGCTGAAAAGATAGCTCAGGCAGGTCTCCTGACTTGTCGCCTGTCTTTGCGGGCCTTCCCGCCGGAGCCTGTCCGGCAGTGACCGACGCGCCTGTGGTCTGTGGCGCGTCAAAGGCAAAGGCAGTCTTGCGACTTACAGTAGCGGGCCTGTCCAGGATTCTCACCTGGTTCCCTTTTAAGAGAGCGTCCTCCGTAAAACTCCGGAATGGCTCTCACCTAAGCGTCGGCAAATTTACACCCTTTCCCCCGATTCTCCAAATTTTTAGCAGGTAAAATTCCAAGCAGTGGTGGTAAGAGGGTGAGAGATAGATGGTTGTGGAGGGTTTGTCAGAGGATGAGGCGGAGGAGCTGCAGGGTGGTGCCGGCGACATGGTCGGCGTGGTTGTCAATCAGCTCGTCGAGGGGACGGAAGCCCCAGGTGACACCGCAGGATTCGACACAGGCTCGGCGCGCGGTCTCCATGTCAACGCCGGAATCACCCACATACAGCACGTCGGCTTTCGGTGTGGGCGACTTTGTCAGAATCTCGAAGACGATTGATGGGTCGGGCTTGACGGGTATCCCCTCTTTCTGCCCCTCGATGGCCGCCCAGGGGATGCCGGGGAAGAAATGGTTGACAAGCCGCTCGACCGCGCTCTGGTATTTGTTTGAGGCCACGGCGAGCCTGACACCGCGCTGGGCGAGGTCTTGCAGCAGTTCGGGTATGCCGGGATATGGCTCAGTGAAGTCAGTGAGGTGGCTGTCATAGTATTGCTTGAAGTCGTCGAGCATTGACTCCACCTTCTCGCCGGTGCGCAGGCTCTCGGGGAGTACGCGTTCGATGAGCTTCCTGACCCCGTTGCCGACGAATCGCGGGTATGCCTGGCGGGGATGGGTTGGGAGTCCGGCCTTCTCGAGGGCATGGTTGGCGGCGTTGCCGAGGTCGGCGATTGTGTTGAGCAGGGTGCCGTCGAGGTCGAAGATGACGAGCTGTTTCATAGTCGGTGGATTTTTTCAGAACGGATAGCCCACGGAGAAGTGGAATGTCGCGTCGCGGTTCCAGTTGGGATGTATCAGCGGCCACGGCTCCTGTCCGCGTGCGGGGTTGTGGGCCTTGAACCCGAGATCGAAGCGCAACAGGAAGTAGGTGAAATCCATGCGCAGCCCGATTCCGTAGGCGGCGGCTATCTCTTTGTAGAACGATTTCAGGCGGAACATTCCTCCAGGCTGGTTGGGATAATCTTTGATGGTCCAGATGTTGCCCGCGTCGATGAATACCGCCCCCTCGAAGACCCAGAAGAGCTTGTTGCGGTATTCGAGGCTGAGAATCAGTGAGATGTCGCCACACTGGTTGATGAAGTCGGTCACGCTGTTGCGCGAGTCGTAGCTGCCCGGGCCGAGGGTGCGGACGCTCCAACCCCTGACCGAGTTGGCTCCTCCGGCGTAGAACCGTTTCTCGAAGGGTATCATCGAGGCGTTGCCGTAGGGGTAGCCCACGCCGCCCCCGGCGTGGAACGATATCGAGTTGCGGTCAGAGAAAGCATGGTTGATGGTGTAGTCGATTTCCCCCTTGACATATTGGGCGTAGGGGATGGAGAAGATTTTGTATGCCCCGTCAGACTTCTTCTGGCGCGCTATGTTGGAGATGGCGTAGAGGAGGTTGCCCGCGGTCTCGACCGACGCGCGCCAGGTGTAGGTGTTGACCTGGCGAGGAAGACGGTAGAGGCCGGTGTTGACCGAGGCCGGACGGCGGTTGGTGTGGTACCAGGTGTAGCCGGTGCGCATGATGAAGTGGTCTTCATAGCTGTAACGCAGCAGCGGGTTGTTGGGGGCGATATGGTTGATGAAATCGACAGTCGAGCGCGGCAGCGAGACCACGTTGAGGTCGATGAGGTCGAATGTGCGTCGGGTGAGGTTGTTGCGGTCGGCCCATTTGAAGCGCCACGCCGCGCCGGCGATTACTCTGGTGTATTCAGGCCGTTCCTGCCACATGAATGTCAGGGCGAACTCCGTGGAGGCGCGGTTGCGGCGCTTGAAGGCCGAGGAGAGGAACGGCGCCTCCATCTTCGGGAATGTGATGCCCACCTCGCCGGCCAGCTCGGTGTAGCGGTCGTTGATAAGCCCCTCGAGGTTGCCCGACAGGCTCTCGTATGCCCCTCGGAACTTGACGTTGAGGATTTCACCCCCGTGGAATATGTTGCGGTTGGTCCAGGTCACTCCGCCACCCACGCCGAGGTCTCCCTCGGAGTTGGTGCCTTCCAGCTCGAATGTTATCCCCTGCTTCTTTGTGCGCGACAGCAGCACGAACGCGTCGAGGGCCTCCTCGCCGTCGACCTCTCCGGCGGGGGAGGTGACGATGTTGACATATTTCAGGATTGCCAGACGGTTGAAATTCTCATATGTGCGGTCCATCGCCGAGGCGGAATAAAGCTCGCCGGGGCGTATGTAGCATTGCTCGGCCAGCACTCCGGGCCTGAGGAACCGGTCAGGCCCGTAGAGAATCCTCAGTCCGTCATGGAGGACGGTGTCGTTGGCGGCGAAGCGCATGGAGGTGGCGTCGTCGCCTGGGGAGAAGTCGGTGACTATGTAGACATTGCGGAAGCGGTAGCGCATCCCCGGGTCCTTCACCGTCATCTTGAGGTCGACCTCCTTGGAGCCTGCCACGGTGTCGGCGGTGAATGAGATGTATTCCTTGGTGAAAGCGAGGTAGCCACGTTCGCGCATCTCCTCGGTGATCACCGCGCGGATGTTGTCGAGGTTGTTGCGGTCGAGGTTGTCGCCCACGCCGAGCGGAAACCGCAACGAGTCGGCGGCCACCACCGCCCTGACCGTCGAGTCGGTGTATTCGGTCGAGAAAGAGGAGACCTTGTGGGGCGCTCCGGGGCGGAGCCGGTAGCTTACAGCCATCTTCTTCTTGCCGTCGCTGACGGTGTCTACCTCCACCTCCACGTCGTTGTAGCCCCGGTTGACAAGGGCCAGTTTGAGCTGTCGCGCGCTCTGGTCGGTCAGCAGCGGGTCATAGATCACCGGCTCCTGGCCAATCTTCCTGAGCCACCGGTTGAATTTGCTGTCTGATTTTCCCGAGAGGTTGTAGATCCCGAGCTGTAGCTTCCAGAATCCAAGCACCTTGTGGTTGGGACTCTGACGCAGATAGTTGACCAGCCCTTTGGTGGAGACCCCTGATGAGTCGACCACGGCGATGTCAACCTTGTCGAGCAGGTAGCTCCCCTGCGCGACATGCTTCGTCGAGCTGCACCCCTGCGCCATCACGCAGAGGACAGCCGCCACGGCCATCGCCATAATTCTTGTCGCTATCTTCGCTGGGTTCGCCACAGGTCTATTGTCGGTTAATGAATCAACCTGCAAAGGTAGCAACAATTCGCCACACTTCCCCCATCCTCCCCCGATTTTCCGCGTTTGCGCCGCGGAATAGGAGGCGGATGGGGGAAGTGAGGCTTGCGTGGCCGGCGGGTTACTCTTTCTTGCGGCCCTGGAGGTCGTCGTTGGTGATGGAGGCGGCGGTCTTTTTGACGGAGGCGTTGAGGGAGCCGAAGCGGAAGGCCACGCGCAGGGAGACTGAGCGGCGGGTGTCGCTGCCGAAGCCGGTGTACTCGCTCAGGCTTGCCGGGGTGGTGGTGGTCAGGCGGTAATCCTGGTGGGTGGGCCCGGCGAAGTTGGTGGCGGAGAGTGTGACGGTCAGGCGGTCCTCCTTCAGGAAGCGGCGGGTCAGGGAGAGGGTGTAGCCTATGCCGGTGGCTTCAAGTAGCTTGAACTCTGTGTAGGGGGAGCTGATGGAGCCGGGCCAGTAGTAGCCGCTGGCTGCGCACTCGAGCTTCCAGGGGAGTTGCTGCACGACGCGCAGGTAGGGGTTCCACCACCAGCCGCCGCGGCTCATGTCGGGGTTGCGGAAATAGTTGTAGCCCACGCTGAAGTTGCACATGAGGGAGGTCTTGGGGCCTGCCGCCCACTGCATGTAGAGCCAGGAGGTCATCGAGCGGTTCTTGCCGATGTTGCCGTAGGTGGAGTAGGAGATGTCGTCCTCGACCCATTTCTTCTCGCAGAGGGCGTTGTTGACAAATGTGCCGCCGAGGTAGAATGAGATGTTGAACTTGTTGGTGTACATCCCGAATTCGGCCGAGATGTTGTCGTAGATCTCGCTCTCGAGGTCGGGATTGCCGTAGCTGACGGTGGTCGGGGTGACCGAGCGGGCCGGGTCGAGGTAGCTTATGCCCGGACGGCGTATGTTGCGGTTGTATGAAGCCTTGAGGGTTATGGCGTCGGTGAGGTTGTATGACACTCCTGCCGAGGGGGCCAGGTCGTTGAGCCTGGCCGAGAAGTCGGGATGGTCGCCGTTGCCCTGGCGGAGGAAGCGGGCCGAGAGGTAGGAGTATTCATACCGCAGGCCTGCGCGCATGTTCCATTTGCCGAGGGCCACGCGGTAGTCGCTGTAAATGGCGGCCACGGTGGTGCGGTGGGTGAACTCGGTCTCGTATGAGGTGACATCGCGGTATTCCGTATCCGTCCGAAAAAAGCCGACTTGATTATAGATTTTCAAGTCGGCATTAG
>CATZGB010000028.1 GCA_958418815.1 uncultured Bacteroidales bacterium | reverse complement strand
AATGGCTGATTGTTTTATTATTGAATAACTGAATTCTTATATCGAACTCACGTTAGTTAATGAATCCTACGGATTCGCGGATGGATTCCATACCTGCCGGACGGGGCGGCCACAAAAAAACCGCCGGCCTTGTGTGGCCGGCAGCATTTATGATGTATGATGCTTTTCTGTCGGGGGTAATCAGCGCTCGCCGATGCGGGTGTAGACAAAACCCTGCTCCTCAAGTTCGGCGCGGTTGTAGATGTTGCGGCCATCGACCACAAGGTTGCCGCGCATGGCTTTCTTGATGACATTCCAGGCGGGCATGCGGAACTGTCGCCACTCGGTAAGCAACGCCAGCACGTCGGCTCCGTCGGCCGCGTCGTAGAGGTCGCGGCAATAGGTGACCTTGTCGCCGATGCGGCGGCGGCACTCATCCATCGCGATGGGGTCGAAGACCCTCACTGTGGCTCCAGCCTCAAGAAGCTTGTCGATAACCACAAGCGCAGGGGCCTCGCGCATGTCATCGGTCTCGGGCTTGAAGGCCAGACCGAGGATGGCCACGGTCTTCCCTTTGAGGTCGCCGGCAAACCGGGAAATCTTGTCAAACACAATCTGCTTCTGGCGTTCGTTGACGCGCTCGACAGCCTCGATGACCTCAAGATGGTAGCCATGCTCCTGGCCGGTGTGGGCGAGGGCCTTGACATCCTTGGGGAAGCAGCTGCCGCCATAGCCGCAGCCCGCGTAAAGGAATTTCTTGCCGATGCGGACATCCGACCCGATGCCGGCGCGGACACTGTCGACATTTGCGCCTACCAGCTCGCAGAGGTTGGCGATGTCGTTCATGAACGAGATACGGGTCGCCAGCATGGCGTTGGCCGCGTATTTTGTCATTTCCGCCGAGGGGATGTCCATGAATATCACACGGAAATTCTGAATCAGGAACGGATGGTAGAGACGGCCCATCACCTCTTCGGCCTTCTTGCTCTCGGTGCCGACCACAACTCGGTCGGGCGACATGAAGTCCTTTATGGCCGCTCCCTCCTTGAGGAACTCGGGGTTGGAGGCGACATCGAAGGGGATGTCGACACCACGGCGGTCAAGCTCCTCGAGAATTGCCTCCTTGACCTTGCGGGCGGTACCCACCGGGACAGTCGACTTGGTGACGAGGATGGTGTATTTCTTGATGTTGCGGCCAAACTCACGGGCGACCTGCAACACATATTTGAGGTCGGCCGAGCCATCCTCATCCGGGGGTGTGCCCACGGCTGAGAAGACCACCTCCACGTCGTCGATGACGTCGGGCAACGATGTGGTGAACGAGAGACGTCCGTAGCTGACATTGCGCTTCACCAGCTCCTCAAGGCCAGGCTCGTAGATTGGCATCTCTCCGGCCAGGAGCTTGTCGATTTTGTTTTTGTCGACATCAACGCATGTCACTTTGTTTCCCATTTCAGCGAAGCAGGTGCCGCTGACCAGGCCCACATAGCCTGTACCTACAATGGCTATATTCATATGTTGTCAAGTATTGTCAAGTTGAAATCGGTCATAGTGATGAAGCAGCCGGGAGCGGGGTCACAGCTTGAAAGTCAGCATCCGCCAGAGGGTGAGGCTGAAAATCTTCAGGTCGAGCCAGAGCGAGAACTTGTCGATGTACTCGAGGTCGGCCTTTACGCGGCGCTCCATGTCTTCAAGCTTCGGAGTCGGGCCGCGGAAGCCTTTGATCTGGGCGTAGCCAGTCAGGCCTGGGCGCATGTCATGGCGCCTCATGTAGCCCGGTATGCGGGCCGAATAATACTCTGTGTGCTGGAGCATATGAGGACGCGGGCCGATTATCGACATGTCTCCGACCAGCACGTTCCAGAGCTGGGGCAGCTCGTCGAGCGATGAGCGGCGCAGGAAACGGCCTACAGGTGTGACCCGGGGGTCACCCTCGGTCGATTGCTGCTCGTCGGCCTTGTCGTTGCGGTACATCGAGCGGAACTTGAGCATCTCGAATGTCTCGCCGCGATAACCTGTGCGTTTCTGGCGGAAGAACACCCCGCCTGGGGAGGAGAGGAAAATCCACACAGCCAGCACCACCCAGACCGGGGTCAGGGCGACGATTGCAATCAGAGCAAACACGAAATCGAAAATTCTCTTTATGGCTTTATGCATAGCGAATTCACGCGTGGATTCATCAACGGAGTCGACAGGCTCGTCCGAGGTCAATCCTATAACGTTAAAAGGCGTTAATTTATTGCGGTCCACACGAAAAATTTAAAAGAGATTATTCACCTGGAAGCTTAATCACACCCCGCGGATTGGAGGCGGCGGCTTTTAGATTTATAGCTGCTAAATGGAGGTTCAAGGCCATCTGCCCGACAAAGGTAGTAAAAAATATCGAAAAAATTGCCTAATTTTGCATCACGTTAGGCCGGCAGGCGCGACTGAGGCGGAATCCAAGCCTCGGGCCGACGGCCGGCATCATCCTACAATTATCATATGGGAAAGAACAAACTCAAGAAATTCAGGGAGATGGAGACCATCGAATGTGTCTACCAGTATCCTTTCGGGCTGCTGCGCGAGACGGGGTTCCCGATGAAAGGGAAATGGCGCGAGGAGGTGTTTCGCAACTCCGGGCCGATTGTCCTCGAGCTGGGCTGCGGCAAAGGGGAGTACACCGTCGGGCTGGCGCGCCGGTATCCCGACAAGAATTTCATCGGAGTAGACATCAAAGGGGCCAGGATGCACAGCGGCGCATGCGACGCGCGTGACAACGGACTCAAAAATGTCGCGTTCCTCCGCACCAGCATCGAGCTGCTCGACCGGTTTTTCTCCGAAGGGGAGGTCGACGAGATATGGATCACATTCCCCGACCCGCAGATGAAGAAGGTCAGGAAACGCCTCACCGGAACCACCTTCATGGCCCTCTACCGAAAGGTGATGAAACCCTCGGGACGCATCAACCTGAAGACCGACAGCCCTTTCCTGTACACCTACACATCGCTGATGGCCCGGCTAAACAGCTTCCCGATACTGGCCGACTCACCCGACCTGTATGACACCGCCGCCCCACACGCGGCATCGCTCGACCCGGCCTTGCGCGAAATCCGCACATACTACGAGCGTCAATGGCTCGCGCGCGGGCTTACCATCAAATTCCTCTCGTTCCTCCTCCCGCCGGAAGGACCCCTGGAGGAGCCTCAGGATGAGATTCCGCTCGACACTTACCGCAGTTTCTCGCGGGGCACCCTCGAGACAATGAACACCGACACAGACTGACCCGTTAAGAGATTATTATGACATTATATCCCAACCTCATACTCGACGCCCTGCGCAATGTCCGCTACCCCGCCTCAGGCAAGGATATCGTGTCGGCAGGCATGGTCGAGGACGACATACGCATAGACGGCAACAAGGTCAGCTTCTCGCTGATTTTCGACAAGCCCACCGACCCGTTCATCAAGTCGCTCGTCAGGGCCGCCGAAGCCGCCATACAGACCTATGTGTCGCCCGAAGTCGACATCAAGGGCAACATCAACGTGAAGACCCGCACCGTGGCCCCGCAGCCTGCGGTGAAGCCGCTCGCCGGCGTGAAGAACATCATCGGCGTGTCCTCAGGCAAAGGAGGAGTCGGCAAATCGACCATCGCGGCCAACCTGGCCGTGGCCCTTGCCCGCGAGGGATACAAGGTCGGGCTGCTCGACGCCGACATCTTCGGCCCCTCGGTACCCAAGATGTTCGGGGTCGAGGACGCCGAGCTCTTCATGCACAAGGTCGACGACCGTGAGCTGATTATCCCCCTGGAAAAGCACGGGGTCAAGCTCCTGTCGATAGGATTCCTCGTCGACAAGAACGCCCCGGTGCTGTGGCGCGGCTCCATGGCCTCCAACGCCCTGCGCCAGCTCATCACCGACGCCGACTGGGGCGAACTCGACTATTTCGTCATCGACATGCCCCCCGGCACGAGCGACATCCACCTGACCCTGGTGCAGACACTCGGCATCACAGGCGTGGTGATTGTCACCACCCCCCAGGAGGTCGCCCTGGCCGACGCGCGCAAAGGTGTCAACATGTTCCTCGGCGACAAAGTCAATGTCCCCGTCCTCGGACTGGTGGAGAACATGGCCTGGTTCACCCCCGAGACACATCCCGACGAACGTTACTACCTCTTCGGCCGCGAAGGGGGCGTGAGGCTCGCCAAGGAGCTGGGTGTAAGGCTGCTCGCCCAGATACCCCTGGTCGCCTCGGTATGCGAGGGTGGAGACTGCGGCGAACCCATCGCCCTTAAAGACAGCATCATGGCCCACGAATTCCTGCACCTCGCCCATGAGGTGGCCGATGCCGTGGAGGAACGCAACCGCGAGCTGCCCCCGACCGAAAAGGTCAACGTGACCCGCAAATGACAACTTCACTCCACCCAGCATCCTCCATCATGTCAAAGATACTGATAATCAACGGCCCCAACCTAAACCTGCTCGGAATACGCGAGCCCCAGGTCTACGGCAGGGTGTCGATGGACGACTACCTGACGGCGCTGGCCGAGGACTACCCCGCCGTGAAGCTCGACTATTTCCAGAGCAACCACGAGGGGGAAATCATCGACAAACTCCACGAAGCGGGGTTTGACAGGGAACTGAACGGCATAATCCTCAACGCCGGAGCCTACAGCCACACCTCACTGGCCATCGCCGACGCGATAAGGGCCATCGAGCGCCCGGTGGTGGAGGTCCACATATCAAACACATCGGCGCGCGAGCCACAGCGACACATCTCGCTGCTGACCCCCGCCTGCCGGGGCATCATCGCCGGCTTCGGGCTGGAAAGCTACCGGCTCGCCATTGAGTCGCTGATATGACACTCGAAGATTACATCCTCGCCCACTCCGACCAGGAGCCGCCCCTGCTTGCCAAGCTCAACCGCGACGTGAACCTGAGGCTTCTCTACCCCAGGATGTGCTCGGGCCATCTGCAGGGGCGCATCCTGACAATGCTCACAGCCATGATTGCTCCCCGCGCCGCCCTGGAGCTGGGCACATACGCCGGATATTCCGCCCTGTGCATAGCCGAGGGGCTACCCCAAGGGGGGCATCTCGACACTGTGGAGATCGACGACGAGATGGAGGAATTCATCAGGGCGCGCCTCGCCGAATCACCATACGGCGACAGGGTATCGCTCCACATCGGCGACTGCGCCGAGGTGCTGCCGTCGCTGGGAAGGCAGTACGACATGGTCTACATGGACGCCAACAAGCGCACCTACTGCGAGACCTACCAAATGGTGCTTCCGATGGTACGGCCAGGCGGTTTCATCCTCGCCGACAACACCCTCTGGGACGGCAAAGTGACCGACCCCGAGGCCAACCACGACCCTCAGACACTGGGCATATGCCGTTTCAACGACATGGTTGCCGCCGACCCGAGAGTCAGCCGGGTGATACTGCCGCTGCGCGACGGTTTGACCCTGATACGCGTCAATCCCGCGCCTTCCACTCCCAACGACAACCCCGACACCGATTTGTAAAGACTGAATCATGAATCCTGACACAAACAAGCCGACACTCCTCTTCGACCTGGGAGGTGTCATCATGGACATTAAGCGAGAGAACTGCGTCGCATCCATGCGCCGCCTCGGCATGGAGAATCCCGGACAGTTCCTGGGCGACTACGGTCAGAAAGGCCCGTTCCTCGCCCTTGAGAAGGGGGAAATAACCCCAGAGGAATTTCGTGCCCAGCTGCGCCCCTACCTGCGCGAGGGGGTGACAGACGCTGAAATCGACGCCGCCTTCAACGACTTCCTCGTCGGAATACCCGTCGAGCGACTGCGCCGCCTGGAGGCCCTCCACCGCGATTACGCCATCTACATGCTCTCCAACACCAACAAGATAATGTGGGACTCCCGAATCGCCGAGGAGTTCCGCAAGGACGGCCACGACCGCGACTATTATTTCGACGGGTGCGTCACATCGTTCGAGGCCAGGTGCTACAAGCCCGACGCGGCCATATTCCATGAGACCCTCCGCAAATTCGGCTTGAACGCCCCCGACGTGGTGTTCTTCGACGACTCCCAGGCCAACTGCGACGCCGCCGCCAAGCTGGGATTCAAGACAGTCTGGGTTGCCCCCGGCCAAGAGTTCTACAACCTGGAGATACCCCGCTCCGAAGCCTGACAAAAGCCTTGACAATGGAGACAACAGGCAATCCCGCCCGACACAGCGGCCAAAGGAAAGCCGCGGTGGTCGGAATGTTTGACGGAGTCCATCTCGGCCACCGCCACCTGCTTGGCCGCCTGAAGGAAGAGGCCGCCCTGCGCGGCATGTCTCCCGCCGTCTTCACATTCCCCATGCATCCCCTGTCGGTGGTCAACCCGGCCATCGCCCCCCGGCTGCTGACATCCCCCGTTGAGAAGCTCTCGCTGCTCGCCGACAACGGGATTACCCTCAGCCAGACCGCCTTCATCACATTCGACGAGGAGCTGCGCCGCCTCAGCGCCTCCGACTTCATGAGGATGCTCCATGACCGATACGCCGTCGACTTCATCCTGAGAGGATTCAACAACCGGTTTGGCACCGAGCGCGACCTCTCCCCCGAGGATTACCGGCTGATTGCCGCCCGATGCGGCATCGAGCTCATAGAGGCCGACAGCTTCATGCTCGGCGGCGGGGAGGGGACACCCCTGCCGGTCTCATCCTCACGCATACGCCAGGCTCTCGAAAAAGGAGACATAATCGCGGCCAACCGCATGTCGGGCCATCCCTACCGCCTGACCGGGACAGTGGTGGGCGGCAAGCGCCTTGGCCGCACAATCGGGTTTCCGACAGCAAACATCCTCCCGCCCCATCCTTGGAAACTCATACCCGCCCACGGGGTGTATATCTGCTCCGCGTCACTCGACGGGAGGAGGATGAGGGCCATGGTCAACATCGGCACACGCCCGACTGTCGACGGCCCGGATGCCCGCCCCACGATAGAGGCACACATAATCGATTTCGACGAAGACATTTACGGCAAGGCTCTCACCCTCGAGTTCCACCATCGCCTGCGCGACGAAATCAGGTTCACGTCCCCGGCCCGGCTGGCCATGCAGCTTGAAGCCGACCGCGAGTCGACACGCCGTTTCCATATTGCCGATTAAACCTTTTTTAATGCGCCGCAATCTTGTGGCGAATATCGCAACAAGCTGCAAAACAAAGCCTTACATCCACTTTTCACCATCTACGAAAACACCAAAAAATGTTGCAGAACAGTTTTTTATGAAAAAATCTGCAAAAAAAGTTTGGCTGTACCGAAAAATCATATTACCTTTGCAGTGTTTTTGAAGCACTAAAAAAATTGTTTTATTATTAACTTGAAAAGAAAATGAAGAAGTTATTCCTTTCTTTCGCTGTCATCGCTGGTATGTCGATGATTTCCTGCGGCAACAAGGCTGCTGACGAGAACGCTGCTGAGGCTGCTGACACCGTAGCTACCGAGGTTGTTGAGGTTGTTGAGACCGTTGACACCGTTGCTGCTGACACCGTAGCTGCTGACACTGTTGTCGCTGCTGCCGTTGCTGAATAATCAGCCGTCAACCAACGCCATCCACCGGGTCGTGACGACCCGCCGATGACAGCTGTGAATATTTTACAGCTTACAAGGCCCCCGGATTCTCTCCGTCGGCCTTTTTTTTTGCATATACAGCCCAGCCCGCACCCGGGCCTGGCTGCAGACGGGCAAGATTTATGCACATCCGGCCTTGTCTTCATGAAATTTTTCCTTACCTTTGTTGTTAACATTAAGAGCGGCCACCGCGCTGCCGTCAACAAGTCAGCCACGACACGACGGCCCGGCCGAGAGTGACCGCCCACGGAAACATATCTCATGGAAAAGAAATCACCACTTATAGGATTGACTCTTGAGGGATTGCGGCGAGTGACCGCAGGATGCGGCATGCCGCAGTTCGCGGCCAAGCAGATCGCGCGCCGCCTGTATGTCAACCGCGCCACCTCGATACAGCAGATGACCGAGCTGTCAAAACAGGCCCGCGCCCGCCTTGAAGAGAATTATGAGGTGGGGCTCCACGCGCCTCTGACCGAGGCCCGCAGCACTGACGGCACTGTCAAATATCTTTTCCCGGGAGTCGGAGGCAGAGACATCGAGAGCGTCTACATCCCCGACGGCGACCGCGCGACACTATGCGTGTCGTCACAGGCCGGATGCAAGATGAACTGCTCGTTCTGCATGACAGGCCGCCAAGGCTTCCACGGCAACCTCACGGCTGCCGACATCATGAACCAGATACTCGCCATCCCCGAAAGCGAGACGCTCACCAACCTGGTGTTCATGGGTATGGGCGAACCGCTCGACAACCTGCAACCGGTGCTTGACGCAATCGAGATACTGACCGCCCCCTGGGGCCTGGCCTGGAGCCCGAAACGCATAACCGTCAGCTCCATAGGCAAAATCAAGGAGCTGAAGACCCTGATCGAGACCACAAAGGTGCATGTCGCCATCTCCATCCACTCCCCCTACCCGGCCGAACGCGCGTCGCTGATGCCGGTGGAGAAGGCAATGCCCATCAAAGATGTGATAGAGCTGCTGCGCAACTATGATTTCGCCCACCAGCGCCGCCTGTCGTTTGAATACATTATGTTCAGGGGAGTGAACGACGACGCCCGGCATTGCCGCGAGCTGGCCAAGGTGCTGCGCGGACTCGACTGCCGCGTCAACCTCATCCGCTTCCACGCCATCCCCGACTCCCCGCTGCAGCCCTGCTCGATGGCCCAGATGGAACGCTTCCGCGACCAGCTCAACGAAGACGGCATAACCGCCACCATCCGCGCCTCACGAGGCGAGGATATAATGGCCGCCTGCGGCATGCTCGCAGGGAAGTCAAAACGCAACCCCGAATAACAACCCGACACACATTACCACACGGCATATGAGACTCAAGACACTGTTTCTGACGCTGACATTGGGCGCCATCGCATTCCTGGCAAACGCCGAGAAGACCGCCGAGGGGCAACCCGGCATTTCATTCACCCAGACCACCCACGATTTCGGAGTGATCCCAGAAAACGGAGGGCCGGTAACCACCACTTTCGAGTTCACCAACCCCGGCGACGGGCCGCTGCTCATACTCAACGCCTCCGCCTCTTGCGGCTGCACACGCCCGGAATACCCCCGCAAGCCTGTCAAGCCCGGCAAGAAGGATAAAATCACTGTCACCTACAACCCCAAAGGCCGCCCCGGCGAGTTCACGAAAAACGTGACCGTCCGCACAAACGTCAAGGGGAAGAAAAAGGTGGTGCTGAAAATCAAAGGCAACGTAACCCCGGCCTCAAACTGACCCGATGAGACGAACACTGGCAACCCTGTTGGCGGCTACTGTGGCAGTGATGGTGTCACTGGCCCAGGTGAGATGGATTGAGACCGAACACGATTTCGGGGCGTTCAACGAGGATGACGGCAAGGTGTCGACCGAGTTCAAGTTCGTGAACGACTCGGAGGCCCCTGTCACGATAGACCATGTCCGCTCCTCATGCGGATGCACCGTCCCGCAACACTCCAAGACACCTGTCAACCATGGCGACACCGCCGCCATCACGGTCGTCTATAACCCGTCGGGCCGTCCGGGACGGTTCTCCAAATCGCTGATGGTGAAGCTCTCCAACGACTCCACCGAGAAGCTGCTGATAAAGGGGGTAGTGATAGGAGCGCAGAACACGCTCCGCTCACGGTTTCCGGTAGCCGCCGGCCCGATACGCCTCAGAGGCAACATGGTGACATTCGGCGCGGTCAAGACAGGCAAAATCAAATCGCAGTTTGTTGAGGTCTACAACTCCTCACACAGCCCTGTGGTGCCGCGATGGACCGACATCCCCCAATACCTCCGCGTCACAGCCGCCCACGACACCGTGCAGCCCGGCGAGCAGGGGGTCTATTCCTTTGTCCTCGCCCCGACGAAATCAACACCATACGGAATACTCACCGACTCGCTGACACTGAATGTACCCGGTGAGCCGCCGCTCAGGTTTGAGATCGCGGCCATCGTCGAGGAGGATTTTTCAGGGCTTACGGAGAAACAGCTCGCCGACGCGCCCAGGATAACAACCGACACCGACATGCTCGATTTCGGCGACTTCTCCCGCACGGGACAACCTATCACCCGCCAGTTGCGCGTCACCAACACCGGCAAGAATGACCTGCTGATACGGCGCGTCCACACCTCCGAACCCGGCTTCACCGTCAAGGCTCCGTTCTCTAAGCTCAAGAAAGGGAAATCGGGGACGGTGACCGTCACCTTCGACCCCGCCTCCTTCTCCGCGCCGCTGCTCAACTCGCGCCTGCAGGTGATAACTAACGACCCGTCACACCCGCTGACCACGATACGGCTCGTCGGCATTCCTCACGATTTCTGAACACAATGGCCCGCGACCTGCTCAACCGTTACATCTGGATTGTCGACACAATCAAACGCTTCGGCCGGATTTCCCGAAAGGAACTCGACCGCAGGTGGGCCAACAGCCCATTCTCCAACGGCGAGACAAGGATTCCACGACGCACATTCTACAACTACCGACAGGCCATCGAGGAGCTATTCTCGGTCACAATCCTATGTGACCCCGTGACATACGAGTATTACATCGAGGAGGAGCCCGGCTCGGCGGGAGAGCAGATCACCAACTGGCTCCTCAACGCCTCGGCCACAAGCAATGTGCTGCAGGGGTCGAAGGAGATAGCCTCCAGGATAATGCTTGAGGATGTCCCGTCGGCCCGTGAGCACCTGGCCGGCATGATGGAGGCGCTGCGCGACTGCCGCGCAGTCACATTCGACTACCATTCCCACTCGCGTGTCAACCCCAGCCGCGACGTGGAAATCGAGCCGTGGTTTCTCAGGATTTACCGCCAGATATGGTATGTCACCGGGCGCGAGTCCTCATCCGGCAAGGTCAAGACCTATGCCCTCGACCGCATAAGAGGGCTTAAAATCCAGCCGCGGGTTTTCACCCTCCCCGCCGACACCGACCCCAAGTCATACTTCAAAGACGCATACGGCATCATGGTAGACAAGGGGGAGACCCGCCGGGTAGTGCTGAGGGTCGACACCCGGCAGGCTAAATACCTCCGCGCCCTGCCGCTCCACCACTCACAGGTCGAGGAGGAGGTCAACGACGGCTACTCCCGTTTCACCTACCGCCTGCGCCTGACAGCCGATTTCGTGTCGGAAATCATCTCGCTGGGCAACCAGGTGGTGGTCGAGGCCCCGCGCGAGCTCCGCGCGATGGTAGTCACCCGCCTGCGCGACACCCTGGCCAACTATCCCGACCAATCCCCTACAACAACAACCGCAGACTTATCACAAACATCATAGATACAATCCATTATGTCAGACAAGATAAAAGTGGGTATCACCCACGGAGATTTCAACGGCATCGGCTACGAGGTCATACTCAAGATGCTTGACGACAACCGGCTCTTAGAGTTATGCACCCCGATTGTCTACGGCTCGGCCAAGATAGCCGCCAATTACCGCAAGCAGCTCTCGCTGCAAGGCCCTGCCCCCGTGCAGATAAAAGACGCGGCTGACGCGTCGGGCGGACAGGCCTCCATCATCAACGTCATCGGCGAGGAGGCAAAGGTAGAGCCCGGCCACCCCTCGGCTGAGGCCGGAAAGGCCGCGTTCGAGGCCCTTGAGAGGGCCGTGGCCGACCTGCAGGCCGGCAAAATCGACGTGTTGCTCACAGCCCCGGTCAACAAGGCCACCATCCACAGCGAGCTGTTCACCTTCCCAGGCCACACCGAGTATCTCGAAGCCTCGATCGGCGACGGCAACAAGGCCCTGATGATACTCTTCAACGAGACCGTGCGCGTGGCCCTGGCCACCATCCACCTGCCCATCTCCAAGGTGGCGGAATCAATCACCAAGGAGTCGCTGATGGAGAAGATACGCCTCTTCGACAATTCGCTGACCCAGGATTTCGGAATCGTGAAGCCCCGCATCGCTGTCCTGGGGCTTAATCCCCACGCCGGGGACGGCGGCCTGATGGGCAATGAGGAGAAGGAAATCATCCTCCCCGCCGTTGAGGAGTCTCGGGCCAGGAAAATACATGTGTTCGGCCCTTACGCCGCCGACGGATTCTTCGGCAGCGGCAACTACCGCAAATTTGACGGTGTGCTGGCCATGTATCATGACCAGGGGCTGGCTCCCTTCAAGACCATCGCCGGAGGGAGCGGGGTAAACTTCACCGCCGGGCTTCCCTTCGTGAGGACATCACCCGACCACGGCACCGGTTTCGACATCGCCGGGAAAGGAGAGGCATCCCCCGACTCGATGCGCGAGGCGCTCTACGCGGCCATCGACATCTACCGCAACCGCCTCAACCACGCGGAGCGCACAGCCAATCCCCTGCGCCGCCAATATGTCGACAAGTCAAAAGACAACGTGGTCCTCGACCTCTCAAAGGAGAAATAACCCTCACCCGACAACCATACAACACCCGCCCCCCTTGCCGGCCATCCTTTCCCGGGACGACGCAAGGGGGGCGGGTGCTGACATTCCGGTATCAACCGAAAAACGGGCGGAGGATTCTGGATATGCCTGGCAGACCAGTGCCGCGATACCCCACGGCCAGACGGGCAAGCACGCGGAAAAACCGTGAAGGCTCCTTGGAAAGGGCCACTCCGAGCAGCCGCCGGGAGTCATCCACCGCCCTTTCCCGACGATAGTCCCCGGCCAGTATCGCCCTGCGTAAGTTGACATAACGCGCCACCCGGGGATTGCCGCATGAAGCCTCCATCAGGTCAAGGGCATGCTCCCATACCGAAGCCTTCGCCGAGAAGGAGTCACCGGTTATCGAGTCTGCCGAGGCGACAATCTCGACAGTCTGAGAGCCATGAAGTTTCACAATCTTCGGGGAAAGGCCAAGCAGCCTGACTCCCAGCTCCACATCATCCCAGCCACGGCATTCGGGATTCCAGCCGCCGGCCTGCCGGAACAAGTCGGTACGGGCGGCGTAACGCTGGGTCGCCATCGAGCCATAAAAGATATTGTCCCACAACACGTCGCGGTCGCTGAACCGGCCAATGTTTCTCCGTCCGGCCAGCGAAAGCATACTGCAGTCCCAGCCCACAATATCCGCCCCGGGGTTGTCATCAAATCCTGACAACGCCCTCAGGCAATGGCCGGGAGCCATCAGGTCATCACTGTCGAAAAACATCGTGAACGGAGTCGTGACCTCGGCGAGCCCCCTGTTGCGGGCTGCCGCCGCGCCGGGCAGCTTCTCCTCTACCACGGTCACGACAAATGACGGGCTTTCCACCCTGCTTTTCCAGTCAAGCAGCACCCGCAGGGTGTCATCCGTCGAATTGTTGTCGACAAGCACTATCCTAATCGGGCGCAGGGTCTGCGCTTCCAGAGAGTCAAGAGTGGCCGCCACCCTGCCGGCCCTGTTGTAGACCGGCACAACCACTGTCAGGCGGCATGCGGAATCCTCCACAAGCCTCTTCCCTGTGATATTTTTCTGAAAGCTGCTCATTTCGCTGACAGAGGTGTTTTCAGATATGGCCTCACCGCATCGCCAAAAATCGCCTTGCAGGCTCCTCCGGCCATCAGCCGCAGGGCCTTCAGGAATCCGGCCTGACGGGCGCGGCTCACCCTCCAGGCCACCAACGGGACGCGCAGCACGGCCGTAAGCGGATACTCGACGGCAGCCACGGCCCCACGCGCCCGCAACGCCCCGTCGGCGAGACGGGCGCGGACTCCGGTGGTGGCCCCGGGATGACAGGCTATGGTAACGGGGAAAAACCGGCAGTCAAGACCGTTGATTCTCGCTTTTTTCAGAAACAGCTCCTCCTCCCCGGCGGTGAACTCCCCGGCTCCAAGCCCGAAATTCTCCGGGAACCTCAACAGTCCGGCGCGTGAATCGCGGCGCAACGCTATCTCAAACGATGTCTGGTAGAAACCTTTCGGAAGCCGGGCGAGACCGCAGGCAGAGGAGGGATAGGTTTTGGCGACATCAGAGTCATACCTGAACGAGCCATACTCCAGGCCCGGATTCTCCCTGAACAGCCGCCTCACGGCTTCCAGCCCCTCGGGATACAACTCAAGGTCGTCATCCGCCACAAGCAGTATGTCGCCCCTGGCATTGTCAAGGCAATGGTTACGGTTGCGGCTCAGCCCCAGCCCTCCGAGGGGCAACACCCTGACATCTTCACGGCATGCCAGAGACTCCGGCACCGCGGCTCCGCCTGGCTCCTGCCATGACACGAGGTAGCTCACCCCGTCGAGCCGGGGCAGGCGCATTGCCTCAACCCTGCGCCCGCCGTCGGGTCCGCAAGTGGCAATCATGACCTCCAATGTAAGCGAAGAGCCGTCCATACTTTGTTAACGTCAAAACCTGCCGTCAAAGTATGGATGGCTCATATCTTTTTGCAAATGTCACGCCATGTGACAGGACGCCACATCTCATATGAAGTAAAGCGGGCAGCCCTTTGATGCCGGGGCGACCATCCCCTGCGGATAGGAGAACACCAGGCCCGACCTGTACAACGCGACGTAGGCAATCGGGAAATCATCGACTGTGAATGGCTTTTCAGCCCCGGGATTGACATAGCCGGTGAGCCATGTCAGGTAGTCGTCAACCGATTTGCCTGAGTCCTCGGCCATCTTCGCGAGCAGTTTCTCCCTCACTGCATGGCGTTCGGCGGCGGGGACAAGGTCTTCAAAGGTCATCTGCCGCCCAAGCCTGCATGAGAAGCTCACATAGTAGCATGAGATTTCGGCAGGGGCACCACCCGTGCATGACTCCATATATGAGGAATAGGTGTGAATGTCGTCGTCGGCCGACACCCATGCCGGACGCAGGTCGACATTGACATAGAATCCGTTGGTCACCGATTCGCGCAACTGGGGCAATATCGTGTCGTTGAACACCTTGCCGTAATAATCAATCTGCTCGGTGACGGCCCGGGCCGTGGTCTCGTGGAGGTCATAATGGACATCCCCTCCGGCCACTGTCGAGAAATCCTCGCTTATGATGCGCGCCAGCCCCATGTTGACAGGCGACTCACCTTTGAGAGCGAACACCCTGATGGAGAGGAACACATCGGAATGCTCGGTGGGGAAGACTCGCGCTATCTGCAGGGCGTCCACCTTGTGGCCGTCAAAGCTGAAGACCGTGTCGGTGGTCGACGGCGATGTCACCACCGACACCACTTTGGCCAGTTTCCCGTCATCGGGGAAATCGACAAACGGGTCGTCAACCCCTTTGCCGTTGCCCGAGCAGGCCCCGGCGAGAAATGCCAACGCCGGCAACGCTGCCGACAAATATGTTTTTTTGAAGCCCATAGTCATTAACCATTATTATTGTCAACCGGATTCCGGCACAAATGGCATCACGCCGACCGACAGCATATCGCTGCGGTTCACGACGCGTTGCAAGGTTAAAACAATGGTGAAACCTCTAAAGTTGCTGCAACAATGTCAATTTTGCATAACCCCTCCCCGAGGTCAATGGTCACGGGCTATGATGAAATCTATCAGGGAAATGAACGCGTCGAGCGTCTCAGACGGGGGGAAGTTGTCGCGGAGTATGGCGCAGGCTTCATCGCGAAGCCTTTCCATCGTCTGGTTGGCATATTCTATGCCGCCGTTGGCCACAGCGTAGTCAATCAGGGCGGCGATTTCTTCGGAGGTCAGCATCTCCTTCCGGGCCAGCTCCATCATGCGGTCATGCTCCTCTCCCGTGTGGGTCTCAAGGACATGTAGCAGCGGCAATGTGATTTTCCCCTCACGCAGGTCATTGCCTGTGGGCTTCCCTATGCCGCCTTGGGCGAAGTAGTCGAAGACATCATCCTTGATCTGGAAGCAAAGCCCCAGCAGGCGGGCAAACTCCCGCAGGGCCTCAAGCCGGCGCTCGTCCTTCTCGCCGGCGGCTGCCGCGCCCACCTCCGCGCAGCTTATGAAGAGCGAAGCGGTCTTGCGGTATATTATCTTGAAATAGGTCTCCTCGTCGAGATGGTTGTAGCGGGCATTGTAAATCTCGTCAAGCTCCCCTATCGAGAGCAGGCGGCCGAGCGAGGCTATCGACTCCACGATGCGTATGTCGCCGGTCTCCGAGGCGAGAATCAGCGAGTTGGAGAGGAAGAAGTCGCCGACAAGCACAGCCAGATGATTGTCCCAAAGGCCGTTTATGGTCTGGGCGTCGCGCCTCACACGGGTGTCGTCGACGACATCGTCATGGATGAGCGAGGCGTTGTGGAGCAGCTCCACGGCCACAGCCCCCTTTATCACATTGTCGTTGACCTCCCCCAGGAGCCTGGCGCTGAGAATCACCATCACAGGGCGGATTTGCTTCCCCTTCTTTTCGAGATATGTCGACACCACCTTGTTCATCAAGGCGTTGGGGGATGTCAAAGTAGCCGATATGAGGTCATTCAGCCGCTTTAGTTCCGGGGCCAGAGTCTGCTGGATGGTTTGGAATGTCGTCACTTTCTCGAAAAATTTTAGCACAAAATTACGAAAACTTCTGGGAAACACTATAAATTCTCGTGGAAAAAGTTAACTTTGCGGTCGAATGATACAAACCAACCATTAACCCAGGGATAGGCGATTTGCCGCCGTCTTGACGGCAAGCACTTATCTTTCAGTCATTTCCACCAAAGTTATCCCTTTAATAGGAATACATCATGGACAACACAAACCAAAGAGTTAAGACGCTCGACAAGGTAGCCGTGAGATTCTCCGGCGACTCGGGCGACGGGATGCAGCTGGCGGGAAACATCTTCACCAACGTTTCCGCAGGTTTAGGCAATTCCGTGTCGACTTTCCCCGATTATCCAGCCGAAATCCGCGCCCCGCAAGGGTCGCTGGGCGGCGTGTCGGGATTCCAGGTGAGCATCGGAATCGGGGTACACACCCCGGGAGACCAGTGTGACGTGCTGGTAGCGATGAACCCCGCCGCATTGAAGCAGAACGTCAAGTTCCTTAAGCCCGGCGGTGTCATCATCACCGACGTGGACTCCTTCAAGGAGGATGGACTGAAGAAAGCCAAGTTCCTGACCGACGACCCCATCCGCGAACTCGGGGTCACCGCCCAGGTGTTGGAGGTGCCGGTGACAACAATGACCCGCGCCGCCCTGGAGGACTCGGGGATGGACAACAAGGCGATTCTCAAGTGTCGCAACATCTTCACCCTCGGGTTGATCTGCTGGCTCTTCGACCGTCCGGTCGAAAGCGCGGTGGCTATGATCCAGAAAAAATTCGCCAAGAAGCCCGCCATCGCCGAGGCTAACACCAAGGTGATACGCGCAGGCTATGATTACGGCCACAACATACACGCCGGGGTATCGACTTACAAAATCGAGACCGAGGCTATCAAGCCCGGCACATACACCGACCTCAAGGGCAACGAGGCTACAGCCTGGGGTCTCATAATGGCCTCAGAGAAAGCAGGCCTTCCCCTCTTCCTGGGCTCATACCCCATCACCCCCGCCACCGACATCCTCCACGAGCTGGCAAAACGCAAAGACCTCGGGGTCAAGGCTTGCCAGATGGAAGACGAGATAGCCGGAGTATGCTCCGCCATCGGCGCGTCATTCGCCGGCAACCTGGCGGCCACCTCCACCTCAGGCCCCGGACTGGCCCTCAAGAGCGAGGCCATCGGCCTGGCCGTGATGGCCGAGCTGCCCCTGGTGGTGATAGACGTGCAGCGCGGAGGGCCGTCGACCGGCCTGCCCACCAAGACCGAGCAGACCGACCTCGCCCAGGCCCTCTATGGCCGCAACGGCGAGTCGCCCCTGGCCGTGGTCGCCCCCGTCTCCCCCACCGACTGCTTCACCATGGCCTACGAGGCAAGCCGCATCGCCGTCGAGCACATGACTCCCGTCATCCTGCTTAGCGACGCATTCATCGGCAACGGCTCCTCGGCCTGGCGCATACCAGAGGCCGACGAGTTCCCCGACATAACCCCGCGGTTCGTCCCCGAGGAGCTGCGCTCCACCTGGACTCCCTATTTCCGCGAACCGGAATCGCTCAGCCGCTACTGGGCAATCCCCGGCACCCCCGGCCTGATGCACCGCCTGGGCGGCCTTGAGAAGAACGAGAAGACCGGAGCCATCTCAACCGACCCCGCCAACCATGCCCGCATGGTGGAGACCCGCCGCGAGAAGGTGGCCCGCATCGCCAACAACATCCCCCTCCAGGAGGTGAAATGCGACTCTCCCGAAGCCGACACCCTTATCATCGGCTGGGGCGGCACCTACGGCCACCTCTATGACGCGGCCGAGGAGCTCAACCGCCAGGGCCACAAGGTGGCGCTCGCCCAGTTCCGCTACATCAACCCGCTTCCCCGCAACACCGGGGAGATACTCCGCCGCTACAAGAGGCTCATCGTCGCCGAGCTCAACACGGGCCAGTTCGCCGATTACCTCCAGGCTCAATTCCCCGAACACACCTTCCTCCGCATCAACAAGGTCGAAGGCCAGCCGTTCATGGTCCACGAAGTCGTGGAAAAAGTCAAGGAACTCTTACCTAAAGATGAATGACAAAGACTATGGAATGTATAGCGACATTATATAAGGCGGGCGATTTCAAAAACGACCAGCCCGTCCGCTGGTGTGCAGGCTGCGGCGACCACGCCGTCCTCAACTCCCTCCACAAGGCCATGGCCGACTACGGGGTAGCCCCCGAGATGACCGCCGTCATCTCAGGCATCGGATGCTCCTCGCGCCTGCCCTATTACATGAACACCTACGGCTTCCACACCATCCATGGCCGCGGGGCCGCCATCGCCACAGGCTTCAAGGTGGCCAACCCCGCGATGAGCGTCTGGCAGGTGTCGGGCGACGGCGACGGTCTCGCCATCGGCGGAAACCACTTCATCCACGCCGTGCGCCGCAACGTCGACATCAACATACTGCTGCTCAACAACCGCATCTACGGTCTCACCAAGGGGCAGTACTCCCCGACCTCAGCGCGCGGATTCGTCTCCAAGTCGTCGCCCTACGGCACCACCGAAGACCCCTTCATCCCCGCCGAGCTGGTGTTCGGAGCCAGGGGCAACTTCTTCGCCCGCGCCATCGACGTGGACCTGCCAACATCCCGTGAGGTCATGCTCGCCGGAGCCCGCCACAAAGGCACCTCGGTGATCGAGATTCTACAGAACTGCATGATCTACAACAACGGCATCCATTCGGCAATCGCCGACAAGGAGTACCGCGCCGACCGCACCATCCACCTGCGCCACGGAGAGAAGATGCTCTTCGGCAAGGACAACGAGAAGGGCATCGTGGCCGACGGCTTCCTGCTCAAGGCGGTCGAAATCGGCAAGGACGGCTACACCATCGACGACGTGCTGGTTCATGACGCCCACACCCCCTCCAACTTCCTCCACCAGCAGCTCGCCATGATGGACGGCACCGACCTGCCGGTGGCCGTCGGCGTGATCCGCGACGTGGACGCCCCCGTCTACGACCAGGAGGTCAGCGCCCAGGTTGAGCAGGTCAAGGCCAAGAAAGGCTTCACATGCCTGCGCGACATGCTCCTGGCCGGCGACACCTGGACAGTGGAGTAAACCATTTCCACCCTCTCTCCGTTAAGATAACAGAATGAACGGACAACCCCCATACCAGCCCCCGGCCACACCTCCCCCCTACAATCCGGGGGGAGCAGGCAGCCAGACCCGGCCCTGCGACGGCTGGGGGCAGATGCCACCATATCACGACCCCATGCCCGCGGGGCCGTACCCGCCCGGGTATGGCCCCCAGGCATGGGATCCATACAACCGGTATGCCCCGCCCGGATACAGCGCGGGCCACCATGGTCAGCCTTGGCAGCCCTACGCTCCCGGCCAGCAGAAGTCAAACGGCATCGGCACAGCCGGGTTCGTGCTTTCGCTGGTCAGCATGTTCATCGGCTGGGTACCGCTGGTGGGATGGCTGATATGGATACTGGCGGCCCTGTTCTCGTTCATCGGCCTGTTCAGGCAGCCCCGCGGGCTCGCCACGGCCGGGGTCATCATATCGCTGGTGCTGATACCGATGCTGGTCACCCTGCTGGTGGCCCTCGACGCGTTCACATCGGCGATGTTCCTCTGGTGAGGCCGCCATCGGCCGCCACCTGCCAAATAACGTTTTTAACCTTTAATTATGGGAAAATTCCTCACTGAATTCAAAGAGTTCGCAATGAAAGGCAATGTTGTCGACATGGCTGTCGGTGTGATCATCGGCGGAGCCTTCGGCAAGATTGTCAGCTCACTGGTCAACGATGTGATCATGCCGCTGGTGACCCTCATCACCGGGGGAGTCAACTTCACCGACAAGAAGATAATCCTGCGCCACATGACCGACGGCAACGGCGATGTCATCACCCAGCAGGTGGCCGACCAGCTGACCGCCGCCGGGCAGACCGTCAACCCCGAGGTCTATCTCACATGGGGTGTGTTTGTGCAGAGCATCGTCGACTTCCTCATCATCGCCTTCTGCATCTTCGTGGCCATACGCTTCATGAACAAGCTCAAGAAATCGACCAAGGAGGAGGAGGCCGCTCCCGCCGAGCCCACCAAGGAGGAGGCGCTGCTCACCGAAATCCGCGACCTGCTCAAGGCCCAGGCCGACAACAAGAAATAAACCCAGCCGGCACTGACGCGATGGCCCAGGCTCCGGTATTCCTCATCGGGTTCATGGGGGCTGGGAAGACCACCCTCGGACGCGCCCTGGAAGCGAGGCTTCCGGGGTGGCGTTACATCGACCTCGACGAGGAGGTGGAGCGCCACGCCGCCATGTCAGTGGCAAAGATTTTCGCGGTGCACGGCGAGGGGGCGTTCCGCAAGATGGAGCGCCGCGCCTTGGCCGAGGCCGTTGAATGCGGCGAGCAGCTGATTGTGGGATGCGGGGGAGGCACACCCTGCTTCTTCGACAACATGGAGTTCATGAACACCCATGGCGTGACCATACTGCTGCAGGCCCGCAACTCCACCCTGCTCAGGCGGCTCGTCGAGGCCCAGGCCCAGCGGCCAAAGCTCAACGGCCTCACCCCCGACGAAATCGGCCGGTTCATAACCGCCTCCCTCGCCGAGCGCGAGCAATGGTATTCACAGGCACGCCACCGGTTCCCCGCCGACAGGCTTGAGACCCCCGCCGAAATCGAGGCAAGCTGCCGCCTGTTCATCCGCAAATTCATCAGCGGCGCGTGACCCCGGATCACCCAGACGCCACCCTAAACATCCCTGCCAATCACAATGAACTGCCCCACACCACTGGAATCCCCGACAGACACCGCCGTGGCCCGACGCAACCTGTCGATCGGCCTGCCGCGATGTGTCAGCTCCTCAGAGCAACGTTTCCCCCTGACCCCCGAGGCCGTGGCCTCGCTGACGGGCCGGGGCTTCGCCGTGGTGATGGAGAAAGACGCGGCCTGCCACATACATTACCCCGACTCGGCCTATCTCCGCGCGGGGGCGAAAATAGCCTCACGTCGCGAGACCCTTGAGGCCGACATTGTCATTCACCTCGCCCCACTCCCCCTTTCCGACATCTCATGCCTGCGCCGGGGAGCGTTGCTGCTGAGCCTTGCCAACTTCAACCGCGCCAACGGGGCCGACGTGATACGCCGCCTGCTCGACCGGAAGGTGATAAACATCGCCATAGACCTCATCGCCGACGAGACCGGCCATCTCCCCTTCGCCGACATCCTGTCGGAAATCGACGGACGCGCAGCCATGGTGCTGGCCTCGTCGATGATGGCCGACCCGCTCAACGGCAAAGGGATACTGCTCGGCGGCGTCGCCGGGGTGATACCCTGCGAGGTGGTCATCCTCGGGAGCAACCTGGCGGCCTGCGCCGCCGCCCGCTCGGCCATCGGCCAGGGGGCCACGGTCAGGATGTTTGACGACGACGTTTACCGTCTGCGGCGCGCCCTGCGCCGCCTCGGCGAAGGGGTGATCGGCTCATCCGTCCATCCCAACGCCCTTGAGAACGCCATCCACACCGCCGACGTGGTCATCGCCACATCGCTGCGCTGCCGTGTCGTGGTCGACTCCGAGGGTGAGCGCATAATGAAGAAAGGGGTGCTGGTCTTCGACCTCACCGACGAGCCGGGGAAGGCGTTTCCCGCCATGCCGCTCGTCGACCTGGGGGAGGAGCATCCCCGCTCTCCGCTCGCCGGGAGCCACTGCTGCCATTTCAATGTCGGCAGCGCGGTGCCGCGCACCTCGGCGATGGCCCTCAGCGACACATTCATCACCATGCTCGACGACATTGCCGGCTGCGGGGCCTGCTCCTCGGCCATACAGCTCACCGGCGGCCTGCAGAAAGCCACTCTGACATTCCTCGGCAAGGCCGTCAACCGCAAAGTGGCCGAGATAGCCAATGTGCGCCATACCGACATCAACCTCCTCCTCTCCCTCAGCTGACCACTACATCAACCACACACCACCTATGGCTGAAAAACGTAAATTTTATGTCGTCTGGGAGGGGCGCGACCCCGGAGTGTATGACAACTGGGAAGACTGCCTGGCCCAGGTCGACGGGTTTCCGGGAGCGAAATACAAGTCATTCAAGTCTCAGCAGGAGGCTGTGGAGGCTTTCCGAGGGACCGGCGAGGAGGAGGAGACCCTGCTCACCCGTATCGCCCTGAAAAACATCGAGAACATCACGGCCCAGGCTTCCCAGGCCGCCGGGCCTGACATCGCCCGGCCATCAGACTCGGGATTCGCCGCCACTGCCCATACAGCCGCAAGCACCTCGGCAAACAAGCCCGCGCTCGCACACCCTGATTATTCCCTCATCCCCGAAATCAACCTGTCGGCGATTGCCGTCGACGGCGCATGCGCCGGGAATCCAGGCATGATGGAATACCGCTGTGTCAGGGTGGCCGACGGCGAGGAGGTCTTCCACGTCGGTCCGCTGGCCGAAGGCACCAACAATGTGGCCGAATATCTCGCGCTGGTCCACGCGCTCGCCCTGCTGTTCAAGCAGAACGACTCCACCACCCCCATTTACACCGACTCGGTCACAGCCGTGGCATGGGTGCGCAACCGTGGATGCCGCACCCAGCTCACCCCCACCGAACGCAACAAAAAGATTTTCGAGATGCTTGCCAGGGCGAACCTCTGGCTGCGCTCCCATTCCCCGCGCAATCCCATTCTGCGCTGGAACACCCCTATGTGGGGGGAAATCCCGGCCGACTTCGGCCGCAAGTAGGCCCCGGAGGAGAAAGCCCAAGGGGATCTGTCACCTGCGCCGACGCGGCAGGGCGAGGGAAGACAGCAGCGATGTGACGTGGGGCGTGGGGTGTATCTCATTGGCACGGGCCAGGTAAGCGCGCGCCTTGTCGGCATACGGGCCGCTATACAACGGCTTCGCGACAGGACGCCCGCCGTCATCCACCTCATCCCCGTAGCCGAGAGCCGCGCGGTTTTCGATGTAATAATAATTGCCAAGCGCCACAAGGGCATCATAGTCGGCGGGGGAGACAGCCAGTATCGACTCGTAGGCCCTCACCCCCTGGGCGTAATCGCCGCAGAGCATCGCCCCCTGGGCCAGCGACATCAGGAAAGCGGTGTTGGAGGGGTCGCCCTGGAGCATCATCCGGCTGTATTCCATCATCTTGGCCCCGTCCTTGCGGTAGGAATAGTAGCGCAGCAGGTAATTGTCCATCGGTCGGCGCATCCATGGATATGCCTCCTTCACCCTAAGCAGGAAGTCGCCGTAAAGGTTTGACTTGCCGAGACTGAAACTGGTCGACCTGACCCGCGACAGCACCGAGTCGAAAGGCACCTTGGCGTTGAGGGCCTTCACCATCAGCTCCATCTCGGCCAGCGTGTCGCCCCTGAAGGCGTTGGCCACAATCGCCTTGCCGTAAGTGGCGGCCACATCGGGCCTCGCCTCCAGCATCTGGTAATAAGTGGCGGCCGCCTGCGCCCATTCCCCCTGGCTGAAAAAGCGGTCGGCCTTGAGTTCGAGACGCGAATAGGGGGTCTGGCCAGAGGCTGTCAGGCAGTGTGGCACGATGAGGATGAAAAGCAGCAGGATTCTTGTCAGTGAGGACATAACGTTGGGTGTCGTGGATTGGAATCGGTTCTATCCTTGAAACGCAAACTGCCACGAAAAGTTGCATATCTCGCCAATAATTTATACCTTAGCCCTCCCAAAACAGGATTCCCCCCTGTGAGGGATTCAAGAATTATCCAAGAGCTATACTTACATCATGATTAACCCACACCGATATTGCGTCATCATGTGTGGCGGCGTCGGCAGCCGCTTCTGGCCTTACAGCCGCGAATCGAAACCGAAACAGTTTCTCGACTTCCTCGGCACCGGCCGCTCGCTCCTCCAGATGAGTTACGACCGCATCCTGCCCATCGTAAGGCCCGAGAACGTGATGGTGGTCACCAACGCCCAGTATGCCCCCCTCATCCGCGAGCAGCTCCCCGAGCTGCCTGAGGCAAACATCCTCCTGGAGCCCGCCCGCCGCAACACAGCCCCCTGCATCGCCTGGGCGGCATACCACATCTCGGCAATCGATCCCGAAGCCAGCATCATCGTCGCCCCCAGCGACCACCTTATCACGAACGACACCCTCTTCCAGCAGGCCATCACCGACGGCTTCGACTTCGTCGAGACCCATGACGCCCTGCTGACCCTCGGCATCAGCCCCACCCGCCCCGAGACCGGCTACGGCTACATCCAGGTGGGCCAGAAGGCCGAAGGTGACATCTACCACGTCAAGACCTTCACCGAGAAGCCCAAGCTCGAGATCGCCAAGGTCTTCCTTGAGTCAGGGGAATTCTTCTGGAACTCGGGCATCTTCCTCTGGAGCGCCAAGACCATCATACGCGAGCTGAAGACCAACGCCCCCGACGTGGCCAGCTGCTTCGAGAAAGGGGTAGGCCTCTTCGCCACCCCCGAGGAGAAGAAATTCATCGACGAGAACTTCCCGGGATGCATGGGCATCTCCATCGACTTCGCCGTCATGGAGAAAGCCAAAAACGTCTATGTCGAATGCGTCTCTTTCGGATGGAACGACCTCGGCACATGGAGCGCCCTCTATGACAACTCCCCCAAGAACAGCGACTCCAACGTCACCCAGAACTGCAACGTGCTGGCCTACAACTCCACCGGCAACATCTTCGCCGTCCGCGGCGAGAAGCTCATCGTGGTCGACGGCCTGACAGACTACATCGTTGCCGACACCGGCGACGTGCTGCTCGTCTGCCCCAAGGCCGAGGAACAGCGCATCAAGCAGATGGTCAACGATACCCGACTCGCCTTCGGCGACAAATATCTCTGACAACCACACCCGTATTCCACAACTTAACAACGGCGAATTGAAAAGACACCGCCGACACCAGACCGTCACGCCCGGGCGCGCCTTGCGCCTGGGCCGTGTCGTAATATCGATGGCCATGCTGGCGGCGGCCACGCTGCTGTTCACCACGCTCGACGCGCGGCTGGCCCTGCGGCTGGGGTGGGTGGCCAGGCTCCAGATATTCCCCCTGGCGATGGCCGGAGCCTTCACGGCCCTGGCGGCATGGCTGCTGGCCACACTGCTTTTCGGCCGTGTCTACTGCTCATCGGCCTGCCCGATGGGCGCGTTGCAAGACATCTTCTCACGCATCCCGCGCCTGCGCCGCAAATGGCGGCTACGGCATCCCTACCGCTTCGCCGAGGCCAACAACCGCCTGCGCTACCTCGTGCTGCTGACCGTGGCGGCCTGCGCCGTCGGCGGCCTGGCGGCCATCCCTACCCTGCTCGACCCCTACTCGGCCTTCGGGCGCTTCTGCTCGTCGGCAATCCTCCCGCTGGTGGAGGCCGCCGGCGGGAAGGAGGCGGTCATGGCCTCCGGGGTCGCGCTGCTCATCTCGCTGCTGACCGTGGCGGCGGTCGGCGCGGCAGCCTGGTTCAACGGGCGCGTGATATGCAACACGGTCTGCCCCGTAGGGAGCGCCCTGAGCATCCCCGCCCGTTGGTCGCTCTTCCATTTCGACATCGACACAGACCGCTGCATCAACTGCCGGGCATGCGAGCATGCCTGTAAGGCGCGGTGCATCTCCATGGCCGACCATGTGGTCGACTCATCGCGCTGCGTGGTGTGCTTCGACTGCGTAGCCGCATGCGGCGAGGGGGCCATCAGATACACCACCCGCCGTAAACGCCTCTCCATACCGATGCTCCAGCGCGTCGGGACCACCGAGGTAGGCACAGCCGCCAACATCCAGCGACCCGGCGCAGCCCCTATGCCGTCAGCTCGGCCAACCACCCCCGACGCTCCCGTAAGAATAGACAGGCGGCGGTTTCTCGCCACCGGACTGCTGGTGGCGGCAGCCCCGGCATTGTCGGCAATCGCCGACGCGGCGGCCCGGGCCGAGGGGGCAAATACCGCATGCCGCAGGCTCAAGCCAATCCACCCCGTGGCACCCCCTGGACGACGCTCGATGGCCGACTTCCTCGACCGCTGCACCGGATGCGGACTGTGTGTGGCCCACTGCCCCACCCATGCCCTCACCCCCTCCACCGGACAGCTCGGATGGCTGCATCCGCTCAAGCCGGTGATGGACTACGACCGGGGCGCGTGCCTGTTTGACTGCACCCGCTGCACCGACCTCTGCCCTACCGGAGCGCTGACACCGCTGACCACCGACGAAAAGCATATCTTCATCATCGGCCATGCCCGCGTCGATGCCGCCAACTGTATCGGCTGCGGGCTGTGTGCGGAGAGCTGCCCCCGCCGTACCATCACGTTGAGACGGCGGCCTGTACCCCATGGCGGCGCGGGCAGCGGACAGAGCGAATACATCGCCGTGGTAGACACCTCTGGATGCATCGGCTGCGGGGCATGCCAGAACATCTGCCCCGCCACCCCCTGGAAGGCGATAACCGTCGACGGAATCATCTAACCCCTTACATACCCCGTGGCGGCCGGTCCGCCACGCCCCCCTGAAATGAAACAATATCTTGACCTGCTGAGACATATCCGAGACAACGGCACCGACAAGCATGACCGTACAGGCACCGGCACGCGCAGCGTGTTCGGCTACCAGATGCGATTCAACCTTGAGGAGGGATTCCCCCTGCTGACCACCAAGAAGCTCCACCTCAAGTCAATAATATACGAACTGCTGTGGTTTCTCAAGGGCGACACCAACGTCAGCTACCTCCAGCAGAACGGCGTGAGAATCTGGAACGAATGGGCCGACCCCGACGGCAACCTGGGCCACATCTACGGCTACCAGTGGCGTTCATGGCCCGGATATGACGGCGAGTTCATCGACCAGATCACCGAGGCCGTGGAGACAATAAAGCACAACCCCGACTCGCGCCGCATCATCGTCAGCGCCTGGAATGTCGCCGACCTCAAGCGGATGAACCTCCCCCCGTGTCACGCCTTCTTCCAGTTCTACGTCGCTGACGGACGGCTCTCGCTGCAGCTATACCAGCGCAGCGCCGACTCATTCCTCGGGGTGCCGTTCAACATCGCCTCCTACGCCCTGCTGACCATGATGATGGCCCAGGTATGCGGCCTCCGCCCCGGCGACTTCATCCACACCCTGGGGGACGCGCATATCTACAACAACCATTTCGAGCAGGTCGAGGAGCAGCTTTCCCGCACACCCCGCGCCCTGCCGGTGATGAGAATCAACCCAGAGGTGAAATCGATCTTCGACTTCAGATATGAGGATTTCACCCTCGAGAACTACGACCCGCTGCCCCACATCAAGGCTGCCGTCAGTGTCTGACCCAATCCCCCCAGAGCATACACAATATGACAACAACGATCATAGCCGCCGTGGCTTCAGACCGCGGCATCGGTCGCGGCGGCGACCTGGCGTTTCACATCTCCGCCGACCTCCGGCGGTTCAAGGCCCTCACCTCGGGCCACACCGTCATAATGGGCCGCAAGACATTCGAGTCGCTGCCGAAAGGGGCGCTCCCCAACCGCCGCAACATCGTCATCACCCGCGACCCCTCCCTAACATTCCCCGGTGCGGAGACCGCCACATCCGTGGAGGCGGCCATAGCCATGGCCCTCTCGGCCGGCGAGACCGAGGCATTCATCATCGGCGGGGCGCAGATTTACGCCTGCTCCCTCCCCCTGGCCGACCGTCTGGAAATCACCGCCATCGACTCCCCCGCCCCCGGAGCCGACGTGTTCTTCCCCGAAATCGTCCCCGAGCAATGGCGGCTTTCGGGAGAGACATCCCCCGAGACCGATGAGAAATCGGGGGTCGCATACCGGTTCCTCAGCTACACCCGCCTGCGCTGACCCGGGAGGCATCAGCTGCCGACGCGACGAAAACACCGCCTCCAACGACAAAACAAACGGGAGGCCCTGCGCTCAGGGCCTCCCGTCGTATGTCTGAGAGTCGTGTTTACTTGCGGGTGAAGACTACAGTATCGCCATCGGTGTTGGTGGCGTACATGGAATTCCCGTCCACCTTTGCGACAATTTTCTGCTGAAATGAGTCACCTTCGTCATCCATACCAATAAAACTTATCACAGCGCCATTTTTAAGATCGCCGGAGACGGAGTATGTGCCGTTTGCCGAGTAAACATAGGTTTGCCCATAGCAAACTTCGGTTGTGATGATGGTGAAGTTTCCATCCTTTGTGAATGTGATTTCATCTGTGTAGCTGGTGACGTCATCTTCCACATACGACGCAACCCATGTGCCGACAAGAGCGCCGTTGTCATCATCGTCGTCGCCACAGGACACAAGAGCGAACGAAAGTGTTGCGAAAATCGCAGCAAACAGAAGCTTCAAATACTTTTTCATTGTTGATTGATAAATTGGTTTTTGGAATTTGATGTCGCAAAGGTACGCATTTACCCTCTATCAGCCAAGAACATAAAACCGTTTACATTTCTTTCTCAACGTTAAATATTGTTAACACATCCTATTGCGGCAAATTATCATCTCCCCACCACTTCTCTATAAAAATTATGGCAACAAAAAACGGGAGGCCCTGAGCGCAGGGCCTCCCGTCGTATGTCTGAGAGTCGTGTTTACTTGCGGGTGAAGACAATAGTGTCGCCATCGGTGTCGGTGGCGTACAGGAGCTTGCCGTCCACTTTGGCGATGATTCTCGCTTCCACATTGTCGCCGTCAGAGTCGACACCGACCATATATACTACCGCGCCCTCCTTGAGGTCGCCTGTGACGGTGTATGTGCCATTTACAGAGTAGACGTAGGTCTGCCCCATATAAATGTCGGTCTGGGTCATGGAATACTTTCCGTCTTTGGTGTAAGTCAGTTCGCCATACATCTCTTCGCCATCATCGGGATCGGTCCAGGCATAATACCATGTGCCGACAAGAGCGCCGTTGTCGTCATCGTCGTCGCCACAGGACACCAGGGTGAACGAGAGTGTCGCGAAAATCGCAGCAAACAGAAGCTTGAGATACTTTTTCATTGCTTTTGGATTGGTTTGGATTGATTGAATTGGTTAATTGTGTTTACGGCCACAAAGTTACTCATTTTCTTTAACATACGGCGTAAATCCATCACAAAAATCTCCTCATGTTTGTTTTTACGGAAATAAAACGTTAACTTTGCACATCAATAACAGGCATCAGTGGCCTCCACGGGCCGCCGACGCCCCCGACAACCAGCCCTGGTAGTTCAACGGATAGAATAGATGTTTCCTAAACATTAGATAGCAGTTCGATTCTGCTCCGGGGTACAAATTTCTCCAGATGATTGGAACTGAAGCCGTCTACAATAATGCGAGTGTTGCTCATCGGGGCCATTGCCTCGCTGATGGCAGCCTGCGCCTCTATCGGACGGCCTGAGGGAGGCCCCCGCGACGAGACCCCTCCTGTCTTCGTCCGCGCCAACCCCGACCCCGGGGCCTTGAACGTGAGCCGCAACAAAATCGACATATGGTTTGACGAGAACCTCAAGCTCGACGACCCGGCCAACAAAGTCGTAATCTCACCCGTTCAGAAAGAAAGCGCCCGTGTCAGCGCCAACGGCAGGCACCTGACCGTGGAGTTCCGCGACACGCTCGCCGACTCCACCACCTACGTCATCGACTTCGCCGACGCAATCCGCGACCTCAACGAGGGGAACATACTCGACGGATTCGCCTACGACTTCTCGACGGGCGACCATCTCGACACCCTCTCGATCTCAGGCATGCTCTTCGAGGCCCGCAACCTCGAGCCGGCCCAGGGGATGGTGGTTGGGGTCTACTCCAACCTCGCCGACTCGGCGGTCAGCACCTTGCCGCTGGAGCGCGTCGCCAAGACCAACCAATACGGCCAGTTCACAATCCGAGGCCTGCGCCCGGGCAGCTACAACATCTTCGCCATCGACGACAAGAACCGCGACTGGCACTGGGACCGCTCTGAGAACATAGCCTTTTTCCCCGTCACCGTCAGCCCCTCGGTGGAGATGGTGGAGGTGGCCGACACCCTGCGCTCCTCGGCGGGTGAAGACTCCGTGACAGTGAGGCAGGCATGGCATTACCTCCCCGACGACATACTGCTGACATGGTTCAACGAGAACTACCGCAGCCAGTACCTGCGCGACAACAAGCGTCCCGCCCAGCGCTACCTCGAGCTGAAATTCGGCGCGCCGCTCGACTCGATGCCTGAGCTGACCATCGCCAACGGCCGTTTCGCCGGCCGCCGCCTCGACGAGCTTTCGGTGATGGAGACACGCGCCGAACGCGACTCGCTGGTCTACTGGCTGGCCGACACCGCCCTTGTCAACCAAGACTCCCTACTCTTGGCCGCCCGATACCAGAAGACCGACACCCTCGACCGGCTCGTCTGGCAGACAGACACGCTGAAAATGTTCTGGCGACGGCCCAAGACCGACGAGAAAGCCGCCCAGAAAGCCTGGGAGAAGAAACTGAAGGCCATCGAGGAGGCCCGCGAGAAGGGTGACTCCGCCGCCCTGGCGGCGGCAATCGCCGACACCATCACCAAGCCGACATTCCTCGACCTGAAAGCCTCCACCCCCGCGACACAGGAGCTCAACCTGCCCGTGAGGTTCGAGGCCCCCGAACCGCTGCGCCCCGTGCCGGCCGACGCATGGCGGCTTGAGGTGATGGCCGACACCATATGGAAGCCCGTCGCCGACGCCAGCCTCCTGCCCGACTCCGCCACCCCCCGCGCCCTGATATTGACCGCCAAATGGGAGGAGGGGACAAAATACCGCTTCACCGCCGACTCGGCCCGTGTGGAAAACATCTACGGGGAGTTCAACAAGAGCTTCACCCATGAGTTCACCACCAAGAAACTCGACGACTACGGCAACATATACCTCAACCTGACCGACCTGGCGGCGCTCTCACTGCCCGACAGCGTCAACGTCATCGTCGAGCTGCTCTCCAGCTCCGACAAGGTGGAGGCGACGGCCACGGTAAGCAACGGCAGCGCGGCATTCAGCTACGTGGCCCCGGCCACCTACTACGCCCGCGCGTTCATCGACATTGACGGCGACGGCCAGTGGACCACCGGCAACCTCGCCGACAAGCGCCTCCCCGAGGATGTCTTCTACTATCCCAAGAAACTGCTGCTGCGCAAGAACTGGGACCTCGAGCAGGACTGGTCGCTGCTCGACACCCCGGTAGACATGCAGAAGCCCGACGCCATAAAGAAAAACAAGCCGAAGACCAAAGAGGCCCCGCAACGCAACCCCGAAGAGGAGGATGAGGAGGGCTACGACCCCGACCAGGGGGCCTGGGGCAACGGCTCGCAATACAACAACTCGGGATTCAACCGCAGGGGCAACGGCAGCATCCAGACCGGAGGTTTCGGCACAGGCGGAATGGCCACCCACCGCGACTTCTGACCCTCGCGGTTCCCCCCTTCCCCCTGCAGGGCCGACCTCAATCCCTGTCATCAAAGTTTATCACTATTCAGATTCACCCCCCGATGCTCGACAAAGAGATGATAAAAGAGCCGCGAATGTGGCAGCTGGTGATGGAGCCGACCTCCGACACCCTCTCTGTCATGGCATTCTCCCCCATCGAGCATCACACGCTGATAGCCGAGGATATCCCCCTGGCCTCATCGGCCACACCCTTGAAGGCGTTCCAGGAGGCAGTCTACGACAATCCCCTGCTGCTGTCAGACTTCAACCGCGTGACCATCCTGCTGCCTGAGCGCAGGGCCATGCCGGTGCCCGACATGCTGTCTTCAGACGAGGCTCGCCGACAGGCGTTTGCCAACGCCTTCCCCCCCTCCACCGCCGACGGCCCCGAGGAAATCATCGCCGAGGAGCTGCCCGGACTGGGAGCCACGATGCTCACCGGGGTCAACCGGGAATTCCTCGGCTTCCTGCGCCGCACATTCAACAACCCGCGCGTGGGCCACACCCTCTCCCCCCTCGCCCTCTACTTCAAGGCCAAGCACCCCACCCGGCCCCGGGGGAAGATGATCGTCAACCTGCGCCAGGGGCGATGCGACATCGTCATCCTCGGCGACACCGCCCCGATGGTGATGAACAGCTACCCGGTGCGCGACCCGATGGACTCGGTGTATTACATCATGGCCTGCCGCGAGGGGTTCGGCCTCACCCCCACCGACGAGATAATCCTCGCAGGCGACACCGCCTCGCGCGGAGCCGTTGCCCCGATGCTGCGCCGCTTTGTCCGCTATGTGATGCCGGCGATATTCCCCTCCACGATGTTCCGCGCCGGCAGGGCCGCCCTGCGCACCCCCTTCGAGATGATTGTGGCCCCGCTCGCCCTCCCGCACAGTATTCCATAACTATCCAATCAGCCACCACAATGCGCATAATCAGAGGAAAATATGGCCGCCGACGGTTTGACGTCCCGACCAACATCACCGCCCGCCCCACCACCGATTTCGCCCGCGAGAACATATTCAATGTCATCGAGAACCTTGTCGACTTCGAGGAGGAGACCCCCGACGCGCTCGACCTTTTCGCCGGCACCGGCGCTGTGTCGTTCGAACTGCTGTCGCGCGGATGCCGCTCGGTGACATCCGTCGAGAAAGCCGCCACCCAGGCCAACTTCATCCGCAAGGTGGCCTCACAGCTCGGGGCCGACAACCACACCCTGCTGCGCGGCGACGCGCTGCGTTACATACAGGCCTCCCCCCGCTCCTTCGACATCGTATTCGCCGACCCTCCATACGACCTGCCAGGCTTCGCCGAGATTCCAGGCAAAATCCTTGAGTCAAAGCTGCTGAAACCCGGGTCGCTGTTCATCATCGAGCATTCCGGCAAGCACGATTTCTCCAGCCTGCCCCACTTCCTCGAACACCGCGCCTACGGCTCTGTCAACTTCTCCCTCTTCCGCTTGCCTGCCACCACGGATGCCGACGCAGACACATCCCCCTCAGACGGATAACCTCCCCGTCCCCTCTCTCCACTCCTGTTTGCGCCCCTCTCCCCATTCAGCTTCGCCAGTCTATCCAGCCAATCCGTCTCCGTATGCGCCATCTCCCTGTATTCATCGCCATAATCCTGTCTCTGAGCCTCCTTTGCGGTTCCTGCCACAACGAGGCCATCCATATGCCATCGCTTGAGCGGGCCGACTCCATAATGGACTCCGACCCCGACTCGGCCCTCTCCATCCTGCAGGCCATCGACACGACAACAATATCAACACCCGCCGACCGCGCTCTATATGACCTACTGCTGACCCAGGCCCAGGTAAAGACCGACCGGCCCGCATCGCTTGACCTCATCTCCCGCACGGCCGACTATTACCGCGACCACCCCGGACAGCGTCAGAGGATGTTGTCACTCTATTATCTCGGACAGCTGCAAAGAGAGGCCGGCCTGTATGACGAGGCCATCAGGAACCAGCTGGAAAGCGAACGGCTCGCCACCGAACAGGAAAACTGGTTTTACCTCGGGCTGATCGACCGCGAAATCTCCTCGGTTTACCATGATGTGTACAGCATGGACATGGCGCTGATGTATTCTCAAAAAGCCGTCAACGCGTTCCGCAAATCAGGCAATGAGGAATACTGGAACTACGAGCGATGCAATCTCGCCAATTCATACATCTCGACGGGAAAGATACATAAAGCGGTGAATCTCCTTGATTCGGCCAGGTCTCTCGCCACTGCCATGGGAGACACTGTCACAATGACAGAAGCGTTGTTCTATATGGCCTTCGCCAAATTCAACATATCGGATTGGCAAGGCGGAATCGACTACTTGAAAGAGGTCGAAAAGACCGGTATGCCCTTAAAAGAGCCTCATCACAGACAAGCCTTGGTTTTGGCATACATACAGTTAGGATACGAAAAAGAAGCTGACTCTGTCTACAGGCTCATTGACACCCTGGCATCCCCTCTGTATGTTTCACTTCACCCTATTTATGCAGCCAACGGAGACTTTGAAAAGGCTTACACCGCGCTCTTGAAAGAAAACAATTCCAACAATTCATTCCTCCAAGCCCTAAGTAGACAAAGAGCCTCTGAAGCCGCCTTCATATATGACAACCTCCTTATGGAGCAAGCGGCGGACAAGGCAAGAAACCAGAGACTGACATTCATTCTGACGATAGCGATATGCTTATGCGTCGCTTTTCTGGCGGCAACCTACCTCTTTTACCGCCGGAAATTACTGCGTAATCGTCTAAATGCCTTGCTGAAAGACCATGACATATTGCGCCTTGAAGTGGAGCGTCTGTCTGCCGAGGCCGAACTCATCACCTCGAAACAGACCCAGTGGAAAAAACTTTTCAACAAGCAATTCAATATCCTTGACCGGCTTTGCGGGGAATATTACACGGCGCCCTCACCTAAAAACAGCAACAAACTCGCAAAGCTGATCGAGACCACCATCTTTGACCTGAAAAACAACGCCGATTTCATAAACGGCATATTTGATGACATAGACCAATACAACGACAACATAATCAAAGAATTGCGCGAGTCAACCGACAAGATTACCGACACCGACTACGTGCTGATGGCATTATGCTGCTCCGGCTTGTCAAACCAGGCTATCGCCATCATCATGTCCATCGAAATCGGGCTCCTCTATGTACGCAGATCACGGTTGAAAGCAAAAATCTCAAAGCTTGACTTCCCGAGAAAAGCTGAATTGCTCGACCTGATGTCCCCTATGAAGGAATAAAAAACTCCTGTTTCCCGGCTTTCTGGAATCGATTTTGCGTCGATGCAAGTTTTTTCAAGTCAACCCAAACCGAGTCGATTGATTATAAGCATATTTCAATTTTGCCGTGAAAGGTTTTTCTCCTCCCTGACATTGCTGGTCTTTTAGTTTTTTTCGTAAATTTGCGTTGTAACGAAACCAAAAATCCATATGTCAAAACTTCCAAAGATTCTTTTGTCCTTGACGGCGATGGCTATCTCATTTGCCGCATTTTGTGATGATCCTCCTCCCGTAATACCTATCACACCACCTCCAGGCAACCAGAAAAAGATGCCGTTCAAGTACCCGTCATACATAACCTTTGAATCCTCAATGGCGTGCCTGTCAACATCAATGCCCTACTTCTGTGCGACCATAGAAGTGGCCGACATCGACGGGGATGTCTATTCTTCCACAATGGTAACTCCCGACGAACCCTGCGGCTATCTCGACATCCAGCCCTCATCAACCATCACCGTCACTTTCGACAACGGGACAATCCTCGAAGGGCATTATTAATGCACAGTATATCCTCTTCATCATATACCATTCACATCACAAATCACCAAACATCCATCTCAATGCGCATGAAACGTTTCACATTGCTTGCAATCACGATGCTGTGCTTTCTCGGAATATTCGCCCAGGAAAGCAAAGTGCAGAATGTCGAAGGTGGCTTCTATGTAGGTCCGACAATCCCACTGGGAGGCTACAACGGAGGGACCAACAAGGTGTTCCTCAGCTTTGGAGCGTCCCTGAGTTACAACTTCCAGTCTGTCCCTGTCGACTGCGGAGTGTTTATGCAGATAGATTTCCCGCGCCATGAATTCTTCACCTCAGGTACGGTTTACGCCGAAGGAATACCTGTAGGGAGTTACGCTTATAACCAAACGCAGCTCAACCGCACACTTACCATCGGCGTAGTGGGCAATTACAATTTCCGACGCAGCAGCAAGGTCAATCCGTTCGCCGGGCTTGGCATTGGTGTCGGATTCAATGATGTGGTCGGTGATGTCACGTTCTCTTCAAAGGGCACGTCACTTGTGGTGATGCCGCGTGTCGGCGTGGAGTTCTGGCAGCTGTTCCGCCTGACGGCGTTCGCCACAGTCTGCCGCACCGGCTACAACTGCGCGGGGCTGACCTTGGGATTCTCTTTCGGCGGACGTCCGAAACAATGAATACCCGTTATGTATGGTTCGTCCACGAATCCGTAGGATTCGCCAATGAATACCCATATGTATGGTTCGTCCGCGAATCCGTAGGATTCATCAACTATTAGCCGGGGGTTGGCGGCCGACAGGCCGGTAACCCCCGGTAAATACGCCAGGCGTGAGATTCTGAAAGAATCTTTTATAGATGTGATGTTGCCTTTACATGAGCTTGTCTTATATAAAAGATTCTTTCAGAATCTCACGCCTGATGTCAGCAACCCCGGGTTGCCGCTTGGTCGCCCGCAAGGGGCTCCCGCGCGCCAACCCGGGGCTAATAGTTAATGAATCCTCCGGATTCGCCAATGGATTCAAAGCAGACAGTTATGGTTCAGACACCAAATCAGTATCTGTTTTTTCGCATCAGGCAAACGTGTTTAAATGATTGTCATCGATGGTTTTATGCATTGACACCCCCTATGTTTCAGTGAATGAGTCATCTGACCGAGGAAAACAGAAAGCCATATTGAACCTGAAAGTTTTTACCAGACAGCGACAAATATGCCACTGCTGATGAACTTTCCGGAGAGGCCGGTTGTTACATATAAACCGATTTGATATTAACCGACCTATCTACCCGCAACCGATATGAACCTAAAGACTTATCTCTCTTTGGCCGCCGCAGTGCTGATGGTGGCCGCATGCTCCGACCACAAGAAATGCGCCTCTTCCGATGAATGCCCCGCGACGGCCTGCACGACACAGGCCGACGGCGACATCACATACACCGGAGTGCTTCCGGCAGCCGACGCCGAGGGGATAGAGTACACCCTCGTCCTCGACTATGACGATGACGGCAACGGAGGCGACTACAAGCTCACCGAGCGGTATATCGGCAAGGCTGACGCGGTGTTTGTCTCGGAGGGGGATTTCTCGCTCCACACCTCCACCCCGCAGGATTCCGCCCAACGCTACCTGAAGCTGGTGCCCGACCATGCCGACCGCGCCGCCGACCAGGCCACATCCTCTGCCGAGGTAAGATATTTCCTTGTCGACAACGACTCGACACTGACCCTCGCCGGAGCAGACCTGCAGCGGCCTGACACGCAGCTCAACTACACGCTCACCCGCAAGTGACACCAACGCGGGAAAACGCCACACGCCCCTCCCGCTCCCGGTTCCTCTCCCGATTAAGGAAATTTTTCTTGATTCGGCGAAAAAAGAGGCGGGTTTTGTCTCCGTTTATAAAAAATTTACTAACTTTGCACAGCCCAAAAAGCACCGCGCCTCCAACAGCGGATGCAGACCGGGGCTGTACACTGATTTTGAAAGACTTACAACATTTTACCAAATAGTTCTTTAACAACCCAACCCACTATGACTAAAATAGGTATTAACGGCTTCGGCCGTATCGGCCGTTTTGTCTTCCGTGCCTCCACAAAGCGCGAAGACATCGAAGTTGTTGCCATCAACGACCTTCTCCCCGTTGACTACATGGCTTACATGCTCAAGTATGACACAATGCACGGCCAGTTCGACGGAACCGTTGACTACGACCTCGAGAAGAGCCTCCTGATTGTCAACGGCAAGGAAATCCGCGTTACCGCATGCCGCGACCCCAAAGAAATCAACTGGGGTGCTGTCGGCGCAGAATATGTAGTTGAGTCCACCGGTCTCTTCCTCACCAAAGAAAAGGCCCAGGCCCACATCGAAGCCGGCGCAAAATACGTGGTTATGTCTGCTCCCTCCAAGGACGACACCCCCATGTTCGTATGCGGCGTGAACGAGAACACCTACGCCGGACAGCAGTTCGTTTCCAACGCTTCCTGCACCACCAACTGTCTCGCCCCCATCGCCAAGGTCCTCAACGACAAGTTTGGCATCGAGACCGGCCTCATGACCACCGTTCACTCCACCACCGCCACCCAGAAGACCGTTGACGGTCCCTCGATGAAGGACTGGCGCGGAGGCCGTGCCGCTTCCGGCAACATCATCCCCTCCTCCACCGGCGCCGCCAAGGCTGTGGGCAAGGTTATCCCCGAACTCAACGGCAAGCTGACCGGTATCTCCATGCGTGTCCCCACCCTTGACGTTTCCGTTGTCGACCTGACCGTAAACCTCAAGAAGGGCGCCACCAAAGAGGAAATCTGCGCTGCCATGAAGGAAGCCGCAGAAGGCGAACTCAAGGGTGTTCTCGGCTACACCGAAGACGCAGTCGTTTCCAGCGACTTCCTCGGCGACGCCCGCACCTCCATCTTCGACGCCAACGCCGGTGTTTACCTGACCCCCAACTTCGTCAAGGTAGTAAGCTGGTATGACAATGAGATCGGCTACTCCAACAAGGTTCTCGACCTCATCGCCCACATGAAGAAAGTAAACGGCTGATAAGCTGATTACCCAATCATAAACGACCTCCCGCCGCCCTTTAGGGCGAGCGGGAGGTTTTTTCGTCATACAGTGTATTAACCAGAATACCCCTAAATCCGAGGAATCAATTTTAATCGTATCCGTCCGAAAAAAGCCGACTTGATTATAGATTTTCAAGTCGGCATTAGC
>CATZGB010000027.1 GCA_958418815.1 uncultured Bacteroidales bacterium | reverse complement strand
GGGCGCGCTCGGGACTTTCACCCGTTAGATGATGCCCATGTCGGGCGAACTAAAAGTGAAGGCCCGGAACCGGGATGCGGTTTCGGGCCTTCGTTATGGGTGTCAGGCGCGGCGTCGGGGCCGCGTCGGCGTAATCAGGTCGGTATTATTCGGCTTTGCCGTTGGAACCGAGCACGTTGACGATTTTGTGCTTGTAGAGCTTCTCCATCTCGTCGCGGGCCGGGCCGAGGTATTTGCGGGGGTCGAACTCACCGGGCTTGTCGTTGAAGATCTTGCGGACAGCGGCGGTCATGGCCAGACGGGAGTCGGAGTCGATGTTGATCTTGCAAACGGCGCTCTTGGCAGCCTTGCGGAGCTCCTCTTCGGGAATACCGATGGCATCGGGGAGCTTGCCGCCGTTGGCGTTGATGATGTCGACATATTCCTGGGGAACAGAGCTTGAACCGTGGAGCACGATGGGGAAGCCGGGAAGTTTCTCCATTACTGCATCGAGAACCTCGAATGCCAGGGGGGGAGGAACGAGCTTGCCGTCGGCGTTGCGGGTGCACTGCTCGGGAGTGAACTTGTATGCGCCGTGGCTGGTGCCGATTGAGATGGCGAGGGAGTCGCAACCGGTGCGGGTGGCGAAGTCGATCACCTCTTCGGGGTCGGTGTATGTGTGGTGGTCAGAGGAAACCTCATCTTCCACGCCGGCGAGAACGCCGAGCTCACCTTCGACGGTCACGTCGTACTGGTGGGCGTAGTCAACGACCTGCTTGGTCAGGGCCACGTTCTCCTCGTAGGGGAGGTGGCTTCCGTCGATCATCACGGAAGAGAAACCGCTGTCGATGCAGCTCTTGCAAAGCTCGAAGCTGTCACCGTGGTCGAGGTGGAGGACAATCTGGGGGTTCTCCCAGCCGAGTTCCTTGGCATAGGCGACAGCACCCTGGGCCATGTAGCGGAGCAGGGTGGCGTTGGCATAGTTGCGGGCGCCTTTGGAAACCTGGAGGATCACGGGAGACTTCTCTTCGGCAGCGGCCTTGATGATGGCCTGGAGCTGCTCCATGTTGTTGAAGTTGAAGGCGGGGATTGCATAACCGCCTTTGATGGCCTTGGCAAACATCTCACGGGTGTTGACCAGGCCTAATTCTTTGTAGCTTACCATGTTGAAGTAAATGGATTTTTGTGTTTGGGTTTCTGGGCACAAATTTACGAAATTTTCTTCATTCACCGTCTAAATAATCAACAAAAAATGGGTAACTTTGCCATCTGAAAAATTTGAAACGAATGCAAAAAGTGATACTTACGGGCGACCGTCCGACCGGCCGCCTCCATCTTGGCCATTATGTAGGCTCGCTGCGCCGCCGTGTCGAACTGCAGAACTCAGGCGAGTTCGACAAGATTTTCATCATGATCGCCGACGCGCAGGCCCTGACCGACAACGCCGACAACCCCGAGAAGGTGCGTCAGAACGTAATCGAGGTGGCCCTCGACTACCTCTCGGCAGGCATCGACCCCTCGAAGTCGACCATCTTCGTGCAGACCCATGTGCCCGAGCTGACAGAGCTGGCGTTCTACTACATGAACCTCGTGACGGTGTCGCGTGTGCAGCGCAACCCCACGGTGAAGACCGAGATAAAGATGCGCAACTTCGAGCAGAGCATCCCCGTGGGCTTCTTCTGCTACCCCGTGAGCCAGGCATCCGACATCACCGCATTCAAGGCCACCACGGTGCCTGTCGGCGAAGACCAGGCCCCGATGATCGAGCTGACCCGCGAGATTGTCAACCGCTTCAACAACATCTACGGCGACACCCTCGTCGAGCCTGAGATCCTGCTGCCCGACAACGCCGCATGCCTGCGCCTGCCCGGCACCGACGGCAAGGCGAAGATGAGCAAGTCGCTGGGCAACTGCATCTACCTGAGCGACACCCCCAAGGAGCTGGCCAAGAAGGTGAAGAGCATGTACACCGACCCCGAGCACCTGACCGTCGACTCTCCGGGACACCTCGAGGGGAACTGCCCCTTCATCTACCTCGACGCGTTCTGCACCGACGAGCATTTCGCCAAGTATCTCCCCGACTACAAGAACCTCCAGGAGCTCAAAGACCACTACACACGTGGCGGACTCGGCGACGGCACCGTCAAGAAGCTCCTCATCAACGTGCTTGAGGAGATCCTTGCCCCGATACGCGAGCGCCGCAAGCAGTGGGAGCAGAACATCCCCGGTGTCTACGAAATCCTCAAGAACGGGTCGGCCAAAGCCCGCGAGGAGGCCGCCGACACCCTCGACAAGGTGCGCGCCGCGATGAAAATCAACTACTTCGACGACGCCGCCCTCATAGCAGAGCAGGCAGCCCGCTACAAAGCCGGCAAATAAAGCCCGCCCCCATCCCCTCACAACGCCGCAGGCCCGCGATGAGCAACAACGACACTCATCGCGGGCCTGCGCCGCTATCGGGCTTCACCCCGGGGGCTACTCAGGCGTGGAAACCGCGCCCGGGGCAGACCGCCGCCCGAAGAAACGGTTGATTATCACCGACAGCGCCCCGTCGCCGGTGACATTGCAGGCGGTCCCGAACGAGTCCATGGCGATGTAGAGGGCTATCATCAGCGCGTTGTCGGCCTCGGAGAAGCCGAGTATCGAGCTGAGCAGGCCGAGGGAGGCCATCACCGCCCCGCCCGGCACACCGGGGGCGGCCACTATCGTGATTCCCAGCATCGCGACAAACCCCATGAACATCCCGAAGTCATACGGCATGCCTTTCAGCAGCATCAGGGCCATGGCGCAGGCGACAAGTTTCAGGCAGCTCCCCGACATATGTATCGTGGCGCAGAGCGGCACGGTGAACCCGGCCACGTCCTTGTCGACCCCCATGCGTATGGTGCGCTCAAGGGTCACCGGGATGGTCGCGGCCGACGACTGTGTGCCGAGGGCGGTGAAATAGGCCGGCATCATGGTCCACAGCAACTTGAAGGGGTTTCGTGATATGCCACCCTTGGCGAAAAGCGACGCCACGGCATACTGCCCCACAAGCAGCAGGACATGGAGAGCGAATATCACCAGTATTATCTTCAGGAACGCAGACAGGACAGTGGCCACCTCGCCGGCGGCGGTCATCCCCAGGAATATGCCGAAGATATAGACCGGCAGCAGCGGCACTATGGCCTTGCGTATCACCATGTCGACTATCGAGCGGAACTCGCCGAGGAGTCCGCGGATGACATCACCTTTCAGACGCGACGCGCCCAGACCCACGACAAACGCGGTCACCAGCGCCGTCATCACACTCATCAGCGGGGGTATCGTCACCGTGAACCATGGAGCGATCTCGACAGCCCCGGCCTCAGCCTCGACAAACCCGTCGGGGGCAATCATCCCGGGGAAGAACAACTGCCCGGCGGCATAAGACAGCATCCCCGCGCACATCGTGGCGAAATAGGCCAGCAGGGCGGTGGCGACGAGCATCTTGCCCGCCTTGGCCCCGATGTCGGCGATCGCCGGGGCCACGAACCCCACGATTATCAGCGGGATGCAGAACCCGAGGAACTCGCTGAACAGCTGGTTGAAGGTGGCGAACATCCGTGTGGCCCACATCGGCAGCACCCAGCCGCACACGATGCCGAGTGCTATCGCCACCACAATCCGCGGCAGCAGTCCGAATCTTATTCTCTTTCTGTTTTTGTTTCCGTTTTTCATGGATATTGTCAATCTGCCACAAATGTAATCCTTTTTTCGGTAAACACCAACTCCCGCGCCTCCGCCGGGCGCCCTGCCAGACACGACAGGCGGAAACCACCGGCTGAAATCATCCGGACGGCTTCCGCCTGCATTATGTCATCGGGCGTGGCTTCGGGGCGACACCCTTCACACTCCGGGCAGCCCCGGAGACGGCTCATTTCTTCTCCTTGGCTTTCTCGGCCATCTTGCCCACAGCCTCCAGGCAGAGGTCAATCGCCTCCTCGAAGGTGTCAGCGGTCTTGTTGGCCACAAATTCGCTCTTGGGCACCAGGACGGTGATCACCGCCTCTTTGTTCATCGCCGTCTCAGGCTTGACCACGGTGAGCTTGACCTCCACGGTGGTTATATCGGGGAAATGACGCTGGAGGCGTTCGGCTTTTTTGTTGACGAAAGCGACAAGTTTCTCTGACGCGTCGAAGTTGATTGCTTGAATGTTGACATCCATGGTTTTGTCCTCCTTTTCAGGTTTTAGGGCCATTTCCGGCGGGGCCTCCCGGCTGCGTGGAGCGCGCCGCCGCGGAGTTTCCCGCCCGGGGATGGGCGAGTTGGTAATTCTGTTTGAGATCTCGGTAGGTTATATGGGTGTAAACCTGTGTAGTTGCGAGAGATTCATGCCCCAGGAGCTGCTGCACGGCCACCAGGTCGGCGCCGTTGTTGAGCATGTCGGAAGCGAAGGAATGGCGCAGCACATGGGGGCTGAGCCTCCCGGCGTGGGCGCGTCCCTGCAGGGCTTTCCTGACCACCCTCTCCACCAGCATCGGATAGAGCGGCGAGCCGTCGGGCCTGACAAAGAAAGCGTCGGTCGGCCCTCCGGCCACCCGGTCGCGCACCTGGCGGTAGCTCTCCACCGCCTCGCGCAACTCGCTCCCGAAGGGGATTATTCTCTCCTTATTACGCTTTCCGACCACTTTTAGTTCGCCCCGCCCCGTGTCCACCGCCGAGTCGGCCAGTCCTATCAGTTCGGCGCGCCGCATCCCGGTGGAATACAACATGAGCATAATCAGCGAGTCGCGCCTGGCGATGAAGCCGCCCGAGGCCGAGGCATCCTCCATGTCCTCCTCTATGATATGGTTGACCTCTGCCTGGCGCAGGTTGACCGGAAGGGGCTTCGGCAGCTTGGCCATCTCGACGTCGCGGGCGGGGTTGACCGCGGTCAGCCCCTGGCGCAGCAGGTAAGCGTAAAAGGAGCTGACGGCGGTGAGCTTGCGGCGCAAGGTGCGCGGCGAGATCCCCTCCTCGGCCAGGGTCATCAGCCATTGGCGGATGTCTGAAGTGGTGACGCTCAGCGGGTCGAAGCCGTCATCAGCCTGCGGCAGCGGTGGCTTGGGCTGCGGCTTGCCGGTGACAAAGCCGCGAAACTGGCGCAAGTCGACAGAATACGACAAAACGGTATGAACTGAGAGACTCAGCTCACACCGGATGTATGTCAAAAATGATTGTATCAGCATTGTCAACTTCGCTTTCGGTCAGACTGATAACCACCGGCCGGGCCGGTCAAGGGAGCAGAATGAGAGAGGCTCCGGTAGCGAAGTTATGACATTTCTTCGTAAAATCCAAATTTTCCTCAAGGAAAAACCCAGACGATGTTACGAAACATCAATTATTCCTCAACGAGGCGCAGCTTCTGGACGTAAACCGCCTTCATCATCTTCTTGCGGTTTGTCACTGAGGGCTTCTCGAAGGCCTGGCGGCTGCGAAGTTCCTTCACGATGCCGGTCTTCTCATATTTGCGCTTGAATTTCTTGAGAGCTTTTTCGATGTTGTCGCCTTCTTTAACTTGTACGATAATCATTTTTTGGGGTTCTTATTCTTAGAGTTTTGTTTAATTCTTGTCTCGGCAAATCCCGGGGTTTGCCCCGCCCACAAAGGTTTGCGCCTTTGCGATTTGCGGGGCAAAATTACGGAGTTTTTTTTGATTGACAAAATCTTTTGGCGCATTTTTGCGGGTCGCGGCGTGATAAATCGGTATAATTCACCACAAAACAGCCCGCATTGCCCCCGGGAGCGTCATCCGGGGCAGGCTCAGCGCACGAGGTGCTTGCCTGTCGTGTTGCCCGAGGAGATGATGTAGAGACCTGCGGCGGGCAGCTCCACAGCGCCTGCGGCGGCTGTTGCCACCACCTGGCCCTGGGCGTTGTAGACAGTCACGGGCGCGGAGGCGGTGACGGTCAGCCCCTCGATGGAGTAGGGAAGCGACGAGGCCGCATCGCCGACCTTCTCAATCCCCGAGAACTCGCCCACCTTGCCGGTGAACTTGTAGACACCGCCAGGCTCGCAGACGAGGTCAGTGGTCTGGTTGCTTGAGCCGCCGCTGCCATTGTTGAAAATCACCATCAGCGAAGCCGAGGGGCTGTCGGGGGTGAACGAGTAGGCCCACACCTCGCCGTAAGATTCAATCTCGGTCTGGGTCATGGCCGTGCCGGGCCATGCGCCGGCGTAAGCCTTGTTGGCGTTGGCAGGCTCCCAGATGTAAGCATAGACGGGGTTCCAGGCCGCGGCGGTGCCGTCATTGACGAAATAGACCGTCCAGTCACCCTCGGCGGGAGGGGTCGGGGGCGTGGGAGGAGTCGGGGGAGTCGGAGGTGTCGGGACATCGTTGGAGCGGACATTCCCCACCGACGCGAGCGCGTAGGTGATGTTGTCGATGTCATCCTTCTCATGCGAGGTGGAGTTGTCTTTCCCATACGGGCCGAGGATGTTGTCGGCCATAGTGGGGTCGTAAGGCACACAGTCGATGCCGCTCTCGCCACGGGTCGCGACAAGGCGCACGCCGATGCCGTTCTCCTCAAGCCACTCGCGGGTGATGCCTACAGCCGTCATCGGAATCTTGATTTCATAGAAGGAGTCAAACGATGTGTCGTGGGGCTTCAGTCCCTCGACAGGGCCGGCCATCAGGTTGTCGTAGCATTCGGGGTCATAGATGTTGTCGACCACCGAGGGGTCTGATGCCAGTTCGCCCGGATTGTACCAGTCGGCAGTGGTGCGCTGGCGCCACAGGTGTGAGGGAGCGAAACCCTCCTTCATCGCGTATGACACGCCGAGAGTGCTGAACAGCTTGCAGTTGGCACCGTAATCAGTCAGCCCCTGGGCGTTGCCGGTGAACATCGCGGGCGCGCCCTGGCCCACCTTCCCGCTCATGAAGAAGAGGAAATCGGTGTGTGAGGTGAACTCCACGCCGTTAGTGGCGTTGTCGCCCCAGATGAAACGGCCATCGGTGAGATGGCCCGTCATGCCGGGCTTGGTGCGGTCAACCGACAGCGAGAGGATGAAGGGGACATCCCCGATGCGGCCACCGTCGGTCAGCGGGCCGTCGCCCGGACGGGCCCAGACATCGCCGGTGTTGACCATCTGCCAGGCGAAATAGAGGTTGTCGTCATCCCAGGCGGCATAGAGCGCGTAACAGTCGAGGACACAGTTCTCATGGGAGCCGCAGAAGGCGGTGGCCATGTCGTTGGCGCCGCATGTGGCCACAATCATGTCGTCTGACCAGTCGGTGAACTCCCCGTCGATTGTTATCGTCGCGGCTTTGCCCACGGCGTTTCCGGGATTTGTCGAATAATAGGCGCGGGTCTCCACGGGATCACCGTCGGCATGCGCGGCCATGACGGCTCCGAGGACTCCGGCCCCGAGTAAAAATCTTTTCATGGTTGAAAAAACGGTTGAAAGATGAATGTAGTTAAGATTAACTTAGTAAGCAGGTATGTCTTGGTCGAAGCGAGCCGGGCAGCCCCGGCTTCACGGCGGCAAAGTTACGCATATTCCACGATTCCCGCAACATCAATCCCCCTCTCCTATTTAAATTTAGGGGGATGAGGGGAGGGTTTACGGAGTTTTTTTCGTAACTTTGCAGACGGCGCGCCCCGCCGCGCCCCACCACTTCCCTATTCTTTGCCTTGACAATGACCGACAACAATACACCAGGAAAAAACGACATCGAACGCATCCCGGAGGATGAGCTGACCGCCGGCAGCCTCGCAGAAGAGGCCGCCGAGGAAATCGCCGAGGAAGAGGAGGCGGGCGCGCTGCCCCCCACCATCGGCACCGAAGCCTCGCGCCTGAGGCTCGGGGGAATGTACCGCAACTGGTTTCTCGACTACGCGTCATATGTCATACTCGAACGCGCCGTGCCGCATATCGACGACGGCCTCAAGCCTGTGCAGCGACGCATCCTCCACTCGATGAAGACCATCGACGACGGACGCTACAACAAGGTGGCCAACATTGTCGGCAACACCATGCAGTACCACCCCCATGGCGACGCGTCAATCAAGGACGCGCTCGTGCAGCTGGGCCAGAAGGAGCTGCTGATCGACACCCAGGGAAACTGGGGCAACATCCTCACCGGCGACGACGCGGCTGCCGGACGTTACATCGAGGCGCGCCTCTCCCCCTTCGCCCTCGACGCGCTCTACAACGCCAAGATCACCGACTGGGTGCCGTCTTACGACGGCCGCAAGCAGGAACCGGTGACCCTCCCGGTCAAGTTCCCCTTGCTGCTCTTCCAGGGGGTCGAGGGTATCGCCGTCGGCCTCTCCTCGAAGATTCTGCCACACAACTTCAACGAGATTATCGACTCGGCCATCGCCCACCTGCAGGGACGCGCGTTCACCCTGCTGCCCGACTTCCCCACCGGCGGACTCATCGACGTGGCCCGCTACAATGACGGCGAGCGCGGAGGCAGCGTGCGCGTCAGGGCCAAAATCGAGAAAATCGACAATGTGACCCTCGCCGTCACCGAGATACCTTACGGCAAGACCACCCGCACCGTCATCGAATCGATACTCAAGGCTTACGAGAAGGGGAAGATAAAGATACGCAAGGTCGACGACAACACCTCCGACCAGGCCCGCATACTGGTGCATCTCCAGAGCGGCACCTCGTCAGACAAGGCCATCGACGCGCTATACGCCTTCACCGACTGCGAGGTGGCCATCTCCCCCAACTGCTGCGTCATCAGCGACCGCAAGCCTGTATTCCTGACCGTCAGCGACCTGCTGCGCCACAGCGCCGAGCGCACCCGCGACCTGCTGCGCCGCGAGCTTGAGATAAAGCTCGGCGAGGTCAGCGAGCAGCTCCATTTCGCCTCGCTGGAGCGCATCTTCATCGAGGAGCGCATCTACAAGGACAAGGAGTTTGAGCAGGGGGAGACGATGGAGGCCGTGGTGGCCCACGTCCACAAACGCCTCAGGCCGTTCCTGCCCCAGCTCGTCCGCGAGGTGACCGACGACGACGTGCTGCGCCTGATGGAGATAAAGATGAAGCGCATACTGAAATTCTCGGCCAAGGAGGCCGACCGCGTCATCGCCCTCCACAACGAGCGCATCGCCGAACTGAAAGGTCATCTCGACCATCTGACCGACTACACCGTCGACTGGTTCCTGTCGCTCAAGGAGAAATACGGCGCGGCGTTTCCGCGCCGCACTGTCGTCCGTGCCTTCGACAACATCGAGGCGTCGCGCGTGGCCGAGGCCAACGAGAAGCTTTATTTCAACCGCGATGAGGGATTCATCGGCATGTCGCTCAAGAAGGATGAATACCTCTTCAACTGCTCGGTGCTCGACGAGGTGATCATATTCTACAACGACGGGCGCTACAAGGTGGTGCGTGTCGCCGACAAGCTGTTCATCGGCAAGAATGTCAAGCATATCGGCCTTTTCGACAAGAAGGATGACCGCATGGTCTACAATGTCATCTACCAGGATGGCCGGGGAGGCACATATTATATGAAGCGGTTCAAGGTCTCGGGTGTGACACGCGACAAGGAGTACAACCTCACGCGCGGTACCGCCGGAAGCCGCATCGCCTGGTTCTCGGCCAACCCCAACGGCGAGGCCGAGGTTGTGAAGGTCACCCTCAAGCCCAAGCCCCGCCTGACCCGCCTGCAGTTTGACATCGACTTCTCAGAGCTGGCCATCAAGGGGAAGCAGAGCCTGGGCAACATCGTCACCCGCAACGAGGTACACCGTTTCTCGCTCAAGGAAAAAGGCACCTCCACCCTCGGAGGGCGCGAGGTGTGGTTTGACCGCGACGTGCTGCGCCTCAACTACGACGGGCGCGGCGAACTTCTCGGCGAGTTCTTCGGCGAAGACAAGGTGCTGGTGGTCACCCGGCAGGGTGAATATTACCTCACCACTTTCGACGCCACCAACCATTACGACCATGTCGACATACTGCGCATCGAGAAATACCGTCCGAGCCATATCTGGACGGCGGTGCTGTTTGACGCAGACCAGGGCTACCCCTACCTGAAACGGTTTACCTTCGAGCCGTCAAACCGCCGGCAGCGGTTCATCGGCGACAACCCCAAGTCGCAGCTCATATTGCTGACCGACACCCCGGGGGCACGGTTCAGCGTCACATTCGCCGGGCCCGACAGCCACAGGGAGGCAATCGAGGTCGACGCCACAGACTTCATCGCCGTCAAGTCATTCAAGGCCAAGGGAAAACGCCTCACAACCTTCAAGCTCGGCGAAATCACCGAGATTGAGCCCCGCCCCGACGCGGAGGCCGACATCGAGATGCCAGCCGACGACGGCCCCGGCCCTGACTCGCAGCCCGACGACTCAGTCCCGGCCGAACCGGAGATGAGCGACGAGGAGCTGCGCGACTCAATCATCGGCCAGGAACGCCTCTTCTAACCGCTCAAATATTATCACTTAAGCCCCAAAACACCCGACAATCGCTCATATGTTAGCAGTTAGCATATTCACCCCAAAGGAGATGGCCTTACAAATCGCCTCCCGGGTCAAGAGCAGACGCCTTGAGTTGTCACTGACTCAAAGCGGCCTCGCCCAAAGGGGAGGAATCTCATTGTCTACATATCGCAGGTTTGAAACCACTGGCGAGATTTCTTTTTCAGGATTGTTGCGGGTGGCAATGGCCATTGATTGCCTTGACGAATTTTCTCAGCTTTTCACACACACAAAGTACAATTCTCTGGATGATGTGATAAACGACTCTGCGCCCAAAAGGAAACGAGGAACCAAGAGATGAACACCACTGATAAAATCATCGTAAAATACCACGGACACGAAGTCGGTAAAATCGCGCTTACCCCCAAGGGACTCTGCGCTTTTGAATATTCCCCGCAGTGGATCGCCGGAGGATTCTCAATCTCCCCTTTTGAGCTGCCATTAAAGGATGGGGTGTTCATCGCGCGACCAAATCCATTCGGAGGAGGATTCGGCATATTCGACGATTCCCTTCCAGACGGATGGGGGCTGCTTATTCTCGACAGGTACCTTCAGAAAAAGGGAGTGAATATCAGGAGCCTCTCGATTCTTGACAGGCTCGCACTTGTCGGGTCAACCGGGCGCGGCGCGCTGGAATTCGAACCTGACCGCTCGGTCATGTCAAACAACGATTTCTCTGATTTCACAGCCCTTGCGCTTGACGCCAGCAAAATCCTTTCCTCCGACACTTATGACGGGAGCGGCATAGATGACTTCCAGCGCTTGGGCGGTTCGCCGGGAGGAGCACGTCCCAAAATATTCGTCAAAGCGGATGACTCTGAATGGCTGGTGAAATTCAGGGCATTACACGACCCTGTGGATATTGGCCTGACAGAGTACAGATATTCCTTGCTCGCTTCACAATGTGGAGTGACTATGCCACGCACACGCCTGTTCGAGGGCAAATATTTCGCTACCGAAAGATACGACCGTTCGGCAGATGGTGAAAAAATACACGTGGCGAGTGTAGCCGGACTGCTGTGTGCCGATTACCGCATACCATCGATTGATTACAGCCACATTTTCAAGGTAGGAGCCGCGTTGACAAGGAACATTGACGAGCTGGAAAAAATTTTCAAGTTGATGGTATTCAACTTCCTCATAGGTAACAAAGATGACCATGCCAAAAATTTCTCATTCCTATACAAAGACAACGAGTGGTCTCTTGCTCCGGGATACGACCTCCTTCCCGGCGAAGGGATGAACGGCTATCATTCGACATCAATAAATGACAAAATCACCCCTGCCGAAGATGACCTGATTGCAGTGGCATCGATGGCCGGCCTTCAAGCCAAGGAGTCTAAGAGATGCATCAACGAGATGCGGATGATTCTGGCTGAGGCGGGAGGTATATAAAAACGTTCATGATGCACAGATATATCTTGACATTGCTGATGGCGGCGCTATCCTGGGCAGCCTCGCTCCGAGCCGAGGAGCCGTTAAGGCCGGTCAGCTCGGCGTTCATGCTGGAGGGGGGCAGCAGCCACCTTCTCGACACCTACCTGTCGCCGCTCAAATACACCGGGTGGCACACGGCTTTCAGCTACCAGCGCGCTCAGGCGATGAAGTTCGCCCCCGCCACCTGGCGGCAACAACTCGACCTGGGGGTGGAAATCAACAACGCCGGGAATCCGGCGCGCAACGCCTCGCTCCTTTACGGCAACCTCTCGGCGGCCTGGTCGATGAGCCGCCTTTGGCGACTCCCCCACCGCCTGGCCGTCACCGCCGGAGGACGCGTCGAGGGTAATCTCGGCGGGATATACAGCAACCGCAACGGCAACAACCCGGCTTCGCTAAAGACCGACCTCAGCCTGGGGCTGGCGGCCTCGCTGGGGTGGGATGTCAGGCTGTGGCGGCTCCCGGTGGCTCTAAGGTGGCAGACATCGCTCCCCCTGGCCGGGGGCTTCTTCTCCCCCGCCTACGATGAGCTGTATTACGAGATTTACCTGGGCAACGACCACGGGCTGGCCCATTTCGGCTGGCCGGGCAACATGTTCCGATGGGACAACCTCGTCACTGCCGACCTCGGGCTGGGCAACACCTCGCTGCGCGTGGGGTTCCGCTCGCGCATATATTCCACCGAGGTGAACCATATCACCACCCGCACATTCTCTTACTCATTCGTCCTGGGTGTGGTCACCGACTGGCTGTCGGTGAGCCGGCGCAGGCCGCTGCCCGCCAGTGAGGCCGGCGTGGAATGGGCCTACTGACCCTTTGCGACTTTCATAATCATTTCACCGTGACCATATTCGACTCCCTGCATATGACAATCACACCTACACGGACTCTGCGCGCCTTGTTGCTCGCGCTTGTCGCCCCGTTGCTCGCCGGCTGCCACGACGTGGAGCAGTTTCCCGACGACCCGGAGGGCAATTTCGAGCAGCTGTGGAAGATTCTCGACGAGCATTACTGTTTCTTCGCCTACAAGGATGTGGACTGGGACGAGGTGCATGGCCGTTACCGCCAGCAGGTCAACCCGGCCATGACGGGCGAGGAGCTGTTTGATGTCTGCGCCCGGATGCTTGACGAGCTGCGCGACGGACATACCAACCTGTCGGCCCCGTTCAACACCTCCTACTACCGGAAATGGTGGAGCGACTACCCGCAGAACTACCAGGCGCGGGTGATCGAAGAGCATTATTTCAACTTCAACTACCGCCAGACAGGCGGATTCACCTACGGAATCCTGCCCGAAAACATCGGCTACATACATTACTCCAGTTTCTCATACGGAGTGGGTGAAGGCAACCTCGACGCGATACTGGCCTACCTGGCCACGGCCGACGGCCTGGTCTTCGACGTGCGCGACAACGGGGGCGGCTCGATGACCAATGTCGAGACACTCGTGGCCCGTTTCACCCCTGAAAGAATCCTTGCCGGGACCATCTGCCACAAGAACGGCCCCGGCCATGATGATTTCTCCGAGCCGTTTCCTTACTATTACAATCCGGCGGAGGCGGGTCGCGTGATGTGGGGCAAACCGGTGGTGGTGCTGTGCAACCGCTCCACATTCTCGGCTGCCAACAACTTCGTGTCGGTGATGAAGACACTGCCCAACGTGACAGTCGCCGGAGCCACCACCGGAGGGGGATGCGGCATGCCATTCTCCGCCGAGTTGCCAAACGGCTGGGGGGTGCGCTTCTCCGCATCGCCTGTGCGCGACCCTGAAGGCCGGCTCACCGAGTTCGGGGTTGACCCGACCGAGGGGTGTGAGGTAGACATGGACCCTTACGCCGCCATTGAGGGGCGCGACACTATGCTTGACTTCGCCGTGAACCGCCTGCTGCAAGGGGGCAACACCAATCAATAAACCATCCTAACCGACTGAAAAATGAAGAGACATATCACTGCATTGCTCGCCACTCTGGCTCTCTTGATGGCCGCCACTATTTCCGGATGCTCCGGCAAGGGGGCCGCAGGCGAAACCTCCGACGGCAACATATTCGAGGAAGCGGTATTCATCAAGGGGATGCCACAGGCCGAGGGGGCCATGGCTGTCACCGTGGTCAACCCCTGGGACTCCACCGGGGTGCTGTCCAGATACCTCCTCCTCAACACCGGGGCGGCTGACTCGGCGGCCACCCAGGCCATAAGGCTGGCGCTCCCGCTCAAAAGGCTTGTGGTGTATTCCGCGGTACACGCGGCGCTGCTGGCCGAGCTGGGCCATGCCGACGCTATCGTCGGGGTGGCCGACGCGGGGTATATCAAGACCCCCGAGATTGTGGCCCGTCTGGCAGATGGCCGCATCGCCGACATCGGCTCGTCGATGGAGCCGTCGCTGGAGAAAATCATCTCGCTCCACCCCGACGGCATACTGATTTCCCCCTTCCAGAATGCCGGACACGGGGTGGTCGACAAGGCCGGGGTACCAGTCATCGAGTGTGCCGACTATATGGAGACCACCCCGCTCGGACGCGCCGAGTGGTCTAAGTTCTACGCCATGCTGGTCGAGGGGATAGCCCCCACCAACAGCCGGGTCTTCGACGGCTCGCGTCTGCGCTACGAGGAATTGAAGCGCAAGGCGGCGGAGTATGACGATCATCCCAAGGTGATAACCGAATTGCAGAACGGCGGCACCTGGATGATGCCCGGCGGAGCGAGCTACGCCGGACGGCTGATCACCGACGCCGGGGCGACATACCCCTTTGCGGGCAACACATCCCCGGGGTCGATTCCCATGAACTATGAGAAGGCGTTCATGGCCTCCCAGGATGCCGACTTCTGGCTTGTCAAGAGTTTCGGGGAAGCGATGACTCTCGATGACATCGCCCGCAACCACCCCCTCAACAAGCGCATCTGGGCCTACGCCAACAACGGCATATACTACGCCAACACCGCCACCACCAACCTCTTCGAGGAGACCCCGTTCCACCCCGAACTGCTGCTGGCCGACTATGTGGCCATCTTCCACCACACGGGGGATTCGCTGCGCTACTACGCCCCTGTCGTTCCCTGACCCCATTCTCCCAGCCAACCATCAGTCCCACAGCGACGTGGGAGGCCATGCACACCGTAAACCGAGAGGCTGTTTCCCGTGAGGGAGGCGGCAAAGTAACATTTTGTCCTACGCCGGGAGGGTTTCATGCAGTAACTTTGCGTCATCAAAACATTTCAAGACACAAAAAACCTTTACTGTTATGAAAACCACCAACACTACCGCAAACACTGCCGCAAACCTCATCTCCGACATCAAATCAGCCGCCGCAACCACACCCAGGGAGCATCTTTCCCGCAAGGAAATCATCTCCATAGCCGAGCAGGTGGCGACATCGCTGGCCGCTATTCCCGAGGAGGGATTCAGAAGTTCGCGCGACATCAAGGAGATTATACTGCATTGCTCGGCGACCAAGCAGGGGGACGACTTCTCGGCGGGGGATATACGCCGCTGGCACCTCCAGCGGGGATTCAATGACATCGGTTATCACTTCGTGGTCAGGCTCGACGGCACCGTGGAGCGGGGACGCGACATGAACCTGGCGGGGGCGCATTGTCTCAACCACAACCGACGGTCGATAGGGATATGCTATGTCGGCGGACTCGACCGGGCGGGACGGCCCGCCGACACGCGCACTCCGGCCCAGCGCGTGGCCCTGCCCGAACTGATTCGCCGCCTGCGCCGCCACCATCCGGCGGCCACCATCCACGGCCACCGGGAGTTCGCCGCCAAGGCCTGCCCCTGTTTCAACGCGGCGGAATACAGCTCGCTGCGCCCCGATGACACGACCGGGACTGACAGCCACGCCCCGGGGTCAGCATGAGCCGATGACCAGCATCATCAGCCCGAGCAGCAATATCGACAGGTCGATGACCTTGGCCTTGACATCCCTCTCGCCAAGGGCTACGACTCCATAAAAGAAGGAGACGATGACGCTGCCACGGCGTATCATCGACACCACCGCTATCATCGACCCCGGCAGGGCCAGGGCGTGGAAATAGGCGATGTCGGCCACGGTCAGGAAGACCGAGATGAGCAGTATCGGCCAACGCCATACAAACCGGCCTCCCGACTCCCCACGGCGAGTCTTCATCAGCACGGCCAACACCGACCCCATCACCAGGAACTGGTAGAGGGAATACCACGCCTGAACCTGCAGCGGCTCGAAGCTGCGCAAGAGGTATTTGTCATACAGCGCGCTCACCGCCCCCATCACCGCCGCCCCGACGCTCATCCAGAGCCACCGGCTGTTGCGCAGGGTGAAACCCTCCTTGCGGCCTATGCGGGTGATGAAGAACAGCGAGAAGAATCCCAGCAGCACTCCGGCCCATTGCCAGAGGTTGAGCCTCTCGCCAAAAATCACCATCGCGCCCACCAGCACCATCACGGGGCGGGAGGCGGCGATCGGTGAGGCGATGGTCAGCGGCAGGTGCTTGATGCTGAAATACCCCAGCATCCAGGAGGTCAGCACGATCAGCGCCTTGAGGAGAATCAGCCCGTGGGCGGCCAGGTCGTTGCCCATCCCGAAATCCCCCTTCACCGCGCCGCCGACAATCACCGGCGACATCAGCAACGAGCAGAAGAGGGTGTTGAGAAACAACACCGCCAGGACATTGTTTCCCCTAAGCGACACCTTCTTGGAGATGTCATAGCAGCCCAGGCAGAGGGCCGACAGCAGCGCGAGTATTATCCACATTGTTTTCCTTGAGACTGATGACAGTTTTCACCGTTAAGAGCCGACCGGGTTTGCCCCGGAGTGACCGACCAGGTTTCCCGGCTTTGATAACAGCCTGCAAAATTACAAAACTTTCACCGAGCCGCCACAATTTTTTCGCCGTGGCATTTGTCCGGATTGATTTTTTGGCGTAACTTTGCGCTGTCTGCCACAGACAGCCAACAGGTTGCGCGGCATCCAGGGGAAGAGTCCCCGGCTTCGCGCGGCCATCCCTGGAGGCCGCCCGGCTGACAAAAAAAGCGTTATTGGCGCTTTGTTCTTGACGATTAGGAATCTCGCAAATTCATACGACAGTCAAGGATGAGGCAATGATAGACGCCCCTTAGATTATATGCAAACATGGTTTACGTCCAGGCCCGGCCTGAACGCAGACATATGTCATATATCCGCGTGGGCTCTGCGTTGCTCGTTCTACTGTCGTGGGCAATGCGAGAGCCTCTAATCGTGGGACGAGCACCAGTGAGGTTCCCACGCGTTTTTTTATCCTTGCCATTCATTTCACACAATCTCCTTCCCCGGGAACCTGGAAGCCAACCCCAAACCCCATCACCTATGATGCGACACCTGCTTTCCCGGCGAGGCCGCCATATTATGGCCGCCATATTCATCCTGTTTCTATCCTCCTTAACCACCTTATGTCTCGCCTCTTCTCCCCAAGTTTACAACGCCAATTACTCACTGCCGGAAGGCATAGACATATATCTTGAGGCAGACGTGCAGCATTATCCCACTGACCACCGTTTATGCTCTTTTGACTACGACCTCAATAGATTCACGCTCTCGTTCGCTGATTCAAACGGAGAGTATCATAGTTGCGACAAAATCTCAGAATTGCCGACAGGCTATGCTATCGGAATAGCAGAGTATCTGGAAACATCCCCGGAGACATTCGAGCTAATTCAATTTCAACCGTTCATAGAGAATGAGACCCTCACATTAGAGACAATCAACAATGCCATCCAACTGACAATTGAGAGCTTTACGGATGTATTCCATGAGGATTGGGCTTCGGTTTCGAATGTACTTATCACAAAGTATCCTTGGCTTGCTCCATTCGCGACGTTTAAGAATCTCAACTATTATCATTGCCAGGCCTGTATCAAATTTAATGATTGTTATATCATATTCCCCAATATCATAGAACTATCGCCTTTAGCCCCCAGCACAAATATCGAGGCATACCCCAACAGCATCTCATTATACACCGAAAATTACCTTTCCGAAGATCCTGCCATAACAAGAATCGTAATGATTGATGCCGATGGAAACAGGACAGAAACATCTTCAACCGAACTATTCCCATCCTTTCACTACACTCATCAAGCAACTCCATTGGAAATGTATGTTGAAGCATGCGGGAAAGAATATCCAGTGGATATTTACATGAAAGACCTCATCACATACACAATGCAATCGGGAGTATTTATTCCAGGAGTAGAGCCACCAAGCACTCGCAGCCAACCGCTGAATGTGAAAGTATATTGGCCGGCTGCATACTCCCACAATGGCCTTGACGAGAAGTATGGCCATATGGAGTATGAGGAAGCATGTATGACATTGCCTGACGGGAGAGTGATACGCCCTTACCTGACAGGGGAGAGAGAATTCACGTTCAGAGATGTGCCGCCGGAGACTGATTACGAGGTCACTTTCGCGCCTTACTATGTCAGGTATGCCGACGGGTCGCGCACTCGCATTGATGACGGCACGCAACCGGTGTTGAAAAGAAAAACCGAAGCTGTGAAATGGAACACTCCCGCGCATAGCGCGATGTCAAAAAGCCGGGCAAGAATCTTTTGTTCCACAAACCTGGGCAACACCGTAGACACCTATGTGGAATGGCGCGAGGAGGATGACTCAGACGAGTCCGGCATACGGAAAACCCACTGTCCGGTTGTCGGCGGCAGCCTGTGGGGAATACTCGACGGCCTCGACCCTGAGGTGCGATATCTTTACAGGCCGGTGTTTGAATATGACGGGAAAAAAGCAGTTGGCGATTGGGGCCAGGTGTTCACCGGGAATGCCTCCGGATGGCACACGCCCACATTGATGCTCCAGCCGACATGGTTTGAGGAGGATGGCTCGGTGACTTTGTGCGGAGCTGTGATATCCGGCAGCGGGGATGTCAGCGAACAGGGTTTCGAGATATGGGGAGCGGACACGGCTTTCAGCGCACCTGGCGGCAACCGCGCCGGAGCGACCCACCGCTTCGTGCCCTGCGACGGTATAAGCATTTCAGCCAACCTGTCAGACCTGACTCCTGGTGAGACATACTCATATCGAGTCTACGCAATAGTCGACGGCGAGACCATCACCGGAACCACTGCTAATTTCACATTTCCTGGCGGCGTATCGAAAATAGATGAAACTATGACCACCATCGATGAAGAGGCAGCCAGGGTGGTCGGTTACTTCAACCTGCAGGGGGTAAGGTCAGAGAGGCCGTTCCCGGGGCTTAACATCGTGGTCTATTCTGACGGCAAGACCGAAAAACGGGTCTTCAAGGAATAAGCCGTGAGGCTGTCCTCAGGATAAAACCGGTTTGACACAAAGGTTCCGCGGAAATTCCACCGAAAGATATTGCCATAGGGGTGGAATCCGCGGAATTTTTGTAAATTTGCAGTCGGTATGTCCTGCGGAGCCTCAGCCGCATAGGTGGTGACGGATTGCCAGTCAAGACCGCAGGGGCCGACATTATTCACTTGTTAAGTTTTGGAAAATGACTCTTTCCCGCCCTAAGCTTTGGCTTTTCGCCAAAGATTACCTGATGATCATCCTGGGCATCGCCATGTATGGCCTTGGATTCTGCGCGTTCATAGCCACGGCACCCGAGAAGGTCGTGATCGGGGGTATGGCCGGATTCAGCCAGATTGTCGACATGGTGTCGTTTGGCTGTTTCGGGTTCCACATCCCCTACTCCGTGACCATCTTCACGGTCAACTGCATAATGCTTGCCCTGGCCTGGAGGATAGTCGGGCGCACATTCGTGATACGCACCCTGTTTGGGGTGCTTGTCGTGTCGATGATATTCGCGGTGTTCCAGCCGGTGTTCCACACCCAGCCTGTCGAGGGTGAGACATTCATGAATGTCATCATCGGGGCCGTAATGTGTGGCCTCGGCATCGGCATCGTGTTTGTCCACAACGGGTCGACCGGCGGCACCGACATCGTGGCGGCTGTCGCGTCGAAGAAGAGCAATGTCTCCATCGGGCGAGCGATGATGTATTTCGACCTGTCAATCATCGGCTCATCGCTGGTGCTGAAATTCTTCCTTGAGCCGGAGTTCAGCTTCGCCGACGGAGTGCCGTCGCTCGTGTTCGGCCTCATCACCCTGTTTGTGATACCGTTCATGGCCGACATGATGATCCACACCAACCGCCAGGCGGTGCAGTTCACCATCTTCTCTCCCAAGTGGGAGGAGATAGCCACGGCCATCAACAACGAGGCCCAGCGCGGCTGCACGGTGCTTAACGGCATGGGGTGGTACTCAAAGAAAGAGGTCAAGGTGTTGCTGGTGATGTGCCGCAAAATAGAGTCAGTGACACTCTTCCGCATCATCAAGTCGATAGACCAGGACGCGTTCATCACCCAGGCGCAGGTCAACGGGGTGTATGGCAAGGGATTCGATGAAATCAAGCTGAAGATGCGCCGTCCGGGCGCACCGCTCGAGCATCCCAACCTGCCCGACCCCACATCCAAGATTGTCTGACACAGCCGCGTGTATGAGTAGGTTTATAACGTCAGCGCTGGTGGTTGCGGCATTCTTGCTGCCCCAACTGTCGCGTGGAGTGGAGCCGACCTGGGAGGTAGACTTCTCGTCGGTGTTTGACAACCGCGAGGGAGACCACGACGTGACGGCGACAAAGACATATTTCTTCACCAACCTCGCGCCCGAGGTGGGACTGAAGTTCAGCCCCGAGGACAGGATCGCCGGAGGTGTGGTGTGGTTTCAGCCGATAGGCTGCCAATGGGAGGGACACCGGCTCTCCCCCACCCTGTATTACCGCCATGAGGGTCGCAGATGGCGCTTCTCGATGGGCATGTTCCCGCGCAAGCAGCTGACCGAGGAGATGCCGGGTTTTCTCTGGAACGACTCGCTGAGCTACAGCCAGAACAACATACGCGGGGCGATGGCTCAGTATGTTGGCCCGAAAGGGTATTTCGACGCTTACATCGACTGGCGCGGGATGCAGACCCGCAGCCAGCGCGAGGCGTTCAACATCGTGTTCCACGGGCAGATGTCGCCCCGGAGCAACTGGTTTAACTTCGGAGGCTACTTGCAGATGAACCATTACGCTCTGCAGAAAGATGCCCCCGCCGACCAGCATATCGTCGACAACTTCCTGGTCAACCCCTACGTCGGGGCCGACCTCGGGCGGGCCGTCGGTACAGACTCGCTGACCGTAAGGGCCGGACTGCTGATGACCATAGAGCGCAACCGCGCGCGGGAGGACAGCGGCTGGGACACCCCAGCCGGGCTGTATGTCGAGGCTGTCGGGGAATGGCTGTGGCTGGGGGTGAAGAACACCCTGTATGTCGGCAAGCCGCTGTTTCCCTCATACGACTACCCCTCCCCGTCGTTTCTCGACAATGACGCGCCCCACGCCACTGAGGAGGAAATCGCCGCCAACCCGGTGGTGTGGTCGCCAATGGGGCCTGGGCTATACCAGGGGGAGCCGTTCTACCAGAAATGCTTTTACGACCGGCTCGACATCTATGCCTACATCTTGCGCAAGAAGCATGTCAGCCTGCTGGCGTCGCTCGATTTCAATTTCACCCCCTCTTCATTCATCTTCTATCAACGTCTGCTGCTGAGGGTCACCCTGCCGTGACCACAGCCGCGCCATCAACCGCCAATGTATTACGTCTCCAAAAGAATGGAAATCGCGGGCTCACACCAGCTCGCGCTCTCATATGAAAGCAAATGCTCCAACATCCACGGCCACAACTGGATTGTGACCGTCTATTGCCGCGCGGCCACGCTCAACGCCGACGGGATGGTGTGTGACTTCACCCGCATCAAGGAACGCATCCATGACGCGCTCGACCACCGCCATCTCAACGACGTGTTGCCCTTCAACCCCACGGCGGAGAACATAGCGCGGTGGATCACGGAGCAGATTCCGGAGTGTTACAAGGCAGTGGTGCAGGAGAGCGAGGGGAATGTGGCGGCCTATGTCGTCGACGGGGTGGAGCCGCAGGCCCTCTGAGCATCGCGCGGCAAAAACGTTTTTTTATTGCTGATGAAAATCAACGAGATATTCTACTCCCTTCAGGGAGAGGGGCGGTTTGCGGGACACGCGGCCGTGTTTGTCCGCCTGTCAGGCTGCAACCTGGCGTGTCCGTTCTGCGACACCCAACACCAGGATGGCAGCGAGATGACCGATGACGAGATAATCGGGGAAATCAGGAAATATCCGGCGCGCCACGCCGTCATCACCGGCGGCGAACCGGGGCTGCAGCTCACCAGGGAGTTTGTAGACCGGCTCCGCCATGAGGGGTATTTCGTGCAGGTGGAGACCAACGGCACATTGCCGATACCGCCGAATGTCGACTGGGTGACCTGCTCGCCGAAGACCCTTGACATTGTCCCGGAGCGAGTAGACGAAATCAAGCTGCTCTTCCATGACGACGGCCACGACGAGGAGCGCGTCAGGCTCTATGAGCCGACAGAGGCGCGCCACCGCTCGCTGCAGCCTTGCGACCACTCCATGACCGTGCATGACGATGATGAATGCCGCCTCCGCAACGCGGCGACCCTCGCCAACTGCATAGCTTTCGTCAAGGCCCATCCCACCTGGAGCCTCTCGCTCCAGACCCACAAGATGCTGGGCATCCGCTGACCACCGCCCCGGGCGGGCAGGCCGCCAGACAGCCACCCGGGCCGCCACACTCTTGACCGGAGCCATCAGTCATCGCGGAGACGTGAGGCATCGGTGTTCCTCTCAATGCCCGGGGACCGGAATCTCTTCCCGGAGTTGAAATTGTATGTGACCCCGACTTTTGCCTTCATGTATGTCTTCGTGTGACCAAACCGCTCATACCCCGATGATTCGGTCATAATTTTACTTGTACGCTGCAAGAGGTTTTCCACACCGACCGACACCGACCAGTGCTGGCCAAACTGCCTCTGCAATGTCGGGGCAAGGTCAAGGATCGGGAACACTGTGATGTTGCCAATCTTCATCCTGGAGTTATAGAAGCAACTCACCGACAGGTTGAATCCCTTTGGCAGCCGGAACGCGGCATTCGCCACAAGCTGGAGATAGCCGAATGTGTCATATGAATCTCCGCCGGAGAGTTTCTGTGACGTAACCATATATGTCAGGCTTGAGTAAAGGTCAAACCACTTCGTGATGCTCACGAGCCCGTCGCCATGGATGAACAGGTTACGGTCTGTCCTCTCGTTGTCCCATGTGAGATACAGCCTTTCGGGAAAATCCGGGTCGGAGGCGAACATCTGCCTTATCGGGTTGTCGGTCATCGAACAGCCTGCCGCGACGGTGAATCTGCCGGCAAGGATGAAATCGAGACTCAACGCATTGGTGAAGCTTGGGGAGAGATTTCTGTTGCCGACAGTGTAAGTATAGTCGGAAACTTGCCTCACAACCGGGTTCAACGACTGGAACGAGGGGCGCATGATGTGTCTGTAATATCCCGCAGCCACGGTGTAATCCCCTTTTTCGGTAAGGTTGTAGGATATGTTAGCGTTGGGGAAGATGTCAAGACGGCCTTTATGAGCCTCTCCACCTTTGGTCACGGAATATTCACCGCGCAAGCCCGCCTTGAACCTCCATCTCCCGGCTTTGCCGTCGGCAATGGCATACAGGGCCACAATATTCTCGTCGTATGACGCGTCATAATCATACTGCCGGTCCATAATCCATTCCCTGCCACGGGCATGTCGGTGGAAAGAGTTGTTTGAGACATCGTTGAGGGTGTGTTTCGCCCCGACATTGAGATTCCAGCGGGGATTGAACACCTTGCGGAATGACAGGTCTGTGACCAGTATGTCATAGCGGTTACGGCTGTCGGTGTTGAACACCGAATCACCGGGCAAATAAGACCAGCGCATCATGTTGTCCTCCGCCACCGAACGGCTCTGACGGTTGTAACTGGCAATCAGTTTCAACACAGAGCCATTGCGGTCAGTGACATGCGACCAGTTGAAGGCGGCATTGAGATTATGGAACAGCTCTTCACTTTCATACAGGCCGAATGTGGCGCCGCTGAACCCCGGAGCTACCATCCCGGTCTCGGAGTCGGACTTATGACGGGATTTGGCCGGGTTGCAGTCGAGTTGCAGCCCGATTTTGTCTCTGTCGCCCGGCTCATAGAATATGCCAAGAGACACGTTGCCTTGTATTGCCTTGTTGTCAAGACGCGCCACTCCGGTATGCTCCCGGGAGGTGGCCGAGTTTGTGGTTTCCTCGTGTGAGACATGTCTTTCCGACGGACTTCCGTTCACGCTGGCATTGAAGTTGACAGTCCACCTGCCGGCATGAAGGCCAAGGCTGATGAAGGGATTTATCCATTGCTCGTATTCTCCGGCAGTGACGTTCATCCCCGCCGAGCCATTGAGCCCGTCGACCCGGCTGCGTTTCAGGTTAATCCTGACAACGCCGCCTGAAGAGTCAGCGCTGTATTCAGCCCCGGCTTTGGGGATGACCTCTATCGTGGTGATAGAGGAAGACTGTATGGTCTTGAGGTAAGCCATGAGCTGACGCCCGGACATGTTCACTTTCCGGTCGTCGACGTAGACAGTGGTTCCTCCCTGGCCGTATATCGACAGCATGTCATCCGTCGCCCACACCCCCGGGGCTGTTTTCAGCAGTTGCTGAGCGTCCTTGTTGGCCGACAAAGGGTTGGCGGCCACATTCAACACAATGCGGTCAGCCTCGCGCCGTATCAGCGGAGCCTTCACGACCACCTCCCGCAAGGTCGTCGAAGTCTGCCTCAGGACAATCCGGCCCATGTCTGGCCGCACCGGGGAAAGCACGACATCATCATATCCGACAAATGACACCCTGATTCGGTCGCAATCGGGCCTGACCTCAATCATGAAATTTCCGGAGGCATCGGTCACACCACCACCTGCCACCGAATCGGCGGCAAATGCCGTCACATTGGCAAATTCAACCGGTATTGAATCGGTATCGGTCACGACTCCCCGGATTTGCTTTGCAGACACCGCCGCCGACAGGGAGAGGAGGATGCAGACAATCACAAGCGCTTGTTTCATTTCTTTCTGAGTTTTTGTTCCTGTCCGATTTTATAGTTCGCGAAAGCAATGGCCCGTCGCGTCTCGACGGTGTGCGCCCAAAATTCAATATCGCGCATGCAATTTCTCAGGTCGTGGATGACATAGAAGGGGCGGCGAAGCGAGTCGGGCACTTTCATCCTTGATGTCGCCTTGCCGGCGGACTGGAACACCGTTATCTGCGCCATCGGAGTGTCGCCATAGTCGTAACAGTCGACGATGAGAAGCCGCCTCTTCTTTTTGTCGAAATATGTGTAGGTGTACATTTCCGATGGATTTCTCGTCCAGTCTTCAATGTCGCCGTCGTTGACCCACATTGTATAGGGCTTTTCATCAGTCATTGGGGATGATATTGACGAGGGTCTCAGGGCCGGGGAGACAGCCCCTCTGGGTCTCACAAACATCGTCTGCATCTGTGGGGCATAGAAAAGAATCTCGGCGCTGTCGAGGTGTGACGTGTGTAGGATGTCTGCAAGGAAGCGATCCATGCCGGGATATTCGGCCACTGAGTCGGCAGAAGAGACTATGACCGGCGACTCCGGAATCAGCACGTTGCCGAATGTCATGCGATAGGTGGTGTCCCGGTCGATTATCTGACCGTAATAGTCGCTGACATGCCATTCGCGGTCGGCGAAGAGCAGCCGCGCAGGTGACGAACAGCCCGCAAGGAGCAGAACCAAAAACATCGCGGCAAGGAGATTGCCGGCGGCTAATATCTGTTTCATCTTTGCAAGTATTTGTTTATGTCGCAAAGTTAGGACAGAAACCGCCCCGGGAGTCTTAGCCAAACCTGCTTTAGTCTTAGTTAGTCTTAGCCGGCACAGGGTTTGTCGCGAAATTTTCGTAAATTTGTATCATGAAGCGTTTCAGGACAATAACCGCCATCTGTCTGGCAGCCATCTCGGTGATGGTCGCCGGTAACGTGTGGTATCTCCATGGTCTTTACAACTCGATAAAGGAGCAGACTTTGCAGACTGTGGGGGAATGTGTCCGTAGGGCCGACATCCTTGAAATCATATCGCGGCTCAACGGGGCGTCGAATGGCAATGACGAGTCGTTCATCAAGCTGTCACTCATGGTGGAGGGGGAGAAAAACGCCTCGGGGGGATATGAGTATCCCAATCTTCTCGACAACCTGAACAAGACGATGAGCGGGTATTTCCATCTCATCGAGGAGTCGGACAAGCGGTTGCCCGGGAGGGACCACGCGAGACTCGACAGCCTCTTCATGAAGGAACTCGGCAATTCAGGGCTGCATCCCCGGGAGGCTTTCATCAGGGAGGCGGGTGACAGCGCGGGGGAAGATGACGGGCTGTGGTCAATGGATTTCGCGGTGTCAGACGGCCAGGGGCCGGTATACAGGGCTTCGTTCAGTCCGCTGGGAGGCCATATCCTGCGCCAGATGTCGGGCATCATCGCCACATCGGCCGCGATACTTGTCATGACGGGGATGCTGATCTGGTATCTGCTCCACTGGGTAGGGCGCCTGCGCACCATCGAGCAGATGAAGGATGATTTCACCCACAACATGACCCATGAGCTGAAGACACCAGTCGCGGTTGCCTACTCGGCGGCAGACTCCATGCTGCGCTATTACGATCAGAGCGACGAGGCGAGGAACCGACAGTTTCTGAAAATCATAATGCAGCGGCTGAGTTTTCTGTCGGGTATGATTGAGAACATCCTCTCAATGAGCATGGAGCGGTTCAAGACCATGAGGCTCGACATCGGCGATGTGGCCGTAAGGCCGATTGTGGAGGAGGTAGCTGGGATGATGGAGCTGAAAGCCGAAAAACCGGTGAGCATAACGATAGAGATTGCCGACAAGCTTTCAATCCAGGCCGACCCGTTGCATCTTGGCAATATCCTGTCCAATCTGATAGACAACGCGGTGAAATATTCCGGAGAGTCGGTGATGGTCAGCATCATGGCAGACAAGGAGTCAATGACCGTGGCAGACAATGGCATAGGTATAGCGAAGGAGAATCTGCCATTTATCTTCGACAAATTCTACCGGGTGACTTCCGGCGACCGGTATGAGGTTGGAGGATATGGCCTGGGGCTCTTCTATGTGAGGCAGGTCACGGGATTGATGGGCTGGAGCATCAGTGTCTCAAGCAAACCGGGGCAAGGGACGAGGTTCACTATAAAATTCAATGGCGATGAGTAAAGAGAGGGTATTGCTGGTGGAGGATGACGCGACGCTGTCGTTTATCGTCGAGGACGCGTTGAAGCGTGAGGGGTTTGATGTGGTGTGCGCATCCAACGGCGAGGCCGGCCTTGAACGGTTCAGGGAATCCGGGCCTGACATCGTCGTAGCCGATGTGATGATGCCGCGGATGGACGGATTCGAGATGGTGAGGCTCATACGCCTTACCTCTCCGTCCGTGCCGGTGCTTTTCCTGACGGCCCGCACGGCCCTTGACGATGTGGTCAAGGGGTTTGAGCTGGGAGCCAATGATTATATCCGCAAGCCGTTCCAGATACTCGAGCTGGTGGTGCGCATAAGGGCGCTGCTGAAACGCAACCGCCCGGGTTGCGCCGAAGACACCGACCTGACCGTTGGCGATTGCAGGCTTGATTTCGCGTCGCAACGTCTGCTTGTCGGAGCGGAACATGTGGAGCTTTCCCACACGGAGGCGGTAATCATCGACGAGCTGTTTCGCCATCCCAATGAGGTGGTGGAGGCGAAGACGCTGATGTACCGCATCTGGCAGAATGACGACTACAACAATCTCAACCGCCTGCACGGATTCATCTACAAGCTGCGCAAACACCTGTCGCGGTCGGCCACGCTCGAACTGCTGAATGTGCGCGGGGTCGGCTACAAGCTGGCGGCCAGGATGTGACCCGGCAGCCTGGCCTGGCGGAAGGGAGCAACCAATGTTACGGATGGATGTACCCCGATTACCTGACTTTAGGCCACGGGCTTTGCGGAATGGCTTATTGTCATTATATTTGCAGAAAAAGAAAACCGACAGATGGAGATATACGAGGCAGACACCATTGAGAGATACAACCGGTATTTCGGTTTTGAGACGCGGCATCCGCTTGTCAGCATTGTCAGGTTTGACGAGACTGTGGCGCAGCCCAACCATTGCATGCACTTCGGTTTCTATTCGCTTTTCCTGAAAAAGACCACGGGTTGCAAGATAAACTACGGCAAGACGACATATGACTTCGACGACGAGACGGTGGTGAGTTTCGCGCCGGGCCAGACGGTAGAGATTCACCGGACCGGGGATGGCCCGGCACCTGAGGCGGTGGGGTTGCTGTTTCATCCTGACTTCCTGCTCCGCACACCTTTGGGGCAGAAAATCAAGCAGTACACGTTTTTCTCCTATGCCTCAAACGAGGCTCTGCATCTCTCGACCGAGGAGCGACTGATATTGCAGGATTACATGGCGAAGATAGCCCGTGAGCTGCAACATCCGATCGACAAGTTCTCGAAATCACTGATTGTCTCCAACATCGAGGTGATGCTTAATTACTGCATGCGCTTCTACGAGCGTCAGTTTGTGACCCGCGAGGAGCTTAACCACAATGTAATAGGCAAGTTTGAGCAACTGGTTGACGAATATCTCGACAGCGGACGCGGGGCTACTGACGGCCGTCCGACGGTGAGGTATTTCGCCGACAAGATTTGCCTTTCGCCCAATTATTTCGGCGACCTGGTGAAGCAGGAGACGGGCAAGACGGCCCAGGAGTATATCCAGCTCAAGATGACAAATCACGCGAAAAACGCGTTGCTGAATCCGGCCCTAAGCACCAAGCAGATTGCCGAACAGCTTGGTTTCCAGCACCCGCAGCATTTCATCAGGTTTTTCAAGAACCAGACCGGCAGCACTCCGAGGGAATACCGTCTCCAGCTCAACTGAGCCGGCATAGCATAGTCTTGGGCCGCGACATGGCCCGATGATGCCGCCTCTGCTGACGTTCACGGCGTCACACGCTCATATGCGTCTATCTTGCTGTTGTTTACGATTTTGACACGGGTCTCGCCTGGCCAGCCCATGTCTGAATAAGACACCAGATACCAGCACCGTGGCTGCCTGCGGCAATGAACCTCAGGGGGCATGCCGATGTTTACAGTTGCATATTTTCACCTAAAAATATCTATGATATGAAAAATTTCAAACCCAAGGCGTGGATGCTTCCCCAGCCTGTGTTGATTATCGGCACATACAATGCCGATGGGAGTCCTAACGCGATGAACGCGGCCTGGAGCGGCCAGTGGGACATGAATGAAATCATGATTTCGATGGGGGCGCATGCCACCACTGAGAACCTCAACCGTTGCAAGGATTTCACGGTCGCTTTCGCCACGGTTGACACGCTTGTGGCTTCTGACTATGTCGGTATCGTGAGCGCCAAGACCCACCCCGGGAAATTAGCCAACACCGGCTGGAGGGCGACGAAGGGTGAAAATGTCGAGGCTCCGGTGTTTGACTGTTTCCCGATGACGATGGAGTGCCGGATCAAGGAGAAGCTTTATGAATCGGAGTCGGGATATTACATCATAGCCGAAATCGTGAACATTGTCTGTGACGAGAGGTTTCTGGCTGAGGATGGCAAGCCTGATGTGGAGAAGATGCGGCTCATAACCTTTGACCCGGTTCACAATGGGTATATCGCCCTGGGCGAGAGGGTCGGGAATGCTTTCTCAGACGGCAAGGCGTTGAAATAGAGCGTCAAGGTAGATGCCATGACAGTCAGCAGCGCCGGGCGTAAACATCAGATGACGTTTCGCCCGGCGCTGCCGCGTCTCGTTATGGCCTTCGTGGAGGCGGGTGTTATTTCAGATATTCGTTGAAGAAACATTCGAGGGCATCGAACGGAATCACATCTTTCTGGTCGTAAAGGTCGGTATGACTTGCGCCGGGTATGACCATGAAGAGTTTATTGTTGTCGTGGCCGGGGGTGACGGTCAGCTGCTTGTAGGCGTCGCTACCGAAATAGAAAGAGTGGGCTTTCTCGCCATGGATTATCATCACGGCATTCTTGATTTCCCCTGCGCGGCTCATCAGGGGGAAGTTGATCCAGGGGATGGGGGATGTGGCAGTGCGACCTCCGTTTGAGTTGAGCGACCGGGGGTGGTAGCCTCTCGGGGTCTTGTAATAGTCATGATAGTCGCGCAGGAAGCGGGGCGCGTCTTCGGGAAGCACATCGGGCACCCCGCCGCCGAGCCGGGGGGAGGCGTTGCGGAAATCTTCAGTGCGCTGCGAGGCAAGCGCGGCGCGGAGGCTGTCGCGGTCTTCGGGAGTGTCGGCACCGTCAAAATATCCGTTGGCGCTCACCCGGCTCATGTCATACATCGTGGAAGCCACAGTGGCCTTGATGCGGGGGTCGGCGGCAGCGGCGTTTATGGCGAGGCCGCCCCAGCCGCAGATGCCCAGCACGCCTACGGCCTCGGGGTTGACAGCCGGATTCGTGACGAGAAAATCGACGGCTGCACAGAAGTCTTCCGTGTTGATGTCAGGGGAAGTAGTGTAGCGGGGCATGCCGCCGCTTTCACCCGTGAAAGAGGGGTCGAAGGCGAGAGTGACAAAACCGCGTTCGGCCATCTCCTGGGCATAAAGACCTGAACACTGTTCTTTCACCGCACCGAAAGGGCCACAGACGGCTATCGCCGGCAACTGGGCCGACGTGTCTTTGGGGCTGTACATGTCGGCGGCGAGAATGATTCCGTAACGGTTGGTGAATGTCACTTTCCGGTGATTAACATTGTCGCTCTTGGGGAAGGTCTTGTCCCAATCTGAGGTAAGTACGAGATTTTCCATATCGGTGATGTTGTTGTTCTGGGCATTGACTGCCACAAGTGACGCAGAGGCGATTATCAGGGTCGAGAGGTATCGGTTCATGTAATTTATCGGGTTAAAGTCGTTTTACGACGCAAAATTAGCACTAAAAGAGCTGAGCGGGATAACCAGAATTACGCCTGCATATACCCCGATTACGGAAACATTGGCGGCTGCCATCATAATTCCGTAATGCCCCCCTTGATGGACTACTCCCCATTGGATTTGACCATGGCAGAAATTCGGGCATCGCAGCGGCAGGACACCCCGCTTCCGGCCGTATGGTCAAATGCGACTCTCCATCACAAAAGCATCTTTTGTAAACCCGCGTTTTTGAGCAGGATTTTGAGCAGGATTTTGAGCCGATTTTCGAGTACACGGGCATATGACTTTTAACGTCGGAATGTATGCTTAGAGCATCTGTTTTGAGTAGGTTTGAGCATCTGATTTTTTGAGCATCTGAAAAAATCTCGCAAAAAAACCACAAAAACATTTGGCCAATTCAAAAAAACTCCCTACCTTTGCATCGCTGAAACGGAGAAAGCCTCTCAAATAAGCGCTCCCTCCTCCATTTCACGGTGCCATAGCTCAGTTGGTAGAGCAAAGGACTGAAAATCCTTGTGTCCCCGGTTCGATTCCTGGTGGCACCACAGAAGACCGCTAATTCTCAATGAGTTAGCGGTCTTTTATTCAACTATACCCCTCTGAGTCACCACAAAAGTCACCACGCCCATCCTAATACACTGAAATATTGTTTATTATGCGTGTCTGTATAGGCGCATATCTTTTATCATGGCGGTTTAATGCGCTGATAATCAGTATATATTTCAAATTCAACCAAATCCGTTCAGCGTCATTCAACCCCACATCACCGTTTCGCGACCCTAAACTTTAACAGACTTTAACTATACACCGGCGATAAAAATGTGGTGACCTCAGCCAAATTTCCGCCGGGTCACCACGCTCAAATCTAAAATTCTGTTAAATCTTTGGTTTGGGTGTTACCTCCCGATATGTTACTCTTGCGTATATATGCGTCCCTAAAAATAATGCAAAAGATTATTGATAGTATATGAGGATGTTAGGAAATATTGGCTTATCTATCAGAACCGATACTGGATAGAGGCGAGGATGCTGCGTGGGCGTATCTGGAAGTGGTGCTCGGAACGGGATAGTGTGCCGTAGTTGACGTACTCGTAGCTACGCCGGTTGAGCACATTGTTGGCGGTGAGCGACAGACGGACTTTGTTGTTGAGCCTCCATACAGCCGAGGCATCAAGCAGTACGAGGTTGGCGGTGTTACCTTCCGGGAAACAGGTCAGGAAATGCTCTGCTCCGACAGTGAATTGTACAATATCGTTTGGGATTATGGTGGTAAAAATATTTTGCCGGAATGTATGGTAATCGTTGGCTTCGCCGTCAATTTTCAGCTTTGAGAATCCGTAGCTTGCCTCATATTTTACGGAAAGCCATTTTGTCAGACTTCCTTTGAAGTACGGTTTTACTCCTGCGTTAATCTGGCGGTAAGGAATCACGGCATTGTCGCGCATGGATGATGCTGATGATATAGAGGCATCTACATCACATCCCACCACCATTTTGCTGTGACCGAGCCCTTTACTAAAACCACCTTTGGCATACCATGAATCACTGTTATTCAGCCGGTCAGCATAGGTAGATACAATGAAATCGCCGATGAATAATTGGTTTGACATTATTGAGCTGCGGCTATGATTATAAGTGGCAGAGAGATTGAAAAACATCGACTTCAGCGGATTGCGGTAACGATAAGAGAGCGTTGCCGCAACGTTCTGTGAATACTTGTCGGGATTATCGGCAATGAACAGATTTCGGTAGTCGGAAAGTACCGGAGCTGTAATGTTCAGATAAGGTTGCGGAGAACCGAGGCTATAGGTCACTGAACCGGAAATATCTGATTTTGCGGTCAATTGCCGCTTGACATACAGACGCGGAGATGCGTTGATGTAATCATGCTGACCGGAGACAGAGTAATGTAACCATTTCAAGGGCATAGTCAACGAGGCTCGCCATCCATTACGCTCGTAATCGACCTGCGGAGTGGCATAAAGATTAGACAGGAATGCCTCGTGTATTCCGTCGTTGTCAAAATCGCCAAGTCCTGAAAGTGTGCTGTTGATACGGTGCCAGTCGAGGTCGAGTCCGCCGGAGACGTAATACTTCCAAAAGCGTGTCATCTTTCCGAATTTGGTTTCCGTGGTGCTTCTGAAATCTGTGGTGCCGATGCTCTGCACCGCATCTTCGTCACCTACCACTAACAATCGGTCAGGACGATACACAAATGTGTTGCGTGAGATAAGGGTGAAGAGCTTCTTCTCATTTCGCTTCACAAGTTTCAGATCATTATTCGCAGAAAAACTCTTGCGGTCAACGCGCTGGGCGAGGTCAGATGAGCCTGTTATTGCGGAGTTTGATTTATCCCAAAGCCCGGTGACTGAGAATTTTTCCTTCAGGAAATAGCCGCGTTTGTTTGTCTGGCTGTAGAACTGTGCAGACAGGTCATGTGTCTGCGTCCGCTGCGAATTGTTCTGCACAAACTGAGGAATCTGGTTACTGAAATAATCTGTAGTCACTCCGGAATTGTAGTCAAGGCGGTCGCCCGTATAGTTGAGGTTAAGTCGCATTGAGGTATCACCCTTCTTCCATGCTGTTATAGCGTTTGCGAGCCATGATAGGTTGTCGCGTGTGCGCTTCTCCGTCAGAGGCGCGTTTACAATATCGGCGGATATATACTCCGGCCAGAGATTTGAGATATAATCTGATGAGAACATATCGTCGAAATCATGTTCCTGTATCTCATTGGCAGGATTCCAGCCGGTATTGTCGGCTTTGAGAGTGATGATGTTCTGCGTCTTCGGCCCGATACGCATTGTGTAGAGCGAGCCATTGTAAAGAAGCGGCTGAACTCCGGCGGCTGCCTGTGCCACTCCTACCCATCGGCTTCGGGCATCCTCTTTCAGTTTAAGGTTGATACCTGCCTCCTCGGGAAATTCAATCCCTTCGAGAGCCTTGACCGGCTGATGGTTCTCCATCACCTCCACCGAAGCCACGTCCTTATATGAGATGTTGTTGGTCGCAAGTCCGTATTGCCCTCCTATGAAGTCGTTGCCGTCAAGATAGAACTTGTTGATGGGCTTTCCCTGATACTTTATTGTTCCGTCTTCTTCCACCTTGATGCCGGGCAATCGTTTGATGACATCGATAATCGCATTGTCCTTTGCATTGGCATATCTGGCGACATTGAACACCAATGTATCACCTTTGGCATATATGTCGGGAGCCTCTACTATCACGTCATTGAGTTGCGTGGCTTTAGGTCTGAGACGGACACAAGAAAAGTCTGCTGTTATGGGTAGAGACGCAGATTCGTAACCCATGAAGCGGAATGATACTGAGTCGGCTCCCTCTTTCGGGTTGATTACAAAGCATCCTTCTTTATCTGTAGAGGTAAATGCCCCTTTTGATTTCACAATACACCCGACTACCGGCTCATCTGTGTCAGCGTCAACAACTCTGCCGCGCAGTCCGTCCGGGTCTGCTGCCGAAGCCGACAGCAGACCGAGGAGGAAGCAAAGTATGAAAAAACTGTATCTGTTCATTTTCTCCAGTCAAGTTCGAGATAGTCATAGGAAAGTTCTATTGGGTCGTAAGCACCGGCCAGAGGATTGCCATTGGCATCGAGAACTGTTACATGCTCACCGGTTGTTGCTTCGTAATAAGCGTAGGTGTTCGTATCCCATTGGTGTTTGGTGTCGTAATATCCCTTGCGGTCAGTTTTGTTGAACGGCACCTTGTATATGGTGATGGGTCGGTCGGCTTTTGACTTGATGCCGATACACTCGAACGTGTAGTGACCGTTTTCATCGGAGGCTTTCATTATAAGTCCCGGGAGACCGTGAAGTTTCCACGGACCGTCCATCAGCGGAATATCCTCTGTATAGAATACCGTCCACTCGCGTCCATGGAATTTGCATCGTGCACTCAGACATTCGTATCCGAGCACAGTTGTGACTGAGTCGGTCAGCTCCCAGTCGAGAGTGGGCATATCCTCTTCATAGCGGAACCAGTCCTGACAGATTTTCTCAGTGTGGGTAAGACGACCGGTGGGATAGTTCTTGTAGATTGTCATGAACTCGCCTGTGCTGAGTTTACCCTCTATGACAGCCTCGGCAATCTGCTCATGAGTGGAGCGCATGAGAATGGAATCGACAGTAAGGTTCTTGTAGCTTGAGAACTTTGAGAGACCGTCCGGTCCAATCTGGAGCAGCATATTGTCGCTGTCGTAGTTCTCAGAGAGTGATCCGGTGGTGTCCACGCAGCAGCGGTAATTGTAGACAAACTCCATATTTTCAGGAGCGAGAGTTTCGGTCTCAGGCACTGATGCCTGGAAGATACTCATTTGCCGGCGACGTATTTTACTGGAAGCGATTGTCGCAGTGACGGCCACAAGGGCGAGAATCAAAAATATTTTCTTCATATCGTTTGAGTTTTTGTTGTTTCTGATTGACGTTGCAAAGTTACTACGGCATTATCCCCCGCGACGAAAATAATCATTACTCAAACATTAAGGAATTATTACTAAATTATTACTGTCTGGCAAATAGTCTGATAGAGAGCCTTCGTGACCGACTATAATTTTGTAATTTTGCATCATGGAAAAACGAATAAAGACATTATATATAGTTACCATCATCGCGATTATTGTTTTCCTCGGAATGCAGGTCTATTGGCTGTATGGCAGGTATGAATTTTCGCTACGTGAATATGAACACCATACGGAAGCTGTTATTGCTGATGTTATAGTCGAGTATAACAAAGAAAGGGACAAAAAAGGAACCGGCGACATCAACACGTCTTATAGCATGAGTCATGGTGTCGACTCTGCCGGAAATACATCACGAAAGGTCACAGTTTCATCTTCGTTTAACGGACGAAAACTATTAGGTATTGATGAAGAACGTAATCTTACGGATGAGGAAAAAGAACGACTGGCAGAAATTGTTTCAGACAGTCTCCAACGGATTGAGGAGAAAAAACTATCTATAGACGCATCAACGGCACCATCGGATGGTGCCGCATGGGCTGCAATGCGAAATTTTGAATTGGAAGTTCAATCTCCATTTACCATTCAGGGGCTCGACTCCTTATTGAAGAAAGAAAATATCAATGCTGTACTCTCGCTGACTACAACCGACAGTATCATATGGAAATCGGCGATGCACGGTCATAAATCCTTTGTCGATCCACATTTTCAGATTATCAGCCCATATTCTGAACTTGAACGCAAAGCTGTCATAATCGATTGCAAAATTCCTACAGCCGAGGTTGTCAGAGAGATGGGGTGGACTCTTGTTCTTGCTTTCGTATTATCAATATTCCTCATCCTTTGCCTTATATGGCAAATCAAGACAATAGTCAAGCTGTCACGTCTTGACAAGATGCGCAATAGCTTCATAACTACAATGATTCATGAATTGAAGCGCCCGATATCCACTTTGAAGATGTGCATATCCGGTTTAGATAATAAGCAAATGGTGAATAACCAGGAAATACGAAAGGAATTATTGTCGGAGACGCGAACAGCACTCGACAATCTCTCTGCTTATTTCTCTAAGCTTCGCGACATCACTTTCAATAATGTAGAGCAGATTCCCTTGAATATCCAAAACGTCGATCTACATGACATATTTGATACCGTTGCGACTGCAACACCAAGACCTTCTGGTAAGATAGTGATTATTCACAATGAGATTTCATCGGATATTGTTGCCTCCGCTGACCGTTCGCATCTTTACAATATTCTCAATAATCTTGTAGAGAATGCCGTTAAATACTCCGGGGATTCGGTGGAAATCAAGGCATCAGCAAATGCAGATAAAGAATATGTAGAGGTTAGTATCAGTGATAACGGCAATGGTATACCATACGGTGACCTAAAGCATATATTCCAGCGGTTCTTTCGCGGAAAGGCCTCCGCCGGAGAACAACCCGGAATGGGACTCGGTCTGGCATACGTAAAACTGCTTGTCGAGGCTCACGGTGGCGAAATCTCAGTAGAAAGCACCTTCGGGCAAGGAACATGTTTCACAATCAAGCTTCCGCAATGATGAAAACCATAAAGATACTATTAGTCGATGATGACCTTAAAAACTCAATGTTACTCAAACGATTCATTGAGGCTGAAGGTTATGAGGTAATCTATGCGAACAACGGAAAGGTGGGATTGGAAATGTATCGTGAAATACGTCCTGACCTCATACTGCTCGACATAAATATGCCCGAACTCGACGGATTTGATATGGCAAGAATCATACGTGAGAATGACAAACGTGTGATTATATTCTTTTTAACTGACCGTACCGACAAGGTTGACCGGCTTCATGGTTTCTCACTAAAAGGGAATGATTATATCCCTAAGCCCTTCTATCCAGAAGAACTGATAGCCAAAATAAACGAGAGGTTTGAGAGTATGACAGTGAATCAAGATGTCGAGTACCAATTGGGAGATACTGTTTTCCGTCCAAACCTATCCTCCCTGACCTACAAGGGTGAGACTCACTCGCTGTCGGTGCGTCAGACCGAAATTCTCCAGATGCTCGCTGAAAACCTCGGCAAACCCGTTGAGCGTGACACAATCCTTGAAAAGATATGGGGCGATGCAAGCTATTCCAACTCCCTGGCACTCAACGTGCAGATCACCTACATCCGCCGTCTTATTACAGACCCTTCTATATCGATTACATCAATCAAAAAGAAAGGATATATCCTGTCCGTTATCACTCAGTAAAAAATGAGAAAGTTACTATTTGTTGTTTTTATCATAAGTCCGTTAATCATTTTTGCGAAGGGCATAGAAGAGAAAACGCACCATCGTGTAGGTTTCAATGGTGCGTTGACATCATCCGATTCGTGGCAGCTTGAGTTCTCATATCATTATATGTTCAACAGATACATCGGATTGGGTGGTTCGATGGGTTCGTGGCAGGTTTGGTACGAAGATGGCTGGGCATCGGGCAAAAACTGGAACATTGACGAGGATGATAACAAACCATGGAATTTATATATCCGTCCATCAGTTCTTTTGAAAACTCCTGCCTTGAAATATCGTGCATGTTCCTGGTCTATCTTTGCAGAGCCGGGAGTCATGCTGAATATTCCATATCAACGCGTCTGCATTGAAAAGACACCAAACTGGCCCGGTATTGATTACGAATATATTAGCACAACCAAGGGACAATGGCTCGCGTTGGACTTGCGCATAGGAGTTAGCCTTGATGTCGGACCCTGTGGTATAAGTGCTGGATACATGATGTCCAATCTTGACGTGTATAGTCAGTATCGGCATTTTACTTACAATGGAATCTCTTTCGATAAATTCTATCCAAAGAAACCATTTATACAGGGAGCCTACATTTCGTGTTCATATAATTTTTGAGACAGCTTAATTATATTAATACAGACAGGCAACCTCGGCAGTGATTGTCGGGGTTGTCTGTCTTTGAGTTAGCAGGGTTTATTCGTAGCCTTCGGGTAATTCCGGCTTGGCGTCTTCGGGGATATTGGGGCTGGCTCTCATATTCTTAATGGCTTGGATTTCGCCGGGAGTCAACCTTGATTTACGTTGATGAGGTAGTGGTATGCTGCGGTCAATCTCGGTATCCTTCGGTTGTGGCTGCTCTTTTTTCTGTTCCGGCGGCTCGGGCTTCCAGTCATCGTGATGGTGGAAGAAGGGTGAAGGCTTTTTATCCTGTTCGCGCTCCATGATAGTTGTCTGCCAGCTTTCGCGCTGTTCATCCGTGCCTGAGATTATTTCCTTCTCCATTGTTTCAATGGCTGATGGATTTGTCACCATTGTCCGGACTGCACGATACAGCCATTCAACGCGAATCAACCCGTTGCATTCCTGCCGCATGTCATAATACAGCCAGCCGAAAAGAACAGAAAGGTTAAAGAATATCATCAGTACGATAAGTAGCCAACGGTTTGTCTTGCGTACCTTGTCGTTCTGATTGCGGGTTTTGAGTTCCCCCTTTATCTCCCGCAATGTACCGTGGATGCTCGCTGCATCGTTGAGGGATATTCCAGGTGATTTGATTACTCCGGTGAGGAGTGCATCGCGCGCGGAATTGTCGATTTTCGGAGAAAGCTCGTTAACGACTTTGCGGGCTTCATTCTCCGCCGCCTCCTTCGCCGCCTTTTCCGCTACAGACTGAATATCCGGCTTGGGCTTTGCTGCAAATGCTGTCTGAATATCGGCCAGCCCCTGCATGACGAGCGCGACAGTGCCGTTCAGGGTCTGTATCATCCCTGCCAAAGCCTGTATGTCGTTACTCTTTGCGAGGTTGTCGGGCAGACTTACCTCTATCGGCTCCTGCGGCAGTGGTTCCGCCGGAGGTGGAAATACCGGTTGCTGTGCCGGGATGCTGCCGATGCGGTCGTTGACTTCGGTGAACTTGTCTGTGAGCATTTTTTCAAAACGCGCCAACTGACGGCGCAGTATCTCGATGTCGGCGTTCTCACACTGTACGCCTTGGATTTCATCTTTCTTTGCCATATTTTTTTATTACTGTCCGCTAAACCATAAAAAGGCGAGTCCAACTTCCTGAACGGCAGAA
>CATZGB010000026.1 GCA_958418815.1 uncultured Bacteroidales bacterium | reverse complement strand
CGCGCTCGGGACTTTCACCCGTTAGATGATGCCCATGTCGGGCGAACTAAAAAAAGCCCTCGGGGCCAGCCGCGTTGACGGCTGGCCCCGAGGGCTTTTTTCATGCTCGGCATCACCTGCCGACCACGATTGTGGCCGGAGACGCCGAACCATAGCGGCGGCCTGCCTTGAAGTAGACGCGGGCCGTGTATGCGCCATCCTCGACCTGCCGGCCGTCATTGTCGACGAGATCCCACGAGTAAGGGAACGAGACGTTCTCGCACGAGAACACCGTGCGTCCGGCAGCGTCCTCCACCACAAGCCGTCCCTCGGGCGCATCCGGCAACTGGTGGTCAAGGTCAATGACCGCCTGGCTGCGGGCGAGAGGCGTGTCGACCACGATTGCCGCGTCGGCCACATTCACGACATTGACATTGATGGTCTTCTCGGCCGACATGCCGCCGATGTTGACCACCCTGAGGGTCAGTGAGTGCGGGCCGTCGGCAATCCCAGTGACAGGATAAGCCAGCTGGGCCGACCCATCGGTGGCCACGTCGAGATACCCGTCGACCCCGGCAAGTTTCTTTGAATTGTCGAGGATGAGGCTGACGCTTCCACCTATGCGGTCTGAGCTGCCGAGCAATCCGGTCTCGTCAGGCTCCACCGAGGCATACAGAATGAAGTCGCCAGGCAGGCATGCATTTGCCGAATTATCCTCGTCGGCGGCATACATCGAGGAGATGACCGGGGCTTCGACCACCACACCGTCAGGAACCGACTGGCCTATCGACAGACCGTCAAGATGGCCCACAGCACTGCGCGACAGGTCATCCGTGACTGCATAAAGGGTCACGCGGTTGCCTTTCCCGGAATAAGCCGGCACTGCAAACGAGAACTCGCCGCTGAAACGGCCATTCTCCACCGCCATCTTCACCTCCTGCAACATGTCCTCGTCGAGATCGATGCTCATGACGGGGTTGTCGGCATTGGCTGTGCTGGCAGATGTCACGGTGTGCGCTCCGTCATAGACGGTGAGGGTCAGCACCCCCGAGAAGGATGTGTCGACACTGCCGTCGGCGGCAGTCACCACTCCCTCTATGCGCTGTTTCTCAAGCGGGTTAGCCTCAATTGCGCTTCCGTCGACCTCCTGGGAGTTGAACGACAGAATCTCCACCTTGTTGTCAGGCACGCTTCGCATAGGGAGCATCGGATCTCCGGCGAAGTTGTAGCACATAGTGTTGATGGCGATTCCGGTATGCCCGGCAGCGAGACCCGGGTAAATCGTCCCCGGGCTGGTGATATACAGATTGTGGCCATCCCGGTAGACATCGCCGAATGTCGCACCCGGCTTCTGGGAGTAATATCCACGGGCCATCATAGTGCAGACATGGACATTGTACTGGGCGTACACCGGACGTGTCGACCCCACACCGGCAATCATGCCTCCATCAGGATTTAACAGCATGTCGACCTGGATGCTGGCAGCGGGGGAGTCGAGCACCAGCGTCTGACATGTGCCGTACACGGCAAACGGGGGATTCTCGTTGTAGACCTCCTTGTCGTAAGCGTTTGACCACAGCATCCCTGAGCCAATCTGGGTGCAGCCGAGCGAATGCCCGAGGAAGAACCACATGCCCACACCGCGCTGCAGCTGCTGCCGTATGCGGGTGCGCATACTGTTGTTGCTTCCGCCCGAAGGATTATACAAAGCCTGTATGTGCATGTCGAGCATCGTCGACGGGGAAATCTTGGCGATAAGGTCGCGCATGTCCTTTGCCTGGTTGAAATGGAGGTTCTCATCCCCCATGTCTGCGGTCATTATGGCGCGGTTGTAGACCGGCCTGTCCGAGAGGTTGTCGAGATAACGGTTTGCCTTGGCCAAGTAATCCGCGGCCTCGCCCCAGTTTAGGGCAGGGATGCGGCCAACTTTTATGTCGAGCAACGAACGCAGCAGATGGTTCTCCTCCACCGCATAGTCATACTTGAATTTGTCTGACAGCATTCCGTAGATGGCATCGGTGGCGTATGACTTGGGCTGCTCCCCGCATCCGGAGGTGTCGTCACATTCCAGCATCGGGATGTATGTCTGGGCGAACTCCTCGGACGACTCCACGGCCGTAAGGCCGGTGTTGTCATTGAAGGCACGGCCGAATATGAGCAATGCCTCAAGCTTCTCCGGGTCGCGGTCGTAAAGCATCTTGGCCAGGCGACGGATGGCCATCGGATGGGAAAGGCCCGAGCCGAACTCATTGCAGATGTCGAGGAAAGGCACCACGGCCACCTCGACACCCGTCTTCTGGCGGTGCATCTCGGCCAGCTGGAGCGCCTGGTCGTAAGTCTTGGCTGAGGCCACCACGAGCATCTGAGGCACCTCCATCCCGTGATAGTTCTGGTTGGCCACCTCACCGACCACCTCTACCCGGCAAAGCTCGCGGGAGGGGTCGAACACCATGGCCTGCACGCCGGCCCTGTTGGACGTCATCTGCGTCCTTCGGTCAGACACGAAGCCCAGCGAGCCGTCCGCGTCGATTTCCTTGACGACGAGCTCGGTCGGGACCGAACCCGGGGTGACCACCCAGGCTTTTGTGGACCCTGTCGCGTTGACAAGCTTCACAGGTTGCCCTGTGGAAATCATGGTAAACGACAGGCGGTGCTGTGAGAGACCCGACACATCGGTAGTACGGGGATAGCTGAACGCGTAATAATCCATCGAGGCCTCCAGCAAAGGAGCGACCGACTTTGACGGATCGACCGTCAATGGGTAGATGTCATCCGCGGTCTTGGCCAGCCCCGAGAAATATGCCTGGTTCGCCGCATAACGATATACAAAATGCCCCGGGTCATTTCCATATCCCTGCACAGAGGAGGCCTGCCTGATGACCCCGTCATCTCCAGGCATGGAAAACTCGAGACGGCCAGACTGCGCCTTTATCCCCAAGCCATATGTCAGCGTAGGTATATCTTTCGATGTCGGGTCGTAGGCAGGCATGTGCACGTCATATGTCGCCGTGCCGATGTCGGCGATGTTCTCGCCGAAGAGATACGCCCCCAGGCTGTATGGCTGGCGGTCAGTGAAATTGCGCCAGACCAGGCCATGGGCCTTCTCAAGCACTGAGGACGAGGCTGAAACCGGCGTGTCTGCCGACTCCACCTCAAGCCGGGGATGCGAGTCGGTCAGGAAGTAATAAGCGCAGGCATTGTTGAGATTCCTGTTCAGCTGCACCTTGAAACGGGTCGACTGGTTGCCGACAAATTCCTGCGGCTCCTCGGTGGCCACGCCATAAAAGACCAGTTTGTCGCCATACGACGCCACCGGGACGGCGGGAAGGTCGTCGGGCATCGAGGTTGAGAACTCATAGCTGTTCAGCTCCACGCCGGAATAACCGTAGACCGCCACTTTCGACGGGTCGGAGAAACCAAGCTGCCTGAGCTGGCTGAACGGAATCTCCTGCATACCGGTGGAGGAGACCTTTATCTTTACCCACCTGCCGGTGGAAAGCAACGAATTTTCCGTATAATATGATGTCGGCAACGCGACAGCCAACGGAGCCAGCATCATGACGGCCACAAGCGAAGAGAGAAGTCTGCGATATGATTGTCTAAACATTTTCCAGGGCATATTGAAGAGGGGGCGGCAGAACAATACCATACCTGTCACGCGTTGTTAATACAGGGAGACAGTTTTCCCAATGGATTAACGTGTGAACACGCGATTTATTACACCTCAGCCGAAATTCACGCGCCATCCACGCCACATGAAGTCACCACCCCCCAGATTCCGCGTCCAAACATCGCCGGGATTTGCCGATAAGTCTGAAAAGCGACCCGGCTTGATATTTTTTCGTAACTTTGCCGTCCAAAAACTATTTTTTATGAGACATTACCTTATATTCTCCATAATTCTTATGGTCGCGCTCTCAGCCGCCGCCCAAAAGACCGAGCCTATAAAATATGGCAACTTCGAGAACTGGGTGACACGCAACATACATGAGTCGCGCGTCATCGGGGGCAACACCAAACAGGTATATGAAATAGCCCCCAACGCCACCATCAACGGCGACACACCCTATAAAAACCAGGGGGGCTCACCTTGGGCCACCTCCAATGTGATGGCCAAGGTCTGTGGCGTCACCAAGACCTCAAACGCCGTCTTCCCCGACAAGCGCGAGACCGGCGGACGCTGCTGCAAGCTGACCACCCTTATGGAGGAGTGCAAGGCTCTGGGAATCGTGAATATCGATGTGTTGGTCGCCGGATCGATTTTCCTCGGGGAATTTCTCGAGCCGGTGAAATCTACCTCCGAGCCATACTCGAAGATGGAGATGGGCATACCGTTCACACGCCGCCCCAAGGCCCTGCAGTTTGACTACAAACTCCATATGCCCCCGGCCTCGACCGGCAGGATATACTCCTCGGGCTTCGGCAAGAAGAAACAACTCAAAGGCAACGACGCGGCCGAGGTCTACATCATACTGCAGCGCAGATGGGAGGACGCCGACGGCAACCTCTACGCCAAGCGTGTCGGCACAGGCCGCGAACGGTTTGGCAAAGGCACCAACGGATGGGTCAACTCCCACCGCATTCCTGTCCATTACGGCGACATAACGAAAGAGCCGTATTACAAAAGCTACATGGGACTCATCCCCGCTGAGAAATCCTACTATGCCCGCAACTCCAAAGGGAAGATGGTGCCGGTGAAGGAGGTAGGCTGGGATTCGGCCGACGCCACTCCGACCCATCTGATGGTGATGGCCTCGGCCGGCTCGGGCACCGCCTATATCGGCACACTCGACCTGACCCTGTGGGTCGACAACTTCGCGCTGGTCTATTGAATCCCACCCTGTAATCCGGCCTCCACGGGCCGGATTCTCATTTCAGCCTGAGCGACAACGCCTCGCGGCCGTCTACCGAGGCGACAAGCGAACAATCGAGCCGCAAGGGGAATTCCAGTCCCACTGAGGCGGGAAGCACCATGTCGCCGCTCTTCAGTGTGGCGTAACGGCTCAGAAGCGCGATTGTCTCGTCGATATGCAACGCCGCCTGGTCAATCAGGCATTCCATCTCAGCGACGGCATCCCCCGATGCGGCCCTCCCTGGCAGCGGACTCATCACCGCGCCCACGGCAATTTTCCCTCCCTGGGGCATCGGCATCATCTCCCCTGCCGTCAGCGCGCCGTCGAAACTGTCGGTCAGCGCGTCGGGAACCGTGATCCCGCATGGCCTTACGCAGGCCACCAGCGAAAAACCTTCGACATACCTGCTGGCGAACCTGGGGGATATGAACTTTCCCAGCCGGCCTATATGCACCGCCGGGCGAACCTCCACCATCCATCCCTCACGGGCGAAGTCGGGGATGAACACCGGGCGGTTGTTGCGCACGACCGCCGAGTCGGCGACAAGCCTCGCGGGCAACACCCCCGCAGGGACAGCCTCCGGGCTCTCCAGCGCCGAGGCGGCGGCCTGCGGCCATCGCGACGCGTCGCGGTCAATCCTGAATATCTTCATTGCTGCAGTCCGGGGATTATCTCGACAACATACGGTTATACATCACGGCCAGATGGGCATATATCGAGGTGTTGGCGACCACAATCTCATCCGGCACCTGGATGCGGTAGGGTGTGAAATTCCATATGGCTTTCAGTCCCGCCTCCACGATAGAGTCGGCGGCATCCTGGGCATACTCCACCGGGACGGTGACGATGCCGATCTCCATTCCCAGCTCGCGGGCCTTCTCTCCGAGACAGGCGACATCATATACCGGCATGCCCTCGTGGGTGGTGCCGATCTTGGCGGGGTCGACATCGAAGCCCGCCACCACCTCCAGGCCGTAGTTGGTAAGACCGGAGTCCTGCATCAGGGCGCGCCCGAGCGAGCCAACCCCAATTATAGCGGCCCTGTGGCGCTTGCGGAACCCGAGAAACTCCTCCAGCTTATGTTCGAGCAGCGCCACCTCATAGCCTATGCGGGTCTTCCCTTTTATGTCAAGAAACGACAGGTCTTTGGCTATCTGCGACGCGTCGACATTTATGCCGCGGGCGATACCGGTGGAGGAGACATACTCCACACCCCTCTCCCTGAGGAGGCTGACATAAGCCAGGTACCACGGCAGGCGGCGCAAGGCCGGTTCTGGTATCAAATCGCGTAGTCGGTCAAGCATTGCTGGTTCTCTCTTCTAAATCTGTTGTGTTATTCCGTGTGCAAAGTTAAGCAATTTCCCTCAAAAATCCGCTTTCGGCGTGTCATCCCGCGGTCTTCTTGGCCGGAGTCTCGGGCGGATATGACACGCGGCCATGATACATCGACCTCAGACGCTTTATGAAAGTGTCCTTGATCAGGCCAACATCCCGGAACGACAACGGCGAGTCGTTGTGGTATCCCTCGGCCACCTGCTGGTCTACCAGCCGGTTTACCAGTTCGGCAATCGCAGCCTCGGAGTGGTCGGTCAGCGAGCGAGAGGCGGCCTCCACAGCGTCGGCCATCATCAGCAGCGACGCCTCGGCGGTCTGGGGGTTAGGCCCCGGGTAGGTGAATGGGGCCGGGTCGATTTCCTCTCCGGGATGGAGCTGCTGCTCCTTCATGTAGAAATATTTCGCCTTCCCGCGCCCGTGGTGCTGGAGGATGAAATCCTTGATCACCGCCGGGAGCTTGAACTTATCGGCCCGTTTGATACCGTCGGTGATATGGCCGATTATTATGCGCGCGCTCTGGACGGGCGACAGAGCGTCATGTGGGTTGATGCCATACTGGTTCTCGGTGAAAAACGCCGGATTGTCGATTTTGCCGATGTCATGGTAGAGGGCCCCGGCACGCACAAGCTGCACATTGGCCCCTATCTTATGGGCGGCCTCCGAGGCCAGGTTGCTGACAGCCATCGAGTGCTGGAATGTGCCGGGACACTCCCTCGACAGGTCGCGCAGGAGGGGATTGTTGATGTCTGACAGCTCGACGAGTGTCACCACCGATGTCATGCCGAACGTCTTCTCCACCACGAAAATCAATATGTAGGCAAAGGAAATCAAGACGGCGTTGATGGCGAAATACCCCAGCAACCGCCCTGACATGGCTGTAAGCGACCCCGCCGACATGAGTTCGACGGCGACATATCCGGCCACATATGTGAAAAAGGCCAGGAGCGCCGACCTCAGCAGCTCGCTGCGTTTCGACAGCTCTTTCAGGGAGAATATCACCACCGTGCCCGCCAGTATCTCCAAGAAGACAAACTCCAGCTGGAAGGAGGCAAGGACGGCACACATCAGCACCTCAAGGACGAAGGTGAAAAACGCCGTGCGGGCATCGAAGAACACCTGCACCACGATAGGCAGTATCGCCAACGGCACGATATACAGCCCGGAGGTGATGGTCTTTGACATCGCCGCCGCGAACAGGAAGAACACCACCATCAGCAACACCACCGAGAGCATCCTCTTGACCGAATGGAGCGTGGCCGGGAAATAGAACCCGAAATATATGTAGAGCAGCCCGAAGAGGCACACCACAAACATCACCTGTCCCAGGATGGTGTAGACCTGGCGGTTACGGTCGTGGTTGCCGACCTTCTCCAAAGCCAGCTCATAGCTCTTCAACACCTGGAAAAGCTGAGGACTCACCCTGTCGCCACGGTCGATGATACGTTCACCCTGCTGTATCACACCTACCGCCGCGACAATTGGCTGCAACAGGTTCTCGCGGTACTGCTCAGTGGCCCTCGTGTCCTCTATCACATTGGGGTTCAAGACATTTGAAAGCCCAAGGGCCTGTATGCGTCCCCGCTCGGGATTGTCGCGGAAGATACTGTCGATAAGGGCATAAGCGTCGCGTTGCGACAGGAAACTCGCCGTCGGGCGCGCCACATTGACATTGTCGACGTTGAACTTCACCTCAGGCAAGTCACCCCGGGCTATTATGGAAGCCGTGCTGGCATCGATAACCCCTCCGGCATATATCCGGCCGATCACATCGAGCAGCCGGCGGCGCGTGGCATCAGACAGGTCCTTGCTCCCCCTTACCACAGCCGTCACCCTCGCCTCGGCGCTCTCGTCAACCTTGAAGATCGGCACCATCACACGGTCGATGCTGTCAATCATATGGTTCACCGTGGCCGAGTCGCGGTAGACCGGGATGTCAAAAGGAGCCGTCAGCAGCTCATAGTTCCACGGACGGTTAAGCTCGTAAGTGTATTTGTGTTTACTGTCGCCGGGCATGAAGTAGACCACTATCGCCGTGGCCACCACAAACATCAGCGCGAGATATGTTATGTTTCTTGACGGGGTTTTCATTATGGCAAAATTAGGCAATCCGCAGGCAAACACCAAGCTTTACACCATTTTTTTGTTCAGCCATCCCCTCATTCCTTATCATACCGTTTTCCCGGCTGACAAAGGATTCAGCTTTAGCGCCATAGGATACGGCATCGGGGAAGACAATGACAACTGGTTGACACCCACATCCATTACTACGCCTGTTTATGACGGGCATCCTTTGGGTTGCCTCCACGGGAGGCCAAAGGGGGAGTGGAGAACGGAATCCTCACCCAAAGCCAGTCGGGCACCAGCCGCCACAGGCCGACAATCAGGTTCCACCGCCAGTCTATCACGGCCACACGCCGCCTGCGCCCGATGGCCCTGACAATCCGGCTCACGGCATATGGCACGGTCATCAGCAGCGGGTAACGGCTGCCGTCGTCGAGAAGCGGTGTGCGTATCCATCCGGGGCGGATGTCGGTGAATCTGATGTCGAGTTTCTCTATCGCGCAGAGCTGCTCCAATGCCCTGAGATAGGTTTGCTGGCAGCTTTTCGAGGCGGAATAGGCGGGGAGGCACCCCAGGCCGTTGGTGCCGGCCACGGATGTGACGGCGGCGATGTGGCCACGCCCGGCGTTATGGTCGCGAAACCAGCGGAAGGCCGCGCCCACCATACGGGTGAAGCCTGTGACATTGGTCTCCATCACGGCGATTTCCTCGCGGGGCCTGAGCGGCAGGTTGTCATAGCCTATGCCTGCCACATGGAGATAGACATCCATCCCTCCCATCTCCCCTGCCAGGGCCTCCATCTCAGCGGGGGCGTCGGCTGAATTGATGTCGATGGTGCGGATCAATATGCCATCGGGATACAACGCGGCGAGTCTGGCGAGCTGACCGGCCGACCGCCCCGCGGCTCCTACCTTCCATCCCCTGGCGGCATACTCTTCGGCCAGCTGCAGGCCGATGCCGGAGGTGGCACCCATTATGAGAATCTTTTTCATATCTGTCATGGTTTCGGCCCTGCGGGTCGCGCGGGGCTGTATAAAAAACGTCCGGCGGGGCGACGGGGTTTCCGCGACGCCCCGCCGGAGCGGGAATTTTCTTCAGTTTTGCTGACTGAAACCGGGGTTATGCCTCGGCTTCGGGAGTCACGTTGATGAAGCGGCGACCTTCCTTGCCATGGGTGAAGACAACGGTGCCATCAACGAGAGCGTAGAGAGTATGGTCTTTGCCCATCCCCACGTTCAGGCCGGGGTGGTGAACCGTACCGCGCTGACGCTTGATGATGTTGCCTGCCTTAGCCTTCTGGCCACCGAAAATTTTCACACCGAGTCGTTTGCTTTCTGACTCGCGGCCGTTCTTCGAACTACCTACACCTTTTTTATGTGCCATTTGAGTTTTAGTTTACGGAACTTTCCGGTTGGGATTAAGCAATTACGTCCTTGATCACGATCTGGGAGAACATCTGGCGGTGGCCGTTCTTGCGGCGGTAGCCTTTGCGACGTTTCTTCTTGAAGACGATAACCTTATCGCCCTTTACGAGGGGACGTTTCACCTCGCAAACTACTTTTGCCCCTTCCACGGTGGGCGCGCCTACTTTCACGGCACCGTCGGCGTCAACGAGGAGGACTTTGTCAAACTCTACGGTCTCGCCCTCTTTCTTCTCGTCGCCGAGATAGTGGACATACAGGAATTTGCCGGCTTCGGCCTTGAACTGCTGTCCCTGGATTTCTACGATAGCGTACATCTAATCTTGGATGATTAATGGTTATGCCTGCGGGCGCGTCCCCTCAGGGGCCGGCTTCCAAAAGCCCGCTACGGCTAAAAAGCCCACAAAGTTACAAACTTTTTTTCATTCCGGCAAATATTTTTCGCGCTGCGCCTCAGCTCAATAAACTGGCATGCCGACAAGAATGCCAGCCCACACATCCCGGCCCGCGCCTTACACGGCCCGCTCCGGAGGCCGCCAGCAGGCTCCGCCGGGTCCTCACACGCCATGCCGTATCGACACTTTTTGTGGCGCAAATGTCATCATTAAACGCCGCTTAACTCATTTTAACAGAAAAAAGGATTGATTCTCGGGGGAGAAATCATAACTTTGTATCGGATTTGAGAAGCCAACAACTCAGTCCGCTTTGAGATGATTTTTGCACACAACGTTTGTTAGACGAAAAGAACATATATACTTGAATTTTGGTTATGAGGGAGGTGTGTTTCTGTGAAGAAACACACTTTTCGTTTATATACACCTCATACATATGCCCCCGGCCCCGGTCTCACGCAGTTTCCCCGGTCGCCATCCTCTCGCTCCTCCTTACCATAACTCCCGAACTCCCGGATTTCCCATTCTTCCTGAGGGGAACAGCATCTTTCGGGTAAAGGTCTCACAGATTGCACAGATTGCACAGAAGCCATCCGGATGGCTTCTGTGCAATCTGCGAGATCCCTCTTTATATCCGCGAAAAATCTGCGTATCCGCGCAATCTGCGTGAGACCTTTGGGAGGAGGGGGGAGATTCGGGATGGCGGAGTCTCAATAGGCTTCCTCAGGGGAGGGGAAGGTGACAGCCTTGACGTCTGAGATATAATGGGTCAGGGCTTGGTTAATGGCCTCTCCGAGGTCAGCGTAAAGGCGCAGGAACTTCGGCTTGAAGCCTTTGTTCATGCCAAGCATGTCGTTGACCACGAGCACCTGCCCGTCGACACCGCTCCCGGCTCCGATGCCGATGATGGGTATGGAGACCGACTCGGCCACCTTGCGGGCAAGCTCCGAGGGGACTTTCTCCAGCACCATGGCGAAGCAGCCTATCTCTTCAAGCATCTTCGCGTCGTCAAGGAGCTTCCGGGCCTCGGCATCCTCCTTGGCGCGGATGCCGTAGCCGCCGAACTTGTTGACGCTCTGGGGGGTGAGGCCGAGATGGCCCATCACGGGGATTCCGGCAGAGAGGATTTTCTCTATCGACTCGCGGATTTCCGAGCCCCCTTCGAGCTTGACAGCCTCGCAGCCCGACTCTTTCATCAGGCGGACGGCGTTGTGGAGGGCGGCATTGGCGTCGCCCTGGTATGTGCCGAAGGGCATGTCGGCGACGACGAGGGCACGCTCTGTGCCGCGCGCCACGCAACGGGCGTGGTAGATCATCTCGTCGAGGGTCATGGGCAGCGTGGTCATGTTGCCGGCCATGACATTCGTGGCGGAGTCACCCACAAGAATGACATCCATCCCCGACCCGTCTACCAGACGGGCCATCGAATAGTCGTAGGCGGTCAGCATCGCGATTTTCTCCCCGGCGGCTTTCATCTTTCGCAGGGTCGCCGTGGTCACTTTCCTTGGTTTGTCTATGGTGTTTGTTGACATCTTTTTTTGTTTTTGCATACAAACTGAAAGGCCGTCCATCCCCGCGACGGGGAGGGAGGCCTTTCATGATATCGTTGTTCCTTTAAGGTATTGTCTTATTTGGCTTCAGACTGGAGCTTGGCACGGTCATAGAGCTTCTCCACGTCGATGTTGTTGGCCGAGCCGTAGGCGGGATACTTTGTCATCACCTCCTTGTACATGGCGGCCTCCTCCGAGTGGTTGCCGAGGGCGGCGTAGACGCGGGCGAGCTTGAGCATGAAGTAGGGGGTGTAGGCGGGATTCTCGTCGCTCTGGCTGATGGCGTCCTTGTAGCACTTGACGGCATCCTGGAGCTTGTCGAGGTTGACGTAGCAGTCACCCTTGAGCGAATATGCGGCCGAACCGATGATTTCCTCCTTGGCGGAGTATTTCGACAGGTAGTCGAGGGCCTTCTCGTAATCACCTTTCTGGTAGAGGAGGATGGCGCTCTGGAGGGCGGCACGGTTGGCAGCGTCGTAGCCATATTCGTCGGCGACATTCATGTACTGGGCGAGGGCCACAGAGTCGTTGCCCTGGGCGAGGGTGAGGTCGGCGGTGCCGATCGCGTCGTTGGCCTTGTTGATACCGGGGCCGCGGAAGAAGTAGACATACGCCAGGATGATGACAACGACAGCCACCACCGCGAGCGAGCAGATGGTGATGAGCTTCTTGTTGTCCTGTACCTTGTTTGTCATCGATGTCAGGGAGTCGTTGATGGCCTCCAGCCCTGATTCGGTCGTTTCGGTTTTCTTTGTAGACATGGATTATGATGTTTTTGTTTTTTCACGGGGAGAATGTCGCCGGCCTTGCGGCAGGCAGCCTTTGAAGCGCAAAATTAAGCAATTAGCCGCAAACAGCCAAAAAAATCATCCCCATTTCGGCTTTTTTTCGTAATTTAGCGTTATCTTTACGGAGAGGTTCACCCCACGCGGTGCCTCCACCACGGGCGGCCACCGCCGCCACATCCCACTTCTGACCACCAACCGACCTATGGAAAAGAAAACCATATCAATCCCCTACGAGATTCTGTCGTATGAAGAGCTGCAAGACGCAGACGCGCTGCTTGTCGACACCGCCCGCGAGGCTTCATTCCGCAGCTATGCCCCCTATTCACGTTTTTCGGTGGGGGCGGCCATCCTCCTCGACAACGGAGAAATCGTCCCCGGAAGCAACCAGGAGAATGTAGCCTTCCCCTCGGGCACCTGCGCCGAGCGGTCGGCCTGCTTCTACGCCCACGCCCGGTACCCCGACGCTAAGTTCCGCAAGATAGCCATCGCCGCCCGCGGCACCGACGGTGAGTTCACCGCCGTCCCGACCGCTCCCTGCGGCAGCTGCCGCCAGGCCCTGCTCGAATATGAGATGCTCGCCGGAGCCCCCGTGGAAATGCTGCTGGCCGGAAAGGATGTGATTTACAGGCTCCCGTCGGTGGTATCCACCCTCCCGTTCGCCTTCACCGAATTCTGAACCAACTGCCTGCCGCCTAATCAACATATATTTGGGAATATCCCGGATAATCTGTAACTTTGCAGCCCGAACCAAGCTATACAGAGAATTGGACACAGACCCTTTACCACCTTTGATGATCGCCCTTGAGGCCCTCCCGTTCGGGGCGGCCCAGATTGTGGCGTTGTGTTTCGCGGGAGTGGCGTTGCTGATATCAGGCTTCGTCAGCGGAAGCGAGATAGCATATTTCTCCATCACACCCCAGCAGGCTGAAGACCTCGACGAGTCGGAGCGCTCAAGCGCGATACGCCGTCTGCTCGGCATGCCCGAACGCCTCCTGGCCACCATCCTGATTGCCAACAACCTTGTCAACGTGACGATTGTCGTGCTGACATCATTCGCCCTGACATCGCTTTTCGAGCAGATGAGCCCTCTGGCCAACTTCCTGCTGCAGACCGTCTGCCTGACCTTCCTGATTCTGCTCTTCGGGGAAATCCTCCCCAAGCTCGCCGCCAACACCAACCCGCTGCGCTGGGCCGGTTTCGCCTGCGGCGGCATCAACTTTCTGATGCGGCTCTTCTGGCCGCTTTCATCCGTCATGGTGAAGTCGACAAAGCTGGTCAACAAGGTCGTGACACGCCAGAGCCGCAACATAACAGCCGACGAGCTGGGCCAGGCCCTGGAGATAGCCGATGTGGAGAACCGCCCCGACAAAGAGATGCTCCAGGGGATATTGCGGTTTGGCGACACCAACGCCGCAGCCATCATGACCCCGCGCGTCGACATCACTGGCCTTGACTCCGACATGGATTTCGCCGAGGTGATGGATGTAATCGTCACGAAAGGCTACTCCCGCATGCCCGTATTCGGCGAGTCACAAGACGACATAGTCGGGGTTTTGTATGCCCGCGACCTTCTCCCCCACATCCCCGACGGCAAACAAGCCGGCAAAGAGGGGGATGACGGATTCAAGTGGCAGTCGCTCGTCAGGGAGCCGTACTTCGTGCCGGAGTCACGCATGATCGACGACCTGCTCGAGGATTTCAGGAAACTCAAAATCCACATAGCCATCGTGGTCGACGAGTTTGGCGGCACGCGCGGCGTGGTGACCCTCGAGGATGTCCTTGAGGAAATCGTCGGCGACATCAACGACGAGTATGACGAAGAGGAAATCACCTACCGCCGTCTGCCCGACGACACCTACATTTTCGAGGGGAAAACCCTGCTCAACGACTTCTTCCGCATCACCGGACTCGACGCCGACGACTACCGGGATGTGGCCGAGGAATGCGAGACCCTCGCCGGCATGCTCCTGGCAATCAAAGGCGACTTCCCGAAAGAGAAGGAGCCGCTGGTCTATGGCCGCTGCCGCTTCCTCATCCTCGACATCGAGCATCACCGCATCACATCGGTGCGCGTGAAAGTCATGCCGCAGGACCAGACCGCCTGACCGCGCAGGGCGGCTTCCTCCAGACACAATCCACATCTCTCCATCCCCCAACTCACCAGTCATACCCCCACAGTGGTCTTATTCGACAAACAAGGCATAAAGGTGTTTGCCTGCCAGCTACCAGACGACACTCCCCGGCGAGGCCCCGGCAGGGCCCTGGCCGAACGCGCCGCCATAAAGCGCCTTCTCCGGGAGGCATTCCCCGGCGACCGCGCCATCACGATAGGGCATCACCCCTCAGGCGCGCCGTATCTGACCCGCGAGGATGACCGTCCATCTCCCTCTCCCCTCCCCTCCATATCGGTAAGCCACTGCTCGAGGCTGGCCGCGATCGCCATCGCCCCGGCAGGCACACGGATAGGCATCGACTGCGAGAGCGGCGACCGGATGGACACGCTCCAGAGAACCGCCCACAGATTCCTGTCTCCCGAACAAGCCGAGGCTTGGGGGGAATATCCGGCCACACTGTGGGCCTGGTGTGTGAAGGAAGCCGCATACAAGGCTGCCGACCAGCCCGGGCTTGCCTTGGCATGGATTCCCCTTCCACTCGAGATTCCACTTGGCTCCCCCACCCCCGACTCCGTAATTGAGATTTCCGGCAACAGCTACAACGTCGTGCAGGCCGACACCCTCGACCTCCCGGCCATACTGATGCTGGTCTTCAGCGACCCGGCCAGCGACCCGTCCGCCCACGACAGCTGATTTCGCCACATCATCCTTTGGAATTTACAGATTTATTTCTAACTTTGCCAGACTCAAAAACTACACGTCAACAAAATACCTTACAGTATATACCTAAATGAAACGATTACTCCTTCTTCCACTGTTGGCTGTGATTGCCCTGGCCGCGATTGCCCAGAAACAGGACAGGACAAACGCCAAATCCTCGAACAACGCACAATACCAGGTCTTCGGGGTGGCTTTCTACAACCTTGAGAACCTGTTTGACACGATACCCAACAACCCCCTCGGACGCGACGCGGAATTCACCCCCCAGGGCGCCCGACAGTGGACCGGCAAACGCTACTGGTCGAAAATCGACAACCTCGCGCGCGCCATCTGCAACTTCACCACCCAGACCACTCCCAACGGCCCGGCGTTCATCGGTGTCAGCGAGATTGAGAACCGCTCGGTTCTCGAAGACCTCGTCAAGGCAGTCGACCGCCGCCTCCAGGCCGACGGCAAGGCCCCCTGGAACCTCCAGATCGTGCATCACGATTCTCCCGACCGCCGTGGCGTCGATGTAGGCGCGCTCTACAACCCCCGCTACTTCAGGCTCGTGAATGTCTCCAACACACTGCTGACCGTCGAGGGGATGCCCAACTTCCGCACCCGCGACCAGATGTGTGTCACCGGAGTGATGGGCAACGACACCGTGAGCGTAATCGTCAACCACTGGCCCTCGCGCCTCGGAGGGGAGGAGCAGAGCAGCCACCTGCGCGAGGCGGCCGCCGCTACCTCGAAGCATATCGCCGACTCGCTCTGGCAACTGCGCCCCAACCAAGGTGTGATCATCATGGGCGACCTCAACGACGACCCCCACAACAAGTCTTGCGCCAAGGTGCTTGGCGCCACCAAAAAACCTGACGGAGTGGAGCCTCACGGCTTCTACAACCCCTTCTGGTCTATCCTCGACAAGGGAATCGGCACCCTGGCTTACAGAAGCCAATGGAACCTCTTCGACCAGATAATCGTCAGCGGCACCCTGCTCGAAGACCATACCGGCAAGCGCAACCTCCATTACTGGAAAGCCCAGGTCAACAACTTCGAGTTCCTGCGCGACACCGAGGGCACCAGGCAGAATTACCCATTGCGCACCTATTCGGGCGGCGTATTCCTCAATGGATACTCCGACCACTTCCCGACCGAGATTTTCCTCATCAGGCAGCGCTGACCCGCCGGAGCTGCACACTCGCGGCGTTAAGCTAAAAAATCTTATAAACCCTGACGGTTTGTTACAAGACTTGACATGGCCATTGCATAATGGCCATGTTTTTTATATCTTTGCGGCCAATTATCCGAAGTCGGCATTTCTTGTCAACGCAACGAAAAGACTTCCAAGGTTTCCAACATCAGAAAAAATTCCAAAATTGAAAGGCACTATGTTCGGCAAGCCCAACCTCCCCTCTCTGGGCATATCTGCCATCCCTCTCATCGTTCTCCTGGCAGCCCTGCCAACAGTGATAATCCTCCACGGCGCGGACGCGGTGGCTGACACAGGCCCCTGGGTACTGCTATGCTGCGCCCTGCTGTCGGTGACACTCGCCGCGATTGGCCGCACCGCCACACGCCGCGGACTGCGGTGGGGCTTCCTGCGCAGCGCAGGGCAGATCCTTCCCGCCGTCCCCATACTCATCTGCATAGCGATGGTGGCCACCACATGGATGGCATCCGGCGTGGTCCCCACCCTGATATGCTACGGACTCGACATCCTCTCCCCCTCCCTGTTCCTGATGCTCGCCTGCATGGTCAGCGCCGCCATCTCGGTGCTGACTGGCAGCTCATGGACCACCATAGCCACCATCGGCGTGGCATTCATGGGCATCGGCGAGGTCATGGGCTACTCAGCCCCCTGGATTGCCGGGGCCATAATCTCCGGGGCCTATTTCGGCGACAAGGTGTCGCCCCTGAGCGACACCACGGTGGTTGCGTCCTCGGCTGCCGGAGTCGACCTCTTCCGCCACATCCGCTACCTGATGGTCACCACCGTGCCGTCAATCGTCATCGCCCTGGTGGTATATCTGCTCGTCGGACTGCTGGGCGACCACTCCACCGCCGCTATAAATCCCGGACAGATGACAGCCGCCATCCACTCCACATTCAACATCACCCCCTGGGTGCTTGTCATACCCGCCCTGACGGTAATTCTCATCGTCTTGCGCGTCAACACGATGCTTGTGCTTTTCATCAGCGCGCTCCTCGGCGGGGTCGGCATCATTGTCTTCCAGCCACAATTCGGCATGGGAGCCGGCGAGATACTCCTCGCCTTCTGGAAAGGGGTGCATTTCTCGACCGGAATCCCCTCCCTCGACGACCTCGTGGCCACCGGAGGCATCCTTGGCATGGCCTCCACCATCTTCCTCGTCGTGTGCGCGATGATTTTCGGAGGAGCCATGATCGGCACCGGGATGCTGTCGCGCATCACGGCGGCATTCACCGCCTCCCTGCGCAAACGCACCTCCATCGTGGGGGCCACCGTCTCCAGCGGACTGGCCATGAACTGCCTGACCGCCGACCAGTATCTCTCGCTGATAATAACCGGCAACATGTACCGCGGGCTCTACCACCGCTTCGGCCTTGAACCGCGCCTGCTCAGTCGCTCCATGGAGGATGCCGTGTCGGTGACCTCGGTGCTGATTCCCTGGAATTCCTGCGGCATCACCCAGTCCACAGTCCTGGGAGTCTCCACACTGGCCTATTTCCCCTTCTGCATATTCAACATCCTCTCCCCCCTGATGTCAGTGCTGATCGCCTGGATAGGCTACCGCATCCCTGTCTCCGCCACGGCACCCCTCCGCCCTGCCCGGGCGTGACCCCGCCTCTGGCAGCCTCAGGCAGAGGGCCACAGCCCCCGGTTTCTCCTTTTTTTGCCTCCCATTGTCGGCTTTTTTTGTTACTTTTGCGTTAATACATTACGGAAAGCCTTCAAGACGTTCCGGCCCGCGGCAGCCGACCCATCGCGCCCGGCGGGAATTACACGCTAACAATTATTTATTTCTGACATGGATACCGACAAAACCACTTTCCCCGACACGGCCGACAATGCGACCTCCACGTCGCCACAGACCGTGACACCCACGGAGACACCTCGCGCCCCTGAAGCGGCTTACGCCTCCCAGGAGGAGACAAAGGCCGAGAAAAGCCCCCGGCCCGACCTCAAGGTCGAAGCCCCCTCGTCACAGGCCGGCAACATATTCCTGTCGCTGATAATGGCAATCCTCGGCCTCATATTCATCTGGATGTGTGACCGCCATGTGGTAGGCTCCACCGTCCTGACAGTCGGCGGCCTGGCATTCATCATCCCCGGCGCCGCTCTGATGCTTTCATTGCTTGTCCGCCGCAAAAACAAGTCGCGCGGCTCGGTGATGACATTCATCACCGCCGTCTGCGGCCTCGCCGCCATAGCCCTCGGGGTCGTGATACTTGTCGCCCCTGACTCCTTCCGCCATCTGCTGGTCTACCTCTTCGGCGGCCTGCTGATTGTCTCCGCCGCCTGGCAGTTTGACATGATGATGAGGAAAAACCGGGGCATACTCTATCCCGCGTGGCTCACCATCGCCCCGGTGCTGATTGTCGCCCTCGGTGTGGTGATGCTCACACTTGAGGCATTCAAAGGTGAGACCAACGAGAAATGGATGATGCTCGCCACAGGATGCGGCTTCGCTCTCTTCGGCATCATCGGCCTCTTCATCAGTTATTACGCCATAAAGGCCACCCATACCGCCAAGAAACTCGCGGCGGCCGCCGCCAAAGCCGCCAAAGCCGGCGCCTCGGCCTCGCAAGCCTCCTCCGGTAACCCCGGCTCCTCAGAAAAAGCCTGACCCACTGAAATAAAAGAATCACTACCGGGCAACCCGACCAATGGGTTGCCCGGTAGTGATTTCTCATTCTCAGAAAACGCCCGCCGCCTGCCCCCAACTATAAATCCACCGGTTTTCACTCCCATTAAACAGCTGTTACACAAAGCAATCAGGCTTGGCTCACACTACTTTTTTGTTATTTGCCATTGGTCGTTATGGATATTGGATGTATCTTTGTGATATCATATCTGGCTTCAGAAAAGAAGACCAGCTCTTAGCCCGTATTCAGAATTAACCTTAATAATGACATGGACAAACCAGTAAGATTGTGGAATTGCATTGCCTGGATATTCTGCGCAATATGTATGATGGAGCCATTTCAAGTTGCCTCACAGAATCCTGTCGCCAGGAAAGAAGCCATCGTGAATGCGGGCAATACCCGATTCACTGTCCTCACCCCTGAGATGATTCGCATCGAACATAGCGACCTGGGTGAATTTGAAGACCGGGCGACATTCGCCATCCAGAACCGCGAAATGGATGTCGTCCCCCCGTTCACAAAAAAGGAAGACAAGGAATTCCTTTACATCGAAACCGACAAGTTAAGACTCAAATACCGCAAGGGGACAAATCCCCTGACAGTCCCGGCCTCTCCCGACAATCTCTCAATCACGATGTCTCACAACGGGCAATCCGTCGTGTGGTACCCCGGCAAACCTGACCCTTTGAACCTCAAGGGGACATGCCGCACCCTTGACGGCAGCAACGGCGACAACAAACGTTCGGAACTTGAAGATGGTTTGATTTCTCGGTCTGGATGGGCCGTCATCGATGACTCTTGGGCCGCCATACGTCCTGACGGGAGCCGGTCATTCGCCCTCGCTCCAGACGAGGAGGTCGGATATGACTGGTGGCGCGAACGGAAAGACCCCGGTGCCTCCGACTTATACTTCATGGGGTATGGATCGGATTACAAGAAAGCATTGGCCGATTTCACCAAGCTGGCAGGAAAAATCCCATTGCCTCCAGACTATGTGTTCGGCTACTGGTATAGCCGCTACGCATCCTACTCTGATGACGATTACCGCCAGATAATGTCGGAACTCGCCGGGAATGACATCCCCATTGATGTCATGATCCTTGACATGGACTGGCATTGGAATGGCGACGCGAATTGCTTGTCGGCCGGACGGGGAGGATGGACCGGCTGGTCATGGAACACCAATCTGATACATGACCCCGTGAGACTGCTTCATGACATCCATGACAACAAACTCCGACTGGCCCTGAACCTTCATCCTGCCGATGGCATCAATAATGTCGAGTCGCCCCGATATTACAATGCAATGAAGTCAGAACTGCAAGGCAAGTATGACAATGACGGCACAATAGCGTGGAGCATCGACTACACTGATTTCACCCGGTCTTTCTTCAAGAATGTCATACGCAGCCTTGAGGATGATGGAGTGGATTTCTGGTGGCTTGACTGGCAACAACATCTCACAAGCCCGTACACCCCGGGGCTTGGCGAGACATTCTGGTGCAACCATGTCTTCTTCAATGACATGAAGAGCAACAGGCCAGACCGGCGCCCGGTGATTTTCCACCGTTGGGGCGGACTTGGCAGCCACCGTTATCAAATCGGTTTTTCGGGTGACGCGCTGATCAACTTCCCGACTCTCGCGTTCCAGCCATATTTCACATCAACGGCTTCCAATGTCGGATATGCCTACTGGGGCCATGACCTTGGAGGGCATGCCTTTACCGACGAGAAGATAGTCAACGACCCTGAACTGATGCTGAGATGGATACAGTTTGGCGTGTTCACTCCCATATTCCGCAGCCATGCCACCAAAGATGACCGGATTGAGCGCAGGATGTGGAAATTCAGCAATTTCCCGCTGATGCGCGACGCAGTGAAACTACGTTATGCGCTGTTTCCCTACATATACACGATGGCGCGCAAAACCTACGACACCGGCATCGGCATCTGTCGCCCGCTGTATTATGAGTTTCCTGACGACGAAGAGGCTTACAGATATGAGGGTGAATATTTCTTCGGCGATGACATACTCGTGGCTCCCATAACGGAGGCGGCAGCCGACGGCAAGACAAGCAGCAAGGAAATATGGTTTCCTGAAGGGAAATGGTGGAGCGTCGCCACGAATCAGCTTGTCGAGGGGCCTCGCACGATGACCATGGACTTCACTGCCAAGGATATTCCCTATTTCTACAAGGCCGGAGCGGTCATCCCCCTTAATCCGGCTTCAGTCGACAGGGTCACGACAAGACCCACGCAGATGGTGCTTGACATCGTGGCTGGCAGTGATGGCGAGAGCGTCCTCTATGAGGATGAAGGTGACAATCCCGATTACGCGACAAGATATGCTGTCACCAGGCTGGAGCACACCGTCAGTGGCGACACGGAGACCTATGCCATCAGACCAAGAACCGGCCAACAGTTAAATCTGGTCAAAAGCCGCTCTTGGACGCTGAACATACTCAACGCCCGCTCTCCAGAGGGAATAAAAATCAATGGTGTCACGCCGCAGCAAGAAGACTGGAGCTACAATGCCGATGACCGCCGGCTCACGATACAGGTTCCGGAAACAAGTTGCGACACCGCTGTCGACATAGTCGTGGAATATGTCAGCGGGCGAGAGGATTGAAGCCCAGGCGGCGCTCCATGTAGCGTGCCAGCACATCCACCATCCCCTCCATCGGGAGCAGCGAGGAGTTGAGACAGAGGTCGTATGACGAGGCCATGCCCCAGCGCTTGTCGGTGTAGAAGTTGTAATAGTTGGCCCTGAGCTTGTTGGTCTTCTCTGCGAGCGCCTTGGCTTCCTGCACCTTCAACTTGTCGCCGCGTCTGAGGATGCGCTTCACGCAATCATCCATCGAGGCGTGGATGAAGAGGTTGATGGTCTCCACCCCGTGGTCGCGCAGCACATAGTCAGCCGAACGCCCCACGATGACACAAGGCCCGCGGTCGGCGATTTCCTTGATCACGTCAGACATGTCGCGGTAAATCGACTCGTCGGAGATTGACGAGGGGGTGTACCATGGCATGGAGCTGATGCCCATGTTGAACGAGAATCCCCCGCCGGTGAATGTGGGGAACTTCTCGTCGGAGCGCTCGAAAAAGCCTGCGTCGACCCCTGCATGGCGGGCCGCCTCCAGCAGCAGCTCCTTGTCGTAATAGGCGATGCCGAAAGCGTCGGCTATATGCCGGGCAAACTCACGGCCTCCGCTGCCAAACTGGCGTCCGACGGTTATCACATATTTACGGTTCTCGTTTTTTTCGTTCAGGTCTGTCATGGCGTGAAAGGATTTGATATGCCGCATAGGCCCGGTCAGTCAGCCGCCCCCACTTCGTGGCGCAGGCTGTAAGTGTTGCGGAGCCGTTCAAAGTCGGCCGGTGATGATTTCAGAGGAATACTGTCTGAGAGAGGGTCATAGCTGTCTGTCACCGCGCTTGCGCTGACAGCTGCCGGAGGCTGCATGGCCACACCCGGCTCTATCCGCCGGTCAGAGCCGAAATGCTCCAGCACGGCATTGAATGTCACCGCCGTGGCCCGCTTCTTCCCCTCTATCGAATAACCGGCGATATGGGGGGTGGAGATTTCGGCAAGCCGCAGCAGCTCGGTGGATATGGCAGGTTCACCCTCCCAGCAATCCATGGCCAGCTTGTCAACGCGCCCCCGGCTTACCGCCTCGGCCAGCGCGCGGTTGTCAGCCACAGCTCCACGGGCCGAATTAATCACCAGCGCCTTCGGGGCGATGTCGAGGAAATCGCGGTCGATGAGATGAAATGTCGGACACGTCCCCTCCTTGGAAAGCGGGGTATGCACGGTGACCACATCGGCCTTGCGCCCTATTTCGGCCATCGAGACAAACTCCCGGTCGCCGGCCTGGAAAGGTTCTGCGGCATCCCAGCCCCTATCCCTCGACTGGCGGGGCGGGTCACAGGCCAGCACCTCCATGCCGAGGTTGGAGGCCCAGGAGGCCACTATCGACCCGACATGGCCAAGGCCGACCACTCCAAGCCTCATTCCGGGCTGTCCCAGACCGAGGGCGAATATCGAGGCAAGCACATACTGGGCCACAGCCGGGGCGTTGCAGCCGGGGGCCGACACGGTCTTGATTCCGCGAGATGCGAGCCAGGGGAAATCCAGATGGTCGGTGCCGATGGTCGCGGTCGCCACTATCCCCACCCGCGAGCCGTCAAGCAGCCCCGCGCCACATTTTGTGCGTGTCCTGACAATCAGCGCGTCGGCATCAGCGACAGCCTCACGGGTGATTTCTTCTGGCGACAGCCTGAGGGTCTCGGCGATTCCGGCGAAAGGGTCGCCGTCAAAAGGTATATACTTGTCTATTACAACTTTTTTCATTGGCTGAGGATTCAATCAATCTGATACCTATATAACACCCCAAACATAAAATCCGACATATGCCCCGACAATAATCAGGATAGGGATATAGCTGCGGCGGTTGCGCCGATAGGTGAAAAAATGGGCTATCTGATAGGCCGTCAGACAGTTGAGCAGGGGGATATAGAAAGCGAAATTGTTGAAATTCAAAATCGAGAACAGCCCCGTGGCGAAGAGCAGCAGGGTCAGGAACCCGTTGAAGGCCCTCACACGGGAATTGTAGCTCAGTATCTTGAGCAGGTTGGCGACAGTGAATCCAACGCCGACCACCAGGGTGAATCCGGTCACCACAAGCGCGGTCACCACATCGGGGTCGCTGAACATCGACCAGGCGACCACCAGTTCGGGCCAGTGGAGCACCCTCGGGTCAACCAGGCCGAACCCGAACAGAATCCAGGGGGGAGTGATGACCCCCATCCCCGCAGCCAGGAATGTGCGCAGGTCGAAGACCCTCATCTGCACACACCCCACCAGAAACACCGGCAGGTAAAGCAGATATGACAAGTCTGTGAATCCGGCAAGGGCTATCAGAAAGAATATCAGAAAGATGCGCCGCTGACAGGCCCCGTCTGACCAGGAACTGAACAGCAACACGACGCATATCATCATCATCACTCCCATAATGTCGCCCCCGTAGAAACGGTCCATGACCGAGGGCAACGAGGTCTGCATGATGAAGAACAAGCCTGCAACCAGCGACGTGAGGCTACGGAAGACATTGAACGCCCTGTTGACGTATATTATCAGCACACCCATCGACACCGTGCAGGCGACAGAGGCCACGAGCGACGACAGGGGGCTGCCGAGCCACTCTCTCGCCGGAGTAAGGCCGATGCCGAGAGGGCCGCCGAGAGGCACCACGCCTCCTTTGGCATAGGCCACCCACGCCAGCACACAGGCCACCCCGAGCATCACCATCGCGCAGGCACGGGTGTGGAGGAATGCAGACAGGTCACGTTCAGACAACATAGGCGAGTCAGTGTGTATCGGTCAGGCAATCAGACAAACTCGTTGCCTATGTCGCGACGGAATGTCTTACCTTCGAAATCCACCTTCTCCACCATCGCGTAGCTGCGCGAAAGGGCCTCGGCGAGATCTTTGCCGTAGCTGCTTACGGCCACCACGCGGCCTCCGGAAGTGACGGTTTCACCCTCAGGAGTGACAGCCGTCCCGGCATGGAACAGAATCGTGTCAGGATTCCCGTCGGCACAGTCAAGGCCGCTCATCACCTTCCCTTTGGGGTAAGAGCCGGGATAACCTCCAGAGACAAGCATCACAGTGGCGGCAGCCCTCGGGTCATGCTCCAGGGGGAGGTCGCCGAGGTCACCCTTGGCGGCGGCGGCGAGCAGCGGCACAAGGTCGGAGGCCACACGGAGCATCACGGCTTCGGTCTCAGGGTCGCCCATACGGACATTGTATTCAATCACCATCGGCTCACCCTTGACATTGATGAGGCCCAGGAAGATGAATCCCTTGTAATCTATCGAGCGCTTGCGGAGCCCCTCGACGGTGGGCTTTATGATGCGTGTCTCCACCTTCTCCATGAAAGCGTCGTCGGCGAAGGCAACCGGGGTCACTGCCCCCATGCCTCCCGTGTTGGGGCCTTTGTCACCTTCGAGGATACGCTTGTAGTCCTTCGCGACAGGCAGCACGCGGTAACCGCCGTTGCCGTCGGTAAGCACGAACACCGAGCATTCTATGCCGCTGAGGAACTCCTCGATGACCACTGTGGCGGAAGAGGCGCCGAACATGCCGCCAAGCATCTCGGCAAGCTCTTTCTGAGCCTCCTCAAGACTGTCAAGGATCAGCACTCCCTTTCCGGCGGCCAGGCCGTCGGCCTTAAGCACATAAGGGGGTGTGAGGCTGGCCAGGAACTGTTTCCCCTCCTCCAGGGTCTCGGCGGTGAAACTGCGGTAACGGGCCGTGGGAATCCCCTCGGCCTCCATGAACTGCTTGGCGAAATCCTTGCTGCCTTCGAGTCGGGCACCCTCCTTCGACGGGCCGACCACCAGCACTTCCGGGGCCTCCTTGGCCAGGAAGTCGGTGATGCCGGCAACCAGCGGGTCTTCGTTGCCTACCACCACCATGTCTATCGAGTTGGCTTTCACTGCCTCCAGCACCGCCTCAAGGTCGGTGGGCTTGAGCGCGAGGTTGCGGCCATAACGGGCAGTCCCGCCATTGCCGGGAGCGATGATGAGGTTGGTGCAGTCGGGACTCTGACTGATTTTCCAGGCCAGGGCCGACTCACGGCCGCCTGAGCCAAGCAGGAGAATGTTCATAGGGGGGATATTATGTTGTTTTTTCTTTGTTTCTTATTCCTCTTTGTTCTTGCGGGCGCGCATCACGGGCAATGTCGGCTGCTTGCCGGTGATCGACTTCAACGCCTCGGGGTTGCGGCGTATCGCCAGCGGGTTCTCCGACTGGCGCGGCCTCTCCTCGAAGCCACGGCGGTCCTTGTCGAAACCGCGTCTCTCGCCCCTGTCGAAGCCACGCTCCCTCCGGTCGGAATCCTTTCGGAACCCGTCACGCTCCTGCGGGCCGAACCTCTTGCCACCCGGACGGTAACGCTCCTCAAGCTTGTTGCGGGGTTCCTTGGCCCGGTTTTCGCGTCGCTCGGCCCTCTTCTCGCGGAACGGGCGTTCCTCTCCGGGCTTGCGGCGGTCGCGCGGCCCCGGGCGTCGGTCATCACCGTCGCGGCGGAACTCCTTGCGGAATCCTCCGTCACGTTCCTTGCGAGACTCTTTGAAGTCCTTGCGGCGGTCTTTGTATCCAGCCGCGCGCTGCTCCTTCTTCTCCTCCACGTCGCGCAGACGGCCACCCTGGCTGCGGAAACTCTTGTAATCACCCTCAAAGATGATATACTCGCGCAGCTGGCATTCCAGCGCGCCGTTGAGAATCGGCATCTTGGTAGACGGGGCCAGCCCCACGCGGTGGAAATACTCCTCGTGGTAACCGATAATCCAGGCGTGATAGCCTTTGAAGACATTCTTCAGCTTTGAACCGATAAGCTCGTAAAGCCCCTCCATGTCGTCAGAGGAGATGCGCTCGCCGTAAGGGGGATTGGTGACCAGCACACCGTTGGCGGGGGCTTCGGTCCAGGCCGACAGAGGCTTTGTCTCCAGCTCTATCATACGCCCCACACCCGCGCTCTTGATGTTCTTCTCGGCAATCTCGACAGCCTTGGGGGAGATGTCGGCGCCGTATATCTTGAAATTGAACTCCTTCTCGTTGGAGTCGTCATTGTACAGACGGTCAAACAGCTCGGGGTCGAAGTCGCGCCAGTTCTCGAATGAGAAGTGCCGACGGTAGACACCCGGATTGATGTTGGCGGCGATGAGGGCCGCCTCGATGAGGAATGTGCCCGAGCCACACATGGGGTCGACCAGCGGACAGTCGCCGCGCCATCCGCTTTTCAGGATAATGCCGGCGGCCAGCACCTCGTTGATGGGGGCCTCGGTCTGGGCCACACGGTAGCCGCGCTTGTGGAGCGACTCCCCCGAGGAGTCGAGCGACAAGGTCACCCGGTCGCCCGCGATATGCACATTTATCATCACATCCGCATCCTGCAGACGCACACCTGGACGCACATCGTCGCCGTAACGGTCCTTGAACCAGTCGACAATCGCGTCCTTTATCCTGTATGTCACAAATCGGGAATGGGTGAACTCGTCGCTGTATGCCACCGTGTCGATAGCGAAAGTGCTTGACGGCGACATCAGTTTCCCCCAGTCGAATTCCTTGGCGTATTCATACAGCTCGTCTGTGTCGCGGGCTATGAACTTGTATATCGGCTTGAGAATCCTCAACGCCGTGCGGCAGCTCAGATTGGCACGGTAAAGCATTTCGAGGTCTCCCTCGAACGACACCATCCTCTTGCCGGGTTCCACATTCTCCGCGCCCAGTGCGCGCAATTCCTCGGCAAGCACATCTTCCAATCCCTGGAAGGTCTTCGCCACCATTTCAAAACGTTCGTTCGCCATACGGTGAAAGTCATCAAATTTTGTGCAAAGTTACAAAAATCCCCGCAATCGCCATCCCCGCCGCCTCCCTACTTTACGGTTTCCGTTAAAGATTTTTTTGGTAAAATCAAACCGTCAAGTCAATCCTATTTTGTTAAATCCACCCGCAATTGTTAACAAATATTCAAAACCACACGAAAAACGCGCCATATAAGTTAACAAAACTTAATATGACACATTTTCTTGCCCCAAAATTATGTTGCACAACATAAAACCACTACCTTTGCATCAGTTTTTCATGGTATTAGATTTAAGGTAAGAAGATTATTCGTCGCGACGACGAGTAATTTTTTTTTGCACCATACCCAACCCGCCTGTCAGGCATGGATGATTCCCTTGTCGCCCGCCGCAGGTTTGGCGGCCTGCAAGGCCGAGTTGGCCGCGTCGGAGGCACGGATGGCCACACGGCGGATTTTGCCCGATATGGTCTTTGGCAGCTCCTTGACAAACTCTATCACGCGGGGATATTTGTAAGGGGCCGTGATGCGCTTCACATGGTTCTGGATGTCCTTCACGAGGTCAGCACCCGCCTGCTGCACATAATCGGCGGCAAGCACGATTGTGGCCTTGACAATCTGCCCCCTGACATCGTCGGGCACGGCGGTGATTGCACACTCCACCACTGCCGGATGGGTCAGGCACGCGCTCTCGACCTCGAACGGGCCTATGCGGTAGCCCGACGACTTTATCACGTCATCCTTGCGGCTGACAAACCACAGGTAGCCGTCTTTGTCGCGCCAGGCGATGTCGCCTGTATGGTAGAGGCCGTCGTGCCAGGCGTTGGCGGTCAGTTCCTCATCGTCGAGATACTCCTTGAACAGCCCTGCGGGTTTCTCCCCGTCGCGGTCGGCCCTTATGACAATCTCCCCGTTCACATTGTCATCCACCGGGTTTCCATCCTCATCCACGATGTCTATCCCGTACAGCGGATTTGGAAGCCCCATCGAGCCGGGACGCGGCTCCACCCAAGGGAAGGTGCCGACGGTCAGCGTGGTCTCGGTCTGGCCGAACCCCTCGCGGAGCGAGATGCCGGTAAGCTCCTTCCATTTCTCGAACACCGATGGATTCAGCGCCTCTCCGGCAATCGTGCAGCGGTCGAGGGCCGAGAGGTCAAACGCCTTGACATCCTCCCTTATCAGGAACCTGAACACCGTCGGAGGCGCGCAGAAGGAGTTGATGCGGTATTTCTCCATTATCCCCAGCAGGTCTTTAGGCACGAACTTGTCGAAGTCATACACAAACACATCGGCCCCGCAGATCCATTGTCCGTAAAGCTTGCCCCACACAGCCTTTCCCCAGCCGGTGTCGGCCAGGGTCAGGTGGATGTCGCCCGGACGCAGGTTGTGCCAGAAACGGGCTGTCACGATATGTCCCAAGGGATATGTGAAGTCATGGGCCACCATCTTCGGCTCGCCGGAGGTGCCGGAGGTGAAATAAAGCAGCATCACGTCGGAGTTGCTGTTGACTTTATCAGGACGGCGGAAAGAAGGGGCGCCATCTATGCCCTTGTTGAAGTCAAGCCATCCCGCCGGCACGCAAGGCCCGGTTGAGACCAGCCATTCAAGGCTCTTGCAGCGGGGACGCGCCTCATCGATATGCTCCACCATGTCTGCGTCTCCGGCAGCGACAATCACCTTTATGTCGGCCATGCGGCAACGGTATTCGATATCCTCGGCCGTAAGCAGGTAGGTGGCCGGGATAGCCACGGCCCCGAGCTTATGGAGGGCCATCATCGCGGGCCAGAACTGCCAGTGGCGTTTGAGCATCAGCATCACCCTCGTCCCCTTGCCGACCCCGAGGCTTTGGAAGAAAGAGGCGGTCTGGTCTGACTGCTCCTTCATGTCGGCGAAAGTGAATCGCCGTTCCTCCCCCTCGGGATTGGTCCATAACAACGCCTCCCTGGAAGGCTCCTCGGCAGCCCACACGTCCACCACATCATACGCGAAATTGAAATCGCGAGGGATGGTCAGCTTGAAATTGGCGGCGAAGTCGGCATAGCTCTCAAAATCTGTGCGGTTTGTGAAACGTTCAATCATAATCTACCTGATTCTATCATAATGTACCTGATTCGTAGTTGGAAACGCCCGCAAGTTACAAAAAGATTTTGTCAGATATACTATAATTACACAGTTTAATCTTATGCACACATACTGTTAACGCGTGTTAAAGCATCCTCGCGGAGGCCAGACACCACAGGTTGATTTCAGGCGTAGGAGTGAAGTCCGGAAAGGAGATGATTGACCCCGAAATAGGTCATCAGCACCGACAAGAAAGCCAGGAGCAGGTAGAGACACAGCACACGGGGACGGCGGAAAGACGGGAACGAGGAGCCATGGAGCGGGAAGGCATACACCAGCAATGTGACCAGCGCCCAGGTCTCTTTGGGATCCCACCCCCAGTAGCGTCCCCACGACTGGTTGGCCCACACCGCCCCGACAAAAATCCCGGCGGCAAGCAGAAACACCCCGGGGTAAAGCAACAGGGCGCAGAGACGCGCCATAGATGCCCCTTTCCGGGTTGATGCCCCCACACCCAGGGCCACACCTGACAGGATGGCGATGACCGCCAGCAACGCGTAGGAGGCCATCACAAGCAGCACATGGATGGAGAGCAGCGGGGATGCCAGCACCGGCATCAGATGAGACACCGTGGCCCCGCCTCTGCCCATCATCGCCACAAGCAGCGACAGGCCGCCGACGGCAAGGGCGGCGTATGCCGCGGGGCCAAACCTCTTTGCCGGGAAGAAACCCACAGCGGCTCCTATCGACAGCCATCCCATAAGCAACATGGTCTCGTAGCCGTTTGACAAGGGGACATGCCCCCCGACATACCACCTCAACCCCATCAGCAGGCTCACCCAGCCAAACAGGGCCACAGTCAGAAGGAAGCAGGCACGCCGGCACCTTGAACATAAGGGGAAGAGACCGGCGACAGCCAGCATAAGAGCCACAAGACCGGGCCATAGGGGACTGCCATAACGGTTGTAGAGGAGTTCAGCCTCAAGACGCGAGGCCGACGGGAGCGTGACTCCCGGGATGGAAGACTGGAAATCCCGCAACCGGGAAATCTCATCATCGGCATTTTTCCATTGCCTGGCCGCCACCTCGCGAGATATGCGGTCAAGCACCGTGGTCATGAATATGTAGCCCTCCCCGTCGATGTCGGCAGGGGGGCGGTCGGCGAATGACAGCCATTCGACAGGCCCATCGTGAGAGACGACCACAGGAAAAACCCTGAAGGCAGACCCCGTGCAGACCATCGTCACCAACGCCACCCGCGAGTCGGTGTCGCGCAGCTTCCGGTCGGCAAGATCGTCGGCCACCGCGTGTTCGAGCCTGTAACCACGTGTGGTGTAGAAATCCTTTATCGAGGCATATCCCCCTCCGTCAAGCCCGAGCAACCGTGAGGTCTCCTCACCCTCGACCTTAATGAACGGTTCATTCTTCCAGGAATCATAATAGAAGAGCCATCCCGCGACCACCTGCTCGGCGGTCAGACCACGGTAAGATGTGGAACCGTTGACTTTCAGGCAGAAATCACGCGCCATAGTCTGCAGCGGCATCACCCGGTCGCCCCAGTAGACATACACCTTGCCGAGGCGGGCGGCCAAAGCCTTGGGGATGGTCTGAGGCGGGGGAGCGGGGGCGGCTGCGGCGGTTTCGGTGAGGAGAAGCAGAAACAACGGGACGGAACGGCGCAACAGCTGGCGGAAACGGCTCTTGCGCGACATGAAGAATCCGGCCATCGACAACATCAACGATATGTAACCGGCGTAAGTCACCCCTATCCCCCAGGGGTCATACGACACCGAGAGGGTCGAACTGTCAGGGGCAAGCGATGTCTGATAGAAACGGTAGCCCCGCAGCTCGAGTATGTTGTTCATCGACAGGCGGCGGCGCGACGGGGCGGCAGACCCGTCATTGACAACCACCACCGAGGCGTAATCCATCGGCGACGATGTGCCGGGATAATATTCAATCTCCGAATGGTCGAGCGACAGCGAGAACGGCAACGGCTCATGGCCACCATCGTCAAGGGTGAAACCGTCAGCCGGGGGCTCGCCACAGACAAGGGTGACCTTCCCCTGCTTCCCCCAGAGATAGGTGGTTCCCGCGCCGGCGAGAATCAGCAAGAGCGACAGATGCAGCCCCATCGCCGCAACGGACATGCCACGCCTGCGGGCCAGCAGCCACGCGAGCGAGCAAGCCGCGGAGACCGCCCAGAGGGCGATCATCCACGGCGAATGATATATGGCGGTGAACGCCGCCTCGCTCCCGGCCAGCCTCTCGACCACGGTCGCCGTCATCAGCGAGAGGGTCAGGAGGCCGGCCGAGCCAAACGCGAGATTGCGCAGTGTATGGCTGTCGGTCATCACGAAGAATCAGATAGCGTCAAGGAAGGTTATAACCGCGTCGCGGTCAGCCTTGGACAGCTGGCGGAACCGCTCCACAGAGTAGCGGGCATCGCTACGGGGCGACACTCCATGCCACATCACAGCCTCCATGGTGGTGCGGGCGCGGCAGTCGTGGAGGCGGTCGGCGGTGGCCGAACCGGTCACGCGCTGATGCAGTCCGCGTCCCCAGAGCGGGGTGGTGCGACACCATCCGGTGCGGATGTCATTGGTCATATGCAGCTTGTGCTGCACCATATCTGTGTAGGGCCAGATGGTCTGGTAGGGGTAACGCGGCAACTCGTTTCCGGCGAAGAAGCGCGCCGGGTCGCGCACATTGTCGGCCCCTGTCTTCCAGGAGGGACGGTGGCAGTAGGCACAGCCGATTTCCTCGAAAATCTCCTTCCCACGGGCCACATCCGGATTGTCGATGTCGCGCACAGCCGGCACAGCCAGTCCTCGGTGCCACACCATCAGGTCGGTGTACTCATCGTCGGTCATCTCCACATCAAGGTTCTTGGAGTTGAGATAGGCCAGGATGCGGGTCTCGATGTCGCCGTTCCACCACTCGGGATGGTTGCGCCCCGGGTCGACCGTGGCGAGATAGTCGTCGAAACCGGCCTGCACGGCAGGGTCTTTGGCCGAATACGCGGCCCATGTGCCTGCCCCGTCGAGATAATGGTAACGGCGGTCAGAACGGGTGACATTGGTGATGTTCCAGATGGCGTTGGCTCCGGCGGCATCCTGGAGAGGGCCACGCGAGAGGGCGTAGGTGAAACGGCGCGGATAAGGAGTGCCGTCACCCTGGAGCGAGTTGGAATACTGGCTCGTCCACTGCCCGTCGGCGAAGAAAGCCGGGTTGAGGCCATTGGGGAGCAGCCCGTCAGCCTCCTCCTGGCGGTACTGGGCGAGCAGGTCAGCATCGTCGATGGCATCAAGCAGGCCGGTGCCGTATATGCCGATTGTGCTTTCGAGCTTCACCTCATAGGCTTCGGGCAACTGGTAGCCCTGGCGCACCACATATATCGCGTCGGAGGGCATGGTCACCTCTGGATATTGCAGTTCATAGGTCTCCCCGTCGGGGAAACGGTTGCCCCAGTCGTCAGTCTGGGCCAGCCATTTCACCTGTATCTTGTTCTCGTCGACCGGAGCCGAGAAGGGGGCCACGGCGTGGCTCTGCGGCATGCCGGCGAGCCAGCTGACATACCCTTCGGTCTGGGGATTGTAGACCACCAGCAGGCATCCGTTGCCTATCTGGTCGGTCTTGAAGGCTCCGGCCTCCACTCGTTTGCCATGGCTGTAGCCGGGGTGGCAGTGCATGCATGACGTGCGGATATAGACCGGGCCGAGACCCGACCTGACACCGCTCGCGTTGGACATGAACGGCTTCTCGAAAATGGCCTCGCCATTCTTGAAGCTCTGGTAAAGGCCCGCCTCCTCGACAGCCGGGGAGGGCTGTTCGAGGGCGTTGGAGGTGGTCAGGAAAGCGGTGCCGAGTTCCCCGCCCGAGTAATACCACTGGGGGAAAACGCTGTCAGTGGGTTCCTCGTTGCGTATCGGCTCGTCATCCGAGCAGGAGACAAGCAGCAGCGAGGCGGCAACGGGCAGAATCAGTCTTCTCATAAATGCTTATTGCTTGGAGAGTTCGGAATATACCTTTTCAAGTGTGGCCACAAGGTTGTCACCCACCACCTCGACGGCATTGGCGGCTTCAGCATCGGCGGCATTGAGGGCGAACGGTTCGGGGATGGCGGCGATGGCCGAGATGGCGTTGTCTATCGCGGCGCGCATCTCGGTGTCGAGCGCGGGGTTGACACTGCGGACATAGTCGGAGATTGAAGCGTCACCGGCCACATAGCCGCAATATGAGTTCTTGATCGAGCGGATATTGTCCTGGAAGTCCTCGATGGAGTTGAGGCTGTAAGGCGACTCGATATAGTTGCGGTCGTCAAGCGAGCTGCCGTTGTGGGGACGACCGATCTTGGTGTTGCCCACCTCGTCGGCGATGTCGATGCAGCCCTGGATGATTTCCTCGGCCACCTCCTGGTAGGTCTTGTAAATCGACCCGGCCTGTCCGGCGTTGGCCATCATCCATCCGTGGTTCTTACCCTTGTCGAGGTCGGCCTCATCAAGGATTTCCTGTTTCTCGGAAGAGATGTTGGGAGTCCCGGCCCAGCAAGCCTCAAGACACACACACTGGTTGCGGAGGTCTTCGGCCACCATCAGCAGGTATGTGATTTCCTCGGGGGTGTAATTGAGGGAGTGATAGTTTGAGGTGCGTCCGTCGGCCGAAAGCTCGAAGAGCATGTACTCGATGGAGTGGAACCCGAGCAGTCCGTAGCCGAAGTTGTTGTCAAGGGTCAGCTCCGCCCCTTTGCGCAGCTCGGCCAGCAGCCGGTCCATGGCGGCCTTGTCGAGAGGCCAGGAGTCGATGTGCGGGTCGATGTTGTAATCTGCGGCAGGGCCGAAAAGAAACGCCTCAGACAGCTCCCAGTAGCGGCGCGACTCCTTCCAGGCATTGGCGGCGGCGGCGATGTCGGCGGTGGTCAGGGTCCCGGCGGCATGGTGCTGGCTGATAATCTCGCAGTTGTCATACAGCTCGATGGCGGCATCGGCCATGCCCTTGTAGGTTGGCAGCACGGTATGGCTCACATATGCCTGGGCGGCATTCTTGAGCATGGTCTCCTTGGTTGATTCCTCCGGTTCGCCGGGGGTGTTGTCAGAGCATGACACGGCAGCCAGTCCGAGGAAAAGGAGGGAGAGCGACTTGAGGGATTTTTTGATGTTCATATATCTTTTGTTTTTGAGTTTCAGCATTATGTCAGACAATCAGAGGAACCAGCCTGAATAGGCCACCCCGATGGAGATTGAAGGCTCGTTGTTGTATTTTCGGTCAAGCAGCCCCACGGCATATTCCCCCTTGATGACCACCTGGGGGATGGGATAGTAGTTGAGTCCGACGGCGACACGCTGGCGGGCGCACCAGTCGTAATCGAGGTCGCCACCCTGCATCTTGTACATGGAGTCATAGTAGTCGTAACGGCCGAAGAGGTATAGGCGCTGGTTGGCGGCTCGGAGCCTGGGTGAGAGGGAGAAGAAATCATATCCGGCCTCGATGCCTGTCGCAATCGCGTCAGAGGCCACCCTCTGTTTTTTTGACGGCGACTTGCTCGGCATGTTCATGTTGAAAGATGAGATATGTTTTGAGTCGGTCAGATGGCCGTAATCGAAGTGGCCGCGGGCGAGGAAGCCGAATCCCTCGTAACGGAAATCGAAGGTGCCGATAGTCACGGTGCCATGCACCCCGTCATTCTTCTCGCTGGCGGTGGGGGCCATGGTGTTGCGGAACGAATTGCCTACATATCCCGCCACCGACAGCCTCAGCCCCTTGACCGAGGTGTTGTCGACACGAAACGCCCCGGCGTAGCTGTTGGCAATCTTGTATTCATAAGGTGAGGCCGACCCGTCATGAATCCAGCCCTGCGAACCAAACCGCTCGCTGTCGAGGCCGGGCATGAACATCAGCTCGTAACGCCAGTCGCCGGCCTTTCCCCAGAGGGAGATGCCGATTTCATGCCAGGTGCAGGGCATTATGGTGTTCTCCCCTTCGGGGCGGTACACCCCGAAGAACTCGGTCGGCATATGGTGGGAGTTGGTCTGCCCCACCGGGACAACCATCATACCAGCCCTGACATTAAGCTGGGGCATGAATGACTTCTGAATCCAGAACTGCTCGAGGGCGACCTCGCCGCCGCGCTCGACCTCGCTCTCATACTCGCCCCCCTCCTCATTCTCAAACTCGACGGCCGACTCGGTGCCGCCATGCTCAAATTCGATTTCCGAACTCATCGACCATCCTTTGCCGAAGTCATAGCCGATGAAAATCACCGCGTGGGGGATGTCGAAACGCCCGTTGCTGCGCGCGTCGCGGTAATTTTCGGGGGTGACATAGCGGAGATAGCTGTCACTGTAAAAGTTGCGGGTCATGGCCACCTCGCCGTAACCTCCCACATGGAGGCGGCTGGTCCAGGAGCTTTTAGATTTTGAAGATGGGGCCACACTGTCAGCCTCCTCGGGATGGGCCGAGGCGGCGGGGAGGCAAGCCATTGACAAGGAGAGGATTGCGGTCAACGCGAAATGTCTGGTCATAATATTCCTTTGCAAACTGTGAAAATGTGTTGCAAAGTTACCTGTATCTGTTAACGCCCGCAATCCTCAAAATCGGGTAATTTTCACTCTGCTGAAGAGCGCCACACTCAACCCCGATACCGACTTTTGATTATTTTAACCATTAATTCCGGCCATTTCACCCTTGATTGCACAGCAGAGTATCCGGATTTTGGCTAAATTTGCAGCGACTCACACAAATGCCATGAAAAGATTCAATCCGATGAGAATATGCCTGCTCCCGGTGATGGGAGCGTTGCTGGGATGCGCCTGCTCCAAGTCAGGAAAGGATGTCAAGGAAGAGGCCGACACCGCCGTCACTCCGCCGCTGCAGACCGCCTCGGCGGGTGACATAGACCGGTATCGCATCTACTCGCCTGAGATGGGCGACACTGTCACCATTGATGTCTGGACTCCCGAGGGTTACCCCGGCAATGCAGGCCACCGGTATCCTGTGATATATATGCATGACGGCCAGAACCTCTTCGACGCGTCGACCACATGGAACGGCCAGTCGTGGGAGATGGACTCTGTCGTCTCGGAGCTTGTGGCGGCGGGGGAAATCGAGGCCCCGATAATCATAGGCATACACAGTGTGGCCGAGACTCGCGTGGGCGACCTGATGCCCCAGAAGGCCAAGGATTACATCACCTCCACCCCCGACTCGGCGTTGCGCGACTTCCTGGAGAAGACCCCGCTGAGAGGGGATGCCTACGCGGCTTTCATTGTCAACACGCTGCGTCCGGCCATGGACGCGGCATACCGGCTGACTGCCAATGCCGACTCCACTTTCGTGATGGGGTCGAGCATGGGGGGCCTGATGTCGGTCTACGCGATGTCGGAATATCCTGATGTGTTCGGCGGGGCCGGATGCCTCTCCACCCATTGGGTGGGCACACTCGACGGCGACCCGACTTTTGCCAACGCCATGTATGATTACCTGGCGGAGCATATGCCGCGCGACGGCCGCCACCGTGTATATTTCGACCACGGGACGGAGTCCATCGACAGCCTTTATGGCCCGGCAAACGAACGGGTTGTGGCGCTGGCCAGGTCGCTGGGCTACAGCGAGCGCCCGGCTGATGGCACCCGCCCGACTCTCGACAATCATGTCGCCGAGGGAGCGGGCCACGAGGAACGTTTCTGGGCGGCGCGTGTGAAACGCCCCCTGTGCTTCCTGTTGGGCAAGAAGCAGGCAGGGGGCGAGTGATTCTGTCTGTGGAAGTTGGCTGTCAGAGGCTTTCGCGCAAAATCTCAACGATTTCGCCATGGGTCATCTTGCGGTAGCCGCCGGGAAGAATGATTGTAGCGTCGGCGATGCCGTCAATCATCTCCGGGGTCACACCGAGCGAACTGATTTCTGACGCCGCGCCTATCTCCTTTATCCAGGCGGCGAGCGCGTCGATTCCCTCCTCGGCAAGCTGCCTGTCGGTCTTCCCCTCCGAGGGGATGCCCCATACCGCCGTGGCGAAACGGGCGAAGCGACCCAGGCCGTCTTCCATTATGTGGCGGTAATAGGCCACCGAGACTCCGGCGAGGGCCATGCCGTGGGTGGCGTCGGTGTAGGCCCCGATGGCGTGGCCTATCATATGCACCATCCAGTCTTCACTCTTGCCACAGCCTATGAGGGTGTTGAGCGCCCAGGTCGATGACCACATAAGGTTGGAGCGGGCCTCATAGTCATCGGGGGTCTTCACAGCCACACGGCTCGACGCGACGACCGAGCGCATCAGTCCCTCGGCGAGGTAGTCTGACGTGGAGTCGTCATCCCCCGAGAAATACTGCTCCATAATGTGGCTCATCATGTCGAAGATGCCGGCCACCATCTGGCGGTGGGGAAGCGAGAAGGTGTAACGGGGATTGAGCACGGCAAAGCGGGGGATGACCTCCTCACCGAAGACCTTGCCGATTTTCATGTTGGCGGCGCGGTTGGTGATTACCGACCCTCCGTTCATCTCCGAGCCTGTGCCGGCCATGGTCAGCACCGCTCCGACCGGTATCACGCGTTCGCCCGGGGCAGGGTCTTCCTGTCTGACCCAGAAACGCTGCCATGCGTCACCGTCATACCATGCCGAGACGCTGACCGCCTTGGCGTAGTCGATGGTCGACCCGCCTCCTACGGCAAGGATGAAGTCCACGTCATTCTCGCGGGCGACCTTGCGGCCCTCCTCAAGCTTTTCTACAGTGGGGTTTGACATCACGCCGGGAAGCTCGACCACCTCCTTGCCGGCGGCGGCCAGGGCCGCGATTACATCGTCATAAACGCCGTTGCGCTTGATCGAACCGCCGCCATAAGTGAGCAGCACTTTCCTGCCGAAGCCTTTCAGCGCCTGGGCGAGATGCTTCTGGGCCTCATCCCCGAAATAGAGCTTCGTGGGATTTGAATAAATGAAATTGCCTAACATGTCTTGATTTTTGAGTTGTGGGGTTGTCTGTTTTGTTGTCTGTCGCAAAGTTAACAACTAAACACCAGAAAACGCCAACCCGGATTACGGTATTAATGCCCACAATAACCTGCAGCGCCCTGGATTGCCTGAAAAAACGAGGTCAGGCCGAGCAGGCGTGGCGCGAAGATGAACGCGGCAGTCACCACAAGGCCGTAACCCACTGCCGACAATATGGCAAGACACTCGGTGGCGGCCACGCGGGCCGGTTTCCGGCAATAGACTGACTGCCGGCCATACAAGGATTGCATGGCAGGGATAATTTTGAGGCCTGTTATGAAAATTTTGTAATTTTGCGGCCGTAATCCAAGTTTGTGTCCAAACACACGGCATGACGACGCATCTTCTCTTGCTTTTAGTCTTGGACAGACATGAACAGCAGTAACAACGTCATATGAAAATAGATTTAAAAGGACACGCCTCGATGTTTGGGGCCAACGCAATCTGGGGCGTTATGTCACCAATCGCTAAATTTGTGATGATCAGCGGCACAATCACTCCGCTGGTGGTAACCAATTTGCGTATCGCGGGAGCTATGATTCTGTTTTGGCTCGTGTCACTGTTCATGAAGCCGGAACATGTCGGGTCTAAAGACCTGGCAAAACTCTTCGGGGCATCGTTACTTGCAATCATCTTCAACCAGGGATGTTTCATAATCGGACTGGGCATGACATCCCCGACAAACGCATCCATAATCACGACAAGCATGCCTTTATGGGCCATGCTACTCGCAGCTTTTTTTCTAAAAGAACCCATAACCGGGAAAAAAATCATAGGCATTGCCGCCGGTGCCACTGGGGCCGTGCTTCTTATTATCGGAGGAAGCAAAACAACCCAGGCAGGGGGGGTGTCCTCATCGATATGGGGTGATTTAACAGTGTTGACCGCACAATTGAGCTATGCTCTATACATAGTGCTTTTCAAGAATTTTGTGTCTCGCTATTCACTTTTCACCGTTATGAAGTGGATGTTCACGTTTGCCTTCATATGCATCGTGCCGTTTTCCACCCAGGAACTTTCAAAAACAAGGTGGGACGCTGTCACGTCCACCGAGTGGGGAGCGTTGTCGTTGGTTGTGATTGGTGCGACCTTTGTATGCTATATACTTGTTGTGATAGGCCAGCGACGCCTTCGCCCTACCGTGGCAGGAATGTATAATTACATCCAACCTATTGTTGCTTGCATAGTAGCAATATGTTGGGGCATGGATACATTTGGTGTGACAAAAACCTTCGCAATACTTTTGATTTTTACCGGGGTATTCCTTGTGACCATGAGCCGAAGTCGGCAAGACCTGGAGCCGAACAGCACCACTACGTCTGAACCCCAGAATTAAAGGAGATAAGAGCTATATCATTGCGTCAGGAACACTCGCCAGCTTCCTTCCTTCTCGCCGCGTTCCACATATTTTTTTGTATTACTGTCCGCTAAACCATAAAAAGGCGAGTCCAACTTCCTGAACGGCAGAAG
>CATZGB010000025.1 GCA_958418815.1 uncultured Bacteroidales bacterium | reverse complement strand
GTGAACCGAATTTATTTAATTTTTAACCCCGTCCATTTTTAGTGGACAGTAGTGAGATGCGTTATTTTATGCAAATCAGCGATATATTACGCCAAGTTTTGTGATTTTGTAGATTAACCTACAATCTGGAATCAACCCGGCATTGCGCGCCGGATGGCGTCGGGGGACAACAAAAAACAATCGCCCGTGGCCGTCTTGACCACAGGCGATTGTCTTTGTTGTTGGTAGTCGGGGTGAGAAGACTCGAACTTCCGACCTCCACGTCCCGAACGTGGCGCGCTAACCAACTGTGCTACACCCCGAGATGCCTTGCGTTTCCGCGTCAAAATCGACCTTCCCCCGCTTCGGGAGGGCGGTTTCTCATTTAGAGGCTTGCAAAGGTAACACTTTTTTTCGGATTTGGCGGGATGGCGAGGTGATTTTTTTGATTTTTTCTTCGCCAAAGCCACGCGCGGCCCCGGCAGCCCCCTGCCGCCGCCCCATTATTTTAGCAAATAAGCGTTAACAAGGAGATGAAATCGAAAAAAATAAGTAACTTTGTGGCTTGATATTCATTATCGCCAATTCATTCACCATCATTCGTGGAAACTAAATACATCTTCGTGACCGGCGGCGTCGTTTCCTCCCTTGGGAAAGGAATCATCTCATCGTCGCTGGCCTGCCTGCTGAAAGCGCGTGGTTACCGCGTAACGATACAGAAGTTTGACCCATACATCAACATCGACCCGGGGACGCTCAACCCCTACGAGCACGGGGAGTGCTATGTGACCGTCGACGGCCACGAGGCCGACCTCGACCTGGGCCACTACGAACGCTTCACCAACATCCAGACCACCCGAGCCAACAACGTCACCACCGGACGCATCTACCAGAGCGTCATCAACAAGGAGCGCCACGGCGACTACCTGGGCAAGACGGTGCAGATTGTGCCACACATCACCGACGAGATAAAGCGCGCCGTCAAGCAGCTCGGCCGCACCGGCGAGTTTGACTTCGTCATCACCGAAATCGGCGGCGTGGTGGGCGACATCGAGTCGCTGCCCTTCCTTGAGGCGGTGCGCCAGCTCAGATGGGAGCTGGGACAGAACAGCCTCTGCCTCCACCTGACCTACGTCCCCTACATCGCCGCCGCAAAGGAGCTGAAGACCAAGCCCACGCAGCACTCCGTCAAGAAGCTCCAGGAGCTGGGGATACAGCCCGACATCCTCGTGTTGCGCACCGAGCATGACATGACCGCCGAGGCCCGGCGCAAAATCGCCCTCTTCTGCAACGTGGCCCCCGACGCGGTCATCCAGTCGATCGACGTGCCGTCGATCTACGAGGTGCCCCTGAAGATGCACGAGCAGCACCTCGACGAAATCGTGCTGCGCAAGACCGGGGTCACCCCCGAGGGGGAACCCCACATGGCCCCCTGGCTCCACTTCCTCGACAAGCTCCACGCCGCGACCAAGCCCGTCACAATCGGCCTGGTGGGCAAATACGTGGAGCTGCAGGACGCATACAAGTCAATCAACGAGGCCCTCTTCCAGGCCGCCACATACAACGACCGCAAGCTCGACCTGCGCTACATCCACTCCGAGAAGCTCGACCCCTCCAACGTCGACGAGATGCTGTCGCCCCTCGACGGGGTCATCATCGCCCCCGGATTCGGCCAGCGCGGCATCGAGGGGAAATTCGTGGCCCTCAAGTGGGCACGCGAGCATGACATCCCGACCCTGGGCATCTGCCTGGGCATGCAGTGCATGGTCATAGAGTTCGCCCGCGACGTGCTCGGCATGGCCGACGCCAACTCCACCGAGATGAACCCCTCGACCACCCACAACGTCATCGACCTCATGGAGGAGCAGAAGAGCATCTCCAACATGGGAGGCACGATGCGCCTGGGGGCATACGAGTGTCAGCTCCGTCCCGGCTCGCTGGCCGCCAAGGCCTACGGCCAGACCCTCGTCAGCGAGCGTCACCGCCACCGCTTCGAGTTCAACGACGACTACCGCAAGGCTTTCGAGGAGGCCGGAATGGCCTGCGTGGGAGAAAACCCCCACACGGGGCTGGTGGAGGTGGTCGAAATCCCCGGCAAACGCTGGTTTCTCGGCACCCAGTACCACCCCGAGTACTCCTCGACCGTGTTAAACCCCAATCCCCTCTTCCTCAGCTTCGTCAACGCCGCCATCAACTACAACGGCGAGAAGACCGGCGCCGCCGTGAAAGCTGACTAACAACCTTAACACCTGATTCCCAAGAAATGGACAAGAATACACTTACCGGCCTGGTATTGATGGGCGTGCTGATTTTCGGCTTCATGTGGATCAACAACAACAAGCAGAAACAGCTCCAGCAGCAACAGCAGGAACAGGCCGAAGCCGCAGCCAAGGAAAAAGAGGCCGCCCACCCCGTGCTGGCCGCAGACTCCCTCTCGACGGCCGAACTGGCCGCCATCCCCGCAATCATCAGGGAGACCGGAGCAAAGACCGTGGGCGCTGACTCCGTGGCCCGCTACGACTACACCACCGACAAGGTGGCCCTCTCATATGACGGCACCACCGTCAGCGGCACCGTCAAGGCCGGGGCCGCCCGCCTCCCCTACCAGACAGTAGCCTCAGGCAGCTTCGCCGACGACGTGACCCTCTCTGACCGCAACGAGGCAATCCACAACCTGCGCGAGGCCCTCGACGACGCCCGCCGCTACGGCTCCTTCGCCCGCTACCGCAGCGGCAAGGCCCAGGCCGTGGCCCTGCGCAACTCGCGCCTCAGCCTCGAGCTGACCACACGCGGAGGATACATCTCCCGCGCCACCCTGCTCGACTACAAGACCTACCTGCCCGAAAACGAGCACTCCAGCGTCATCGACACCGCCGATGTCGAAATCTGCCGCCCGGGCCACAACGAGTACGCCTTCGAGCTGCTGTCTGCCTCAAGGCGCTTCAACACCTCCGAACTCTACTTCACCCCCCGCCAGGTCAACGACTCTGTGGTCGAGATGACCCTCGACCTTGGCGACGGCGCCATGTGGGGCCTGCGCTACACCCTGCCCGGAGACAGCTACGTGGTCAACATGGAGGTGTTCCAGAAGGGGATGGAGAAGATAATCCCCTCCTCCGTGGCCACTACCACCCTCTTCTGGAAGCAGACAATGGGCCGCAACGAGCGCGGACGCACATTCGAGGAGCGCAACTCGGGCCTCTACTACAAATATGTCGGCGACTCCCCCGACGACCTCTCGGCCCAGGGCGAGAAACAGGAGTCGCTCAACCAGAAGCTCAAATGGATCGCCTTCAAGAACCAGTTCTTCTCGATGGTGATGATTCCCCGCACATGCTTCACCTCGGCCGACGTGGCCTCACGCGACCTCAAGGAGAACCCCACATTCGTCAAGGACCTCGCCGCCGAGGCCGTGATGGACTACAGCTCGCAGGCCGAGACCCCCGTCTCCATCGACATCTTCCTGGGCCCCAACCTCTACCCCCTGCTGTCGTCGCTCGACAAGGAGATTCCCGGCGCGAAGGATGACTCGCTCGACCTGACCAACCTCATCCCCCTGGGATGGCCCATCTTCCGGTGGATCAACACGCTGATAATCATCCCCGTGTTCACGTTCCTGAGCAAGTTCATCAGCTCATACGGCCTTATCATCTTCCTGCTGACGGTGTTCATCAAGCTCATCCTCTTCCCCTTCACCTACAAGAGCTTCAAGTCGCAGGCCAAGATGCGCCTGCTCGCCCCTGAGATAAAGGAGATAAACGAGAAATATCCCGGACAGGAGAACGCCATGACCCGCAACCAGAAGACGATGGCCCTCTACTCCAAGGCCGGGGCCAGCCCCATGTCGGGCTGCCTGCCGATGCTGCTCCAGATGCCGGTGCTGATCGCCATGTTCTGGTTCTTCCCCTCGGCCATCGAGCTGCGCGGCGAGCATTTCCTCTGGGCCACCGACCTGTCGGCCCCCGACGTGATCTTCACCCTCCCCTTCACCATACCCTGGTATGGCAGCCACGTCAGCCTCTTCTGTCTGCTGATGACCGCCACCAACATCATCTACACCCGCATCAACATGCAGAACCAGGGAGGCTCCGCGATGCCCGGGATGAAATGGATGATGTACCTGATGCCGGTGATGTTCCTCTTCATCTTCAACGACTACGCCTCTGGCCTGAGCTACTACTACTTCCTGTCGCTGCTCATCACCATCGTGCAGACCTACCTCTTCCGCTACTTCACCGACGAGGAGAAGATGCGCGCCCAGATGAAGGCCAACGCCGCCAAGTCGAAGAAGAAGTCGGGCTGGATGGCCCGCCTCGAGGAGGCCCAGCGCAAGCAGCAGGCAATCCTGCGCGAGCAGCAGAAGCAGCAGAAAAAGAGATGACAGCCTGACTGCGCCGCCGCCCACTTGTGACCCCGCAACGCCTAACACCGACCCCTCAATCAGACGGTTTATGCCCCTGCTGACAATCGACCAAGGCAACAGCTCCGCCAAGATAGCCCTCTGGGAGGGCCCGGAGCTGATAAAGGAGGAGACCTTCCAGCGCCGCCTCTACAAACGCGACCTCCAGGAGGTCGTGAGCCGGTATTCCCCACGCAAAGCCCTCTGCTGCTCGGTGACCGGCAACGGCGCCGACATGGCGGAATGGCTCAACCGCCACGGGGTCGACGCCCGCGAGCTGTCGTCGCGGCTCCCCCTGCCGCTGGCAATCGACTACACCACCCCCGACACCCTCGGGCCTGACCGCATCGCGGCCGCCGTCGGGGCCTGGAGCCTCTTCCCGGGCGAGAACTCGCTGGTGGTCGACATGGGGACCGCCGTGACCTACGACGTGGTCACCGCCGACGGCCATTACGCCGGAGGCAACATCGCCCCCGGGGTAGGCATGAGGCTCAGGGCGCTGCGCAGCTTCACCGCCCGCCTGCCCGAGGTCAACGGCTACGGCGAGACCCCCGACTTCGGCCACGACACGATGACGGCCATGCGCGCCGGAGCCGTGCGCGGGGTCGCCGGGGAAATCAAATACTACCTCGGGCTGCTCCCCCCGGCCACACGGGTGGTGCTGACCGGAGGATGGTCGAAACGTGTGGGCGAGCTGCTCGACTTCCCCTTCACCACCGACCCCTGCCTGGTCACCAAAGGCTTGCTAAGTATACTTCTATACAACGAGAAAATATGAACAGACTCTCTATATCCATCATCGCGGCAATCACATGGCTGCTCGGCTGCGCCGGGGCCTCCGCCCAGAACTCCGAAATCTCCCCCTACTCGCGTTTCGGCTACGGGGCCCTGTCTGACCACGCCAACGCCTCCCAGAAAGCCATGGGCGGCGTGGGGCTGGCCTCACGCTCAGGGGAGGCAATCAACTTCATGAACCCCGCCTCCTACGCCGCCATCGACTCGGTGACATTCCTCTTCGACATCGCCGCGTCGGTCAAGACCCTCTCCACCTCCGAGACCCGCGACGGGGTCAGGAAGTCGGGCAAGGACTTCACCGGCGGCCTCGACTACGTGGCCCTGCAGTTCCCCATGACCCGCTACGGCGGCATGGCCATCGGCATGGTGCCATACTCGCAGATGGGCTACAAGTTCGGCGACGAAATCGCCAACGGCACCAACGAGTACCAGGGCTCCGGCACGCTCAACGAGCTGTTTGTCGGCCTGGCCGCCCGCCCCTTCAAGGGATTCTCCATCGGCCTCAACGTGAGCTACATGTTCGGCACCCTGCTCAACGACACCTACATATACAGCTCGGCGGCCACGTCGCTCTTCGAGCGCGTCATGGAGGTCAGGGACTACAACCTGCGCCTGGGCGCCCAGTATGGCTTCAATGTCAACCACGACAACGAGGTGACACTCGGCGTGGTCTACTCCCCCCGCAAGTCGTTCCACGGCCATTCCTACGGTGTGAAATATGACGTGGGACAGGACACCGCCAACGACACCATCGGCTACGGCACGATGAAGGGCAACTACGACATGCCCGAGACCTGGGGAGCCGGCATCTCCTGGAAATGGCGCAAGAGCCTGACCGTCGAGGCCGACTTCACCTACCAGCCCTGGAAGGATGTCAAGTACCACCTAATCGAGGGATTCGACAACGCCGGGGCCAACAGCTTCGACAACCGCTGGAAAGCCGCCGTCGGGGCGGAATACCAGCCGGCCCTGCGCGGCAGCTACCTCCGCCGCGTCCGCTACCGCCTGGGAGGCTACTGCTCCAACGACTACATGATGGTTGGCGGCAACTCCGTCAGGGAATACGGCCTGTCGCTCGGCCTGGGGCTTCCCGCCCCCTCCACCAAGACGATGCTCAACCTCACCGTCGAGTACCGCCACCGCGAGGCCCATCCCGCCAAGCTCGTGGCCGAGAACTACTTCCAGTTCACCCTTGGAATCAACGTCAACGAGCTGTGGTTCTGGCAGAACAAGCTCAGATAACCCCGGAAGAGAGCGGAGAATGAAGCGCAGGGGCCTGACAATGAGGATGTTTCCGTTCGCGCTGACGGCCATCAGCCTCGGCGCGGGGATTGTCACGCAGTCATGCGGCGACGACAAGCGCGAGACCATCGCCATCTCGGCCGACCCCGAGACATTCCCCACGATGAAGACCCTCGATGTCTCCACCACCATCTCTGACTCGGGCTACACCCGCTACCACATCACATCCCACCTGTGGCTGATGTTCGAGGAGGCAAAAGAGCCTCACTGGAACTTCCCGCAAGGGTTGTTTGTTATTAAATACGACAACCGGATGAAGGAGGACGGCTCCTTCACGGCCGACACCGCGACATACTGGAGCGTCAAGAAGCTGTGGAGGTTTGACCGCAACGTCAGGATGAAGAATGTCAACGGCGACCGCTTCCTGACCCAGCAGCTCTTTTGGGATCAGAACCTGCGCAAGCTCTACTCCGACTCCTTCATCCACATCGAGCGCTCAGACCGCATCATCGAAGGCTACGGATTCGAGTCAAACGAGGAGATGACAGAGTATGTCATCCGCCGCCCATCGGGCATTTTCCCGACATCCGACTTCGTCAGCAACCGCTGAGGCCGCCCCGCAACCTGACAACCGACCAACGAATGGACGCAACCTGGCTTATACTCACATTGATAGCACTTGGCTTCTCGGCGCTCTTCTCAGGCATCGAAATCGCGTTTGTGACCTCCGACAGGGTCCGCGTCGAGCTCGACATCCAGAAAGGGGGCCTAATCGGCCGCTGCCTGAGCCTGTTCTACTCCAACCCCAACTTCTTCATCTCCACCATCCTGGTGGGCAACAACATCGTGCTGGTCATCTACGGCATCGGCGCGGCCAAGATGATCGAGCCGTGGCTGGAGACCCTGTTCCACAACCAGGCCTGGGTGCTGATAAGCCAGACCCTGCTGTCGACCCTGGTGATACTCCTGACAGGCGAGTTCTTCCCCAAGACCATATTCCGCATCAACCCCAACCGCTCGCTGCGGCTCGTGGCCCCCTTCACGGCCCTGCTCTACTGCCTGCTCTACCCCGTGTCGCTCTTCTCGACATGGATATCGAAGATGCTGATGAGCATCTGCGGCATCAAGGACAAGGACACCAAGCTCGGCATCATCTCGATGGGCGACCTCAACGAGTACCTTGAGCAGACCATCGACGAGAAAGCCGACGAGCACGCCGAGGTCGAGCGCGAGGTGCAGATTTTCCACAACGCCCTCGACTTCTCGGAGACCCACCTGCGCGACTGCATGGTGCCGCGCAACGAAATCGTGGCCGTCGACATCGACTCCACCGACCGCGACACGCTGTCGGCCCTGTTCACCTCCTCGGGGCGGTCAAAGATACTGGTCTACCGCGAGGACATCGACAACCTGCTGGGCTACATACATGTCAGCGAGCTGTTCACCCCCGAGGTCGACTGGAAGGAACGCCTCAAGCCTGTGGTCTACGCCCCCGAGACCTTGCTGGCAAGCAAGATGATGCGCCGCCTGCTGGCCGAGAAGCGCTCCATAGCCGTGATTGTCGACGAGTTTGGCGGCACGGCCGGCATGGTGACCCTCGAAGACCTCATGGAGGAGATCTGCGGCGACATACAGGACGAGCATGACTCCACCGACATCGTCGAGCGCCAGCTCGCCCCCGGGGTGTGGGAGTTCTCGGGACGCGTCGAGATAGAGCATCTCAACGAGACATACCATTTCGACATACCCGAGTCAGACGACTACCAGACCCTGGCCGGATACATCCTCTGCGAGACCGGGCAGATACCCCGCGAGGGTGACGCCGTGGAGCTTGGCGGCCTCCGCCTGGAGGTGACCCGCAAGTCGGCCTCGCGGCTTGAGCTGATAAAACTCACACAAAACCCCTGACAGACACAGAAAACATATATATCATATCTACAAATGGAAACAATCAAAGTCAATGTGAAGGATGTCCTTCAGACCGTAACAGGCGAGCAGATCCAGGCCCTTGACCCGGAGGCTGCATCGGCCCTCGAGAAACTCCATAAAGCAACCGGCCTCGGCTCAGACTTCCTCGGCTGGGTCAACCTCCCCTCCGAAACCCCTGAAAGCCTCGTGGCCGACATAGAGGCCGCCGCCAAGGAGCTGCGCGACAACTGCGAGTATGTGGTCGCCATCGGCATCGGCGGCAGCTACCTCGGCGCCAAAGCCGTCATCGAGGCCCTCGGCGACAGCTTCTCGATGCTCCGCGAAAAGGGTGACAGCCGCCGCTGCAACGTGCTTTTCGCCGGCCAGAACATCGGCGAGGACTATCTCAACGAGCTGCAGGATTTCCTCAAGGACAAGCAGTTTGGCATCGTGGTGATCTCGAAGTCGGGCACCACCACCGAGCCCGCCATCGCCTTCCGCCTGCTCAAGGAGCAGCTTGAGAAGCAGGCCGGCAAGGCCGAGGCCGCCCGCCGCATCGTGGCCATCACCGACGAGAAGCGCGGCGCCCTGCGCCAGCTCGCCACCGAGGAGGGCTACAAGACCTTCGTCATCGCCGACAACGTCGGCGGACGCTTCTCGGTGCTGACCCCCGTGGGCCTGCTCCCCATCGCCGTGGCCGGATTCGACATCCGCAAGCTCCTCGAAGGCGCACGCCGCATGGAGGCCGCCACCGTCGAGGCCAACGACTCCAACCCCAGCTTCCTCTACGCCACCACCCGCAACGCCCTCTACCGCGCCGGCAAGAAAATCGAGATCATGGTCAACTACAACCCCAAGCTCCATTTCTTCGGCGAATGGTGGAAGCAGCTCTACGGCGAGAGCGAGGGCAAGGACGGCAAGGGCATCTTCCCCGCGTCGGTCGACAACTCCACCGACCTCCACTCCATGGGCCAGTGGATCCAGGATGGCGAGCGCACCATCTTCGAGACCGTCCTCTCAGTGGAAAAGGCCGACAAGCAGACCGTGATACCCTCTGACGAGGCCAACCTCGACGGGCTCAACTACCTGGCCGGCAAGCGTGTCGACGAGGTCAACAAGATGGCCGAGCTGGGCACCCGCCTGGCCCACGTCGACGGCAATGTCCCCAACCTCCGGGTCACCATCCCCGCCCTCAAGGAGGAATACCTCGGCGAGCTGATCTATTTCTTCGAAAAAGCCTGCGGCATCTCAGGCTACCTCCTCGACGTGAACCCCTTTAACCAGCCCGGTGTAGAGGCTTACAAGAAAAACATGTTCGCCCTGCTCGAGAAACCCGGCTACGAGGCCGAGACAGCAGCCATCAAGGCCCGTCTCTGACCCCACAACCCGCTGACTAACCGACAATGACACGCCGCGTCGCCCCGAAAACGACGCGGCGTGTCAGCATTTTCCCCTCCCCTTTCCCCGCCCCGGGCCCCGGCGGCCGCAGACCTGACCCTGAGAACACCAAAAAACCATTCCATCAGGATTTAAACAATGTTAAAGATGGAAAATGTATGACATTTATCATATGCCGAGTGGCGGGAAGTTAGTAATTTTGCATCCGGAAAAATAGGTATAATTCGATAATATACAGAACATCATAGATTTAAAGATGAGAAAAATGACCAGCACATTATGCCGCGTCGTCTCTTTGACCGGCCTTTCGGCTACCCTGGCTGTCCTCTCCTCCTGCTCCGGCAAGGGTGACGCGGCCTCAATGATGGGTGGCGACCAGACTCCAGAACTCGCAGTGCTCACAGTGCAGCCCGGCACTTCAGACCTTTCCAACACTTTCGCCGCCACAATCAAAGGTAAAGTCGATGTCGAGGTACGTCCGCTCGTCTCAGGTTTCGTGACCAAAGTCCTCGTGGATGAAGGACAATACGTAAAGCAGGGCCAGACCCTCTTCACCCTTGACCAGGTGACATTCCAGGCCGCCGTAGACCAGGCCGCCGCAGCCGTCAACTCGGCCCAGACCGCCGTCAACTCGGCCCAGCTCACCGCCGACAACAAAAAGCTCCTCTTCGACAAGAATATCATCAGCGATTACGAGTACCAGCTCGCAGTCAACCAGCTCGCCACGGCCAAGTCACAGCTGGCCAACGCCCAGGCCGCGCTGACCACAGCCCGCAAGAACCTGAGCTACACCACGGTGACAGCCCCCGTGTCGGGATTCGTCGGCTCAATCCCGGGCCGTGAAGGCACCCTGGCCTCCCCCTCGATGGTCACCCCGCTGACCACCGTGAGCGACAACTCAGAGGTCTACGCCTACTTCTCCCTCACCGAAAAAGACATACTCTCGCTGACCCAGGGCGACCGCTCGCTCAACGCCGCCGTCAGCTCGATGCCCGCCGTGCAGCTCCGCCTCGCCGACGGCTCGATCTATCCCCTCGAAGGGAAGGTGGCCACAGTCTCCGGGGTCATCGACTCCTCGACTGGCGCCTCCAGCGTGCGCGCCCGCTTCGCCAACCCCGACGGAGTGCTGCGCTCAGGCTCCACCGGCCAGATCCTCATCCCCAACCACGCCGACAACGTGATACTGATTCCGCAGAAGGCAACCTACGAGGTGCAGGACCGCCGCTTCGTCTATGTCCTCAACGACTCCAACAAGACCGTCTCTACCCCCATCACCGTCTCCCCGCTTGACGACGGCCAGAACTACGTGGTGACCTCCGGGCTCCAGCCCGGCCAGCGCGTGGTCGTGGAAGGCATCGGCACCAAGGTGCGCCCCGACATGGAAATCAAGCCCGTCGACGCCGCCCAGAAAGCAGCCGCCCAGCAGGCCGCCCAGTAAAAACCTCTCACACGAAATCACAATCATCCAGAAATAATGAAGCTTGACACCTTTATTAACCGGCCCGTGCTGTCGACGGTGATCTCCATCTTCATCGTCCTGCTCGGTCTGATAGGCCTGTCGTCGCTGCCCATCACGCAGTATCCCGACATCGCCCCGCCGACAATCCAGGTGAGCACCACCTACAACGGAGCCAACGCCCAGGCCGTGCTCAACTCCGTCATAGCCCCCCTCGAGGAGTCGATCAACGGCGCCGAGGGTATGACATACATCGAATCAACCGCCACCAACACCGGCTCGGCCACAATCAACGTCCACTTCGAGCAGGGCTTCGACCCCGACATGGCCGCCGTCGACGTGCAGAACCGCGTCGCAAAGGCCCAGAACCTGCTCCCTGCCGAGGTGACCCAGGTCGGCGTGCTGACCCAGAAGCGCCAGTCGTCGATGCTCCTCGGCGTGGCCCTCTACTCGACGAGCGACGCCTACGACGGCGAGTTCCTCGACAACTACATGAAAATCAACATCATCCCCGTGCTCCAGCGTGTGAAGGGCGTGGGTGATGTCATGTCGTTCGGCGGCGACTACTCGATGCGAATCTGGATCAAACCCGAGGTGATGGCCCAGTATGGCCTGACCCCCAATGAAGTGGCAGCCGCCCTCCAGGACCAGAACATCGAGGCCGCCCCCGGCTCGCTGGGCGCCCAGGGCAACCAGTCGTTCCAGTACACGCTCAAATACCGCGGACGCTACGAGACCCCCGAGGAATTCGAGAACATCGTGGTGCGCGCCAACCAGGACGGCACCCTGCTGCGCCTCAAGGATGTGGCCGACGTGGAGCTGGGCATGGTCACCTATGACTTCTCCTCCTCGCTCAACGGCCAGCCCTCGACCATGGCCATCATCTTCCAGACAGCCGGCTCCAACGCCACCGAGATCATCAACGACTGTCTGGCCCAGGTCGACAACCTGACCAAAGAGCTCCCCGAAGGATTGCACTTCGCCATCCCGATGAACAACAACGACTTCCTCTACGCCTCAATCTCGAAGGTAATCCACACCCTCATCGAGGCGTTCATCCTGGTGTTCTTCGTGGTGTATGTCTTCCTCGGCGACATCCGTTCGACCCTCATCCCCGCCATCGCCATCCCCGTGGCCCTGGTCGGCACATTCTTCGCCCTGAAGCTCATCGGCTTCTCGCTCAACCTCATCACCCTCTCTGCCCTCGTGCTGGCCATCGCCATCGTGGTCGACGACGCCATCGTGGTGGTCGAGGCGGTCCACGCCAAGCTCGACGCGGGCTACACCTCGTCGCGCAAGGCATCCATCGACGCGATGAACGAAATCGGCACCGCCATCATCTCCATCACCCTGGTCATGATGCTGGTGTTCATCCCCGTGTCCTTCATGCCCGGCACCGCCGGTATCTTCTACCAGCAGTTCGGTCTGACGATGGCCATCTCCATCGGCTTCTCGGCCCTCAACGCCTTGACCCTCTCGCCGGCCCTCTGCGCCATATTCCTCAAGCCCCACAAGGCCGACGGCTCCCACGCTCCCCTGAAAGAGCGCCTGGCCGACGCCTACTCAGCCGCCGGGGAGGCCGTCGCCGCCAAGGTGAAAGGAAGCTGGGAGAAGGTATGGCTCCCGCTGGCCACCCTCGCCCTGCTCGTGGCCACCATCACTTTCATGGTGCTCGGATGGTTTGACTTCGAGAACATCTTCAAGGGGGTTCTCGCCATCGTGTGCGCCGTGCTGACCGTCTGGGGCCTCTTCACCCAGGCATTCAAGGAAGCCTTCGAGGCCCTCTTTGAGAAGGTCTTGACCGGCTACCGCAAGATCGTCAAGTTCTTCGTCAACCATAAGATCTCTACCGCCATCTCGGTTGTGGTCTCCATCGTGGCCCTGGTGCTTCTCATGAAGATCACCCCCACCGGCATGGTGCCCAACGAAGACACCGGCACACTCTTCGTCATGGTCGACATGCCCCCGGGAACCTCCCAGGAGCGCACAGTCGAGGTGATGAAGCAGGTCGACGGCGTGCTTGGCTCGATTCCCGCCGTGGAATACCGCCAGATGATCAACGGATACTCCTTCATCGCCGGACAGGGCCCCACCTACGGAGCCTTCATCGTCAAGCTCAAGGACTGGTCAAAGCGCGACAACGAGAAGGAAAGCTCCAACGCCGTGCTGATGCAGATCTACGGCATGACCGGCAAGCTCATCACCGACGGACGCGTCATCGCCTTCGCCCCCCCGATGATCTCGGGATACTCGATGACCAACGGTTTCGAGCTGAAGATGCAGGACAAGACCGGCGGTGACATCAACGATTTCTTCGCCATCGTCCAGAACTTCCTGGCCCAGCTCAACGCCCAGCCTGAAATCCAGCAGGCATACACCACCTTCAACCCGACATTCCCCCAGTACAAAATCGAAATCGACGCGGCGAAGGCCCAGCAGGCCGGCCTGTCGACCTCATCGATCCTGTCGACCATGCAGGGCTATTTCGGCTCGATGTATGTCTCCAACTTCAACCGTTTCGGCAAAATCTACCGCGTGATGATGCAGGCGCCCCCCGCCTCGCGCGTGTCGATGGAGTCGCTCAAGAACATCAAGGTGAAGTCGGCCACCGGCAAGATGGCCTCGCTCGAGAACTTCGTGACCCTCGAGAAGGTCTACGGCCCTGACCTGCTCAACCGATTCAACCTCTTCACCTCCATCGCCGTGACCGGTAACCCCGCCGAGGGCTACTCCTCGGGACAGGCCCTGGCCGCCATCGAGCGTGTCGCCGCCGAGACCCTCCCCCAGGGCTACGGCTACGAGTACGCCGGTATGACCCGCGAGGAGGGTTCAGGATCCTCCAACACCACGGCCATCATCTTCGGCCTCTGCCTGCTCTTCGTCTACCTGCTTCTGTCGGCCCTGTATGAGAGCTACATCGTGCCCTGGTCGGTGATTTTGTCGATTCCGTTCGGTCTGATGGGTTCGTTCATCCTGGCCTGGATATTCAACCTGAGCTACCTGGCCTCGGGCGACCTGCTGAAGATGGCCGACTTCATCACCAACAACATCTACCTGCAGATCGCCCTGATCATGCTCATCGGTCTGCTGGCCAAGAACGCCATCCTCATCGTGGAGTTCGCGCTCGAACGCCGCCGCACCGGCATGTCGGTGGTCAACGCCGCCATCCAGGGAGCCGCCGCCCGTCTGCGACCCATCCTGATGACCTCGCTCGCCCTCATCATCGGACTTCTGCCGATGATGTTCGCCCACGGTGTGGGCGCCAACGGTAACCGCGCCCTCGGCGTGGGCTCCATCGGCGGCATGCTCATCGGCATGATCCTCCAGATTTTCTTCGTGCCCGCCCTGTTTGTCATCTTCCAGCTCATCCAGGAGAAGATCACCCCGATGAAGTGGAAAGACACCAACAACTCAGGCGTGGAGAGCGAAATCGAGCAGTACTCCCGTTAATCCCAACATCAATCATGGCAAAAATGAAATTCAGACATATATTGGTGACGGCAGCCGTCGGCGTGGCTGTGGCCGGACTCAGCTCCTGCCACATCTACAAGAAGTTCGAGATGCCCCAGGACGACCCCGTCACGAAGGAATACTCCGAGGTGGTCAAGACCGCGCCTGACTCGGCCGCCTTCGGCAACCTCACCTGGGACAAGGTGTTCACCGACCCGGTGCTGGCCGACCTCATCCAGCGCGCCCTCGACAACAATGTCGACCTCGACAACGCCCGCCTCAACGTGGAGGTGGCCAAGGCCAACGTCCTGGGCGCACGCCTGAGCTACCTGCCGTCGGTGGCCCTCACCCCCAACGGCTCGCTGTCGAAATACCATGTCGACGGGGCCGAGTGGAGCAAGACCTACCAGATTCCCCTGGCCATCAGCTGGGAAATCGATGTCTTCGGCAAGACCCTCAACCGTAAGCGCGGGGCCGAGGCCGCCCTGGCCCTCCAGCAGGACTACCAGCAGGCTGTCCGCTCCCAGATCATTGGCGCGGTGGCTTCATGCTACTACACCATCGCCGTCCTCCAGTCGCAGCTCAACCTCTCGCGCCAGACAGCCGAGCTGTGGAAGCAGAGCGTCCAGACGATGCGCGACTTCAAGCAGGCAGGCCGCGTGACCGAGGCCGCCGTGGTGCAGAGCGAGGCGCAGTATTACTCCATCCTCGCCTCCATCACCGACCTCGAGACCTCGCTCGACAAGGCCAACAACTCGATGTCGCTGCTGCTCAACGTGCAGCCCCAGACATGGGCCGTGTCGCCCGACGCCCGCCTGGGCAACCCCCAGGTGCTGCGCGACGGTGTCCCGATGCGTGAGCTGGCGATGCGTCCCGATGTCCGTGTGGCCGAGCAGCAGCTCGCCGCGGCCTACTACTCGACCAACTCGGCCCGCGCGGCGTTCTACCCCTCGCTGAGCATCTCCTCCAACGGCGGTTACACCAACCTCCTGGGCTCGATGATCACCAATCCGGGCAACTGGTTCATCCAGCTGGCCGGACAGCTCACCGCCCCCCTCTTCTCGCGAGGCGCCAACATCGCCGCCCTCAAGGGGGCCAAGGCCCAGCAGGAGCAGGCCCTGAACAACTTCAAGTATGCCCTGCTCAACGCCACTGCCGAGGTCAACGACTACCTCGTGGCATATGACAACCTCAGCCGCAAGCAGGAGCTGCTCAACATGCAGGCCAACAGCCTCGCCCAGGCAGTGGAGATGACCAACCTCCTGCTGGCCTACGACGGGCAGACCACCTACCTTGAGGTGCTCAACGCCCAGTCTTCGCTGCTGTCGGCCCAGATGAGCGCCCTCTCCACCGAGCTGTCGCGCGACCAGACCATCATCGGCCTCTACCAGGCCCTCGGAGGAGGCCGCTGACGCGCCCCTCCCATACCCCCGAGCCTGTTGAAATATCCGCCGTCCCGACGGCTGCCTTCCCTGTCGGAGGCAGCCTGAAGGACGGCGGTTTTTTAAACAATGTTGTAGAATATCCGTTTATAATTTGGAATCATAAAAATTATCATTAAATTTGTCAATCATAAACATCTCTCCGCCATATTCCGACGTTAACCCATAAACCCTTGACAGCCATGATATCACCCTTAGCCCATGTCGACCCCTCGGCCAAAATCGGCCAGAATGTCAAAATCTATCCCTTCGCGTTCATCGACAAGGATGTCGAAGTAGGCGACAACTGCGAGATTTACCCCTATGCCTCCCTGATGCCCGGCACCCGCATGGGGAAGAACTGCCGCGTCTTCCAAGGCTCGATCATCTCGGCCGAGCCTCAGGACTTCCGCTTCAAGGGTGACGACTCCCTCTGCGTGATAGGCGACGACGTTGTCATCCGCGAGCATGTCATCATCAACCGCAGCATCCATCCCGGAGGCGCGACCCGCATAGGCAGCGAGTCGTTCATCCTCGCCGAGAGCCATGTCGGCCACGACACCGTCATCGAGGGGAAATCGGTGCTGGGCAACGGCGTGACCATCGCCGGAGACTGCCAGGTGGGCCGCTGCGTCATCCTGTCGTCCAACGCCATGCTCCATGAAGGCTCCAAGGTAGGGGACTGGGTGATGATCAAAGGGGGATGCCGCGTGGCCGGCAATGTGCCCCCCTACATCATCGTGGCCCACAACCCAGTGGCATATTTCGGCGTGAACGCCTATGTGATGCGCAAACACGGCTACACCGAGGAGCAGATCGACGACATCGCCAAGGCATACCGCAACATCTACCAGAGCGGCATCTCGGTGTTCAACGCCCTGCGCCGCATCGAGGCTGACCTCGATCCCTCCGAAATCCGCGACAACATCCTGACATTCATCCGGTCCAACGACTCCAAGATTGTCGCCATCCCCATCGAGATGGAGTGACGCGTCCCGGATGATATCGATTCCATCCGCGAATCCGGAGGATTCATTAACTATTAGCCCCGGGTTGGCGCGCGGGAGCCCCTTGCGGGCGACCAAGCGGCAACCCGGGGTCGCCGTCATCTGGCGTGGGATTCTGAAAGAATCTTTTATAAGTAACAATTTGTCCTACGGGGAGGGGCAAAACGGCCGTAACTTTGCGGAAAAAAGTCACGGCTATGAAACACACACACGGAATCATCATGGAGGCGCAGAACCTGCGCCGGGATATGTCTGACCCTCGGATATGGCGACGCGCGGGATTGCCCCGCCGCCACGGCAGTTCGGGGGCGTTGCCTTTCGCCCGCTTCTCGCCCTTCGGCGACGGACGCGAGGTGGTGCTGCTCTGCGGCGATGACCTGTCGCTGTATTACAAAGTCGGGGATGACGGGGTCGAGACGCTGCTGGGGAGGGTTCCGGCCAGGCCCCTGCTTGCCATCACCTCCACCGAGGGGATGGTGAGGCTGCTTGTCGCCCACAAGCCCGACCAGTATATCACTTACGGGCCCGAGCTGGCCCTGCGGCTCCACGGCTCCATGCCCGCGCTGCCGCCCATCCGGCTTGTGGCGGCTGATTACGACACCCTGTATGGCGCAGTGCCCACAGTCAGGCTCTCCGGCACAAGCAGCGGGGCCTCCGGGTCGCAGCTTGCACAGGCCGACAACAGGGCGCTCACCGACGCGATGACAGCTTGCTACGACCAGCTGCGCCAGCGGGCGGCCTCGCTGGGCTATTGCTCGCAGCCGGTGGTGGCCCGGTACAGGCTGCTCGACGCCGCGGGCAACACCATCGGGGTGGGCCCGTCGGTGGTCTTGTCGGCCGCCGAGGGGTATTCGGCCACCGAGGCCACGGTGATGGTGTCGGCCGACGGCATGCAGACCCTCGGAGGGGGACGCGTCGTCATGCCTGTCTACCGCCCGGCTGTGGTGGCCCCGCAGTCGCTTCCCTCCCCCTGGAACCGGCTTGTGAGCCGCCTCGTGGTGGAAATCACCGATGAAATCGACCCGCTCGACCGCTCTCAGCAGGCTCCCCACGGAGTGCAGCGTGACAACCAGTCGGGGCTCGTCACCGTCACGGCCAAGCTCCCCGGATTCGCCGTCGGGACGGTCACCGACCTGCCGCGCCTGCGCCGCCTCGGGCTTGAGGCGATGGGCGCGAGGATGCGTGTGGCCGCCGAGTTTGACACCCCCTTCGACGGCGGGGCCGGCGAGCCCGGAGCCACCAGGATAATCTCCACCTCAGGCACCCTCGCCGAGGCCCCGGCAATCAACGCCGCCGAGACACTCGCGGCAAGCCGACGGAGCTGGTCAGCGGCTCTCGCGGCAGGGAATGTCACCGTGTTGTGCAATCCCCGCCGGGAACAGTCGGCGGGATGGTCGCCCGACTGTTTCGTAGCCTCGCGGAGCAGCGACTCCACCACCCCGTGGCGGCTGGCTTTCAGCGTCAGCCTCTCCACCCCTGCCGGAACGGTCGACATCCTCAGCGAGACCATCGCCACAGGCAACGCCCCCACGGCCCTGTCGCCGGTGTTGTCTTTCCCCTCACGCGACGCGACATCGCTGACCGTCACCTTCCTTTCTCCCGACGGGCAGGTCTACGAGGAGAGTTTCCCCCTGACCCATCTGCCGGGCCAGGACATGGCCTGCTACGGGTCGCCGGGGATGCAACGCATCACCCTCAGCCACACCGTCGCGGCCTACCTCCCCGCCGGAGGTGAACTGCCGGCGCGGCTTGAGACCGGAGTTGCCGAGACCTACCTCACCTCCGACCTGGGGCAGCGGCTCGACCGCCGGGTGGTCTCGGAGGGGGAGATAAAGAGGGTGATGGTGGTGCCGCGCGCCGGGTCGGCGTGGGATTTCTCGCGCCTGAAACTGCTCTTTTTCGGGGAGGGGGGCACTATGTTGTCGACCCTCGACGCGTCTGGCCGCTTCAACAGCTGCGCCCCGGTCGACCACCGCCCGGTTATCTCAGCGGCAGCTGTCTGCGAGGCCACCTCGGCCTCGGGCGCGTCGCTGCTCGTCTACGCCGGGGATGACCTTGTGGAAATCTCGGGGCGCGCCGCCACCACAGTCTACCCGTCGCTCACCCGGTTGCTCGGGAGCGGCGATGTGGCGATAGGATGGGAGGGGGTCAACCGCGAGGTGTGGCTCGCCCCCGACGATGGCCGCCACTCCCTTTTCCGCCTGTCGGCAGAGGGGGAATTGATCGGGGCGGCGCTGCCAGGCATCAACCTTGACACAACGGGGATAGCCGCCACAGGCCGGTTCAGGTTCGCCACCGACCGGGGCCACCTTCTGCTGGCCTCCCCCTCGGCGAGCCACGACCTCTCGGCTGAGGAACCTTGCGAATCGCTGCCCGTAAGGCTGCGCCATCGTTTCCCGGCCCCGTCAGCTCCCGCCTGGCTTGCCACCGGCGTATTCGGCTCCTGCCTTCGGGGCGATGTCACCCTGTCGGGCGACCGTGGCACAGAGATTGCCGAGAGGCTTCTGCGGCTGAGGGTGGAGGGCGCGCTCAACTCCCCGGTGAGGGTGAGGCTCGCGATGCCCCGCCGGCAATGGCTTGAGTCGTCGGTCACCCTCGAAGCCTCGGCCGACCTTGCCATATCAGGCCCGGGGATAGAGATTGAGTAATGAAACCCATCTGAAAAACACCTGAAAAACACCGCGTTATGGATAATTTTGATGAAATCTGGGAGGAGAACCTGCGCCGCAACCGCCTGCGCGACGGGCTGGAGCATTTCGACCCGGTCAGCGGCGAGGGATGCTCGGGCGACCGTGTGGAGGTAGGGCCCGAGCCATGGACCGAAGGGCGCGAACTGGTGCCGCGCGAGATGCTCGCCGACCCGAAATATCCTTCGGCCCGCGACCCGCTGGCCTGGGCGCGGCTGAGATGCCGCCACGACTTCGAGTACTGGGCCGCCAAGTGCTGCCGCATAAAGGACAAGAACAGCCGCCGTACGGTGCCGTTCATCCTCAACCGTCCCCAGCGGCGGGTGGTCAAGCTCCTCGAGGCCGACCGCCGGGCCGGGAGGCCGATGAGGATGGTGATACTCAAGGCGCGCCAGTGGGGCGGCTCCACTGTGGTCGAGATGTACATGGCGTGGATGCAGGCGGTGGTGGCCACAGGCTGCCACGCCATCGTCTGCGGGGCCGAGATGACCGGCACCCAGGTGGTGGTCAACCTTTATTCCGACATGCTTGAGCATTATCCCGAGGAGCTGTGGGAGGGGGAGAAGATGCCGAGGCTGCGCACCTCGCGTGGCATATTGCAGCTTGAGGGGCGCGACAACCGTGTCTACCTGGCCGCCTCCACCAACCCCAACGCCATAAGGGGCGTGGACGCGTCGCTGGTGCATCTCACCGAGGCGGCCTACTGGAAGTCCACCCCGGGCAAAGACCCCTGGGACACGGTGAGGGCCATCTACTGCTCCGTGGCGATGGCCCCGATGACGATGGTCGTGATGGAGTCGACCGCCGACGGTGTGGGGTCATTCTTCCACGAGGAATGGCTGCGGGCCGAGAACGGCAGCAGCGGCAAGCGGGCCGTCTTCGTGGCCTGGCATGAGATCAGGGCCTACTCGCTGCCGTTCGCCGCAAGGGAGGATGCCATGGAGCTGTGGCGCGTGATGGACGGCTACGAACGCCAGCTCTGGGAGGAGGCGGGGCTGACCCTTGAGCAGATACACTGGTACAACCGCCGCCGGCGCGAGATGAAAGACCACTCCAGGATGAAGAGCGAGTTTCCGTCGACCCCCCTGGAGGCGTTCACCTCCACGTCGAGCAATGTGTTCAACCCCGAGAAGACCGAGATGCTGCGGCGGGGCTGCGCCGAGCCTCTGCTGATCGGCGAGGTGGTCTCGCAGACAGGGTCCGTGACCGGGCCGCGATGCCTGTCGCGGCTCACTTTCAGGGCCGACACCACCGGGCGGCTCCATATCTGGGAGCTGCCCGAGGATGGGGGCTCATATGTCGTGGCGGTAGATGTCGGAGGACTGAGCGACAAGTCAGACTGGAGCGTGGTGGCGGTGGTCAGGCGCGGGGCGACACCGAGGGTTGTGGCCCAGTGGCGCGGCCATGTCGACCATGACCTGCTGGCCTGGAAAGGGGCCATGGTGGCGTCGTTCTACAACAACGCGCGCCTGGTCTTTGAGAGCAACACCCTCGAGAGCCAGAGCGACGGGGAGGAGGCCGTTTACCAGCAGGGCGCGCTGATTCTGCATGAGCTTCACCGCCATTACCGCAACCTCTACCGCCGCCGGGCACCTGGAGGCTCCCGGGTGGCACGCATTCCGGGATTCCACACCAACCGCCAGACCAAGCAGATGATTGTCACCGGGCTGGTGGCGGCGGTGCGCGACGGGGGCTATGTGGAGCGTTGCCGCGAGGCTTGCGACGAGCTTGACTTCTACGAGCGGCGCCCCAACGGTTCATACGGGGCCCGCGCGGGCCGCCACGACGACATACTGATGACCCGCGCCATCGCGCTGCATGTCTGCCGCGAGGAGGCCACCGATGAGTCCGACCCGCAGCTCACGGCATATCTCGCCTCCTGGGGCGACTTCTGATTTTTTGTCAGGGTAAGGCACAAAAAAGAGGCAAGGGAAATCTCGCGACTTTCCTTGCCCAGCATACGTAGTAATATTACCAGTCAATATATGTGTAAATAAGCAATGGATATGCTAATATTACTTCGCAATGTTCAATCATTCGCTAATGCTATGTCACAAATTTAATGCTTAGTATTCACTCAATTTCCAAAAAGGACGTCCGAAGCCCCCGCAAAGAGAAAGGCGCGGGGAAACGGGGGTCTGCAATCCTGTCTGAGGCACCGCCAAGCGCCCGATCCAAAGACTGAAATCCGCGTGTCTCTCCCGCGCCCAATAGGCAGAACATTATAATTCTTGAAAGGTTGCGAGACTCTCTGATCCTTGGATGAAAGGTTGAAGATTGGCGGATTTCCAGACAGGGAAAAAGGAGCCGGCTTCGGATAGCAATTTCAATGTCCTTCTGGGGGCAAAGATACAAACAAATTTGTCTATCTCCAAATTTTGAAACGAAAAAGAATCCAAAAATTTTTCGTATGCCATCATTTTTTTGAGATTTTTCCACAGACTGATTCACAGAGTGTTGCGCAGAAGTTTTTGACAAAGTAACAATTTATCCTACTGCCGGGGGCAAATCCGACGTAACTTTGCACTGTCTCCGACAAATGAGTTTTCTTTCATTTTTATAAAACCTGTTATTTGTATAATCCATCATGAAAAAGACCACACTCCCGGCCGCTGCCGTCAATGACCCGACGCAAGAACCTACTCCCCTGGAAAACATCGCGGAAAACATCGCGGAAACTCCGTCAGACACCACCGCCGGCGCAGGCAACACAGACATCACGCAACCTGACGATGTGCCGCCCCCTGGACAGGCCGATGACATCGAGGCGCGAATCGCCGAGGCGGAGAACCGGGGCTACCTGAGGGGGCGAAACGAGCGGATTGCCGAACTGATGCGCCAGCCGGCGCTGTTTGAGCGGCAGGCATCCCCCTCGGCCCGCGACGCACCCGGGGCAATGGCCGCCGACTCCCCGGCCGACTCCCAGCCTATGATTCTCAACAATCCCCGCGTATCGATATGGGACAGATGACTCTCGTAGTAAACATCCTCACTTTAAGAATAACCGTTAATATCAACCCAAAACCTTTAAAATCAATTATGAAGACAGACAATTTTTACAGCATCCTCAAGACAGTGGGCATCCTTGGCAACGCGGTGACAATCGCCGCAGCAGCCGTGGTCAGGGCGGTCAAGACCGTCATCGACGGAGTGAAAAGCATCCTCCCCAAAAAGGATGCGGCGAGAAACGACGACGGGGCCACCCTCCCCGACGAGCCATCGGGCAATCACGACGGCGATGACGGCCAGGAGGGGAATGAAGGCGGCGGAGGCAGCATGATGGCGTTGCTGATGCTCGCCCTGGCCGGAATGGCCGTGGCCTGCCTCCTGACAGGCGCGCCCGACGGTGTGGCGATGGCGTTTGCCGTCGTGGCGGGTGTGGCCGGCAAGGGGGAACATGTGGTAGATGCGCCGCTGACCACCAAGCTCGCCGACAGCGTGTCGCCGGGGCTGCTCCGCAACGAAATCGATGACCGCATAGTCAAGATACGCCCCATGTCGACCCCGCTCGACCAGATTTCGCGTTACGGCGGCGCGCGCCTCTGCGGCTCCATGAAGGTCGATTACTACTCGGTCGACACCCGTCCCGGGGAGGATGAGGTCAAGGAAGCCTATGACCCCGGGCGCACCCCCGCCGCCGGTGTGGCCGAAATCAAGGTGAAGACCCCCGCCGTCTTCGACCCCTCCGCCACCCTGCTGGTGCCTGAGGTGTCGGCCACCAAGGGAGGTTCGCTGGTCTTGTATGTCATCAGCCGCGACACCACCTCTATAAAGGTGCTGGCGGTCAACAACACCCTCGAAGGCTCAGAGGAGGGATTCGTGCCGGCGTTGCCCCAGGGCACGAAGCTGGTGAGGATGGGCCGCGCCGCCGCCGAGCTCGACGTTATGACCGCCCAGTTTGAGGCGCTCCCCAAGAAGGAGACCAACTTCTGCCAGATCTTCAAGGCCCAGGTTGAGCAGTCGACCTTCATGAAAATCGCCAACAAGGAGGTGGGCTGGAGCTTCTCTGACCAGGAGGAGGCGGCCATCATAGACATGAGGATGGGCATGGAGAAGAATTTCCTTTTCGGCCACAAGACCATAATCACCGACCCCGACAAGAATGAGGAGATATTGCTCACCGGGGGCATCTGGAACCAGACCGACAACACATTCGAGTATGACAAGCTCGACAGCGAGGCGGCCCTCATCGACCTCTGCAAGCGGGCGTTCACCAACAACGCCGGGTCGTCGCGCAAGGTGCTTGTTGGGGGCACCGGGCTTATCGAGCAGCTCCACAAGATAGAGCACTCGCGCTTCCTCTCGGCCGACCAGACCACCACCAAGTGGGGACTCGACTTCACCGAGATCCACTCCAAGTTCGGCACCCTGTATGTGTTGCTGTCGGAGGTCTTCGACCAGTGCGGCATGCCCGACGGCGGCATGGTCATCGACCCCGAGTACATCACCAAATACAGTCATGTCCCCTTCCGCACCGAGCGTCTCAACCTGAGGTCGGCCGGGGTGCGCAACACCGACGCGATTGTCATCACCGAAGCCTCATGCCTGGTGCTGCGCTATCCCGGCAGCCACCTGAGAATCATCCGCAAGTCATGAACCCCTCCAGACGCCAGCCATCATGTTGCTCAACGAAGATGAAATGACGCGTCTGTGGCTCCTCCGCAAGGGCTACGAGCCCTTGCGGAGCGACTGCCGCATCGAACGCAGCGACGGCGCCGACCTGCAGTCGGCCGCCCGCCTCGAATGCCGCCTGTGGATGGAGAGGCTGTTGGCCGAGGGGAATCCCGCCCTGATAATCCTCCACGACCTTGTCGGCGAGGCTGAGCTGCCCCTGTCGATGACCACGGCCCCCTCGCTCATCGTCAGGCTCCCCGGCGAGTGCGTCCGCCCGGTGGCGGTGAAGCTCAAAAGCTGGCTGTCGCCGGCCACGCTGGTCGAGGCGGGGTCGGCCAAAGCCAGGGCGCAATACACGCCATACGGCGCTGGCGGAGTGTCGTCGCCCGTCGCGGTGATACATCCCGACAACCGGCTCGAACTTTTCAGTCCGGCGTATGATGACAACGACACCCTCGAATACCTGCTGTGTGCCATGCGCCTGACCGACGCAGACGGACGGCCCATGTATGAGTTCCGCCCCGCCGCACTCGACACATTGTGAACATTGTGAACATCATATCCCCTTTTCACCACCTTCAACCATGACCGACAACGAAACCACCCGCGCGAGGCTGATACTCGAGGCCGCCCATTCGGCCTGGGACCGTATGGCCCCACTGCGCTCGCGCCGCAGCCGCCACTGCCGCTTCACTTACGGCGACCAGTGGGGCGACATCACCCGCGACCGCCTCAACCGCCCCCTGACCGAGGAGGAGGAGGCCCTGCGGGCCGGATGCAAGCCCCTGACAAACAACCTTATCCGACGTATGGTGAAAGCCGTCGTAGGACGTTTCAGGATGGAACGCGCCGAGAATCCACCCGCGTCGACCCGGGAGGCCGACCCTCACGGCATGAACCATCTCGACGAGCTTGACTCCCGCACCCTCGAGGAGTTTCTGATTTCAGGCATGGCCATCCACCGTGTGCGCCGCGAACGCCGCCCCTCGGGCGACGGGGTCTGGGCCGACAACATCCCTCCCGACCGCTTCTTCGTCAACGCCTTCAGCGACCCCAGGGGGTGTGACCTGGAGCTTGTCGGTTCGCTCCACGACATGTCGATGGCCGAACTGCTCATGCGGTTTGCCGGAGGGTCGGCGACCCGCGCCGCCTCGCTCAGGAAGCTCTACGGGGCGGTCTCCCCCTCGTCGGGGCTGCTCCTCCCCTCCACACCCCAGGGGGAGTCATTTTTCCACGCCCCTGACGGACGATGCCGCGTCATCGAGGTATGGACCCTCGAGAGCCGCGAACGGCTCAGATGTCACGACCCGCTGACGGCCACATTCAGTTTCATCTCCCCTCAGGGGGCCTCACGTCTCCGCAAGCTCAACGCCGCGCGGCGCAAGGCGCGCCTGCCACAGGTCGAGAGCCGCTGGGAGGTGGCCACGGTGTGGCGCGGACGCTTCCTGGCCCCCGACGCCACCATCCTCGACAGTTTCGACTCCCCTCTGGCCGACGGGTCGCTCCCCTACGCCATCAAGATGTATCCCCTCGTCGGCGGGGAGGTGCATTCGCTGGTGGAGGATGTCATCGGCCAGCAGAAATATGTCAACCGCCTCATCACGCTCATGGACCACATCATGGGGGTGTCGGCCAAGGGGGCGCTCCTCTTCCCGGTGGAGTGCAAGCCCCAGAAAGAGCCGTGGGACAAGTACACCAACCTCTGGGCCACCCCCGGGTCGGTGATTCCCTACCACCCCTATGACGGGGCCGAACCCCACCAGGTCAGTTCGCCCGCCGCCGACATCGGGGCCAAGGAGATGCTCCAGACCCAGATACAGCTCTTCGAGGACATATCCGGGGTCAACTCGGCCCTGATGGGCAAGAGCGTCAGCGGGGCCGTGGGGGCGCAGCGATACGAGAGCGAGATGCGCAACTCGGCCATCTCGATTCTCGACCTGATGCAGACCTTCGCCGACTTCACCGCCACGCGCGACCGCCTGATGTCGCTCGCCTGAAAAAACTCACACCTGTTAACATTCGTTCACATCCAGGGGCAAACTTTCCGCCCGGGGAGGGTCGTAAATTTGCCTTCGGAAATTTCGCTTCCACGGGCCGGTGACGACCTTTCTCCCGCCAGCTCCCTTTTATTGGTTTCCAAGAGCGCTCCGGAACCCTCCGCAAGGATTTTAATCTAATCACACGACACAGTTTCAACTATGCTGCCTGAAATCACACACGTAATCGCGTCGCTCATCGCCAATCAGCCCGTGGGTGGCAGATGTCTCTCGGTCAAGGAGGCCGTAGGTCTCGCGCTGGCCAGCCGGCCACTGCGCTACGGCCTCTCGACCGAGTATGCCCTGCGCAGGTACCGCGCCCTCAAGCGCGGCACTGTCATCCTCGCCCCGGGGGAGAACGCCGCCCTCTGGGCCGAGCTTGCCGCCAAAATCGACAGCCGCCTGGAGAGCCACCCCGGCGAGGATGACTTCACCGCCGTGGAGCATGTCCTGGCCTGCGAGTCACCCTCGCGCTACTTCCTCACCCCGGTCTACGCCGAGAAGCTGTTTTACCGCCGCATGGCGCGGCGGCGCGCCTCGCGATTCCCTTCACCCTCACGCCACAAAAACCGCAAAAGCCACTCATCGCTATGATCTCACTTGACATCAAATCCGTCACCGACGAGATATTCGCCCTCACCGCCCTGCGGGCAGCCGTCACAGGGGGCGACGGGGAGACACCCCCGGTGCTGACCCGCGACAACCTCCCCTCGCTCCGCGTGCTTGTCCGCGCGGCATTCGCCACCTTGGCGGCCAGCCTCGGGCCGCTTGTCGCCGACGCGTCGGTCGAGGATGGCAACCCGGCGGCTCCCCGCCCCTACGACGACCGCCAGCCGGTGACGCTCGACATCGACCTGGGGCTGCGCGCCGCGTCGCTCACTGGGGGCACGCGCCTGGTCTTGAAACGCTACCTTGAGCATCTGCTGGCCCTGTCGGTGCTGGAGAAGGCTTACCTCCCGGTCGACGCGGCCATCGCCGCCGACCACGCCGCCGAAGCCTCCCTGCTGTTGCAGACGGTCACCTCCATCCTGTCTGACGACACCTCAGCGGCCTGCGTCACCCCCTGCTACATCTGACCCCTTTATGACAAATCTCCCGGCCACACCGCATGAATGTCGCGGTATGGCCGGGAGATTTGTCATGGCCGGAGAAGTCCGGCCCGTGGTCAGGCGAGGGTCACCGACTCCTTGTCGGTGGAGGAGGGGCCTGAGGCGGAGGCGATGCGGTTGGCCATCACCACGGCCTGGGAGATGTGGGAGCAGACATGGTCTTCACCCACCAGGCGGTCGATGCCGGCCTTGACCAGGGTCTGGCGCACTGTGTCGCGGACTCCGGAGAGAACCACATGGACGTTGTCGGCCTGTGACGACTTGATGAGAATCTCGAGGTTGTGGAGGGCGGTGGAGTCGATGAACGGCACCTTCCTCATACGCAGAATGCGCACCACCGGTTTCTGGCCGGGGGTCGAGCGCATCAGCTCCTCAAACTTGGTGGCGATGCCGAAGAAGAACGGGCCGTCGATCTCATACACCTCCACGCCGGGAAGCACATCCAGCACCTCGTGGTGGGCCGCGTCGAGGTCGGTGCCCTCGGCCACGTCAAGCTGCTCGGAGTAGACCTTAATCTGGGTGTTCTCCATCACTCGGCGCAGGAAGAGAACCACGGCCAGCAGCAGGCCGATCTCGATGGCGATGGTGAGGTCGAGGATCACCGTCAGCAGGAAGGTGACAATCAGCACCGACAGGTCGCTCTTAGGGGCCTTGAACAGCCCGACAATCGTGCGCCAGCCGCTCATGTTGTATGCCACCACCATCAGCACGGCGGCCAGGCAGGCCATCGGCACCAGGCAGATGAGCGGCATGAGGAAGATGAATATCGCCAGCAGCACCAGGGCGTGGACGATGCCCGCCACGGGTGTGCGGCCGCCGTTGGTGATGTTGGTCATCGTGCGGGCGATGGCCCCGGTGACGGGGATTCCGCCGATGAAGGGGACGGCTATGTTGGCCAGCCCCTGGCCGATGAGCTCGGTGTTGGTGTTGGTGCGCGAGCCGGTCACACCGTCGGCCACAGTGGCCGAAAGCAGCGACTCGATAGCCCCGAGCATGGCGATGGTGAAGGCCGAGGGGAGGAGCATGTTGATGGTCTCCATGTCAAACGAGAATGTCTGCAGGCGGGGCAGCTCGGCCTTGAGTTCGCCGAAACGGCCCCCGATGGTGGCCACGTCGCCGCCGATGCCGTAGAGGCCAAGGATGTAGACAACCGCTGTGACCAGGATTATGGCCACGAGCGCGCCCGGCAGGCGTTTCGACACCTTGGGGGTGAGGATGATGATGGCGAGGGTGACAAGGCCGATGGCCAGCGTCAGCCAGTCGACATTGCCCAGGTTGGCCAGGTAGACGCCCCATTTGGGGATGAACTCCGAAGGGATGTCCTTCAGCCCCAGCCCGAGGAAGTCGTTGACCTGGGTGGAGAAGATGGTCAGGGCGATACCGGCGGTGAAGCCGATGACGATGGGGTATGGGATGAACTTGATGACCGTGCCGAGCCTGAAAAGCCCCATCAGCACCAGTATCAGTCCGGCCATCAGGGTGGCCAGGGCGAGACCTTCAAGGCCGAAGCGGGCGATGATGCCGTAGACGATCACGATGAACGCGCCGGTGGGGCCTCCGATCTGCACGGAGTTGCCGCCGAAGGCCGACACCATGAAGCCGCCGAGGATGGCGGTCATAAGGCCGACCGTGGGGCTCACGCCGCTGGCGATGGCGAAAGCGATGGCGAGGGGGAGGGCCACGATGCCCACCACCACTCCGGCGGTGAGGTCGGCCTGGAGCTTGGCGGAATCGTAATGTTTGAGCGCCGACCACAGTTTGGGCCGGAACTCGAGTTTGCTTGTGATAGACATTCCTGGGAAATTATAACCTATTTTGATCTTGTTAATCTTGGAACACGGTGAAAAACCTCTGAAAGCCGTCACGCCTGCGTCGACTTGCGGGGGCGGACGGCTGGTTGTCTCATCCTCACGGATCAGGCCGCAAAATTACAAAAAAAGGCTGTAAAAATTGGAATCAATGCAAAAAAAGATGTACTTTTGTCTTCTCTTCCACTTCTTTGAAGAGATTCTGTGACCTATGCCCTCCATACCTGAAAGACCAACCTTCACATTCCCCCGCCATATCCTTCCGACTTCCCCTCTGCGGCAAGCCCTGAAACCTGTCTGCGCGAGGCTGCTCGCCCTGACGCTGCTGCTCGCCCTGGCAACGGGCGCCGCCGACGCGCGCGAGACCGCCCCGCTGCCGTCGCTGCCGGTGGAGGAGCTGCTGGTCAAGCTCGACTCGGCCCTGGCCGGGCAGCAGGGCTACGAGGCGGCGAAGCAGACCCGCATCGACCGGCTGCGCTCAAACCTCTCGGGGGCCGCGGACACCGAGCAACGTTACTGGATAGCGTCAGAGCTATATGACGAATACAGCACCTATGACTCAGACTCAGCCCTGACATACGCCTCGATGGCCGAGGAACTCGCCGGAAAGGCCGGACGCAAGCCATGGGTCACCGACATGCGGCTCAACAAGGCTTACCTCTACGCCGCCACCGGCATACTCGAGCGTGCCGACCGCTGCATCGCCGAGATTGACACCACCGCGCTGACCGACCGCCAGCGCCTGCGCTACAACGAGCAGGTGCTATACCTGATGACCCACCGCGACCAGTATCTCGGGGCCAGCTCGGTCGACTACCCCTACGGGGCCGTGGCCGACTCGTTGCTGGCCAATGTCTGCCGTGGCATCTCCCCCGACGACCCCATGTACTGCTGGTTTGTCGGCTGGCAGGGGCTGCGCGGCGCTGACGACGCGCGGCGGGCCCTCCCCCTGGTCAGGGAGAAAATGGAGGGTTCGCGCTACGAGACACGCCACGACGCGATGAACGCCTGGGTGCTGAGCCGCCTCTACGAGAAGACTGGCGACCAGGAGAACATGCTGCGCTACCTGGTGTTGTCCTCCCTGGCCGACGTCAGGGCATGCAACAAAGAGATAGCCTCGCTCGAGGAGGTGGCCAACCTGCTCTACACCGACCACCGCAACCTCAAGCGGGCCAACGACTACATCAGCCACTGCATCCGCTGCGCCAACGAGTACAAGAGCCGCGTCAGGGTGGGGCGGCTTGCCGACCTGCAGCACCGCATCACCCGCGACTACCAGACCGAGCTTGAACGTCAGGAACACCGGGCCTCGACCTACCTGAAGCTGCTCGGGGCCATCATGCTCGGGCTGCTCGCGGCCATGGCCTTCATCATAATACAGATGAAGAAGCTGCGCCAGAGCCGCGCCATGCTCAACGACGCCAACCTGGCCCTCAACGGCAAGGTCAGCGAGCTGGAGGAGGTAAAGGAGAAGCTCGAGGAGGCCAACGAGACCCTTGCCGGACTATACTCCAACGCCCGCGAGGGGGCCAACGAGCTGTCGCGCACCAACCTGGCCAAGGAGAAATACATCGCCGACATATTCGCCATCTGCTCAAACTACATCAGCAAGCTCGACGATTTCCGCAAGAACATCTACCGCCTGCTGCTGGCCGGGAAATATGAAGACCTGCGCCACCTGACCAAGACCCCCGAGCTGTCGCAGGCCGAAATCAAGGAGCTTCACCGCACGTTCGACAAGATTTTCCTCGGCATATACCCCGACTTCGTGCGCGACTTCAACACCCTGCTGCGCCCCGAGGAGCAAATCGAGCTGAAGAAGGATGACCTGCTCAACACCGAGCTGCGCATCTACGCCCTGGTGCGCCTGGGGCTGACCGACTCCACGGCCATCGCGCGCTTCCTCCACTGCTCGGTGCAGACCGTCTACAACACCCGCCAGCGCACCCGCTCCAAGGCCAATGTGCCCCGCGAGGAGTTCGCCGAGAGGGTGCGCTCGCTCGGAAAGACCATATTTTAACAGTTATAAACTTTACCAAAACCACATCGCCTCACAGTACCAAAATTCTGATTCACAACCGATTGTGTATTATTAACATTTACCACCCATTATTACCGGCAATTATCCTCCACAGGTTTTCGTAATAACTTTGCATCTGGATAATCTCCGGGAGGAGCGACGCTCCCGCCCCTCATCCCCAACCAGGCAACTAATAATCTTACCATAATTCTACCATGCAAAAAACATTCCCAAATCCGGCACGGCTGCTCGGCCTCCTGATGGTCTTCCTCGCGGGGACATTCGGGGCATGGGCACAGTCGACTGTCAGCGGAGTCGTCGAGGACGCCTCCGGCGAACCTCTGATCGGCGCGACAGTGCTTGTCAAAGGCACACAGACCGCCACCTCCACCAACATCGACGGAGAGTTCTCGCTCCAGGCCAGCCCCGGCGCGACCCTCGTGGTGAGCTACATCGGCTACAAGACCGTGGAGGCTCCCGCCAAAAACGGCATGAAAGTCACTCTCGAGGAGGACAACAACATCCTCGACGAGGTAGTGGTCATCGGCTACGGCTCGGTGAAACGCAAGGATGTCACCACCGCCATCTCCACCATCTCGTCGAAAGACCTTGAGAACCGCCCCATCGTCTCGGCGGCCCAGGCCCTCCAGGGCAAGGCGGCCGGTGTGTCGGTGGTATCGCCCAACGGCGCGCCCGGCGGCGAGATGACCATCCGCGTGCGCGGAACGACATCATTCAACGGCTCCAACGACCCCCTCTATGTGGTTGACGGGGTACCGGTCGACAACATCAACTTCCTCGCGCCCAGCGACATCGCCGACCTGCAGATACTCAAAGACGCGTCGTCGGCTGCCATCTACGGCTCGCGCGCGGCCAACGGTGTGATCCTCATCTCCACCAAGTCGGCCTCGACCGAGCGCCCCTCGGTGACGCTCAACGCCCAGTATGGCTGGTCAAAGGTGCGCAAGTCGATGGAGGTGCTCAACGCCGCCCAGTACAAGGAGCTGCAGGATGAGATCGGCATGATCTCGCTGCCCGACAACCTGCGCGACCGCACCGACTGGTTTGACGAGACCTACCGCACCGGCTCAAACCAGAACTACCAGGTCTCCATCTCGCAGAACACCGGCAAGACCAAGTATCTCATGAACCTCGGCTACCTGAGGGAGGACGGTGTCATCAAGCCCTCGTTCTACAACCGCTACAACTTCCGCGTCAACGTCGACACCGAGGTCTTCTCATGGCTCAACGCCACGGCCAACGTGATGTATTCAGACTACACCTCCAACGGCATCAACACCGGCAACGGGGCCAACCGAGGCGGCGTGGTGCTGGCCGTCATCAACACCCCGACCTACGCCCCGGTGTGGAATCCTGACAAGCCCGACCAGTATTACAACAACTTCTACGGCGTGAACATCACCTCCCCCTCCGAGAACCTCGGACGCGGGGCCAACGCCCGCAACCGCGAGAACCGACTGATCGCCTCGGGCAACCTGCTCTTCAAGATCATCCCCGGCCTGACGTTCAACTCCAAGTTCACCCTCGACCGCCGCAACGGCCACAACACCGACTTCGTAGACCCCATCGCCGGTAGCTACGGGCGTGAGAACTACGGCATCGGCACCGACACCCGCTCGACCAACCAGCTGCTCGTCTGGGACAACGTGGCCAACTACGTCCACCAGTTCGGCAAGCACCGCCTCGACGTGATGGCCGGCCAGTCATGGACCGACTCCCAGTGGACCCAGAGCTACATCCGCGGCACCCACTTCCGCAACGGCGACATCCAGACCCTCAACGCCGCCAACAAAATCGACTGGAGCGCCACCGGCACCAACGCCTCCGGCTGGGGCATCCTCTCGTGGTTCGGCCGCGTGGCCTACAACTTCGACGACCGCTACCTGGTGACGGCCAATGTCCGCGCCGACGGCTCCTCGAAGCTCCATCCCGACCACCGCTGGGGCGTGTTCCCCTCCTTCTCCGCCGCCTGGCGCGTGTCGCAGGAGAGCTTCCTCAAGGATGTGCAGTGGATCGACGACCTGAAAATCCGAGGCGGCTGGGGCCAGACCGGCAACCAGTCGGGCATCGGCGACTACGCCTACCTGCAGCGCTACAACATCCACCGCATCGAGTGGTTCGTGGAGGGCCAGGCCAACGCTCTGCCCACCATCTCGCAGGCCAACCTGCGCACCACCGACCTGACCTGGGAGACCACCACCCAGACCAACATCGGCGTTGATTTCTCGGTGTTGCGCTCGCGCCTCAACTTCACCGCCGACATCTACTGGAAGAAGACCACCGACATGCTGATGAATGTGTCGCTCCCCGCCGGAGCCGCCGCCGCCAGCTCAATCGCCCGCAACGAGGGTGAGATGACCAACCGAGGATTCGAGTTCGCCATCACATCCCACAACTTCACCGGCGCGTTCCAGTGGGACACCAGCTTCAACATGTCGTTCAACCGCAACAAGCTCACCAAGCTCTCACTCCAGAAAATCTACTCCGACGCGAAGACCTCCGATTATGTCAACGAGCAGGTAGTCCGCAACGAGCCGGGCCGCTCGCTGGGGGGATTCTACGGCTACTTCGCCGACGGTGTCGACCCCGAGACCGGCGAGCTCAACTACCGCGACCTCAACGGCGACGGCAAAATCACCTCGTCAGACCGCGGCTACATCGGCGACCCCAACCCCGACTTCACTTTCGGTATGACCAACACCTTCTCTTACAAGGGCTTCCACCTGAGCATCTTCCTGCAGGGCTCTTACGGCAACGATATCTACAACGCCTCGAAGATGGAGATGATGGGCATGTATGACGGCAAGAACCAGATCACCGACGTGCTGCGCCGCTGGCGCATCCCCGGCCAGATCACCGATGTGCCCAAGGCGGGCTTCGACATGAAGAACTCCACCTACTTCATCGAGGACGGCTCTTACCTGCGCGTCAAGGACATCACCCTGAGCTACGACTTCTCGGGCAAGTGGATGCGCAAGCTCCACCTTGCCAAGCTCCAGCCCTATTTCACCGTCACCAACCTGCTGACCTGGACCCGCTACTCGGGCATGGACCCCGAGGTGAACCAGTGGGGCAACAGCGGCGCGGTGCAGGGCATCGACTGGGGCACATATCCCCAGACCAAGACATTCACCCTTGGCGTGAACGTGGTGTTCTGACCCATCCCCCTTTTACCGGAAGGCTAACCGATTCAATATCCTGAAAAATGAAAATAACCAGACTGATATATCCCGCGGCGGCAGGCATCATGCTGTCGCTGCTCCCCACCGGATGCTCCCTGCAGTATGATCCGGAAGACACCTACTCCGACATCACCGAAGGGATCACCGAGGAGGCCGAGGAGGTGGTGTTCAAAGACAAGGCCGCCGTCGAGAGCTACATGACGGCGATGTACAAGAAAATCACCGACCGGCAGGAACACTGGTATCTCGACCAGCTGCTGATCGCCGACTGCCACTCAGACAACGCCTATGTCGGCACCACGGGCGCCGAGGTGGTGCCTTACGAGGACAACTCCATCGAGGGGTCAAACTCGGTCATCGCCCGCGACTGGAGCCGCTTCCTGGAGGACGCGGCGGTGGCCACGAAGATGATCCAGAACCTCGACAAGGTGCAGGACGGCTCGCTGTCGCAGCAGGAACAGAACCGCTACTCGGCGCAGGCCCGCATCTTCCGCGCCATGATATGGTTTGACATGGTGCGCCTGTGGGGATCCATCCCCGTCATCACCGTGTCGGCGGGCAACATCACCGCCGACAATGTCGACGAGATGTATGAGGCTTATTTCCCCGAGCAGAACACCATCGAGGAGGCCTACGCCGCCATCGAGGCCGACCTGCTCTTCGCCGAGCAGTGGGCACCGGATGTGACCACCGACAAGACCCTCTTCTCAAAGGGTGTGGCCCATGCCTACCTGGCCAAAATCTACGCCGAGAAGACCCTCCGCAACTACGACAAGGTAATCGAGTACGCCAACAAGTGCGCCGCCGACGGCTACGACCTGGTGGATGACTTCTCGACCCTCTGGGCCACCCCGGCCCCCGGCTACGAGCCGGTGCGCGACACCAAGGAGTCAATCCTTGAGGGACACTTCTACACCGGCAGCGGCAACTGGTGCACCTGGATGTTCGGCGCGCCTGTCGACAACCCCTCCAACAACTTCACCTGGGCCAAGTGGGTGACCCCCTCGCGCGACCTGACCCGCCTGTTTGAGCAGAACGGCGACACCAAACGCTATGACGAGACCGTCGCCTGGTATGGCTGCACCTGGAGCAACTACTATCCCGCCGACAACTACGCCTTCATGAACAAATGCCGCTCATCATACAGCAGCATCATAAAGTGTCGCTACGCCGACATCCTCCTGCTCAAGGCCGAGGCCCTGATCATGAAGGGTGACCTCGCCGGAGGGGCCGACATCATCGACCGCATCCGCCAGCGCGCGGGCATCGCCAAGCTGACCGCCGACAAGAAGTCGAGCCAGCAGGCACTGCTCAACGCCTACCTCGACGAGCGGCGCATGGAGCTGGCCCTCGAGGGGCAGCGATGGTTTGACCTCTGCCGCCTCGACAAGGTGGAGGAGGTGATGAACGCCGTCTACGCCAAAGACTCGGGCCGCCACGCCCAGCGTTCACCCTACAACCAGTTCTCATACCTCCTCCCGATTCCCCAGGGAGCTATCGACCAGAACTCCAACCTGGTACAGAACCCCGGCTACTAACAACAGGTGACGCGGCGGCGCGGGGCGGCCATCACCGCCTCCCCGCGCCCCCTCCCCGACTTCCAAACCCGTAAAAAACATGTTTACCAAATACAGACTTAACAATATGTTACTTGGCTCCCTGTTATGCTCCCTGGCGCTCTTCTCTGCCGCCTGCGACGACAACGACAAATTCCCCGAAGAGGAGACCGCGCCCCAGCCCGTCTGGGTCGACGGCGACGTGAGGGTGCTGACCACCACAAACAACCGCTCCAAAGACCTGACCCCCTCGGCCATCTCTTTCTCCACGAAAGACAACATGTCGCCCCGCTCGATATATCTCGACCCCTCGCAGACCTACCAGGAAATCGACGGCTTCGGCGCGGCCATCACCGGCTCCACCGCCTACAACCTCATGAAGATGGCCCCCGAGGACCGCGCCAAGTTCCTCAAGGAGACCTTCTCCGTCACCGAGGGCTACGGCATGAGCTATATCCGCATCTGCATCGGCTGCTCTGACTTCTCGCTGAGCGAGTACACCTGCTGCGACACCCCGGGCATCGAGAATTTCGCCCTCACCGCCGAGGAGACCAACTATGTCATCCCCGTGCTGAAGGAAATCCTCGCCATCAACCCCGACGTCAAGATTCTCGGCTCTCCCTGGACCGCCCCCCGCTGGATGAAGGTCAACAACCTCACCGACCTCCAGCCTACCACCTCATGGACCGGCGGCCAGCTCAACCCCGCGTACTACCAGGATTACGCCGAGTATTTCGTCAAGTGGATACAGGCTTTCCGCCAGAACGGCATCGAAATCCACGCCGTGACCCTCCAGAACGAGCCCCTCAACCGTGGCAACTCCGCCTCGATGTTCATGGGCTGGGAGGAGCAGCGCGACTTCATCAAGCAGGCGGTAGGCCCGAAGTTCGCCGCCGCAGGCATCACAGCCAAAATCTACGCCTTCGACCACAACTACAACTATGACAACATGGCCGACCAGCAGGGCTATCCCACCAAGATCTACGCCGACGCCGACGCGTCGCGCTACATCGCCGGGGCTGCCTACCACAACTACGGCGGCAACCGCGACGAGCTCAACAAGGTCCACGCCGCATATCCCGACAAGGAGCTGATATTCACCGAGTCGACCGCCGGAGACTGGAACGACGGAGCCAACCTCTCGACCCACCTCGTGGCCGACATGGAGGAGCTTGCCCTGGGCACCGTCAACAACTGGGCGCGCGGCGCAATCATCTGGAACCTGATGCTCGACGCCAACCGTGGCCCCAACCGTCCCGGCGGCTGCATCAACGGCTTCGGAGCTGTCGACATCGACGCCTCATACAAGAACATCCAGCGCAACTCGTTCTACTACAACATGTGCCACATGTCGGCCGTGGTGAAACCCGGCGCGCGCCGCATCGCCACCTCGGGCTACACCGCCAGCGGCCTCACCTACGCCGCCTTCCGCAACCCCGACGGCACCTACGCTTTCGTGGCCTCCAACAACTCCGCCGACGAGCAGAAAATAACCCTCGACGACGGCAACCGCCACTTCTCTGCCTCTGTCCCCGCCAAAGGCATCGCATCCTTCATCTGGTAACGCCCACATCGACAACCTTCAAAACGATACTCAATGAAACTCAGATATATTCTTCCTATCGCGCTCGTCATGCCCGCCCTGCTGTGGTCGTGCAAGGATGACGAGGAGCCGTTCGGGAATCCGGTAATCGATTACCGCGACGCCACGGAGACCGCCCATTTCGGCGACTCGCTGGCTTTCACCGTCAACGCCTCAGACGCGGAGGTGGCCCTGTCTACCCTCAAGGCCCAGCTGTATTACGGCGACGAGATGGTGGAGGAGACCGTGATCCGCACCAAGGAGAGCGGCAAGGACTACTCCGGCAAAATCTACCTGCCGTATTTCGCCAACGTGCCCGACGGCACCGCCACCCTGAAGCTTGTCCTCCAGAACATCAACTTCACCATCTCCGAGCAGGAGTACCCGGTGAGAATCACCCATCCCGACTTCCCCTACCTGACCCTCAAGACCGAGGATGGCGCGGAATACCGCATGGAGAAGACCGGGGCCGACACTTACGCCGTCTCTGACCGCTTCCCCCAGAAGCTCAAGGCTTTTGTCATCGCCCCCAAAGTAGGCGACAACGGCAACGAGCTGGTGTTTGGCTACGAGAACTCGCAGGTGAAAATCGGGGCCGAGAGCGCGATACCCTTCTCAAGCTCGCGCGGCGGCAAGTTTGCCATCGAGCTCAACACCCGCACCTTCGCCGCCTCCCCATTCTCCGTGCTTAAGCTCAACGGCCAGGAGATGGAGTCGGTCGACGACAACACCGCCCAGCTTGACATGACCCTCTCCCAGGGGCAGACCATCACCCCCGAGGGATTCACCGGCTTCGGCGACTGGTGGATCGACACCGACTGGTTCACCCGCAACGATGACGGCTCGCTGACATTCACCGCCATGGGTGGCGAATACCGCCTGATCGCCGACCAGAAGCTGCAGTATTTCCGCGTGGAGACGCTCCTCAACGGCGCGCCCGCCTCGCTCCAGGCCGACGGCTCAGGCGCCCTCTGGGTGATAGGCGCAGACTTCGGCAAGCCCGGCGTAGGCTCCAACGAGACCGGCTGGACCACCGAGAAGGCTGTCTGCATGGCCCCCGTGGCCGACAAGGTCTACCAGATGACCCTCGTCGGGGGGAAGACGGTGAGGACCACCTCCACCAACTTCAAATTCTACGGCGACGCCATGAGCTGGGGCAACGAGTTCAAGCATGACCGCCTGACCTCCGCCTCGTCGCTCATCGGTGTGGGTGACGGCGACGGCCATGACGACGGCAACCTCTACCTGCTCGACGGCGTGACGCTGAAAGACAATGTCATCTATGTCTTCCGCGTCGACTTCACCGCCGGGACAAGCAACGGCGTGCTGACCGTCACCGAGGCCGGCGAGCAGCCTTTCGAGGAGAAGCCCGTCTACCTCAACGGGGTAAAGATGACCACCGGCGACAACGCCATATACAGCGTCATCACCGACCTCGCCCAGGGTGGCACCCTTGATTTCAACTCGGTCGACGGCCTGGCCGACTACTATTTCGACCCTGACTTCCTGGCTTACGACGCTGACAACGACATAATCACCTTCCTGCCTGTCGACGGCACCTACCAGGTTGTCCTCGACAAGCTCGGGGCGACGGTTTCGGCCCAGCGTTACGACGGCACATCACCCGCCACCCTCTCGGCCGACGGCCACGGGGCCATCTACATGATGGGCTGGGGGGCAGGCTCGCCGAGCCTCGACTCGCAGTTTGGCTGGGAGACCAGCCAGGCATACGGCATGGCCGAGGTGTCGCCCAAGGTCTACCGCTTCACCGCCGTGGCCGGCCCTGAGACCGGCTCGGAAATCGGACAGCGCCTGCGCGCCGACTACATCAGCATCAAGTTCTTCCACCAGAAGGGCTGGGGCGGCGAGTTCAATCCTTCGGCAGGCAACGGCCTGTCGCTCGCTCCCGGCACCGAGGCGCTGCTCAAGGCCAATTCCGACGGCAACTTCGAGCTGGCCGCCGGTGTCAGCCTCGAGACCGGAGCGACCTATGTGATGACCATCGACCTCTCGGCAGGCAACGATGCCGGCACCATCTCCCTGGTCAAGAAATGACCTGACGGCTGCCATCCCCGCGTCCGGCCCCGCTCCTGACAGAGCGGGCCGGGGCGGGGACGGCTCCCCCCAACCACCCGATTTGACGACAATATCAACCAATAGTCACTTTCCTTAATCTCTGATGCTTAAACAAATCCTCATATCTGCGGCCGCCGCCCTGGCGGCTTTCAACGCCTCTGCCGACATTCCGGCATATCTCGACAGCTCCCGCGACATCGAGGAGCGGGTGGAGGATGCCCTCTCTCGGATGACCACCGCCGAGAAGGTGGCGATACTCCACGCCCAGTCGAAATTCTCATCCCCGGGGGTTGCCCGGCTTGGAATACGCGGCCTCTGGACCACCGACGGCCCCCACGGGATACGCCCCGAGGTGCTGTGGGATGAATGGGACCAGGCCGGATGGACCAATGACTCATGCGTCGCTTTCCCCGCGCTGACCTGCCTGGCGGCCACCTGGAACCCCGAGATGTCGGCCCTCTATGGCCGCTCGATCGGCGAGGAGGCCCTTTACCGTGGCAAGGATGTCTTGCTCGGCCCGGGCGTGAACATCTACCGCACCCCGCTTAACGGCCGCAACTTCGAGTACATGGGTGAAGACCCCTACCTGGCCTCCAGGATGGTGGTGCCTTATGTGAAGGGGGTGCAGGATTGCGGCGTCGCCGCCTGCGTGAAGCATTACGCCCTCAACAACCAGGAGGTCAACCGCCACACCACCAACGTGATAGTCGACGACCGCGCCCTCTATGAAATCTACCTGCCCGCTTTCAAGGCAGCCGTCCAGGAGGGTGGCGCGTGGTCGATAATGGGAGCCTACAACTATTACCAGGACCAGCACCTCTGCCACAACCAGCGGATGCTCAACGACATCCTCAAGGGTGAATGGGGCTTCGACGGGGTGGTGATAAGCGACTGGGGAGGCACCCACGACACCGCCCAGGCCATCACCAACGGACTCGACCTGGAGTTTGGCAGCTGGACCAACGGGCTCAGCAACGGCACCAGCAATGCCTATGACAATTATTACCTGGCCCGTCCCTACCTCGACATGCTCGCCAAGGGTGAAGCCGACCCCAAGACCCTCGACGACAAGGCGCGCCGCGTGCTTCGCCTGATATTCCGCACATCGATGAACACCGCCAAGCCTTTCGGCTCGCTCTGCAGCGAGGCCCATTACGAGGCCGCCCGCCGCATCGGCGCGGATGGGATAGTGCTGCTTAAGAACGACAAGGGGCTGCTGCCCCTCCCCTCCACCCCCGGCAAAGCCGCCAGGGTGCTGGTGGTCGGCGAGAACGCCCTGAAGATGATGACCGTCGGCGGAGGCTCCTCCTCGCTGAAAGTGCAGCGCGAGGTATCGCCGCTCGACGGCATCCGCGCCGCCGCCCCCGAGGGCATGACGGTGGATTTCGCCCGTGGATATGTCGGTGATGTCACCGGCGAGTACAACGGCGTGACCTCCGGACAAGACCTCTCGGAGTCGCGTGGAGCCGACGAGCTGATAGCCGAGGCAGTCGCCAAGGCGCGCGAGGCCGATTATGTGATATTCGTCGGTGGTCTCAACAAGTCGGCAGGCCAGGACTGCGAGGACGCCGACCGCGCTTCGCTGTCGCTCCCCTACGGCCAGGACGAGGTAATCTCGGCCCTCGCCAAGGCCAACCCCAACCTGGTGGTGGTCAACGTGAGCGGCAACGCCGTTGCGATGCCCTGGGTGAAGCAGGTGCCGGCCATACTGCAGGCCTGGTTCCTCGGCTCAGAGGCGGGCAACTCCATCGCCGACATCCTCTTCGGCAAGGTCAACCCCTCGGGCAAGCTCCCCATGACCTTCCCGGTGAAGCTTGAGGATGTCGCCGCCCACGCCCTTGGTGAATATCCCGGCGTGAAACGTCCCGGCGAGGATATCTGGGATGAGAAGTACAACGAGGGAATCCTCGTCGGCTACCGCTGGCACGACACCCGCAAGATCAAACCCCTCTTCCCCTTCGGCCATGGCCTCAGCTACACCACATTCGCCTACGGCAAGCCCGCAGCCGACCGCCGGGAGATGGCCGCCGGGGAGACCATGACCATCACCGTGGCCGTCACCAACACCGGCGACCGCGAGGGACAGGAGACAGTGCAGCTCTACATCACCGACATGAAAGCCCCCGTGGAGCGTCCGGCCAAGGAGCTGAAGGGTTTCCGCAAGGTCTCCGTCGCCCCCGGCGAGACCAAGGAGGTGACTTTCACCATCACCCCTGAGGACCTGGCGTATTTCGACGCCGACACCCACAGCTGGACCACCCATCCGGGCAAATACCAGGCCCATGTTGCCTCTTCGTCGGCCGACATCGCCGCCACAGTGCCGTTCACCCTCAAATGACATACCGCCACCGCCGCCGCGCAGACTGTTTTTCGTCATGGAGCGGCTGAAATTCGGCAAAACACAGTATATTAGCCAATAAAACCTGGAAAGATGCCTCAGAATTCAATAATTTTTTGTAATTTTGAGGCATCTTTACTGACATTCACTTTTCATCCATATAATCACATTTTAACCTAAAATCAACCACATGAAGAAAATTTCTACTCTTCTCGCAGCTGTGGCCATTTCCGCCGCAGCAAACGCCCTCTCTGCAGCCACCTGGTGCATGCCCGGCACCTACCAGAACTGGAGCCTTGAGAACAACATTTTCGAGGACAACGGCGACGGCTCCTACTCGCAGACAATCCCCGACCTCCACGGCGACTTCAAGATTGTTATGTATGAGGGAGGTTCAAGCTGGGCCAACCAGTGGTGTACAAACGGCACTGCCGTTGAGAACAACGTGCCATACGAGGCCAAGAAAGCAGACAACGGAAGCAACATCATGATGGCCGGCGACAATGCCCATTTCATCAACGCCAAGGTGACCATCACCCCCGGAGCCGACGATGCCCTCACCATCCTGGTGCAGGCAGAGCGCGTGGAGAACGGCGAGGAGACATGGCAGCTCGTGGGTGACGCTCCCCTGGAATGGAACTTCACCTCCGCGCCCAACTTCACCAAAGGTGAAAATGGCGAATGGACCCTCGCCTACACCGGCACCATCACCGACACTTTCAAGGTAGTCAAGAACTCTTCATGGGCAAACGCCTACTCCACCGCCGGCGCCCTCAACCTCGATGAGGTCTACACCCTGACCGGCCCGCAGGACCCCATCGACAACATGTCGCCCGCCGAAGGCCCCTGGGTTAACCCCGTCTTCACCCTCAACGTGGGCAACACCGTGACCCTCAAGGTGACCGTCGAAGGCGCAGGCGTTGATGCCGTCGAGGCTGATGCCGCAACCGGCGAGGCTGTCTACTACAACCTCCAGGGCCAGCGCGTTGCCAACCCCGAGAACGGCCTCTACATCCGTCTCCAGGGCGGCAAGGCCACCAAGGTAGCCCTCTGACACCGACCGTCACACAGTGACCCATAACCCAACAGCGGGGATGCGCCTTTGCCGGCGCATCCCCGCTGTCGTTTCCTCGTGCTTGCGGTGGCTTTTGTTGAGCCGTATCCGTCCGAAATAGGCCGACTTTATCAAAGCGTTTTTGGTTGCGAACTT
>CATZGB010000024.1 GCA_958418815.1 uncultured Bacteroidales bacterium | reverse complement strand
AAGTTCGCAACCAAAAACGCTTTGATAAAGTCGGCCTATTTCGGACGGATACGGTATTCCTGGAGGTTGGTGGAGTGGTTGCGTCGGAAAATCGCCTTCGCTCCGACATCGAGTTTGTGGATGTTGCCGAAGGGGCGGCTCCAGTCGGCCTGGCCGGTATGCTCGAAGAATGTCTGGCGGGTGTCGTTGCCGATGGCCGAGTAGAGGAATCCGCAATTGACCTTGTCGTCATACTCGGTGAGCGCCTCCGAGTGCTGTCGGGTCGTGGAGAGCCGGTAGCTGAGGGTTATGGTCTCCCCCTTGCGGCGGGTGGAGCGCTGGTAGTTGGCCGAACCGTCGAAGTCGAAGTAGTTGGCCGTCGGGTCGAGATTGCGGCGCGAGTAGCTGTAAAGCTCTGTGCCGTCAGGAGCGTAGAGGGCGGTGTGGCCCGATCCGGAGTAGTCGCTCCGGTTCCAGAGCCATCCCTGGGCCTCGAGTGTGAGCAGGTTGAGGGTGTCAGGCTCCCAGCTTGCCTCGATGCCGCCCCAGCCGCTGCGGTTGACGCTCTCCGACTGGCCATAGGAGTAGAGGCGGTTGCCGGTCTCGAAATATATGTCGCGCTGCTCGTTGCGCTGGCGGGTCTCCTTGTGGTTGGAGTTGTTTTCGCCGCCGTAGACCGAGAATGTGACCTTGTCGATTTGTGAGGTGAGGTAGATGTTGGGGAGCGGTTCGAGGTTGTTGTTGTCGATGTACAGGGAGGCGTTGCCGGTCACGCCGCGCAGCGAGCTTTCGGAGTCGGTGACGATGTTGAGTATCGCGCCCACCCCTTCGGCGTCCTCGCGGGCCCCCGGGTCGGTGATTACCTCGATTTTCTTGATGGAAGAGGCCGGGATGGCGGCGAAGATGTCTTTGGCGTTCTTGGTGAAGGAGTTGTTGGGCCGTCCGTTTTTGTAGATTTTGAAGCTGGTCGAGCCTTTGACCTTGATTGTGCCGTCGGCCTCTACGGTGACCAGCGGCACTTTCCGTAGCATCTCCTGCAGGGTGTTGGTCTGCGATTCAGGGTCGGCTTTGACATCATAGCCGATACGGTCGATTTCGCGGGTGACCAGCGGACGCTGGGCCACGACCTCGACTTCCCCCAGCTCGTTTTTGTTTTCCAAGACCGTGATGTGGCCGAAGTCTTTAACCGGGGATGAGACCGAGACCTCGAAGGGGAGGTCGACGGGCTGCTTGCCGACAGAGGTGACAGTCAGGCGGTAGCTGCCGGCTTTTGGCAGCTGCTGGGAGAAGCGGCCCAGGTCGTCGGTCACGCCGAGCGACACAGGCTTCAGCGAGTCGGCGGCGGCATACACCCTGACGGTGGCGTATATCTCAGGCACGCCGGCCGAGTCGGCGGTCTCTCCGGTCACTTTGAACGGGGATGCCTCGGCGCGTATGCCCGGGAGGAGGATTGTCAACGAGAGAGAAAATAACAGCAACAGTCTGCGCGTTATGTTTTCCATTTTGCGTCTGTGATGGGATTGGTTAGCGGTTGTGGTGGGAGAGAAGCTTTTCCCATTAGACGCAGAGCAGGCGCGAAACGTTGCATGCCTGTGGTGATTTTTTTACAGGGATATGGAGGGGCGAGGATTATTCGCCGGAGTGGAAGTCGGAGAGGATGAACTCCGCGACGGATGGCCCGGAGTTTGGCCCGATGACGATGTCGGCGCGTTCTTTGACGGCGGGGAGGGCGTTGTCTACGGCCACGGCGAGGTCTGCGGCCTCCATCATCGGCAGGTCGTTGAGGTTGTCGCCGAAGACCACGATGCGCGTGGCCCCAAGCTCGGTGGCCACATCCTTGACGGCGGTTGCCTTGGAGCATCCCGGGGCATACACATCCATCAGCGCGACTTCGGGGTTGAAGATGTCGCGGTACCAGGCGGCCGAGCATCCTGTCTTTTCGCGGATTGCCTGGCAGAGCCGTTCCATCTTTTCCGGGTTGCCTATGGCGAAGAACAGCACCGTCGCCTCGTGGCTTTTGGGCTGCTGTCCGAGATGAAACCGTTTAAGGGCGAGATGGCGGCGTTCCTGGTAGAAAGCGTCCTCGCGGGTGGTCAATCCGGCCGTGTGGTAGACATTCAGCATCTCGTGCTGTCCCAGGCAATAGTTGAAGGGGTTGATTCCGGCCCTGGCGAATTCCTCCAGGATGATGTCGGTGGCGTAGGGCGACATCATGCGGATATAGTCGTACCGCTCCAGGCGGCGGTTCCAGTAGGCGGCCCCGGTCATGACGATGGCCGGGATGTCGCGCCCCGCAGGGGTCTTGGCGGGGGTGACCCGTTCGAGCAGGGTCTGCACGGTGGCCGGGGTGCGGGCTGTGGCCACGGTGAACATCGCCCCCTTGCTGACGAGCGAGTTGAGTATGCGGGCGCTCTCGGCGGAAACGCGGCTCGAAGGGTCGAGCAGCGTTCCGTCGAGGTCGCTTACATATAGGGTGTCGTGTCTCATCAGATGCCGGTGTAGGTAGAGGGTGAAAGCTGTTTCAGTTCGGCTTTCACTTCAGGGGTGACATCGAGCGTGTCGATGAACTGGGCTATCGATTCGGCGGTGACAGTGGTGTTGACGCGGGTGAGCTGCTTGAGGGTCTCGTAGGGGTGGGGGTAGCCTTCGCGGCGAAGTATGGTCTGTATCCCTTCGGCCACCACGGCCCACGCGGCGTTGAGGTCGCGGTCGATGGCGGCCTGGTTGAGCAGCAGTTTGCCGAGGCCCTTGAGGGTGGAGTGGAAGGCGATGACGCTGTGTGCCATGGGGACACCGACGTTGCGCAGCACGGTGGAGTCTGTCAGGTCGCGCTGCAGACGTGACACAGGCAGTTTCTGCGACAGGTGGGCGTAGATGGCGTTGGCTATGCCGAGGTTGCCCTCTGAGTTCTCGAAGTCGATGGGGTTGACCTTGTGGGGCATCGCCGACGAGCCTACCTCCCCTGCCTTGATTTTCTGCTTGAAATACTCGGCCGAGACATACATCCAGATGTCGCGGTCGAGGTCGAGGATGATGGTGTTGATGCGGCGCAGGGCGTCAAAGAGGGCGGCGAGGTTGTCGTAGTTGGAAATCTGTGTGGTCCACTCCTCGCGGCCTATTCCGAGGTTGTCGCTGAGGAAGCGGTTGCCAAACTCGCGCCAGTCGATTGCGGGGAAAGAGGCGTTGTGGGCGTTGAAGTTGCCTGTCGCGCCGCCAAACTTGCCGGTGACAGGGGTAGAGGCCAGCAGCTCGCGCTGACGGCGCAGGCGGTATGCGAACACCTCGATTTCCTTGCCCAGGCGAGTGGGGGAGGCGGGCTGGCCGTGGGTCTTGGCGAGCATGGCCACATCGGCCCATTCCCCGGCGCGTGCCTCAAGTGTGGCTATCAGCTCGTCGAGCAGGGGGAGGAACACCTCGTTGACGGCGTCTTTCACCGACATAGGCACAGAGGTGTTGTTGATGTCCTGTGATGTCAGGCCGAAGTGGATGAACTCCTTCCAGGCCGACAGTCCCATCTGGTCGAAGCGCTCCTTGATGAAATACTCCACGGCCTTGACGTCATGGTTTGTCACCGACTCGTGTTCCTTGATGCGGGCCGCGTCGGCTTCGGTGAAGTCTTTATATAAAGAGGGGAGGGCGGCCAGGGCCTCGGCGGGGACATCGGCCAGCTGGGGCAGCGGCAGTTTGCAAAGGGCGATGAAATACTCTACTTCGACCTTGACGCGGTAGCGGATCAGGGCGAATTCAGAGAAATACATGTCGAGACCCGAGGTCTTCGAGCGGTAACGGCCATCGATGGGGGAGATGGCGGTGAGGGTTGACAGTTCCAAAACGAGCTTGTTTAAGGTTCTTACAGTGGTTTAGAAAGCGCAAAGTTACAAAAAATCCTCCAAGTCCCCAACTGTGTCGGGAGGGGAGAGGGATTGGGTGGGGCGCGGCGGGGCTTTGCCGCAGGGTTGCCGCAGGGGGATGATTCGCCCTTGCGGGCTCACACGGCCACAAACAGATTTTGCAGGCTTGCGGGAGGAGGAAAGGGGAGCTGTTGGGGAAGGGGCGGGAGGAGGGCTTTTTTTGGCAGAAAAAGTTGATTGGGTAAATGGCGGATTATCAATGGAATATGGAAAATTGTGAAAATTTTATTGAAAAAAGTTGCTGAAAAATTTGGTGGGAAAGAAAAAAGTGCATAACTTTGCAACGCTTTTGAGGGCGAGAGGGCGCTTAGCTCAGCTGGTTCAGAGCGTCTGCCTTACAAGCAGAGGGTCGGGGGTTCGAATCCCTCAGCGCCCACAACATCAACCTCGCCTCAATGCAAACCGAGTTTTGGCCCTGGAGAGAGCCGCTCAAAAAGCCGAAGCAGCAGATGCTGCCGCACGCCAGACTCTCTTGCGAGGGACATTGAGAAACCGGGCATTGAAGCACTCGCACTCACAAAAGCACCATTTCGGGCGCTTAGCTCAGCTGGTTCAGAGCGTCTGCCTTACAAGCAGAGGGTCGGGGGTTCGAATCCCTCAGCGCCCACAACCGAAATCAACGCCGCAGGCATTCCACAATGGGATGCCTGCTTTTTTTGTCCTGTCTTTGCCGTGAGGAGGCCCTAACCGCGAATGCAAGCAGGACGGCGGGGCGCATGATAATAAACCTGTGTTTTTTACTATGCGCCGACGGCGGCCATCAGGCAGGATGACAAAACAAAGGGAGACCGCCATTTGGCGGCCTCCCTACTTTTCAATTATACTAAACTTTCTTGGGCTTGCAGCCTCACGGCTGTAAATATTTTTAGGAGGGGGGAAGGGTTCGGCAAAGGTAGCTAAACCAATCCGATTTACCCCCCCCGAATGTTAAATTGAGTTAATGACAGACTGTTTTGCTGTCATATGGGGCAAATCAGCGGATAATGAACTTCGCTGCCTTGCCGCCCTGCATCCGGATGTAGATGCCCGTGCGGTCGGCCTCGACACGCTGACCCTGGAGGTTGTAATATGCAGCTTCTGCGGAATCGCCGTCTGCGGCCACATTCTCGATGCCCGAAACCAGACCGTCATTGCTGACATAGAATGATACCGCGTTTGATTCTTTGGTGGGGGTAGTGGATTTAACGCTGACATTCATTGTCGACTCCATTCCGTCATAAGAAAATTCATGTGACTTGGGGTCTTCGCTTGCGGTAAATGCCCATCCCTGCGGTTCGATTGCCATAATTGTGACGTTTTCCTCCGGTGTCTGGACGTAGGGAGCTGCCATGATCATCAATGCGCCCGCATCTGTGGTTATCAAAACCATTTTTGAGTCTGTCTCAAAGATGTATTCAGGTGTCGCAGGCTCAATCTCTTCCGAAGCGATGGTATAGACGCATTCCGTTGTCTTTTTCCCGGATTCGCTGGATGCTGTCACCGTTATGGTGGCGATGGTCTCAGCCGGGACTGTCCAGGAAATCTTGTCGCCATTGGTGGCCTCTGGCAATTCTACGCCCTCGTCCTCTGTGGTTATCTGCATGGCTGCGGCTCCCAGGGAGGTGAAAGTCAGCTCTGTGCCGTCCATCACGGTCAGTTCGGTCTTGTCATCGTTGGCCTCCAGGCAATATTGGGGAATGTAATCAATGGTTACTTCTCCAGGCTGGTCTTCCTCCCCAGGGATTTCATATCTGATGGATATACCGCTGATGTAGGTCTGTTTGATGCCTGTGCCACCTCCACAAGTGAGTACTATGGAATTTCCAATCAAATTGACGTTGGCGGTATTGGTCTTGACAGTGTTGCTGAACGTAATGGTGTTGTCAGATGTCTTTTCTCCTACTTTTATGCTCCATACGGCATTTGTGTTGCTGTTGTTGTAGCCAGTCAATGATATGGAGAGGATGTTGGCATTTTCTGGAATGTCAGAGTCAGACAATGTCAATGTACCGCCGTTAAAAGTGTTGTTTGAGGAGCCTAACTGTGCGGAGTTATTAGTTGTGAGGGCGTAAGATTTATCATGTTTTGCTTTCCATACGCCAGGCGAGCTGTTTTCAGAACAAATGAGAGCTACGTTGTTTATGGCGCTACCTCCTGCGACGCTTGGTATGCCGGTTACAATCCAGTCTGCAATTAAGTAATCTGCTTTTTTTACGGTGAGGCTGAAAGTCAGGGTGTTTGATGTCTGAACCTCCTCACCATCTACTTCCCGTTTGGCGATGACGCTGACTGATGCATTATCGCAGATGCCAGGAATCCAGTCGGCCGAATCATTAGATGCGTCTAAATGGATGGGTGTCTCATCGTTTACTGTGACTTCAAATGAGGTGGCATTGTCTGCGTGGAGCTTGACGGAGGTGCCTTGGAAAAAGGTCGCAATGCCACCGTTGTCGATGGCATTATCACCGTGTGTTGCTGTAAGTTCGCCGAGATCGACAGGTTCTGTTGCGTAGTTGACAGTGATTGATTGAATGTATATACGGTTTGACGAAGAGGAAGACGGCGCGTTTGTGGAAAACGCAAGAGTTTTTACTGTTGCGTCGCCGTTGAATGTGAAAACTTTATCTTCAAATGTTGTTGATGTGATGTTTTCAGATTTGCCATTCAATGTAAGCGTCGCATTTTCGTCTGATGCGGAGTATTTTTTTGCCGAAACAGTAATAGTTGTGGCTTTTACCTGTCCTTTTTCAGATAACTTGAGTGTGACAGCCCCCTCTGCTTTAGATTTACCTATGCGTATCCAGGTCTTTTCTTCTGGGGTGCTGCCGCCGTAGTAGGCTGAGGTCGCAGTAGATACAGGAGATGCCTCTACATATTCCTGGGAGTTTGTAGCTATAAACGTTGTGGCCTTGGTTGTAGCGGTAAGTTGAGTTGCGGTTTTTGCAGTGGAGCTGAAGTTTATGGTATAGCTTTCAGCGTGAGCAATGCCTATGCCAGCTACCATCAACGCCAGAAGGAGTAGAAGTTTTTTCATACGGTTAAAGATTTGTGTATTTGGGTTTAAGCTTTAGCGAGATTGACAGGGATGGTATGCCTACAATCCGGCACAAAATTAGGCAAAAGGCTGCAAATTACCCCCCGAATAGTTAAATATCGTTAAAAGGCGTAATTTGGGGCGGCTTTAAACTTTGCGGGAGTGGGGAGCGTTTAAAGACTGTCGGATGACCGACATGACAAACATAACCTGAAAACAAGTAAATTATGGACAATTCTGCAAAATGTAAACGTCATTGCGTCCGCTTCATATTGAATGTGGCGCTCCAGACTGCTACCCTTGTGACGACGGTTCTGGCCGTCCATGAACTCGACCGCATCCACCATCGCCTGAAAAAGATGGAGAAGAAGCGCAAGCTTGTCTGATTTGCGGCGCGCCTCTGCGGTGGCTGAAAAGCTGCTGCTCGGGTCTGGCGAATAACCAGGCAAGGCCATGGAGGCATCCCGTCGGGCTGCGGCCGGGGATGCCTCTGTGGCTTTCTGTATGGGGGAGGGGTTGCGATTGAGGCTGAATTGTCGTATCTTTGCCGGAGATAAAAACAGTAACTTAAAATCAAAAGGAAACCGGAAAAAGATATGCTGATTTCCCTGTTGACTCTTGGGCTGGCTGTTGCGGGATTCGTCTGGGGACGAATCCGGGCCGATGTCGTGGCGCTGCTGGCATTGGTTGTCTTGGCCGTGTGCGGTGTGATTTCCACTCAGGAAGCCCTCTCGGGGTTTGCCAACCCCATTGTGATAATGATGGTCGGCCTGTTTGTGGTCGGCGGTGCGATTTTCAACACTGGCCTGGCAAAGATGCTCGGGGCAAGGCTCCTCAAACTCGGAGGGGGAAATCCCACCAAGCTTTTTCTTGTCGTGGTGTTGGCCACAGGCCTTATAGGCGGTTTTGTCAGCAATACCGGCACTGTGGCCCTGATGCTGCCAATCGTGGTGTCGATGGCCGCCGCCGCGGGTTCCTCCCCCTCGCGGTTGCTTATGCCGCTGGCGTTCGCCTCAAGCATGGGAGGAATGCTGACCCTTATCGGAACACCGCCCAACCTTGTCATCGCCGAGGTGTGGGAGGAGGCCGGCAACGACCCTCTGACGATGTTCTCGTTTCTTCCCGCCGGCGTCGTCTGCCTTGTCGCGGGTACCCTGTTGCTGATTCCCCTGAGCCGTTCGCTTGCCCGCAAACGCGGCAACGAAGATTCCCCGGAGGGGAAGCGTTCGCGTTCACCGTTGGAGATTGTGGAGGAATACGGCCTTAACGATGACCTGTGGAGGGTGACAGTACCGTCCACCTCTCCCATTGCCGGACTGACGCTCGGCACTCTCGCGTTGCGCAAGAACTATGACCTCGATGTGTTGGAGCTGCGCACCGGCGAGCATTCGCGCAGGCTGATCAAGAACATAGTGCAGGAGGCCCCCACGGCCAGTTCGACCGTCGACCCGGGCGACGTGCTGTTTGTGCGCGGCCCTGAGGCGGGGGTGGAGCTGTTCGCGACCCATTACGGGCTGCAGCTTGACACCAATCCCGACGAGGCCCGCCACAACCTGAGATTCTACGACATCGGAGTTGCCGAGATAGTCCCGATGCCTGACTCGCCGATACTCAAACAGACCATCGCCCAGCTTGATTTCCGCAACCGCTTCAACGTCAATGTGCTGGGTGTGCGCCGTGGCGGAGACTACATTACAGAGAACCTTGGCGGCCTTGCGGTCAGGAAAAACGATGTGCTGCTCGTCCAGGGGCCATGGAAAGCCATTGACGAGCTGAGCGGCGACACCCGCCGCTGGGTGGTCCTCGGACAGCCCCTGTCGGAGGCTTCCAAGGTGACGCTTGATTACAAGGCCCCGGTGGCGGCTGTCATTATGGCAGCTATGATTGTGATGCTCGTGCTTGACACGGTCCCGGCCGTGATGACGGTGATAATGGCCGCGCTGGCCATGGTGCTTACGGGATGTTTCCGTTCGGTCGGCGACGCTTACAAGACCATCAACTGGGAGAGCATCGTGCTGATAGCCGCGATGATGCCGATGAGTTTCGCCCTTGAGAAGACGGGGGTGTCTGAGATGGTGTCATCCGCGCTGGTCACCCACCTTGGCTCTCTCGGCCCCCACTGGCTTCTGGCCGGACTTTATTTCACCACGTCGCTGATGACGCTTTTCATCTCCAACACGGCCACAGCCGTGCTGATGGCTCCTATCGCGTTGCAGAGCGCGTTGGCCTACGGTGTCAGCCCGTTGCCCTTCCTGTTCGCCGTGACCCTCGGCGCCTCGCTCTGTTTCGCCTCTCCCTTCTCGACCCCTCCCAACGCCCTGGTGATGTCGGCGGGCCAATACACCTTCACCGACTATCTCAAAGTCGGCGCGCCCTTGCAGGTGATTCTCGGCGTGCTTATGATTTTCGTGTTGCCGCTGCTGTTTCCGTTCTGACCGGAGGCCGTCAGGCCTTGTTGGGCAGTGTGAGGATAAACCGTGCGCCGTCGGTGTAAGCGGTGTCGAGAATGAGCGCGCCGCCCAGCATCTCGGCCAGCATGCGGGCTATCGTCAAGCCGATGCCGGCACCGGGGACAGACCTGTCTATCTTGGTGAACCGCTCGAATATCACCTCGCTGTTGTGCGGGTCGATGCCGCATCCGGTGTCGGTGACCGATATCACCACCTGCCGGCCGTCGGCCGATGTGTCGAGCCTGAGGGTGATTTCCCCCTCCTGTGTGAATTTGGCGGCATTCGAGAGCAGGTTTGAGAGTATCTGTATCAGCCGGTGGCGGTCGGTCAGGATGATGAGGTCGCCTTTTGGAGCCTCGACGCTGAGCCTTACATCGGGGCGCAGCTTGTGCCTGACAGCGTCGGCCGCTGCCTCGCATATCGGCAGCAGGCTGTGGGGCTTCTTTTTCAGCTGGAGCGTGGAGTTGTGGATTTCGGCCAGCTGCAGCACATCGTTGACAATCGTGTTGACCAGCTCGCAGTTAAGCACCAGGCGGTCGGCGAATGTCGCGAGATATTTCTTGTGCTCGTCGCCGGTGTTTTCCAGAATCATCTGGGCATATTCGGCCATAGCCTGCAGGGGGGCCTTCACCTCATGGCTCATGTTGTTGATGAAGTCGGTCTTTAGATTGTCGGCCCTGCGCGCCTTGTCCCGGGCCTCCTCAAGCCTGGCGCGTGTCTCCATGAGCTCGCGGCTCTCTTTGCGCAGCTGCCTGTTGGCCACCTTCAGGCGTGTGGCCATGACGGCCTTGCGGCGGTTGAGGCGGATGAGGAAGAATATGAAGGCTCCGAGGGCAAGGAGCAGCCCGGCGCAGACGATTGTGACTGTGCGCCACATCTGTTTGCGGGCCTGCTGTTCCTGTTCCTTCAGGCGCAGGTTTTCCAGCTTTATCTCATTGACATCATATATCACCTGCAGCTCGCGGTATCGCTCGAGCTGACGGCTGTCAAGTTCCTCCTCAAGTATCCTTGCATACGCGGGATATGCCTGTAGGAGAGCCTGCTGGTTGCCTGTGGCGGTGGCGGCCCCGATATACATCTTCATCATCTGCAGACGGCGGCTTTCGAGATACGGGCTGTCAATGCAGCCGCTGATCAGGTCAAAGGCCTTGCGGTAGTCTTTATGATAGAAATGATGGTAGATTGATGGCAGGGGAGCCGTCGCGTAAGTGGCGGCGGCGCGTGGGGCCGTCCGGGCCAGTCGCATAGCCTCTTCGTAGTACTGCTCCTCATCCGATGGGTCGAGGGCCTCGTGGTTTTCCAGCAGGCGCGTGTAGACGATGTAGCGGTTCGCGTCGTAGCAGCGGTATTTCCTGCCGATTTCGAGGTTGCGCTTGTCGAGGGCGTCAATCGCGTCGAGAAGGTTGTGGCATGCCTGTATGGCCAGGGTGTGCTGGCCGACTTTGGTGTATATCATCGATGCCCAGACGTAATACACATTCTTGAGGGCATTGTTTTCCCCGGGGGTGTCCTCGATAAGCTCCCCGAGGCGGTGGAGGTAGTCGGCGAGCAGGTCGCCTTCAGACAGCTCCGAGAGGTTGAGGCATATGGCATGCAGTGTGACTATACGGTCGTCGAGCTTCTCGGCCGGAGTGGCCGACAGCTGCCTGACAAGTTCCTGGATCTGGGCCACGCGTTCTTCGGCTGTAGCCGCCGACTTGGCGCGGGCCGAGTTGAGCAGTATCCTCACGAACGTCACGGTGTTGTCGCGGTCTTTAGACTGGGGATAGCTTCTCACCATGCTGATCACCTCTTCAAGCACCTCCTCGTTGCTCTGGTTGTTGTTGGCGATATTGCGCATCACGTCGAAGGCCACGCCCGGGCGGCCTGCGCGACGGGCCGTTGCCGCCAGTTTCTTGCCGTATTCGATTTTTTCGGGGGCGACGGCGAGGTCATAGATATTGAAAAGCTCGGTGACAGAGTCATCGGGGGTGGAGAGACGCGAAAGCACTGTCTGCAGGCTATCAATCACTTTCTGTTTGGTAGCCTGGTCGGAGCATGCGATGCGCATGTTTTCCTTTTGGTTGCGCGCGACAGCCGGGGAGGTGGTGATTATTAGTGCCGCCAACAGGCAAATTATTGATGGCCAATAGGGTATGGGTGATTGTGACGACGATGTGCGCATGCTGTGATATTTTGACTGGCTCAGAGAGTCGGTTGATTTCCACAAAGTTACAATTATTTTTCAAAACCGCAAAGAAATTCTGACAATGTTGCAATCAGATGATTACGATATGATTACAAGGGGGATAAAGGCCGCGCCACCTCTGCGGCCTGTGGCCGCCGGGGTGGCGCGTGGTGTCGAGCATGGTTCAGAATACTGTCAGCCGTGGTGGCCTGAGCGGCTCAGGCGGCGGAAGAAGCGCCAGGCTTCACCGGCAAACATCACCAGGGAGGTGGAGCCGATTATGATTGCCCAGTCGACGGCTTTCAACGGCACGACATTGAAGAAGTCGTAGCCAAACTCCACGATGAGAAGCTGGCCGCCGAAGATGATTGCGGCTATCAGCAGGAACTCTCCGCAATGGGCGAAATGCATGGCCGAGCGGCCTGTGGCGAAGGCACGGGCGTTGAACATGTTCCAGAACTGGAGGAAGACGAAGATGGTGAAGAACAGTGACAGCTCGTAAGGTGACAGCCCCTTGTTCTGCGGCAGGAACGGCACTCGGAACATGTCGGTGAGCGACTGCAGGTCGGTGTGTTCGAAATACCAGAGCAAGCCCAGCAAGATGAAGAAGAAGAACGCGCCGGTGCCCACGATGGCCTGCCATATGGTTGAGTTGATGATGAAGGCCGAGCGCTTGCGCGGTTTCTCCCTCATCACAGAGTGGTCGGGGGGGAGCGACGCGAGGGCCATGGCGGCGAATGTGTCCATGATGAGGTTGACCCAGAGCATCTGGGTGACAGTCAGCGGCGACTCGGTACCCATGAACGCGCCGGCCAGCACTATGAGGCAGGCGGCGACGTTGACCGTCATCTGGAACATCACGAAACGGCGGATGTTGAGATACAGCGAGCGTCCCCACATCACGGCGCGTGAGATGGAGGCAAACGAGTTGTCGACGATGGTGATGTCTGACGCCTCCTTTGCCACGGAGGTGCCGTCGCCCATCGACAGCCCGACATGGGCGCTCTTCAGGGCGGGCGCGTCGTTGGTGCCGTCGCCTGTGACTGCCACCACCTCGTTGTTGGTCTGGAGGGCCTCCACAAGGCGTTTCTTGTCGAGCGGACGGGCGCGGGCGATGATTTTGAGGTCGCCGACACGTTGGAGCAGTTCCTGGTCAGAGAGTTTCTCGAATTCAGGGCCGGTGATTATGTTGCGGTCAGAGTCCTCCGGGGTCCACAGGCCGATCTGTCGTCCGATTTCGCGGGCTGTGGCGGTGGTGTCGCCGGTGACAATCTTGATTTTGATGCCCGCGTCGATGGTCTCGCGTATGGCGGCCGGCACATCGGCCCTGACTGGGTCTGAAATAGCCACGAATCCGAGGAATTCCAGCCCTTGGGCCACCACGCGGTTGTCTGCGATTGCCACTTCCCCCTCGTCGAGGAGGCGGTATGCGAATCCCAGGGTGCGCATCGCCTGCTGCTGGTAGGCGAGGAGCCGCTTGTCGACAGCCTCTTTCGTGGCTCCGTCGGGAAACTTGCCGCAGAGCGCGTAGACGATTTCCGGCGCCCCCTTTACATACAGCACACGGCGGCCGGCGGCATCGCGGATGACGGTTGCCATGTATTTGCGCTGGGTGGTGAACGGCAGTTCCTCCGCGACGGTGCATCGCTCTTTGAGCGCGCGCGCGTCAACGCCCGCCTTGTGGAGCCAAAGCAGCAGCGCCCCCTCTGTGGGGTTGCCCAGGGCTTTGGGATGGGCCGGGTCCGAGAGGTCGAGCATGGCGGTGGAGTTCACCGCGATACCCTCCTCGATGATGTGGCTGAGCGAGTCATCGCCGAGACGCTGGTCTTTAAGCCCGAAGAAATCGGTCTGGTAGACCTGCATCTGGTTCTGGGTGAGGGTGCCGGTCTTGTCGGTGCATATGACCGTGGTTGCTCCCATTGTCTCGCAGGCGTGCATCTTGCGGACGAGGTTGTTGGTCTTCAGCATGCGGCGCATGGAGTAGGCCAGCGACAGGGTGACGGCCATCGGCAGGCCCTCAGGCACGGCCACCACCACGAGGGTGACGGCAATCATCAGCGTCTGGAGGAAATAGGCCAGGAAGTCGATCCACTCAAACTGGAGCTGGGGGTCGATGAAGTACATCAGCATCCTTCCGGCGACAATCAGGGCCGCGATCGCGTAGCTCGCCCTGGAAATCAGCTTGCCGAGGCGTTCGAGCTGCTCGTTGAGCGGGGTCTTGACTGAGTCATCAATCTGGGCGGCCTCGAAGACCTTGCCGTTCTCGGTGTGGTCGCCTACGGCGGTGACACGCATGATGCCGTGCCCCTCCATGATTTTTGTGCCGCGCATCGCCATGTCGGATGGGAAAGTGGCCTCGGGGTCGAAGTCGTCGGGGTCGACGGTCTTGTGGCAGAGCGGCTCGCCGGTGAGGGTCGACTCGTCGATGTTGAGCGACACGGCCTCTATAAGCTGGCCGTCGGCGGGCACCTCGTTGCCGGTGTTGAGGATGACGATGTCACCCACCACGACATCCTTGCGGGGTATCTCCATCGAGTTGCCGTCGCGGATGACCTGCACCGGCTCGTCGTCGTTGACCTGGTTGAGGATGGCGAATTCTTTCTCGGCCTGGTATTCGAAGAAGAACGACAGGCCGGTGGCCAGGATGATGGCGATGAATATCCCTATCGGCTCGAAAAAGACAGCGAATCCTTTGTCGAGCCCGTAATACTCGTAGAATGAGATGAGGACCGATAGGACTCCGGCCACCAGCAGGATGATGATCAGCGGGTCGCGGAATTTCTTGAGGAATGTGATCCATACTGACTCTTTCTTGGCCGGGGTGAGGATGTTGCTGCCATGCTTGAGGCGGCTCTCTTCGACCTGTGTGGAGGTGAGTCCGGTAAGTTGTGGCTGAGTTGACATTTTAGGTAAACGGTTGAAATCTGCGGTTATACTCTTCAATAACGCCTGGCAGGGGTGGGGCGGTTCAGGTTCAGTCGAGAAACTGGCCAATGTGGTATAGCGGACGGTCTTTCACCTCCTGGTAGATTTTGCCGACGTACAGCCCGACGGCGCCGAGAGAAATCAGGATGAAGCCCCCCACGAGCCACACGGACAGCATCAGCGACGCCCAGCCGTGGACGGCGGTGTGGGCGAAGAGCGAGTAGATGACATACACCCCGATGCCGAGGCTGATGAGGATGAAAATCAGGCCGAGATAGAGAATGGCGTAAAGCGGTTTGACCGAGAAGGATGTGATTCCGTCGAGTGCCAGCGACAGCATCTTCGACAGGGAGTATTTCGACTTCCCGGCCTGGCGGGGGGAGATGACATCGTCGACGGTGGTCGAGGGGAAGCCTATCTGTGGGATTATGCCGCGCAGGTAGAGGTTTTTCTCGCGGTAGCGCGACAGCTCGTCAAGCACCCGGCGCGAGAGCAGCCTGAAATCGGCGTGGTTGTAGATGGCCTTGACCCCCATCTTCTCCTGGAGACGGTAGAAGGCCTGGGCGGAGAGGCGTTTCAGCACCGGGTCGGCTGTGCGCTCGACTTTCACGCCATACACCACGTCGTTCCCCTCGGCGAAAGCCTCTACCATACGTGGAATCGCGTCGAGGTCGTCCTGGAGGTCGGCGTCGATGGTTATCACCGCGTCGGCCATGTCGCGGGCGGTCATCATGCCAGCCATTATGGCATTCTGGTGGCCCACGTTGCGGGCCAGGTCGAGACCTTTGAAACGGTGTGGATTGGCTTTGTACAGGCGGCTGATTATCTCCCAGGTGGAGTCGCGGCTACCGTCGTTGACAAACAGCACGAAGCTGTCGGGGGCGATGAGGCCGTCGGCTGTCATGCGGTCTAACAGCGCGTCAAGGCGGCGGGCCGAGCTGTCGAGTACCGCCTCCTCGTTGTAGCAGGGGGAGACTATTGCGAGTCGTGTCATTTCAGTTCTGTGATTTTGCGCCGGGCGAAGTCGGAGTATGTGGTGAATTCCTCCCCCTGGGCCTTGAACATGGTGATTACGCTGTCGAGGCGGCGTTCCATCTCTTTGCCCGCGTGGTTGCGGCTGACGAAGCCAACCTTGAATTCGGGATGCTCCCCGAGGGGGTAGAACTCCCAGGGGTGGAAGTAGGTCGAAAGGTAGCCGTCGCGGCTGACGGTACGCCGGGCGAATGCTTTGTAAAGCCACAGCGGCAGGTTGTGGAGGGCCAGCCAGAATAGCGGGAAGCGCAGCCAGGGGGTCACCGAGGCGGGAATCTGCAACACCCCGTCGCGCATGAAGCATGTGCGGGGCTTGTCGAGATGGTTGTAATGGCCGGGGATGAAGCAGGGGTTGAGCGACGAATTGTAGAGATAGCCCGCGCGGCGGATGTCCTCGTCAGAAACGGGGAACATGCGCGGCTGGCGGTAGCCCTCCACCGGCTTGCCGGTCAGCTCCTCAAGCCTCTCTTTGGCACGGAAGACATCAGACGGGACAGGTTGCCAGTGGTCGCAGCCGTGGGCGGCGATCTCGTGGCCCGACGCGATGATGCGCCGGATTATGTCAGGCGCGTTCTCCGCGAAATTGGTGGTGCAGAAAAAAGTGGCCTTGACCTTGTTTCGGTCGAGGATGTCAAGTATGCGTTCGGTGCCGTAGCGGGAAACCTCCATCCCTTGGGCAAGGGAGAACTCCACCCCGCTCTCTCGGGGCACGTCGAATTCTTCGGTGTCGAAACTAAGTAGTATCATTTACAGCGACAAAGTTACATATTTTTGGGCTAACGGAGCCAAGTATGAGGGGGGTAAATTCGATGCCTGCCTTTTAAAACTTATTAAAGGGGATGATATGTGGAGCCGTCATCCTGTTTTTGCCGCGCCGGGGATGAAATCTCGCGGATTCTTCGTAAATTTGCGGGAAGTATGACAAACGAAGTTTCAGTTTTTGAAGGGCGTCCGGCCGATGGTGCGCAACGCTCCGCTGCAGAGACGGCTGTCTATGATTTTCTTGACCGAATCGGTGTCAGCTATCAGACGTGCTGCCATCCGGCTGCTTTCACAATGGAGGAATGCGAGGCTGTCAGGCAGGCCGTGCAGGCTCCGGTGTTCAAGAACCTGTTCCTGACCAACCGGCAGATGACCGATTTCTATCTGCTGATGATTCCCGCCGACAAGCCGTTCAAGACCAAGTATCTCTCGGGCCAGCTTGGATGCGCGAGGCTGTCGTTCGCGACAGCCGAGGCCATGGAGGAGCTGCTCCACATCAGTCCGGGGGCTGTGTCGCCGATGGGGCTTATCCATGACACCGGATGCCGGGTGCGTCTCATCGTCGACAGCGACCTGCAAAGCTGCCAGGTCTATGCCTGCCATCCGTGTGTGAACACCGCGAGTATAGTGTTGTCGCTCGGCGACCTGATTGACAAGGTGATTCCCGCCACCGGCCACTCAGTCACCTGGGTCACATTACCTGCCGAACCGCAAGTATCGTAGTCTCCACTCAAAACCGCAAATTAATGAAACCATTTACTTCCCGAAACGCTTTCTGGCTGCTATTGATAGTCGCCTGTGTCACGCTTCTGCCTTTCCTCGGGCTGGCGGATTTTCACACCAAGGGTGAGCCGCGTGAGGCTGTTGTGGCCTATTCGATGCTTGACAGCGACGACTGGGTGCTGCCCCGCAACAACGGTGGTGAGATTCCCTACAAGCCACCGTTTTTCCACTGGACGGTGGCTGCCGCGTCGGTCCTGACAGGCGGCACGGTCAGCGAGTTCTCGTCGCGGTTGCCGTCGGCGTTGGCGCTGATTGCCATGACGATGTTCGGGATGGTCTTCTACTCCCGGCGGAAGGGTACTCAGGTGGGTTTCCTTGCCTCGCTTGTCACCCTGACTGCGTTTGAACTTCATCGGGCGGGAGCCAACTGCCGCGTCGATATGGTGCTGACGGCTCTTACGGTCTGTGCGCTGTATCTGTTTTACAGGTATTATGAGCGCGGTCTCAAAGGTGTGCCGTGGCTTGCGATACTGTTGATGAGCTGCGCCACGCTGACAAAAGGGCCTGTCGGCTCGCTGATACCCTGTCTTGCCTTCGGTGTCTTCCTGCTTTTGCGCGGAGTCAACTTCTTCAGGGCGTTCCTGTTGCTGGCCGCGTGGGGCCTCGCGTCGTTCATCTTGCCCCTGTGCTGGTATTACGCGGCATGGCTCCAGGGAGGTCAGGAGTTTCTCGACCTGGTGATGGAGGAGAATTTCGGGCGTATGACCAACACGATGAGCTATGACTCCTGTGTGAATCCGTGGCATTACAACTTCCTGACGCTTGCTGGAGGATATGTGCCATGGATTCTGTTGGCCCTCTTGTCCCTGTTCAGCCTCGGCAAAATCAGGAGGGGGCGTGTGGGACTCGTTGAGCAGGATGATTCCCATTCGCTCCGCTCCGACTCTCGACAGCCTGATGCGCGGTTGTCAGGCTTGGCGGGAAGGCTGTCGGGGTGGTGGAGACGGCTGACGGCGTGGATAAGGGACGCAGACCCGGTCGACTTGTTCTCGGCTGTCTGCATCTTTGTCATCTTCCTTTTCTATTGCTTCCCGCAGAGCAAGAGGAGCGTCTACCTGATGCCGATTTACCCGTTCATCGCATATTTCCTGGCCCGCTATATGATATATCTTGTAAAGGTGAAGTCAAGGGCGGTCAAGGTCTACGGGACGGTGCTGGCGGTATTGAGCATATTGCTGACGGCCGCATTCCTGATGGTGAAATACGGGATGGTGCCGACCACGATTTTCCACGGCAGGCACGCCGCCCAGAACATCGCCATGATGGAGAGCCTCGCCTCGCTGAAAGGGTTGGCGGCCTTGCCGGCCTGTGTGCCACCCTTCCTCGGGATGGCCTGGTTCTTCTACCTTTATTACAGGAGGCGTTACACCGCAGGCTATCTCTACGCCATATGCGCGTTGACCTTCGGGCTGTATTTTGCCTTGGACGGGGCATATCAGCCACGAGTGCTTGAAGCCAAGTCTCAGCGACCTGTGGCGATGGATATAGATGCCATAGCTCCGGCTTCGTCAGGCACGATTTATGAATTCATTGAGGAGGGGGAGCTGGCAGCCGGCGACCCGGTGCATTTCTTTGAACTTAATTTCTATCTCGGCGACCGCATCGAGAATTTCGTCAAGAACAAGCCCGCAGAGGGGTATCTGCTGATAACCGATGTCGATGCCGACAACTACCTGCCCCAGTTTGAGCAAGAGGGCTACACCTTCACCCATCTCTACGATTCCTCGCGACCGGTATTGCGCCGCACCGCCCGCCTCTACCGCTTCTCCCGCCGGTAAAGGCGGAGGCCGACAGGGATTGAACTTAAACGGATTGCCATCCGGATTGGAATCGCTTGAAATTCCATCCGGATGGCAATCCGTTTGATAAGTTGTGTTGTCAGCGAGCGCGATGGCTTGTGGCTGTGTGCGCAGGATTACTTCTTGAGGGTGAAGCGGCGTGAGGCCAGTCGGTAGTTGTCGGCGAATAACTCGACAGTGTAGTCGCCGGGGGTGAGGGTGGCGTTGACATCCCAGTAGATTTTGATGCCGCCTATTTCCTCTCCCTGATACTCGATGGTCTTGCGGGCTGTGGCCTGGAGGTTGGCTCCCTCGAAGCTGAATGATCCGGCGTTGCCGAGCAAGTCTCCCTCGGGCGATGTGATGCGCAGGTAGATGGTCTTCTCGCCAACGGGTGTGGAGTTGTTCTGGGGGATGGTGAATGTCACTTCAAGCTGACGTGCCTTGGTGACATTCTTCTCCGTTTTCCCTTTCTTGTTGAGAGGGATGAGGTTGACTCCGGTCACATTGAGCTTTTCGGCCAATGTCATCCGTTCGCTCAGGTGCTGGTTGGTGGCCTGCACAGACTGCACGGTCTGGGTGAGCTGTGAGTTCTGGGCCTTGACCTCCTCGTTCTCAGTGCGGAGCGACTGGTTTTCTTTCTGCAGCTCGTTGATCTGCTCCACATAGGTGCGGAGAATGGCTTTCAGGGTCTCGATTTCACCTTTGAGCTTGGCAATCTGGGCCGCGGATTTGCTTTTCTCGTTTTTAAGCTCGTCAAGCAGTTTCTCGACCTGGGCGCGGGCCGCGGCGTATTTCTGCACAATCGAGTCGTTGGCCAACAGCGAGGTCTGGTTTTCATACTGGGCGAACTCGTTGTTGAGGCTTTCATACTCGTTGGCGAGCTGGATTTGCTCGTTCTGGAGCTGAAGCTGCTCGATTTGCTGCTGCTGGGCCTCCATCTCTGAGGAGTTCTTGGCAGAGAGCAACACCACCGCGAGTATGGCGAGGCCGAGAAGCACGGCAAGGATGATTATTATCATCATTGTCTTCTTGCTCTTCGCAGGCTCTGACACCGGGGCCGGTTGCCGTCGGGGAGCTTGCTGCCGAGGATAGTCGCGTGGCGGCTGTTGCGGCGGCATGGGCGGCTGCTGTGGTGCCTCCTGCCGTGTTTGCTGCTCCGGTTCGAAAAACCGTTGCGGCGGTTGTTGCTGGGGCGGTTGCTGTCGCGGTGGGGTGTAAGGGGGATTGGCCTGAGGCGGGTAAGCGGGGGAAGGCTTCGGCGCGGCAGGCCTGGGTGTTTCGACGCTGGGCCGTTGCGGGGCTGCGGGCCTCGGAGGGGTAGCCGGTTGCTGACGCGGGGCCTCCACGGGCCGTGTTGGCGGAGTGTTCTCGGCCGCCATGTTGCGGCGCGCCATCTCCGCGGCTCGGCGGAGCCGCTCGTTGAGCGACTCCGAGCCGGGTTGCGGTGTCGGATTGTTATTGTTGTTATCCATTAGCAATCGGATTTAGATGCCGGGATTATTCACCTTTGCCGCAGCAGTTCTTGTATTTTTTACCTGAACCGCAGGGGCAGGGTTCGTTGCGTCCTACCTTGGGTGTCGCCTTGACGGGCTCGGGACGGCGGTGGGCCGCAGCTCCGGCTCCGGCGGCAGCTGCCCGCTGGGCGTTTTCGCCGGGCAGCCCTTCCTTGGTGGCCTTGTACTGGGAGTAGTCGTTCTGGCGAGAGGGCGCGGCGGTCTTCAGTTCCGGACGCTGGGCGCGGGCGGCGCGCAGACGGGCCTCTGCCTCAGCGAGGGCCTTCTCTGCTGCGGCCTTCTTCTCCTCGTCGGTCATCGCGGCCTTGCGGCGTTCGCTTTCAAGGGTGGCCGAGGCGGTGGAGGGGGTCGCGGCGGTGGTTGCTGCCGGACGCTGCTGTACGAATATCTGGCCTCTCATCAGGGCCGACAGGGCCTTGGTGTTGAGGTTGTTGAGCATGTTCTCGAAGAGGTGGAACGACTCCACCTTGTAGATTACCAGCGGGTCTTTTTGCTCGTAAGATGCGTTCTGCACGCTCTGGCGCAGTTCGTCGAGCTCGCGCAGGTGTTCTTTCCACAACTCGTCGATGGTGACGAGCAACACACCCTTGTGCCATTCCTTGACGATGTTCTTGCATCCCGAGTTGTAAGCCTCCAAGATGTCCACGCCGAGGTTGAAGATGCGCTTGCCGTCGGTGATGGGCACCATTATCTTGCCCTTGGCTCCACGGTTCTCGACCCAATCCTTGACAACAGGCATTGCCATCTCGATGATGCGCTCGCTGCGGCGGTCAAGGTTCTCGTTTACGGCTGCCACGATGCGCTCGGTCTTCTCCTCGCGGCTGAGGCTCTGGAATTCCTTCTCGGTGAAAGGTGCCTCGATGGTGAGTATGCGCATCAGCTCGAGCGACAGCTCGTCGAAATCGGTGGGCTGGTCGTAGCTCTGGACGAGGTTCTCGACCAGGTCATAGATCATGTTGGCGATGTCGATCCCGACACGTTCGCCGAGGAGGGCGTGATGGCGGCGGTTGTAGATGTAGGTGCGCTGCTTGTTCATCACGTCATCGTATTCTAGGAGACGCTTGCGGATGCCGAAGTTGTTCTCCTCCACGCGTTTCTGGGCGTTCTCGATTGCTTTCGTGACCATGCGGCTCTCGATCATCTCCCCCTCTTTGAGGCCGAGGGTGTCGAGCATCTTCATCACACGGTCGGTGGCGAACAGACGCATCAGCTGATCCTCGAATGACACATAGAACACCGATGAACCCGGGTCGCCCTGACGGCCCGAACGGCCTCGCAGCTGGCGGTCGACGCGGCGGCTCTCGTGACGCTCTGTGCCGATGATGGCGAGACCTCCGGCTTCCTTGACTTCGGGAGTGAGCTTGATGTCAGTACCGCGTCCGGCCATGTTGGTGGCGATGGTGACGGTGCCGGCGCGTCCGGCCAGGGCCACGACCTGCGCCTCCTTCTGGTGGAGCTTGGCGTTGAGCACCTGGCAGTCGATCTTGCGCATGTCGAGCATTCGTTTGAGCAGCTCGGAAATCTCCACGGAGGTGGTGCCGACCAGCACCGGACGGCCCGCGTCGCGAAGCTTGACGATTTCCTCGATCACGGCGGCGTATTTCTCTTTCTTGGTCTTGTAGACACGGTCTTCGAGGTCGAAGCGGGCCACAGGGCGGTTGGTCGGGATGGTCACCACGTCGAGCTTGTAGATGTCCCACAACTCACCTGCCTCGGTCTCTGCCGTACCGGTCATACCGGCCAGCTTGTGGTACATGCGGAAGTAGTTCTGCAGCGTGATGGTGGCGAAGGTCTGGGTGGCGGCCTCTACCTTCACACCCTCCTTGGCCTCGATAGCCTGGTGGAGGCCGTCGCTGTAACGTCGTCCCTCCATGATACGGCCTGTCTGCTCGTCGACGATTTTGATTTTGCCATCGTCGATGACATATTCGTTGTCTTTCTCGAAGAGGGTGTATGCTTTAAGGAGCTGTGTGACAGTGTGGACGCGCTCAGACTTGATGGCATAGTCGGCCATCGCCTCATCCTTGAGCTGCTGGCGTTCGGAGACGTCGGCCACATTCTCCAGCTCTGAGAGCTTGGCGGCGATGTCGGGAAGCACGAAGAACTGGGGATCCTGGTTGCGGTCGGTCAGCACGTCGAAGCCTTTGTCGGTCAGCTCCACCGAGCGGTTTTTCTCGTCGATGACGAAGAAGAGGGGGTCGGTGACCTTGGGCATCTCGCGGGAGTTGTCCTGGAGATAGTAGGCCTCGGTCTTGAGCAGGGCGTTCTTCATGCCCTCCTCGCTGAGGAACTTGATCAGCGGGCCATATTTGGGGAGTCCCTTGAAGGCGCGGAACAGCAGGAGTTCCCCCTCTTTTCGGGTCTCTTTGTCTTCTGATGCTATCTTCTGTTTGGCCTCGGCGAGAATCTGTGTCACCAGTTTGCGCTGTGCCTGGAAGACCTTCTCCACGTTGGGCTTGTAGTCGTTGAAGAGCTGGTCTTCACCTTTGGGGACAGGGCCGGAGATGATGAGGGGGGTACGGGCGTCGTCGATAAGCACCGAGTCGACCTCGTCGACGATGGCGTAGTAGTGCTTGCGCTGCACCATGTCTTCTGGGGCCATGGCCATGTTGTCGCGCAGGTAGTCGAAACCAAACTCGTTGTTGGTTCCGAAGGTGATGTCACATTCATAGGCGTTGCGGCGCTCGCGGGTGTTGGGGCGGTGCTTGTCGATGCAGTCGACCGTCGAACCGTGGAACATGTAGAGCGGGCCCATCCACTCTGAGTCTCGTTTGGAGAGATAGTCGTTGACGGTCACCACATGCACGCCGCGGCGTGACAGCGAACGGAGGAACACGGGCAGTGTGGCCACGAGGGTCTTACCTTCACCGGTGGCCATCTCGGCGATTTTGCCGGAGTGAAGCACCACGCCGCCGATGAGCTGCACGTCGTAGTGGGTCATGTCCCAGGTGATTTCGTTCCCGCCGGCCATCCATTTGTTTTTCCAGATGGCCTTGTCGCCGTCGATGGTGACAAACTCGCGTCCCTCTACAGCCAGCTTGCGGTCAAGGTCGGTGGCGGTCACCTCTATTGTCTCGTTGGCGGCGAAACGAGCAGCGGTCTCGCGCATTGTGGCGAACACGATGGGGAGGTGTTCGTTGAGTTTGTCCTCAAGCGTGTCGAGTATCTTCTTCTCGTGCTGGTCGATTTCGTCCCAGAGGGGCTGGCGCTCGTCGAAGGGGAGTTCCTCGATTTTCTCTTTCAGGGAGGTTATCGCTTCCTGGTCATCCTTGGTGGAGGCGGCCAGGTCGGCGCGCACCTCGTCGATTTTGCCTCGCAGCTCATCGTTTGACAGCCCTTTGAGTGTGGGGCCGATAGCATTGATTTTATCTATTGTGGGCTTGATTTCCTTGAGGTCGCGCTGCGACTTGTTGCCGAAAATCTTGCTCAGGAATGTGGTCAGTGACATAAAATGATTATGGTTGGGGTGTTTTGTATTGAATGATGAAAAGATGGTGTGACGCGTCAGTTGATATAACGCGCAAATCCCCGCGCGGTTCACAGGCGCAGGGGAGGAAGCGAGGCTCCGTTGGGGGAGCGGATGCGCAGCAGGCGGCAGACCGTGGGGGCGATTGCCCGCGCGTCGACCGGAGCTGAGATTTCCCTCGGGGCCACCTGTGGCGCGAGGATGAAGGCCGGGGCGGTGGAGGCGACTGCGCGGCTCACCGTCACCGGGGCTTCGGTGTCTGAATCGTCGTCGATTTCCTGCCAGCCGGGAGCTATGGCGATGAAGACATCCCCGGCGGTGGCTGCCACGATGTTGCGGCGGAAAGCCTCGGGGTTTTCAGAAGCCTGGCGTGACAGCACCTCGTCGAGGGTCCATGCATGGCTCACACCGCTCATTCTCTCAAGGAAACGGGCGGCCTCGGTGCGCATGTCGGCAAGCTCCTTGCCGCGCTCTTTTATGAGTTTGTGGTTGAGGAACAGCTGGCTGTCGTGGTAGCCTGACACCCATTCGCCGTTGCCGTGGATGGCCATCAGGTACATGTTGAGCAGCGAGACGGCTTTGCGGGAAGAGAACTCGCCGTAGGGTATGGCCCATTTCTCGTCGTCGCGGCGCTGGCGTCTTGTCAGGGGGGTGCCGGTGACAAAGACAAGTGTCTTGTCCATCCCCGGGCCTGCCGCGTCGATGGCGTCGAATATGCGGCCCAGGTCGCGGTCGAGACGCAGGTAGCTGTCCATCAGTTCGGGACGGCTGTCGGCGTCGCGTGAATAGGGATAGGGGTCGAGCGAGAACGACAGCGCGAGCATGTCGGTCACGTCGCGTTTCCCAAGGGGCATCGTGCGGAGATAGTCGACCGCCATCGATGCGATGTCGGAGTTGGCCGCGGCAGAGGCTTTGTAAGCCTTGAAACGGTTTTTGTCGTTACGGGGGAATGTATGCCTGAATGGGTATGCTTTCTTGTATGACGGCAGGTCGGGATAGCGCTCGATGGCCATCAGTGGCACCCACTGGAGGGTGTCGAGGCGGTATTCAAGAGCGTTGCGGTGGTTGACCTCCTGGGGCTTCTGGGGCAGGTCGCGGTAGAATGTGGTGGTTGCCCATTTGCCTGTCAGGTCGTTGATCCAGAATGCCGAGTTCCCCGCATGGCCGGCCATGATGATGGCCTCGGCGGGGTCGGCGGCTATGGAGTATGCGTAGCCGAGGCCGCCCGAGGATATGCGCAGCTCGTCGGAGAGGGTCGACGCGCCCAACAGGACTGGCGACAGGGTCTCGGAGGTGAAGTTGCCTATGGTGGCCTCGTCGTGGAGGGTGGCCTGCGGGCGGCGGCTTTCGCGGTCGTAGATGGTGGCGGAGCCGACACCATTGACTGCCGGTGACGCGCCGGTGAAGAGCAGGGCGGTGGAGGCCGCTCCGTCAAGGGGGGTGCCGAAGTCAACGTCGCGGATGGTCACACCTTTGTCGGCGAGCCGGCGGAAACCGTTGGCTCCGAAATGGCTGCGTAGCAATTCGAGATAGTCATCCGAGAGTCCCTCGACGACAATCCCGACCACGAGCTGCGGACGCTGGGGCAATTCCTGCGCGAAACCGGGCATGGTGGCAGAGGCCCCCAGGATGAGGGCTGCCAGGCTGTTGCGGCTGAATGTCGGCAGGTTTTTTGCCACGTCGTTTTAGTCGGTTGTAGTTGTTTTAGTCGTTTTTTTCGGCTTGTCGGCTCGGCGTATGAGCAGATAACGGGCTGACAGCGCCATATCTGCCAGAATCAACGGGTAGAAGGCGGTGTTGAGGGCCTGTATGCCGATGATTCCGATTGCCAACAGCAAAAACAGTGCCACAAAGTTACAAATATGGTAGCAATATACCACGCGTCCGCAACTTTTTATCCACACCAGCGCGGCGGGGATGGCTGTCAGCGGGTTGAGCCAGAGGTATAGCCAGTTGGGGGATGTGGCTTCGTGGACACTGATGAATATCAGGAATGTCAGCAGCAGGCTGACAATGAAAAAGCATCCGTATATCAGCGAGTCATACCAGCGGGAAATCCGTTTGTGACGTATGTCGCTGATCGCTACCCACAGGGAGATCAGCATCACCGCCAGGGTGACGGCTGTCGGAGAGAGCCACGCGGGTGTTGGGCGTTCGGTGACCCTGCCGCGCGCCGGGAGAATAACGGCGGTGGATTTCACCAGGCGGCGTGTCTCGCCATTTGATGCGACATATTTCGCGCGTCTCAATGCCTCTTTCAGGAAAAGAGGGGAGTAGGTGCGCTCCTTCGGGGTGATTTCCTTGTCGAGTCCGCTGCCCAGGGCGAGGTCGATGCCAAACTGATACCAGGGATAGTCGGCGTGTGAGCGGGACATATCCTTACGGAAAGAGTGTCGACCCGGGGAGTCGGTGAGGCCGGTCTCGCCGTACCTGAATCCTTTGAAGTCTGGAATCTCGACCGGACGGTCGACGGCGGCCTGTATGAACGCCAGCGGACGAGTGGCGCAGTTGTCGTAGATGTAGTTGTAACGGTATGTGCGGTTTTCGGGCCGCAGGTTATGGGCCACAAGGGCCTCAAGGCGGCGAGCCTGTGCGGGGGTGAGGTTGAGAACCTGCTCTGTGACCTCGCGTCCCTGGCGGCGGTATTCCTCCATGAATGTCTCAAAGGGGAATGGCCAGGCCATATAGTCGGTCTCCCCTTTGACGAAGCGGTAGAGGAAGTTGGGGGCGCTGAAATCGAAGACACCCCAGTTGACCACATAGTCCTGGCCGGCTGGAGACTGGAAACGCATGGCGGTGTGGCCGTCAAGCTCATACACCAGCGGGCCGGGGGAGACTGTGAGCAACGACACAAGGGGGGCGGTCTGCTCCGCTCCGAGTCCGAGTGCCCAAGCCAGCAGCATCGCCGCCAGGGCCATTATCCGTTTAAGAAAATCAAGCACTTAAAATTACTGTTTGAACACGCAAAGTTATGAAATTTCCACGGAAATTCCTAACTTCGTGGAAAAAAGCGACCGATTGGATTTGAATGTATGGAAAAGGAGACTGCAATTCCCGGATTAGAGGAACGGAAACTGCCGGAATTCAACGCGATGCAGCGGGTGAAGCGGCGTTTCTTCGCGATGCGCAACGGCGACCTCGCCCAGCAGATGGCTGAGCGCGGCGCGCGATACAGGATAAATTTCGGTCTGAACTTGCCCCAGGTAAGTGAAATCGCGCGTGATTTCCTGCCGGGAGGGAAGGAGCATATGGCGGTCGACGGGGGGCAGCCTCCGTTGCCGGCGGATTTCGACATGGTGGATTTCGCCCGGCGGCTGCGCGACAACACCACCACCCGCGAGAGCATGCTCATAGCCCCGATGCTCTTCCCGGTCGGTGAGCTGACCGAGGATGAGGCCCTTGAATGGGTGAGGTCGGTGCCTACCCCGGAGGTGGCCGATGTGTTGTGCCTCAAACTGTTGCGCAATCATCCCTCGGCTCCCCGAATGGTCGGGATGTTGCTGTCCGGGGCTTTGGGAGGGGATTGTGTGTCATCCTCAGGAATCCACGACATCCCAGGCATGGTGCATTACACGGCTTTGCGCCTGTTGTTGAATTTGTTGCAAGGCGGCAAGATTGCCGCAGATGAGGCTCAGGCGTTGATGGATGCGGGTGTCAAGGCGGATTCGCCGCTGACCTCGTCAGTCATCCGTCAGATCAGGGATGAAATCGAGTTCCTTTCCGGAGATTGAATGGATTTGTAATGTGGCAAAAGAATGGCCCGCAGACTGTGAGGTGTCGCGGGCCGGTTGAGATGATATTAACTTGAATGTGTGGGGGGAGGTGTCTTTGAAGCAGGTCGGCGGTCAGTCGTCGACCACGAGGGTCAGGACTCCGGAGGGGTCGAAGGCGACTGCCTTGAACACCGGGTCTGAGACATCGATGCGGTAGCCCGAACGGTCGCGGTGGACGGCCTCAACGCTCTGCTCGAATCCGTTGTGAATCAGCAGTTGGTATAGTTTTCCGGGTACGACGGCTTTCAGCAGGGGGGATGAGAGGGAGTAGCCATCGGGGGCTTCGGTCTCGATGACATTGCCTTTCGCGTCGAATTCAAACTCGATGCCGTCGGCGAGTTGGATGCCGAATTCTCCTGACGTGAATTCTTTCTCACATTTCACCACGGCGTGGCCGTCGCAGTGTTTCTCAAGGAATTTACGGGCCTTGGATGGCAAGGACGCATAGTCGACGGAGCCGGAGACCACAGGGCCGACACCGGTGAATTCCTCCTGGGCCGCGGCGGGGGGAGCGTATTGGTAATTGCCGTTGTCTGATTTTTCCTCGCCCTGTATGGTCTGCACGGCGCAGAATCCGGCGAAGATGAATGTCAGGACGAGTGCGACAATGCTGCGTGACAAGTGTTTCGTTTTCATAACCTCTTGTTTTTGGGGTTAGACATCCCTTTGTCATTGAAACGAAATTGTAACATCAAATGTTCGCAGCCAGAGTGATGTGGCAGTGTTTTTTATGAGGCAAGTGACTGACAGGGGGATGACCGGGTCAACAGCGGGAGAGGAGATTGTGGAGGAGGTTGACAAACTGATAGTTCTTCAGCCCCCAGCGCGGGGCTATGAGGAGGTCGGAGGGGGCCTGTGAGGTGAACCGCTCGATGGCGGTTGACGGGGATAGCCGGTTCATCGTCGATATTATGTCAAGGCAGAGGGGCAGGTAGGTTTCGGGGGTGAAAAGCTCAAACCGCTGGCCTGCCTGCCATTGACGTGCGAGGGTTGAACCGGCTATAATCTGCAGCTGGTGGAACTTGACTGTGTCGGGATGGAGCAGGGCGGTGCGCTCGACGGTCTCCATCATCATGTCGCGGATTTCTCCCGGCAGCCCCATTATGAGATGGAGGCCGACAGGAAGTCCGGCCTCTCTCAGCCTGCTGACAGCGTCGACCGTCGCCTGCCAGCTGTGGCAACGGTTGACACGTCTTAATGTGTCGTCGTGAGAGCTTTCGGCCCCGAGTTCCACCATTATCCATTGCCCGGCCTTGTGTCGGGAGGCCAGGGCGTCGACAAGGACGGCGGGGAGACAGTCGGGACGGGTGCCTATTATGATACCGTCAACACCCTCGCATCCAAATGCTTCGTCGTACAGGTCGAGAAGCCTTGATGTCTCGCCGTGGGTGTTGGTGTAGCTTTGGAAATAGGCGAGGTAGCGCATCGACGGATATTTGCGCCGGAAGAAAACCTTGCTCTTCTCAAGCTGGTCTGCCATCGGCGACAGGTGGCGGCCTTCGTGGCTGCCTGGTGAAAAGGAGTTGTTGTTGCAGTAGGCGCATCCGCCAGTGGAGAGGGTGCCGTCGCGGTTGGGGCAGCTGAACCCCGCGTCGACAGTGAGTTTCTGCATCTTGCGTCCCGGGAAATGCTCCGCGAGGAAGTCGGCGTATTCCTTGTAGTAACGTCCCATCAGAAATCTTTGGCTGACAGGTTCATTAGCCAGGCGTCGAGAATCACCATGGCAGCCATCGCCTTGACAACCTCGGCCCCGCGGATGGTTATGCAGGGGTCATGGCGGCCGGTGGTGGTGACCAATGTCGGGTTACCGTCGCGGTCGATGGTTTCAAGAGGCCGGGCTATCGAGGGTGTGGGCTTGAATCCTACCCTGAAAACTATCTCCTCTCCGTTGGAGATGCCTCCGAGTACCCCTCCGCAATGGTTTGACATATAGCGGCCTGGCTGTATCGGGTCGGCGGCTTCGCTGCCACGCATTCCCGACAGGCGGAAACCGTCGCCATACTCAAAGCCGTGGACACCCCCGATTGACAACATGGCCGAGGCGAGCATCTGCTGGAGCTTACTAAATACAGGTTCGCCAAGTCCGGCCGGAACGCCATGGATGCGGCATGTGACCACTCCTCCCAGGGAGTCGGCCGTGTTTCGGGCCTCTTCAATCAGGCTGTCAAACCGCGAGGCATCCGCGCATCCTGCGATTTCTGATGTGACAGCTTCGATTGTGATTCCTTTCTTATCAAGCAATTGCGACGCGAATGCCCCGGCCACTACGCGCGAGGCTGTCTCACGTCCCGAGCTGCGTCCGCCTCCGCGCCAGTCGCGCAGGCCATACTTCCGGTCATAGGTGAAGTCGGCGTGGTTGGGACGGTAAAGGTCGCGCAGATGGTCATATGCCCCGGGTCTGGCGTCTGTGTTGGGGATAATAAACCCTACCGGGGAGCCGAGCGTGACAGCGAGGTCGGTGTCGTCGAGCAGTCCTGACAAAGAGCCGTCAGCGGCGACTGCCATGAGGCCCGAAAGGATGCTCAGCCTGTCGCTTTCGCCACGAGTGGAGGTGGCGGCTGATTTTCCCGGACGACGGCGGTCGAGGGCCTCCTGTATCTTATTGATGGAAATGACGCATCCGGCGGGAAGTCCGTCGATGACCCCGCCTATGGCCGCCCCGTGGGATTCGCCGAACGATGTCAGGCGGAAAATGTTGCCGAAAGTGTTCATCGTCGTGGAGGATTAGTCTTTCACAAGGTCGGCGACATCGCCGTTGACATATGAAATGAGGTCGGCGGGCGACAGCTCAAGTTGCAGGCCACGCTGTCCGGCGCTGACAAATATGCGGTCGAACGCAGTGGCGGAGCTATGGAAATATACCGGAAACGGTTTCTTCATGCCTATGGCGGTGCATCCGCCCCGGATATATCCTGTCAGGGGCAAAAGCTCCTTCATCGGAATCATCTCGGCCTTCTTCATCCCGGCCGCCTTGGCGGCTTTCTTGAGGTCGACCTCGGCTGCCCCGGGGATGACACAGACGAAGTAGCCACCGCCCCCTGTACGTTCGCCATGTAGGACAAGCGTCTTGAACACCATGGCGACATCCTCGCCGAGGGTCTCGGCGACATGGGTGGCCGACAGGTCATTCTCGTCCACCTCATAAGGGACAAGCCGGTATGTTATCCGCGCCTTGTCGAGCAGCCGGGCCGCGTTGGTCTTCTCCGGTTCCCCGCTGCTGTTTCTGGTTTTCTTGCTCATAGGCTGCAAAGTTAGCAATTTTGGGCTGCCCGGTCAAGCATGCCGGAAAAATATCAGGGGACACAGCGTAAGGCCGTATCCCCTGGCGTGCTTGAAAGGGGGTCTGTTATTTGCGGGAGAGGACGGCGATGGCCTCCTCGTAGTTGGGTTCGTTGGTGATTTCCTCCACGAGGTCGGAGTAGATTATGTTGCGGTCCTCGTCGAGGACTATCACGGCGCGGGCGAGAAGTCCGGCAAGGGGACCGTCGACAATCTCAAGGCCGTATTTCTCGGCGAACATGGGTGAGCGGAAGGCTGAGGCGGGGGTGACATCCTTGATGCCGTTGATTGTGCAGAAGCGGGCTGCGGCGAAGGGGAGGTCCATCGAGACGCATAACACTGTGGTGTTGTCAAGATTGGCGGCTTCCTGGTTGAAACGGCGCACAGATGCGGCGCATACGTCGGTGTCGAGGCTCGGAAAGATGTTGAGCACCACGCGGCGTCCTTTCAGGTCGGCACACTGGATTTCTTTGAGGTCGGGAGTGACGAAGTTGAAACAGGGGGCTTTCTCTCCCACGCGGGGCATTGTGCCGTAGGTGTGGCAGGGGGTTCCTTTAAAATAGATGGTTTCCATATGATACTGAATTTCTTGTTGCGTTTTTCTTTAAAAACAGATTGTGGGCCAAGTGGTTCACCGTCCGTCATCTGAGCAGGGCGGCTCCCTGCAGCAGGTCGTCGGCCATTGAAGAGCTTGCGCCAAGAAGCACCCCGGCAACGGTGGCGTCGGAATTGCAAAGCAGTATGGTAGGGTATGCGTTTATGCCGCAGTCACGTATGAATGGAGCCGGGGAGGTCAGCAGGGTCTCTCCTGGTCGGGATGTCGGGCCTGTCAGCGGTTCTATGCGGTCGACATCGTTGGTGGTGAACATCAGCAGCAACGATGTCTGGCGGGGGAGCTTGTCGATTGTGTCGCGGAGGGTGGATATTGTCGACGCGGTAGAGGCCACGTCGGGGTCAAGCACGGCGATTATCACCGGTGAGGGGAACCGGTCTCCTTTGTTGTGGAGATACCGCTCGCGGGTGGTGGTGGGGAGGGCGAATCCCGGCAGAGGGAGTCCGCGCAGGTTCTCGACCGTGTAGTTGCTCACGCGGTATTTCTCAAACACATCTGGATAGCGGGCCATCAGGGCCTCCTCAGAACCGACTGCCTCCAATCCGGCTTCAGGGGAATAATCATACACGGCGTTGACCTCCTGCTCGCCCAGCATCCCGGGGTTGTAGAGGATGGAAAGCTTCAACGGACGGCCCGACTGATGGTCGAAGGCGAATTCCATCTGCTGGCTTTCAAGCCCGTTGATATGCCGGCTGGCTTTCACGATGTCGGCTGTGGCCCCCTCAGCCGCCCCTGATGAGAGAGTCAATGTATAGGTGGTGTCGGCGGCCATTTCGCGGAGCTGTGAAGCAAGGCTGAATGGCAGCAGATTGACAAATTGCCCGTTGCGTTGCACGCCTCCGGCGGCAGTGCGGAATGGGATGGAGTCCCATTGATAATGGTTTTCCTGGAGGCGATGGTCGCGATAACGGTAATGGTGGCCGTTGAAATAGGCTGTGAACCCCTCTGATGTCCCTGACTCGACAGGAAGCTGCCACTCGATAAGGTAGTCGGTGCCAAGCAATCGGTCGGCGTGATTGGCCGAGGTGGCAATCTCGAGTTTGTAGACGACATCATCCTCGACCATAGGGAGGGCCACCGCATATCTGACTGAGGCCGCGAAAGGGTTGAGGTTGTCGAGCTTGTCCGCTATGGCGGAAACACTGGAGCCTGCCTCCCCGAATATCTTTCCGGGGAGACAGAACACCGCTATCACCATTAAAATTCCAAATTTCCCTTTCATAAACAAAGGTAGTAGAAACGTGCCTGCCAGGCGGCTCATCCTTAATCGCCTCCTGACAGAATTATAACAACCCTGTTTTGGAAAAGGTTTGGAGTGTGGCCAAAATAATTCTGTTTTTTGAAGATGGCGCCCAATAGCCTGTCAGAGTATGCCCTGGAGGCTCCCTGTGAGGATAAAACGAAGGATAAGGGTCAGGATAAGGGCGTATGTCCCGGCCAGTACATCGTCGAGCATGACACCCCATCCGTCAGGCACACGTTCGAGACGGCGACACATCGGGGTCTTGACTATGTCAATAACGCGGAACATGGCGAAGCCGAAGAGACCGAGTATGGCGGTAGTGAGGTGGTCGGCTGCCACTCCGGCGACAAGACAAGGAATCCAAGTGCCTACAAACTCGTCAATCACCACCGTGCGGGGGTCTTCCCCCCAATACCGTTCCATGACCTTGGATGTCCAGGCTCCGACCACGGTGGTGGCCACCACCAGCAGAAGTGTTACCCAGAAGAGTGTGTTGACGCTTACGAGAAATGATAGGCCGTACCATATGAGCAATCCGAGGAATGCTCCGACGGTTCCAGGCGCTCCGGGACAGAAACCGGTGCCGAGGCCGGTTGAGAGAATCACATGAAACCATGGCGCTTCCCCGAGGGGATGATTGTTGTTGTCACTCATAATCAGGTGTAAATGTCGCTGTTTTTATGTTGTTTAACGTTGGTGGGCAATTCTGTTGCCCGGCTGATGTCTAATTTTGCGGTATAAATCAAAAAGATATAGTTATGAACAATTCTTTCTCCGTTACAAATTCAGATATCATTTTTGTGAATGTGATGGCTGTGGGCCGTCAGGTAATGGCCGTGACGCTTTCGGGCAGTTCCTCTGTGGAGGAGTTGATGGCCGAGGTGAAGGGCCGTCTGTCGGGGATGGAGGGGCTGCTGACTGTGAATCTCCGCAACGGTTCGCAAGGCACCGCGGCCAAGCGGGTGCTGCGTCTTCGCAGACCCTCAACGGGGTTGTTAAGGTCGCAGATGAAGGGGGATGCAGCGTAACAGGTATTCCCGCGCCTGGTTCCAGGGGGTGTAAATCATGTCAGAACCGGGAATCAGGGGGATGGGACGCTCGTTGAGGTCTACGCGCACATATGTCCGGCCTGATTTGCTGCGGGCGATGACCATCTGCAGGTTGGAGGCCATGGGGACCACATGGAAATCTTTCCAGTGGAGGGCCACCGTGTCGAAATAATTGGTGAGGTAGTAGCAGCCGTTGAGGCGCATCAGCGACAGCAGGGGCATCATGGTCTCGGCATGGCCGAAGCGCAGCATCACGGCGTAAGGCTGTTTCCCCTCCACGGCGGCATCGGCTGTCTCAAGCAGGTCGGCCAGCAACGGGGCGGCAATCTCGGCGGGCATAAGGGAGAGGGTGGTGGCGGTACGTTCGAGGTAGTGGGAGAGGTTGGTGCAGCTCCATGCCTGGTTGGCTTCCTGCCAGGTGAAGAAATCCTCCATCCGCGAAGGCATCCCCATGGCTGACAAGCCTTGCAGCATCTTGAACGCGTGGTAAGAGACCTTGCGCGCGTGGTCGTTGCTCATTTCCTTGGCGTAGTCCCCCTTGAAGAGCCTACGGGCGGGGGCGACAGGCATCATCGTCTCGTATTGCATGTCATATGCCTCTTTCCAGTCGCCCGACTTCATCCATTCAATGAAGTCGGCGTCGAGGTCGAAGGGGCGCATGAGCGGGGAGTTCTGGCGGCCTGAGGAGGTGGTGATCTCGATGTGGTTGTTGAGGCGGTCGAGCTGGTGGGTGAACTCATACATGCTCATCACGCATCGCGGCGAATATGAGCTTATAGCATTGATTTTTGTGTCGTTGAAGAGAAGTCCGTAGTTGCGGAGCATCCGCGAGGCGATGCCCCTTTGCTCAGCCATCCCGAGCGAGTCGAGCGCGCCCCAGCGGTTGCGCGATGTCTCGCTGACAAATCTGGCGAGTGATAGCAGTTGCTCTCCGGAAGGGGTGAGAGCCTTGGCCGAGTCGGCCTTTGACAGCTCTTTTATCAGTTCGGTCACATTTTTAGGGGAGGAGGGGAACCGCGCGCCGTGTCGCCCGACGTGGTTGATGAAGACCGCTGTCAGGGAGTCGGGCAGCGCCACTGATTCGGCAGGAATCGGATATGGCATAGCCGAGCCTTCACACTCTGAGAAGGTGTAGGATGTTTCGGTGGGATCCGCGCCACGCAACAGGAATGTTGATAGAATCAAGGTGGCGATTATTGTCAGGCTCCTCATTTGTTTTCAAGTTTTATAGTTATATTTGCAGCGCGGAGTCTTGACAATGCTCCGCGGCATTCATATAAATGCAATATAGCCACGAAAATACGAATTTATGCTGACTCCTCAAAATATTAAACAAACAATCGCCGGAAAAGGTGCTGACGAGCAACTTGAGATTCTTGACGCGATGGCCGCAGGGGCCTTGACCGATGGAGAGCGCGGGCTGCTGCTGGCCGAGAAGGGGAAGATACTCTGGAAAGCCGGACGACGCGGCGAGGCGATATCGGCTTACGAGGCCGGCTCGCAGCTTGACCCGGGAGGCCCGGCTGAGCTGTTGCTGTCTCACACGCGTGAGATAATGGATTTCTTCAATCCCGACCTGCTCAATCCCTGAGGCGCGTCAGCTCTCGCGGAAGTAGACGCGGCGCACACGGGGGGAGACCGAGGTCAGGCACTCGTATGGGATGGTGTCGAGCACGCGGGCCATCTCTGTGGCCGGATTCTCCGGCCCGAAAATCACCACCGGGTCGCCGGTGCGCACGTCAGGCACATCGGTGACGTCGACCATGCATGTGTCCATGCAGATGTTGCCGACGGTGGGGCAGAGGTGGCCGTTGACGGCCACTTTCCAGTTGCCACGGCCGCAATGGCGGTTGAATCCGTCGGCGTATCCGATGGGCACGGTGGCAATCAGGCTTGGGCGGGAAAGCACGCCGCGCCGTCCGTATCCCACGGTCTCGGTCTGTTCCCAGCGGCGCAGGGCGATGACCACGGAGCGCAGGGAGGAGATGGGCCGCAGGGGGGATTCGGTGCCGTTGTTCAGCACAGGTATGCCATAGAGTCCGATTCCGAGTCGCACCATGTCGAACTGGTACTGGGGGAAACGCAGTATGCCGGCGGTGTTCAGCACATGGCGAAGCACCTTGTGTGGGAAGTGGCTGACAATCAGGTCGGCGCAGCGGGTGTAATAGTCGAGTTGCCGGCGGGTGTAGTCGTCCTGGTCGAGGCAGTCGGCTGTGGCGAGGTGAGAGAACACCGATTTCACTGTCACCTCGGTCTGGCCGTCGAGTTGTTGGAGCAGACGGGGCAGCTCCTCTTCGCGGAATCCGAGCCGGTGCATGCCGGAATCGAGTTTTATGTGGATAGGATAGCCTGATATGCCCGCGCGTCGGGCCTCGAAGATTATCTGGTCGAGCGACTCGAAACTGAAAATCTCAGGTTCGAGCCTGTTGTCGAAGAGCTGGGTGTAGTTCAGCACCATGGGGTTGAGCACCATTATCGGCATGGTGATGCCGGCGTTGCGCAGTTCGGCCCCCTCATCTCCCACGGCGACGGCCAGATAGGCGGCCCCATGGGCCTGGAGGGTCTTGGCAAGCTCAAGGGAGCCGGCCCCGTAGCCTGAGGCTTTGACCATGGCGACAATCCCGGTAGCAGGCTTGAGCTTGGAGCGGAAGAAGTTGAAGTTGTCGACCATGGCATCGAGGTTGACTTCCAGCACGGTCTCGTGGGTCTTTGCCTCAAGATGGTTGACTATCTTGTCGAAACCGAATGCCGGCGAGCCTTTTATGAGAATCAGCTCGGAACTGAAATCAGTGGGTGTCACCGCCTGCAGGAATGCTTCGGTCGATGGGTAATGGCTGCCGGGAAGGGCGGTTTCAGCGAAGTGGCGCGATATTTCCTCTCCGATGCCAATCAGGCGGCTCACGCCGCGCAGGCGCAGGGTCTCCCCGGCTTCGCGGTAAATTGTGGCCAGGTCAGCGCCGTCGCTGTCGATGTCAGAGAGGATGACGGTGAGGCGGCGGCCAGAAGTGAGACGACGGTGGGTGAAGTCAAGCGCGATGGAGAGCGACGGCAGGTCGCAGGTGTAGTCGTCGTGGACAATCAGGGAGTCGTTGACCCCCGCGCTTACCTGCATGCGGGTGCCGACAGGCTGCAGGCGCGAGAGCCGGGATGATATGGCGGGGGCGTCATAACCGATGGCGAGCATCGTGGCCAGAACGGTCAGGGCGTTCTCGACCTGCCAGGGGGTGTTGAATGGCAATGTCAACTCTCCGGATTCGTGTGACTCCGGGAGCGTGTATCTTACGAGGGTGTGGTCGTCGGGGAGCGGAGATGTGGCGACTTGCAGGGTGGCGTCGGCGTTCAGTCCGTTCATGCTCCATGACATATGCCGCTTGTCGGGGTAAAGGGTGAGCGCAGCCTGTCTCAGCAGGTGATTGTCGGCGCAATACACGATGGTCTTTGAGTCGCGGGCGAGCGACAGTTTCTCGCGGATTTTCTCCTCCTCGGATGTGAAGCCATCGGCATGCTCCGGGCCGATGTTGGTGATTACCGTGATTTCTGGGCGGATGATTGAGGCGAGGGTCTCCATCTCTCCGGCGCGCGATATGCCTGCCTCGAAAATGCCGAGGTTGTCGCTTGGCGAGAGCCGCCATACGGAGAGGGGAACACCAATCTGGGAGTTGTAGCTGCGGGGGCTGCGGCATACGCGCCATTCGGGAGACACCACTGAGCCGAGCCATTCCTTGACCATTGTCTTGCCCCGGCTGCCGGTGATGCCTATGACTTTGCCGTCAAATCTGTCGCGCCGGAGGGAGGCGTATGCCTGCAATGCCGCGAGGGGGGATTCCACCCGGTGGAATGCGGCCCCTGCGAAATCGGTTTCTGCGGCAGGTGTCTGGTAATCAGTGTCGACCACGAAATGCCTTACCCCGCGCCTGTAAAGCTCCGGGATGAAACGGTGGCCATCGCCGGTGGCGGTGCGCAATGCGAAAAAAACGGTGCGTGGGGCATCGGAGAGTGACCGCGAATCGGTCAGCGGAATCAAATCCTCGAACATCCTTGTCTGTCTCATTAAAAAATCACCCGCAAAATTACGACAATCCCCCGACCCCTCCAAATCCCTGGTGGATTCTTTTGGGGACGCGCTGTGGAGGCTGTGGGTTTTCAGCGAGGACGGTGGAGCGAGCGGCGGAACTCGCGTAGACGTGTGGCGGCCTCGCGCATTGTCGTGTCGGAGTAAAATGTGCGCGAGAAGATGTCGTAGATGTAATCAACCGCGACATCGGAGGGATGCGTCATGTCTGAGGCGTAGAAGCGGTAGTCGCGCAGGTCATCCATCATGATTTCGTATGATGAGAAATATATGATGGATTCAGGGTCGGAATTGACTATTTTGTCGCAGGCCAGCAGCAGGGTGGCCTTTGAGAGCTTGTCGGCGTGGAGACCGTATGATTTGTGGCGGATGGGGCTGACTGTGAGTATCACTCGTGAAAGCTGCGGGGCGACGCGGCGCATCAGGGAGACTGTCTCGGAGATGGCTTCGGCGCAGGTGTCGACCGAGAGGTCTTCGACACGGAAGAGGTCGGGATGCTGTTTGTGGCAGTTGGCGACCGCCTGACCGGTCGATTTAAGGCGAAAGCAGCGGGCCGATCCGAAGGTGAGCATGAGGGTGGAGAGGTGTGGCAAGGCGGCGCGCAGGCTTTCAAGGCGGGTGTTTACCAGTTCGGCCGCGGCCTCAGCCGTGGGACGGGAGTAGACCGAGTGGAAGTCGTAGCTGCGGAATTTTCCTTCGTGGGGGAAAAAGTCGGATGGGGTGTAGGTGCGCCCCTCGGCGAGTGTCGCCACGGAGTTGAGCATGCTGAGCGGATTGTAGAGTGTGCCCAGCGGATTGACCTCAATGTCGAATCCTTCGGAGAGCATCCGGTCGCCGATGTTGTCGGCGAAGCATGAGCCGATGGTCCATACGGGGGTGGAGTGGGATATGCTTCCCCGCAGGCCGGGAAGGGGGCTGATTTCTGTGCGGAACTGCATGCTTCAGTACATTTCGTAGTCAATGGAAAGCACCTGGAACTCTGTGCGGCGGTTTATCTGGTCTGCCACGGCCGCGTCCTCCTCAGACAGTGTCTCGATGAACTCCGGGGTGAGCGTGTCCCCCTCTTTGAACTGGGGATAGAGGCGGGCGAGTTTCTTGGTGATTGTCTTCGGACGGCTCTTGCCGTAGCCTTGGGATTGAAGACGGTCGGGTTTTATGCCGACTGATATCAGGTAGTCGATGACCGATTTTGCGCGTCGGCCCGAGAGGTTGATGTTGTATTCCTCCGACCCCTTGCGGTCGGTGTGGGAGGCCATCTCGATGGTGATGTTGGGGTTGTCGCGCATCACCTGGGCCATCTCGTCGAGGGCTTCTTTTGACTCCGGGCGCAATGTGGCCTTGTCGAAGTCGTAGAAGATGTTGTCGATCACGACGGGTTTGCTTATGGAGGCGAGTATGAAGTCGACGCTGTATTCGGCGTCCTCTTCAGCTGTGTCGGATGTGAACTCCTGCTTGGCGTTGAGGTAGCCTTTGGCCCCGGCGAGCATCACGTAGTCGACTCCGCGCTGTAGCGGGAACCGGAATGAACCGTCAGGCTTGGCGACAGCTTTCTGGTTGGAGCCGTCCTTGCCGATGATGCGGATCACCGCGTTTGGCACCGGCTCTTCGTCGCGGTCAAGCACCCATCCTGAAATCCATATCTCGAGGTCGGGCAGGATGAATGAATAGATGTGGTCGTAGCCTCGGCCGTCACCACGGTTGGAGGAGAAGAATCCTGACTCTCCCTGGCCGAAAGTGATGCCGAAGTCATCAGCCGATGAGTTGACCGGCTGCCCCATGTTCTCAACTTTCCATCCTCCCGACGGGGTCAGCGTTGCCTTGAAAAGGTCGAGGCCGCCGAATCCCGGATGCCCGTCGGAGGCGAAATACAGGATGGAGTCGGTGCGGACGTAGGGAAACATCTCGTCGCCTGGGGTGTTGATGAATTCCCCGAGGTTTTCGAGCGACCCGACGCGGTCGAGCAGGTTGATGCGCCAGATGTCCTTGCCGCCTGAGCCTCCGGGCATGTCAGATGTGAAGTAGAGCCATTTCCCGTCGGGGCTTACGGCCGGATGGCCGACAGCCGAAACCGTGTCGTTGAGTATCTCGAATTTCACAGGGGCGCTCCATTGGGCGTCGGAGCGTTGCGAGGTGAAGATTTCCACCGATGTGGCCGCGTTGGGCTCGCGTCTCGCGCGGGAGAGATACATCGTGGAGCCGTCAGGGGTGAATGAGCATACCCCCTCGTCCATCTCGGTGTTGAGTTCCCCCTCGGCAGGCTCGGGGCGTTGCCATTCCCCTTTCTCGTTTTTGCGCGACATCCATATGTCGCCTTTCTTCATCCCGGTGATTTCGCTTTTGCGGTCGCCGGTGACCTTCTCGTTGGTCGAGGTGAAATACACCACGTCGGCAGTGGAGCGGTCAAGGAACATCGGGGCGAAGTCGGCGCGACGCGAGTTGAAGAGTTTGGATTGCTTGACGATGTAGCGCGTCGGGTGTCCTTTCTGGTTCAACGCCCAGCGGCACCCCGACAGGCCGGTCTGGGCGACAGCCGATTTAGGGTCGAGCGACAGGTATTCATCGTAAGCCTTGATGGCCTGGGCGTATTTACCCTCCTCCTGGAGCGACTTGGCCATCAGCAGGATTGCCGTGGAGTCGGGATACTGGTAGCGGATGGCGTTGGCGAACGCGGCTGATGCCCTCGCGCTCATTCCGAGTTTCTCGTAACACAGTCCCATCTGGTATGCCACCACCCCGCGCTGAGGCCGCTCCTCGCGTTTTGTCAGCTTGTTGTATATCTTGCGGTAAGTCTTCTGGGCATCGAAATACTCCCCGCGCTCGTATTGCTCGTTGGCGACCGAAAGCTTGGCGCCACCGCAACCTGATAGCGCAAGGGCCAGCATCATGGAGCAGATGATGACAAAGGGCGCAGCGGCCTTATGGATGGATGATTTCATGTCTCGGATGAATTGCATACAATAAGAATAACGCGGGAGCGCGGGCAATTCGTATGTCATGCAGGGGAAAAGATGCGAGAGCCGGCGGGGGATGCCGGGCGGGGAAGCCGAAAAATCACTTGTCGCCGTGATGCCAGGTGGTCGAAAATGCGTAACTTTGCAAAGGCGGCCCCGGAGTTGGAGGTGTTTCCACTTGCCGGAGTCCGCTTTTGATGACTGAATTATCTCTGACAACGACGATGGCAAAACAGGAATACATAGAAAAGAACCGGCAGTGGCTTGCCGACAAGGCGAAAGAGCCGGGAGTCAGGCCCCTCGACAAAGGGGTGTTGTGCAAAGTGGTGAAAAACGGCAACGCAAAGGGGGCGACGCCCAACCGAAACAGCGTCGTGACGGCCCACTATGTAGGGAAGACAATCAACGGCAAGACATTTGACAGTAGCCGAGGAGGAGTGGCCCCGGCATTCCGCCTGCGCGACCTCATCCCTGGATGGATCATCGCCCTCCAGCAGATGCATGTCGGCGACAAATGGGAGATCTACATCCCCGCCGAGCAAGGCTATGGACGTTTCAGCCAACCCGGCATCCCCGGCGGCTCCACCCTCATCTTCGAAATCGAGCTGCTGGGCATCTCCTGACCCCGTCCCCCGGCATCCAATTTTGCATTGAGAAATCCGTGGTTAATGGCCTCCGGTTTCTCATCAGAATGAGGGATGAGCAATCATTCCTCTGGCTTTTTATATTGCATCCTTAGATGGCCATTTTCGTTCAACCATACTTCGGTTATTGGATGGTCATCTTTAACATGCTTCATATAAGCGTCTGTGAGGTCTGGCTTGTCTGTGACAAGGCGGTCATTTAATTTTTACTCCGTCTATTTAGTAGATAGCAGTGTGCCAACTTAAACAACAAAAGCCCCGGCAGTTGCATCATATCGACGCGGTAGCCGGGGTGTTGTAATCAGTCGTTAACGGAACAATCAAATAATCCGCGATTAAAACGATAAGGGATTATTGAACTTACTTTTCAATGACATCTTCAATTGCCGCAACAGTGTCAACTGCAACAGGACTTTCAAATTTTTCTAGGCCAAACGTGTCTACATAATCTACCTGAACATTGTCCTTGGAGGTTTCTTCACGTGGGTTACGTTCTGCCTTTAACTCCATATAGCGAGGTAAGTATGCACACATTACAGTAACAGTTCCATTGTTATAGGCTAATGCTACGGCAATGTCTTTTTCATTCTTGAACCAATTGGCTTTTCCCTCAACCGGTTTAAATCCGGCCTTCTGAATTTGAGAATCAAATGCTTTGGCTAGTGCTTCTTCTGAACCTGGTTGAAATTTCTCAAAGGTGCTATTTATAGCAAATACGGCTGAAAGATTTGCGTTGTAATTATATTCAGGTGACGTCGGAAAGCGATATCCGTATATGTATTCGTATCGTTGAGAAGAAAGGTTTTTATCAAAGCCATACAAGTAAGAGAATGGATAGTCGTAATCATGCAATGTGGACTCGCTCATGTCGGCATATTTATAACCGCTAAGTTTGTCTTTGAAGTCTCGGAGTGTCATTCCTTTACGTGTCTTAAAGAAAGTGGTGTCTGTTATGTTGGATATAATTTTTCGAGCTTCCTTTTCGGCATTGAAATAGTTGCTGTAAATAGATGAACCAGTCATAAAGGAAAGATTGGTATAGTTGTTCTGGCCAACATCTTTTAGGTCTTTATTCATAAAGTTAAAAGATTTACCCTCTCCAACAATAAGAATGTTCTTATTAATATATCCAAGTACTGCATAATCAAAGGGGATGATAACGTTGTCATTTTTATCCACAACGCCATATTTTTCTTGCTTTTTTGCAAGATAGTATTTGTCATTGATCTTAGTCAATGGAATAAGCTCATCATATTTTGCGCGGATAACGATTTCCTCCTTGCTGTTTTTCAGGCCATATGCATCCCCGTCCATAAAAACGATTACGTCATTATTGAATCCAAGCCAACTGGGGAGATTGCCTTTCCATTTGCCAATAGAACTTGTCTTTTTCCCTGTCTTGTCCAATAATACAACATCGCCGTTTGCTTTCTGTACAGGAAGATAGCCATTATTAAAAGAGCCAAAGTCTTTGTATTCATTGGAAGAGAATGAGAACAATTCTTTTCCCTTGGTGTCAATTGCAAAATACTTATTAGTTGAATCATTTACTTCCTTGCCGACAATTGCAAGTCCGTCAGCCGAAAAATTGAATGCCAAGTCATAGGACGGCTTGATGACAATTTCACCTTTTTCATTGATATATCCATGCTTGTTGTCATCATTTGAAACAGTTGCGAAACCATTCGCAAAATCATTAGCGGAAACAATAGAATTGTCAATATTTGCGACAGCCTCGCATTTTCCATTAATGATTGAAATTCCTTTGCCTTTTAGTACAGCAATAGCAACATCGTTTTCATTAAATGCAGTTGCATAAAGATAACTTTCACCGTTTATGGGTTTTGTTACATTGTCAACTGAAAAGTAGTCATATAACCCACTTTCGTTTTTTACACAGAACTTGTCGTTAACGATTATGGTAGGTTGGCTTTTGAATTCATCTTTGTGAATTATTTCGCCGGTCGTAACATCGACGATGCTCCACATGTCGGAGTCAACGAGTTTGGCAGCAACGTAGCGGGTGTTAGCCTGGTCTGAATTGCCGCAAGATGCTAATGTGGCGATGCATACTATAAACATAGCCACTAATAGGCAGGATTTCTTAATCAGTTTAGTCATGGCGGATTTTATTATTGGTTTTATCGAGATGGAATATGAAAGTTACTTTTATCGCATTGTACACAGTCAAAATGCATATTGGATAGTTCGAGAGGACGGCATACTTGTATTGATAAAAGTTAAAAATGGCTGATTTGGGTTGTTTGGGATGTGTCGGACTGATTTATTTCGGTTGAAACAGGGGGGCGGAGGTTGGTTGACTCCGTGTTGATGGAGGAAGATGAAACTAAAAATTGCAAGTGATTAATTTTTAATCACTTGCAATTTTTCAATGTGCCCAGAACAG
>CATZGB010000023.1 GCA_958418815.1 uncultured Bacteroidales bacterium | reverse complement strand
AAAGTTACATATCTTTGCGCATATTTTAACAACCGGGGTTTGCAGCTGACCCATTTTTTGCCACGACAGCTCTGTGTTGCGGGCTTCTGGCATCCTTCAATGCCAACGCCCAGGACGCGATTGTTGTCGAGGAAGAGAGCGTCAGTGTGGTAGACGTCGCCAACTGCAAGACCAACTACGCGGTCAACGGCCATGACAACTGGTTCATCCAGCTTGGCGCAGGCATCGACGTGCCCCTGTTTGAGAACGAACTCGCCGTAGGCGATGCCAAACGCCATATCACCGCCACCTACAACGGTGCTTTCGGCCGCTGGTTCTCACCTTATATGGCTTTCCGCATCAGCGCGTATGGCGGTGCCTGGCACTGGGACAACGTATCCTACTCCAAGGCCAAGTTTGCCAACGTGAACCTTGATTTCATGTGGGACATGTGCAACTCCCTGGGAGGTGTCAACCCTGACCGCCCCGTGAGCGTCATCCCGTTCGTCGGACTTGGAGGCACCTATGTGTGGGGCATCCAGTCTGACGGCACCAACGTGTACCGCGAGGGCAAGTCGCGCAACCGCCAGTGGGCGCTTCCTGTGTCTGCCGGTATCCAGTTCCGCTTCCGTCTCTGCCGCTATTGCGACTTCTTCCTTGAAGGACGCGCGTCATTCTACGGCGACAATGTCAACGGCGCAGCCATTGACGCTCCCGTCGACATCAACATCCAGGCAACCGGCGGTTTCTCCTTCAATCTCGGAGGTGTGAACTACCAGGCTTACAACGCATGCAAAGACCAGGCCTACATCGCCTCGCTCAACAACCAGGTAAACGATCTCCGTGGCGAACTGGCCACCACCGCTGCAGCCCTCGCCGCCGCACAGGCACAGCTTCCCTGCCCCGAAGTCACCCAGCCCGACTGCCCCGAGTCGACCGCAGCTCCTATGATGTCGACAGTGCGCTTCACCATCAACTCCGCCAAGATTTCCGACGAGGAGATGGTCAACGTCTACAACACCGCCGAATACCTCAAGAGCAATCCCGACGTGAAGGTGCTCATCAAGGGCTACGCCGACAAAGACACCGGCACCTCGGAATACAACCAGAAGCTCTCTGAGCGCCGCGCACAGGCTGTCTACGACACCCTCACCAAGACCTACGGCATCAACCCCAGCCGTCTCTCAATCGACGCAGAAGGCAGCACACAGCAGCCTTACCAGGCCAACGACTGGAACCGCATCGTGATTTTCGTGCCCGGTAACTGACACACACTTCATAAACCGTGACGCCTCTCACACAGGCACACCCCGGCTCCCGGAGCATTTCAGCTCCGGGAGCTTTTCATTTGCGACGGAAACTGATAAATGGCAAAAACACTCCGCAGACCGAAAAAAAGAAGTAACTTTGCAACGTGAACAATTCTGCCCCCACACATATATATAATAAAAAGGCCGCTGAAAGCCTTTTCCCCGGACTGCGTCCGGCAATAGACACCCCTGCATGTCCTGGCCCTGTGATAATCGCCGGGCCGTGCAGTGCCGAAAACGAACAACAGGTCATGGAGACCGCCTGCCATCTCGCGAACATGGGCGTGTCTGCTTTCCGGGCCGGCGTGTGGAAGCCCCGCACCCATCCCGGCTGTTTCGAGGGACGCGGCACCGACGCGTTGCGATGGATTTCAGATGCCGGACGCAAGACCGGCATAATGACAGCAACCGAGGTCGCTTCCGCGCAACACCTCGAAGAGGCGCTCGACAACGGAATCGACATACTTTGGCTGGGGGCACGCACAACCACAAATCCGTTTGCCGTACAGGAAATAGCCGATGCGGCCCGCGACTGGGCCATCCGCCACAATGTGGAAGCGTCCTCCCTCAGGTTCCTTGTGAAAAATCCGGCAAACCAAGACCTCGAGTTGTGGATCGGGGCCATACAGCGCCTTTACAACGCAGGCATAAGGCGGCTGACATCCATCCACCGCGGATTCAGCGTCTACGGCAATCCATATTACCGAAACCCGCCACAATGGCAGATTCCGATGGAGCTGAGACGACGTGTCGGCGCCTCACTCCAAATCCTGTCTGACCCCAGCCACATAGGCGGCAAACGCGAACTTGTCGAGCCAATCGCACGACAAGCACTCAGCCGGGGGTTCGACGGCCTGATAATCGAGGTACACCCCCATCCCGAAGAAGCCCTCAGCGACAGCGGCCAGCAGATCACACCGGCCGAGCTGGAGGACATGCTCCGACGGCTGAAGCGCAACCCGGGGAAAGAGGATGGCGACAAGGCCGAACTGGCCTCATTGCGCGGCCAGATCGACCAGATTGACGATGAATTGATGACGTTGATTCAAAGGCGCATGGAAGTAGCCCGGGAGATAGGCACCTACAAAAAATCACACTCGATGACCGTGGTGCAGCCTGACCGCTACGAGAACCTCATCACCCGGCGTGTGGCCGAGGCCGAGTCGCTCGGATTGTCGCCGGATTTCATACGCGCGCTTCTGGCCGCCATCCACGAGGAGTCTGTGCGTCAGCAACTATCCTGACACAGGCCGTCACATCCTTCCTCTCTGCGGCCATACAGCTTTAAAAAGCCGAATCGTTGAAGACGCGACCGGCCAACTTTGCGGCGTGACGACGGTAGTCTTTCGACTCCAGATATTGCTCTATCGTGGAGCAATGCTTGTGGTTGTGCATGTCGGTGCCGACAAAATCCACCATATCACAATCAATCAGATATTCGGCCATCTGCTTGACATCCTTGCCGTAGTTGCCGGCAAGGCTCAGCAGATTCACCTGGAAAAGCGTCCCGGCGTCATGCAGCTGGCGATAACGCTCCCTCTTCTGGAAATAGTAGACATACCTTTCGGGATGGGCAAGAATCGGCTTGTAACCTCTCATCTTCAGGTCGAAAAGCATCTTGTCGAGGTTCCACGCCTCCTGTATGAAGGAGTTCTCGACCAGCAGGTAATTGTTGGGCATCGGGTTCACCAGCCCTTTCTCGAGCTGCGAGGTGAAAAAAGCATCCATACGGTATTCGGCCGAGTGCATCAGCTCGATGGCCACCCCTTTTCTATCAACCGCCTCTTTTAGTTTATTGAAAGCCGGCAGGATCGTGTCGGGGGTGTTCTCAAAAGTATCCTGCGTGACATGGGGAGTAGCGATTATCCTCTCTATACCCCATTCCTTTTCATGGGCCGCAAGATCAGCGCCGCCTTCAGCCTCACGCTGGCCGTCGTCGATACCAGGAATCAGATGGCAATGAATGTCGGTATGGAAAAAAAGCTCAGGCCGTCCGACCGGCTTTTTCCTGAAGAAATTAAACATCTCTAATCTCTGTAAACTTAAGGTTTTCAATAAGTCCAATAAGAGCCCCCGGCCTTTTCCTAATTCACGAGAAGAGCGGCGGGCAAATTGATTGTCAATTGCAAAGTTAAGGAGAATTTCCGGAATTTTCGCTATATCTATGCTATTTTTCACCAAGACTGTTGAAAATTCAAAAAAAATCATTAAGTTTGCATGTAGATTTATACCATAAAGAGCTATCAACTATGGAGAAGAAGTTAAAAATCAGGGACTTAACCCTGCGCGACGGCCAGCAGTCACTGTTTGCCACCCGTCTGAAACAGCAAGACATCGACCCTCTGCTTCCCCTTTACAAGGATGCAGGATTCTACATCATGGAGGTGTGGGGCGGCGCAGTGCCCGACTCAGTGATGCGCTATCTCGACGAATCCCCCTGGGATCGCCTGCGCACCATCTCCAAAGCCATAGGCGGGAAGTCGCTCCTGTCGGCTCTGTCCCGCGGCCGCAACCTTTTCGGTTATGTTCCCTACCCCGACTCGGTCCTCGAAGGATTCTACAAAGAAGCCATCAAGAACGGTCTTAACATAATGCGTATCTTCGACGCCCTCAACGACATCGACAATGTCAAGGAGTCGATACGCCTCATCAACGAGCTTGGCGGCATCGCCGACGCAGCCGTATGCTACACCGTGGATCCCAAGGAGGAAGCTCCGGTCGAGGCTCCCAAGAAGAAAGGTTTCTTCAGCTCGCTTTTCGGCAAGAAAGAGGAAGCTCCGGCAGCTCCCAAAAAGATATTCACCGACGAGTATTTTGTCAACCTCGCCATCGAGATGGAGCGTCTTGGCGCAAAAATCATCACCCTCAAGGACATGGCAGGCCTCGTGAGCCCCTCTCGCGCGGCTTCGATCATCGGCAAGCTGAAAGCAGCCGTGAAAGTGCCCGTTGACTTCCACACCCACTGCACCCCCGGTTACGGACTCGCCTCTTCCCTGATGGCCATCCTCAACGGCGTGGACATCCTCGACACCAACATCTGGTGGTTTGGCGAAGGCTCGGCAGCTCCCGCCATCGAGCTTGTTTACGTGTTCTGCAAGAAACTCGGCATCGAAGTGGAAGTGAATATGGAGAAGGTCGGCGAAATCCGCGAGCGCCTGGAAGGCATCCGCCGCAACCTGGCCGACTTCGACCTCAACAAGGACCATTTCCCCAAGAAATTCGACCCCCTCAAGGACACACTTCCCGCAGAAGTGGACGCCCTCTTCGACAAAGCCATCGCCGCCGCCAAAGCAGGCAACGAGGATGAACTCCTTGCCGCTTGCCACGCCATCGAGGCCCATTTCGGATTCCCCAAGCCCAACCTGCTGGTCAAGGAAGCCGAGGTTCCCGGCGGTATGTACTCCAACATGGTCGCCCAGCTCAAGGCCCTTCAGGCCAGCGACCTGCTCGACGACGCAATGCGCCTGATTCCCAAGGTGCGCCGCGACGCCGGCCTGGTGCCCCTGGTTACCCCCACCAGCCAGATTGTAGGTTCACAGGCAGTGCTGCTCGCCATGGACCGCCGCAAAGGCAACCCCGACTACACCCAGGCCAACAACCAGTTCATCTCCCTCGTCAAGGGTGAATACGGCCACACTCCCGTGGCCATCGACCCGGCCTTCCGTGAGAAAATCACCGGAGATGCGACCGAGAAGCCTTACGATGTGTCGTCTTACAAGAAACCCGCCAACCCCGAAGTCGCCGACCTCGGCGGAGTGCCCCTGGCATCCAATTCCGAGGAATCCCTCCTGCTCGAACTGCTGCCCAATGTGGCCAACAAGTTCCTCCGCAACCGCCGCGAAGAGGAATACAAGGCCAAACAGCCCGCAGAAGCTCCCAAGGCAGAAAAGGCAGAAGCCGCTCCCGCCAAGGTTGAGGATGACGAGCCTATCACCGGCGAGGTGTTCCGCGCTCCGATGGGAGGCCGCATAATCGAAATCAACGTCAAGCCCGGCGACAAGGTTAAGAAAGGCCAGATATTGATGGTCTACGAGGCCATGAAGATGGAGAACGACCTTGAGGCCGACCGCGACATGACCATCAAGCGCGTGTTTGTCACACCCGACGAAGTAATCGGCACCGATGCCCTCCTGCTTGAATACGAATAAGCCTACATTACTGTCTTACCATAAAAAATGGATTCCGGAGTTTCCGGAATCCATTTTTTTTAATTATTTTTGCAATATTGTTAGCCACTCTTCTCAACTGAAGCATGCATCCGACCGTATCAGTCATAATCCCGAACTACAACCACGCTCCCTATCTCAGGGAGAGAATCGACAGTGTCTTAGGTCAGGATTTCGAGGATTTCGAGGTGATACTTCTTGACGATTGCTCAAACGACCACAGCCGAGAGATACTCGAACAATACCGGCAGCATCCCAAAGTCAGCCACATCGTGTTCAACGACAAGAACTCCGGGACGACATTCGCCCAATGGAGGAAGGGGCTGTCACTCGCCTGCGGCAAATATGTGTGGATTGCCGAAAGCGACGACTATGCCGAGAAAGATTTCCTGTCGACTCTTGTCGACGCGCTGGAAACCAATCCCGAAGCAGTGCTTGCCTTTTCCGGCTCAAAAATAATAGACAGCCTCGGCAATGAGATTCCCGGAGAAGACTGGGACAAGTTTGGCAGACGGCTCGGCACGCGGGCCACATACACGGGCAAAGAGCTGACCATACGCAGACTTCTGCGCAACAACCTGATTTACAACGCATCAATGGCAGTGTTTCGCAGAGAGGCCGCCCCGGAGATAACTGAGCGATACCTGAATATGAGGTTTTGTGGCGACTGGCTTTTCTGGTCGCAACTTGCCCGCAAAGGGCAAGCGGTCGAGATATGCCGCAAACTCAACAATTTCCGGCAGCACCCCAACAAAGTCTCAGCCTCGGCATCCAAGGCAGGCAAAACCTACACAGAGGGAACCGAGATAGTGGCCGAAATGGCCCAATGGCTTGAACTGACCCCTATGCAGCGCAAAGTAATTGCCGGCAGGATATGCAAACGCCTCAGGAAACACCCGGGGCTTCTGTCTTCTGAACCAGCCCTGAAGACACAGCTGACACGGCTCGCAGCCACCAGGCGGCTTCATCCCCCCTTGCTATCACTGCTGTATGAGGCTGACAAGATGCTTCACTTCTCCCGCCTCCCTTCGCAATCGAGAGGATAACCCAGCGCGGATTCATCCCGCAAGCCATTCCTAACCCTAACCCTGCCCCAGCAACGTAAAGATGAGAATCTCACTGATTATCTCCACATATAATTCCCCCAAGGCTCTTGAGGCCTGTCTGCACAGCGTCATAAAGCAGACCTCCAATCCTTATGAAGTCATCATAGCCGATGACGGCTCAACAGACTCCACCCCTGAGGTAATTCAACGGTTCAGCCGCCAGGTGCCATTCCCGGTGGTGCATGTATGGCAAAAAAACGAAGGTTTCCGGCTCGCGACTATACGCAACAAAGCCATCGCAAAGGCCAAGGGAGACTACATCGTGCAGATTGACGGCGACATACTCCTGCATCCAGAATTCATCGCCGACCATGCCGCGGTGGCTCGTAGAGGACACTTCGTATGCGGGAGCCGTGTGCTGATAGAGAAAGACCTCACAGGCAAAATTTTCGCCGACCCGTCAATAACAGTCACATCCTGGACCCACGGCATATCAAACCGCAAAAACGCCATCCGTTCGATATTCCTCGCAAAGACCATCAACCTCATATCTCCCGCCAAGCTTAAATATCGCGGATGCAACATGGCATTCTGGCGCAGCGACCTGCTTGCAGTCAACGGATATGACGAGAGTTTCCTTGGATGGGGATGCGAGGACCATGACCTCGTGGCGCGTCTTATGAACCACCGTATCAAGCCATTGCAGGTGCGCCACCGGGCCATATGCTACCACCTGTGGCATCCGTCATCAAAAAAGGAGGACACTTTCCAGCGCAACAACGACCTGCTGGAAGCCACCCGCCGCGACAAACGGATCAGGAGCAATGACGGGCTTGACAAATACCTCAACGGCGACATCACCCTGCAATGAGACAAGTCATACATCCCGACTACACTGACCACACCGACGGTCTGCTCAAGCTCGCCCACGGGGAATACTCCCCCGTGAAGACATTCTGCAACAACCGCAACAAAGTCGATCTCGCATCTCTCGACGGCAAACCTGTGGTTGTGAAAAAATACAAGCGCACCAACCTGCTGACCGGGATAATATACACATTCTTCAGGAAATCGAAAGCCAGACGCGCATATGAACACGCCCTCAGGCTACTGTCTCTCGGCATATCCACCCCACTCCCTATCGCGTACATGGAAGAAAGCAGATGGGGCATATTCCGCGACGGATACTTCATATCCGAATATGTCGACCTCCCTGCGGTTTCCGACGTGTTTTATACCGACCGGCTGAGCAAGGAGGAGCATTACCTGATGGCCGACAACCTGTCGCGTTTCACTTTGAGTCTCCATATGACAGGTATAATCCCCCTGGATTACAACACCACCAACATCCTGTTTGAGAAGAGTGCCGACAGATACAAATTCACCCTCATAGACATCAACCGGATGAAAATAGGCCGTGTCCCGAAGCTGAAGGAAGCCATGAGGTCTTTTTTCCAGCTCGGCACATATCCCCATGATTACCTGGGGCTCCTGGAGCCGTATGTGTGGGAACGCGGTTTCAACTTCGAGGATGCCCTCTATCATGTGATACGCCACCGCCGCAACCAGACCCGTCTGCGTAAAATCAAACGTTTCTTCAAGCCAAAACGGCAACAGTAAGCAATCTACGCGTCACACAGGTATCACCATCATCGGCACATCGGCGCGAAACAGGATTTTGTGGGCAATTGACGGGTTGAACACCCTCGCGAACACATTACGTTTCTTGTTGGGCACACATATGAGGTTGAACGGGCCCTCCTGCATGATGTTCCTGAAGTCCTCTATCAGTGTGTCAAGGCGTACGGTACGCATATCGAACCCATATCCCGGGAAATGCTCCCGGCAATAATTAAGAAGGTTAAGCTGGGCCTGTCCGGTCTTGGCATCTGCCACTCCCCGATCTCTACGGCCAGGGATATACACGAGCATCACCTCGAGCGACTGCCCCTCCATGATACGGTAAAGGGTGTCGAGGGCAATCATGTCCTCCTGTTCGAGATTGCAGAGAAACGCCACACGACGCATCTCCATCAACTCGGCCACATCCACATTCTCAGGCACCGTGAAGGCTGGAATACGACAGGAGTCAAGCACCTCCGCAGTGACGCTTCCTATCAGTTCGGCCTCTTTCTTGTCCGCGCCGCGAGTGCCCATGACAACCAGTTGGGGATTCTTGTCGCGCGCATATCCGAGAATCGACTCTTCGGGAATCCCCTCTATCACCATGGTTGAGAATTTCACCGCAGGCACTTCCCCCGACTTTATCCACCCGCGTATCTTTGAGGCATATGACTCCATCATAGCGCGGGCCTCCTCCTCGATTGTCTGCCTCTCGGCCATATCCGCCAGCTCGTAATCATAGGAATCCATCAGCTGGACACCGCGCGGCGAGGCCGGGGCGATGAATGAATGAAGCAACTCTATCGAATAGCCGAGTTTCGCGGCCAGCCTGAACGCGAGCCGCGCGGCATTGTCGGAATGCGGCGAGAAATCAGTGGGCAACAAGACCGTGCCGCCAGCGTCGCCACTTTCCCCGTCGGCCGGGAAGTTGAAAATCTCGATGTTCTCTATGATGCGCAGGGCAAGCGGCAGGTCAGACTCCTTGATTCTGATTCTGACACCGGCGGCTACAGTCGGCGACGCGAGATTAACATTGTTGAGCTCGACATATATGCCTTCCCGCTCAAGGAGCGCCTTCAGGGGCAAAGCCTTTTCAATGGTGTGGACGGCTACGGTAATCAGTCTGTTGGGAGTCATTGTCGGATGTCTAATAATATTGACGTAAAAAGCTATGACGCGCTGGACTGGGCTAAGCAGGCCGGCGCGTCATAGATAATGTCATCAGACGAGGGAAAGTTCATTTTTCCTTCTTCTGCTCCTCTTCCTGAAGGATTTCCACGGCCATGTCATAGATGGTGGTGTCGTCAAGGACAACAATGCCGCCGTCAGGCCCCGGTTCGATATGCAACCCGCAATTCTTGCCAAACTCATAGTTTGTGCCGCCGAAATAGTTTCGGATTGTCTGAGGTGTCGTGTTGAGTTTGTCAGCTATGCGGGCTACGGCGCCGTCAGGCAGTGCGTCTTTGATGCGACGGAGATCGTTGAAGGATATTGTCTTAGTCATTCTCGTATGGTTTTGGGGGTTTGTAACTGCTATATCAAGGGTCAGAGAGGAATTTTCCCTAAATTTATACACTTAATTTGAGTTATCCAAATTTTTACGGTATGTTATAAAACATATCCCACAGCTTTTATCTGTTAATCTTGCAAAAGTCAACTATTTATCAAGAATATCAGATTTTCTCCACCTCGGAGGCCCTTATCCAGGCCCGCTCGCCGTGTCCGACAAGCACCTCATACCACATTCCCTCGCCCGGATTGGCGATTGAATCAATGATTTCCACCTTGGTGCCTTCATGCAGCAGAAACGCCTGCTCGGCCTGGCTTCTGGCCTCACGGGGCGATGTCGAGAGCTGTGACGAAGGGGGAAGGATGATGGCGAACTTGTCGGAATTGACACGATTGGCAGCCGCGAAAGAAACTATCACCGCTCCGACTGTCAAGGCGAACACTATGAGAGCGCCGAAAAAGCTGGCTTTCTTGACAGCCACTGCCGAGGAGAACACATAGGCGGCGACTCCGCCGAGGAATATGGCGAACAACACAAGGGCGATGACCGCCCAGGTGTCGGCATGAAACATCCCTACGGTGCCGTCCCACACCGAGTCCATATAAGATCCGCTGTCAATCTGCTTGTCTGTTATCTTGGAATTCACAAACTCGAGATTCGCACGCGCGTCGGCATTGGTAGGATCAAGCTTGAGTGCCCGCTCATAATTGACAATCGCCTTGCCGAGATTGCCCTGGCGGTAGTATGCGTTGCCAAGATTATAAAAAAGCGTAGTGGAGCTGCCTTCAGTCTCCAGAACCTTGAGATAGAGAGCTTCTGCCATCACGAAATTGTCAGCGCTGTAAGCCGAGTCAGCCTGTTGCGCGAGAGTCTCGCCTGAGAGTGAGGCTGCAGTCCCTGCGATTCCGGCTCCTGCCACAGAGTCGGTTGCAACCTCGGCGACGCCAGCACTCTTCTCCAGGTCTACACTGTCGGGCTGCTGGGCGCCGGCTGCAATCACAGAGACACAAAAAAGCAATATGGTGTGTAACAGTTTCATTGGTCTATTTGCGTTTGCTAATGTTGCTTTTCTCAAGTTCATTAATCGAGGAGGTAGCCTCGTTGTAGACAGCCTCCACTGAAGCCTCGGACGAGGAATCCGGGGTATAGCGGGCCATCTCACACTGGTCAAGCACGTTGATGATCCTGCCGGCCACATCTTCTCCCACGCCCCTGTCGGCCAATGTCTGGGATATATTCTGGCGCGTGAGTTGCGAAACCGGCATCGAAAGTTTGTCGCCGAGATATCCCCACATGGCTTTCAGCATTGCCTCATAGAACCGCTCGGGCTGACGCGATTTCATAAAGCCCTCGGCCTCGCGCAGGCGCTTGCGGGCCACTTTGCTCGCACGGGCATTGCGGCGGCCGGCCACATCGGCGTTGAGCCTCACCTGACGGCCATAAACCGCAATGGCCAGTATCAGAGCAACCACAAGCAACCCGGCCACGGCCCAATACCACCAGTTGAATATCAACGGATGGTGGGTTTGCGACAGGCGCTTGTCGCCGGTCTTTATATGCAGGATGTCAGTGTTGCGGGCCTCGATTTCACGCTGTTCGGCGCTGATGGTGGTGCCGCTGCCCTTGGCGATTTCCATGTTGTAGCCAGGCGCGGTAAGAGTGACGTATGACTTCTTGGCCGGATCGAAATACACGAATTTCTGCTCGGGAATCTTGAATGTGCCGACACTCTGAGGCACAATAGTGTAGTCGACCATCATTGTGCCGGTGACCGTCGAACCACTCACACGGGTGCGGTAATCTGTCTTCGGCGAGAACTGCTCGAAGTCATCGGGAATCTCAGGTTTTGGCTCATGGATATACTTGATATTGCCCGTTCCGGTGACGATGTATTCAAGCGAGGCAGCCTCGCCGGTCTTGAGTTTCTCAGGCGCGAGCCGGCTCTCAAACGTGAACTGTCCCACGGCATTGTCAAATCCAGCCGGGCGCGGCTCGGGAAGCGGGGTAATGTTGACTGACGAGGAATAAGGCTGGAGATGCACCTCTTTCTCGACCGGACGCCCAGAGACAAACCAACCGTTGCTGACACGCTCTATCTGCACCACACTGAGGTCATACTTGCCAGAACTGATGGTGAGTTTTCCAGACTTCTGGGGGAAGATGATACATTTCTTCAACACAGCCGTAACATAGTTCTGCCCGTTGTAATTCTCCACGGCGTTGAGCGCGGCCTGCGTGTCGACCTCCTCGATGAGAAACCCGTCGAAAGTAGGCGGGGTAGTCATCATAAAAGAGTTGATGCGCTGGAACTTGGTGTACAATTTTATGGTACACTCTATCGCCTCCTGCTCGTAAGCATGGCTTTTGTTTAGGATAATCCTCACAAAGATGTCATCCTTGGATATAGGACGCGATGTGTCATCCTGGGATGACAGGTCATCGACATGCACGCCCTGCTGGGGGGCGGAGCCTCCATATCCGTAGCCATACCCGCCGCCCTGCTGCGATTGGGGGGCCTTGTCGGCAGGGAGGATAGTGAACTTGGCAGACTGCGACGTGAGCTTTTTGCCGTCGACCACTATTGAGGCGGCCGGAATGGTGAAAGTCCCCTCCTCCTCGGCGCGGTATATGAATGTGTATTCGACCGTGCTTGACGACGATGCCTGCCCGTTGATTATCTGGTAGCTCTGCGAAGTGCTTACTCCGGGTTGGGGATTGAGCAGCTTGCAACCGTTTATGGCCGGCGCGTTCAGGCTTGTCCCCTCACCGTTGGAGAGGCGGTAAGTGACCGCAAAACGGTTTCCCGCGATGACATTGCGTGGCGGGATGACCTGGAAAGAGGTCTGAGCCGCCATTGTCGCGCAGAAAATCAAAACCGCCGTTAATATCGAAAACAACTTCTTCATAGTCGTTTCAGTAATATCTCATTAAAAATAGTTGTCTGTTATATCCGCGAGTGACAGTTTGACCTGAGCTAACTCAACGGGGAAAGGGGGGCATCACCAAGGCTTGCCGGTCTGTCGCTGACGCGACTGCTTCTCCTGGCTCTGCTTCATCTGCTCAACCTTCATCCTTGTGGCAGACTCCTTTGCATCCATAGCCTTGAGAATCTGAGCCGCGCTCTGCTCGCTTAGACCACCCTGCTGCTCTTGCTGCTGCTGCTGTTGCTGCTTGTCTTGGTTCTGCTGGTCCTGGTTCTGGTCCTGCTTGTCATCCTTGTCCTGGTCTTGCTGCTGTTGCTGCTGATCCTGGTTCTGATTCTGGTCTTGGTTCTGGTCTTGCTTGTCATCCTTGTTCTGGTCTTGCTGCTGCTTTTTGAGCTGCGCCAGACGTAGGTTCTCGCGAGCCTGATTGTCTTCAGGATTGCGACGCAAGGCATTCTTATACATCTCTATGGCCGCGCCGTAGTCTTCGCCCTTGTAGGCGATGTTGCCACGGTCGTAAAATGACTGTTGGGCAAGTTCAATGTCAGGATTACCGGCTGTCTGGGCCAGTATCTGGTCGGCCTGCCTGATGAGCGAATCCCCCTTGTTGGCAAGGTCTTCACCCCGCTGTTTGAGGTATGATGACGCGAGGTTGAACTGCGCCCGGGCGTTGTCAGGATTCTCTCCGAGGGCCTTTTTGAAATTCACCTCCGCCTCGGCGTAACGCTGCTTGTCGAAAAGGCTCTTGCCCTCCTTCATATAATTGCGCTCGCGCTTGGTTGACGGACGCTGGCCGGCAGGCTGCTCCTTGTCTGAGGAACATCCGCTTGCCATCGCTCCCGCAACCAGCAGGGAGACCGAGATTGCTGCTATCTTCAAGAACTGCTTCATTTTGACAATTCCTTATTGACTGTTGTTTGTTTTTTCAGGCTTTCACCACCCTTGGCGGCTATTTTCTGACGGGAGAAGAATGTGTAACGTTTCAGCCAGCCGATTTTGGTCGGGAGGATGACAGCGTCAACCACCAGCAGAATCAGCGCAATCCAGACAAACATCGGGAACTGCTCGGCACTGGCCTTGTATGACACATGCTGGAGGTCGCTTTTCTTGATTTTGTCAAGCTGGCCAACCAGGTTTGACAAAGCCTTGGAAGAGGAGCCATTGATATAAACCCCGCCTCCGGCCTCGGCAATTTCCTTGGCCATCTGCTCGTTGAGGAATGTCGTGACAGGCGCGCCGGACTCATCTTTCAGAAAATCACCATTGCGGTTGACCGGTATCGGCGCTCCCTTTATCGAGCCCACACCCATCACATCAACCTCTATGCCGAGGCTTTTGGCGTATTTGGCCATCTCTACGGCATCTCCTTCATGGTTCTCACCGTCTGTGATGACGATGATCGCCTTGTTAATGTCCTCGGCGGGGGAGAAAGAATTGATGGCCATGTTTATGGCAGTGCCGATGGCAGTGCCTTGCGTGGGCACCATCTCAGTGGAGATTTCATCGAGATACATCCTCGCCGACACGAAATCTGTCGTGATTGGCAACTGGGTGTAAGCCTCCCCGGCGAAGACAATAAGGCCGACCTTGTCGTTGCCAAGCTTGTCTATGAGATTGCCGAGAAGATATTTCGCGCGGTCGAGACGAGAGATGCCACGGGTGTCATCGGTCGAAGAGGCAAGCATCGACCGCGAAACGTCAAACGCGATCATGACCTCTATGCCCTCGGTCGACTCAACCTCCTCTTTCTCGCCGGCACGTGGGCGCGCCACAGCGACAATCAGTGAGGCGAGGGCAAGAAGCTCAAGGGTGATCTTCACGGCCGGTTTGTATTTCGAGGCCTCCGGCATCAGCTGTTCAAGATGACGGAGGTTGCCGTAACGGCGCAGCTTCATCCTGCGGGCCACACGCGACCAGTACCACAACCCGAAGATAACCGGGATGAGGAGCAGTAGATACAATAATGAAGGATATGCGAACGACATAATCTTGTTACGGGATAGTGCGGAGCCAAGTCTGGCGTATTACAACTTCGAGGAGCAGCAGGGCCAGCGCGGCAAGCGCCCATGGCAGATAGCAGTCCTCTGTATGAGAGAAATGTTTCACATCAAGCTCGGTCTTCTCGAGCTGATCGATTTCGGCGAAAATCTCCTGGAGCACGCGATTGCCGGTGGCGCGGAAATATTTTCCGCCAGTGATATCGGCGATCTGTTTCAATGTTGCCTCGTCGATCACAACCGGCTGTGGCTGATACTCGATGCGTCCAAACATATTGTACATCGGGTAAAGGGCCGTGCCGTTGGTGCCGATACCGATGGTGTAGACTTTTATTCCGAGTTTCCGGGCTATCTCGGCGGCTGTGAGCGGGGCCACGATACCGGTGTTGTTTGAGCCGTCAGTCAGCAGTATGATACTCTTTGATTTGGCCTTGCCATCCTTTATTCGGTTGATGGATGTGGCCAGGCCGTCGCCGATAGCGGTGCCATCCTCAAGCATCTCACGGTTAAGAGCCGTGACATAGTTGGCGAGGGTGGCGCGGTCGGTGGTCATCGGCACACCGGTGAATGCCTCTCCGGCAAACACCACCAGCCCCATGTTGTCGTTCTCACGTCCGTTGATGAAGTTGGCGGCGATTTTTTTGGCGGCCTCCAGACGGTCGGGCTTGAAGTCGCGGGCGAGCATCGAGGAGGATATGTCAAGGGCTATGACCATGTCGGTGCCTTCGGTTTTGGATGTGCGCCAGGCGTCGCGTGTCTGCGGACGCGCCAGGCAGACCACCAGGCAGCCTATGGCGAGCAGCCTGAGCAGATACATCGCATACAGGCCATATTGGCGGGCGGGCCTCCCCAATGAGCGGAACGGCCCCGTAGTGGAAATCTGGAGGGAGGGATTGGCCGTACGTCGCCGCCAGATCCACCACCCCGCGAGGGGCAGGCAAATCAGCAACAACCATAACATGCCGGGATTAGCGAATTGCATCTTGTATATTCTCTAAATGATATTTCATATTCATTTCACGGTGGTGCCGGGCCTTTCTGACGATGGGCTGGATGGCTGTGTCCCTGCCGAGCCTGGAGCTGAATCCTCACCACCCTCGCCGGCCGGTTCCTCCACCGGTTTTGTCTCCTCCACGAAGCGGACAGCTTCGGCAAGGGCGCGGTGGTTGTCATCAGGGAGCGGCCTTACCTTGGCAAACTTCACGAAGTCGGCGATTTCCAGTATGCGCTTCATTCGGGCGTTAGGCATGCGCGTGGTCTCATTCTCGTTAAGCACACGCGTTATCTGCTGGGATGTCATTTCCATAGCATTGATACCGAAACGCCCCTGGAGGTAGTCGCGCAGGATGTCGATCAGGCGGGTGTAATATTCCTTTTCCTGGCCATTCTGCCACAGGTTCTGCTCACGCAGGCTTTCAAACCGCTGCATGGCAAGCTGGTAAGGGGGCACCGGTTTCTTCTTCGGGATAAGCGGCACTTCAACCTTGCGGGTCATTATCAGGTAACCGCAGATTCCGGCAGCCACCAGCAACAGTCCGGCGAGAATCCACTGCCAGTAGTCCGTAAGCCAATCTGGCAGGAAGTCATACCATCTTGACTCAAAGTCCATAGCCGGGGCAATCGGGTTTATGTCATCCATATGGCTGACATCCACCGGGTTCACTTTCAAGGTTATAGGCTCGGTGCGGAGCGTGTCGGGCCCTGCGACCATCAGGAACGGTGGAATCGTGTAAAGCCCTGAGTCAAACGATTGGATTATCAAGGCCCTCCTCATCTCCACCAGCCCATTGCCAAGGTCGGTGGTGTCACCGTAGACCCAGTCTATAAGCTCCACCTCGGCCGGTATGGCATCCTTGTCGACAAGTATCTCCGACGGCGAACCGGCCTGGTCAACTATGTCGAAACGGATAGCCGTCTGGTAGCCCATCGTAATCTGCGACGAGTCAACCGCCGCCTTTATCGAGCGGGCCGAGGCCGTAGCGCCGAGCGACAGGGCAATAAGCAATATCGATATGTATGTCAGCCTTTTAAGCATCAGACAAACTTCTTTTTGTTGTGGAATTGATTTTTCAGGAATGTCTATCATCAGGAAGGCTCACAGCTTTCTGCGGAAGAGCCCCATCAGTGCGGTGACAAAATCCTCGTCTGTTGCGACCGAACAAGAATTAACCCGGCAGCGCTTGAATGTGTCAGACATCACCTGCTGGCGCTCATACCACCAGCGGTTGTATTGGTTGCGCACCTTTTTGGAGGAGGTGTCGACCCATTGCTCGGCTCCGTTTTCAAGATCCTGCACCCTCATGAGCCCCACGTCGGGAAGCTGGGCGTCACGTTTGTCATAAACCTGCACTCCATACACATCATGTTTGTTGGCGGCGATTGACAAAGCCTTGTGGTAGTCCTTCTCGTCGATGAAGTCAGAAATCACAAATGTGGTGCAACGCTTTTTGAGCGCGTCTGTGAAATACCGCAACACCATGCCGACATCTGTGCCGCGGTGGTCGGGCGTGAAGTCGATCAGCTCGCGGATGATAAACAGGATGTGCTTCTTTCCTTTTTTGGGAGGGATGAACTTCTCTATTTTGTCGGAGAAGAATATCACCCCGATCTTGTCGTTGTTCTGTATGGCAGAGAAAGCGAGAGTGGCGGCAATCTCCGCTATCATCTCACGTTTCTCCTCACCGACAGCTCCGAAAAGGCGCGAACCGCTGACATCGACAAGCAACATCACCGTCAGCTCGCGTTCCTCCTCGTAGATTTTGACATACGGGCGGTTGTGGCGGGCGGTCACATTCCAGTCAATGTCACGGATGTCGTCGCCATACTGGTACTCCCTGACTTCCGAAAAGGTCATGCCACGCCCCTTGAACGCCGAATGATATTCTCCGGCGAAGATATTCTGTGAAAGCCCGCGTGTCTTTATCTCGATACGCCTGACCTTCTTCAACAGTTCGTTGGCATCCATCTTCTTTTGCTTGGTTTTAGAGATATGGCCTTGCGGGGCGGGGATTAGGGTACGACTACCTTGTCGAGGATTTCTGATATGATCTCGTCAGCCGATATGTTGTTGGCCTCAGCCTCATAGGTCAGGCCGATACGGTGGCGCATGACATCGTGACACACGGCGCGGACATCCTCGGGGATGACATAACCGCGCTGACGCAGGAAAGCGTAAGCCTTGGCGGCACGGGCCAGGGAAATAGACGCACGAGGGGAGGCACCGAAGGCAATGATGCTCTGCAGCTCGGGCAATCCGCACTCGGCCGGGAAGCGTGTCGCGAAGACTATGTCAACGATATAACGCTCGATTTTCTCGTCGATGTATATCTTCTCGACCACCTGCTGCGCGTCGATAATGTCTTCGGGACGAAGCAGGGGCTGCACTTTGGCTTTCTTGTTGGAGAGGTTCTGGCGTATGATCAGCTTCTCCTCCTCACGGGTCGGATAACCGATGACCACTTTCAGGAGGAAACGGTCGACCTGCGCCTCAGGAAGGGGGTAAGTGCCCTCCTGCTCGATCGGGTTCTGGGTTGCCATCACGAGGAACGGCTCGTCGAGCGGGAATGTATGGTCGCCGATGGTGACCTGGCGCTCCTGCATAGCTTCCAGCAGGGCTGCCTGCACCTTGGCTGGCGCGCGGTTGATTTCATCGGCGAGGACGAAGTTTGCGAATATCGGGCCACGCTTCACCTGGAACTGCTCAGACTTCACACTGTAGACCATCGTACCGGTCACATCGGCGGGGAGAAGGTCGGGCGTGAACTGTATGCGGCTGTATTTTGCGTCAATCAGCTGGGAAAGCGTCTTGATGGCCAATGTCTTGGCAAGACCGGGGACACCTTCAAGAAGGACATGTCCGTTGGAAAGCAACGCGATGAGCAACGATTCCACAAGGTGTTTCTGACCTACGATGGTCTGGTCCATTCCCTGCGTGATGAGGCTTACGAAATTACCACGGCTTGCCACGAGGTCGTTGAGTTCTCTGATATTTACAGTTTCACTCATAAGTTTCTTATAGTTGGTTTTGTTATTATGCAAATTTGACAAATGGAGAACCGGCGGCGCGGACGGCTTGAAAAACAGTCTCAGACCGACCCGGTTTACAGTGCAAAAGTATGGAAACAAAACAGGTAAACGTTAAAACAGAGTGTTAAATTTATCTATCAACCGTTTACCTATTTTAAGATTTAATCATTTTTAAGCAATCCGCTATTCCGACATGGCTTTATAAGCCTCACGGTCAGCTTTTTTTAACGACTCCTTGCTTGACGGGTCAATGTCATATTTCGCGGCGGGAGGTATCACCACCACCATACCGTCCTCAAGGTTGTCGGGATCTTTGATTTTATCCTTGTTTTCCAGATAGATGTACACCCAGAACTTGGCGTTTCCATAATGGCGGCGCGCCATCACCGAAAGATAGTTGCCGGGCTTTACAGTGTCGGTGACGACCTCTGCTGCCGGCGGAACGGCTGTTTCTGCCATCTCCGGCATCCCTGCCGCAGCGGTGTCGTCAGCAGGCTGTTCCGGAACAGCCTCTGCCATATCCGTGGAATCTTCCAAGCAACCCGGCAACGCTTGCGCCTGCCCGGCCGCATCATCAGGATTCCCCCCGTTATTGCGGATGAAAATCCCATCTTCCATTACTTCAACGTTTGCAGGCAACCCAAAGTTTGAATGGCTGTATGCCAGATATCCGGCGACCAGCCCCAGGAGGCATGCGGCTATCGCCGTCACAACCAGAGTGAGGGTGGTGTGGCCCACGCGTTTTATGGTCACACGGCTCTCAGGCTCAAGCCTCACGGCCACAGTGGAGCCATGTTCATGGTCATGCGCAGAAAGCGCAGCCGGGATATGCACAGGGGCGACAGATGGCGCGGCGGGCTCGCTGCAAGGCGCGGCAGCCTGCCTGCCTGTTGCAAACCGGGGAGGCAGAGGGGGCGGTGTCTGCGCCTGCCCAACAGAGGGCACACAGGAATCGGCAGAGTCTTGCGCTGATGTTGGGGCATCTGTTGCATCGGACTGGCTACCCGGTTGGGGCTTATCCTCCACTACTACCTCAGCATCAGCCTCGGATGTGACATCAGTATCAGCTATGACATCAGCCTCGGCAATGGTTTCCTGGCTGTCAGCTTCATCCATCTCATTTACTGCCTCCACCCCTTCCGCAGGCCCCTCGGTGGAAGACATGCCAGCGTCGAGTTCGTCATCGGTCAGCGAGTCGGCAATCTCCACTGACTCGAACATCGCGAACGGCTCGTTGACCTTTTCGGCCAAGGATGATTCAGGGGCAAACTCGACACCCGGCTTGCCATCGACATCGGCCGCCACTTTGAAGGTGCCGAGCCCGGCGATTCTGACAAAGCCATCGGCGGCGAGCCCCTGGGTGATAACCACCGTGAATTCTTTCAGGAAAGCACCGGCGACCTCGTCGCCGCAATTCACCTTCGAGGCGAGGCGGGTGATGATTTCCGGCATTGGAATCGTGAACGCGCTCATTTGCGGGGGCCCTCCGAGATCCCGTTCTTTAGCCGTCCGCCGGGCACAAATTCCAGCTCGATGGCCGGGGGAAGAAGCACACGGCGACCTGTGGAGAGATCTCTCACCACAGTCTCATTGCGTTTGACCCCTTGGAATGAGCCCAACGATGGGAGTGCCAGCCTGTTGAGGTTGCCACACTCCTCTCCTACCACCTCGACGAATCCCTCCACGAGCCGCTCGGCTGTGGAGACCTCAAGGTTGAGGCGCTTGGCCATTATGTTTATGAATTGTCTGCTGTCCAATGTGTATAGAATTTCGGCAAAGTTAATAAAATTCCATCAAAAAACCGCGCCGACTCACAAAAGAATCGGCGCGGGTGTTATGTCGGTGAATCAGACGGCGGTTATCAGATAACGCCCTGTTCCATCATTGCGTTTGCGACCTTCATGAAGCCGGCGATGTTGGCACCCTTCATGTAGTTGAGGTAACCATCCTCCTGCATTCCATACATGAGGCACTGCTCGTGGATGGCGGCCATGATCTGATGGAGCTTGGCGTCAACCTCTTCGGCAGTCCACTGGAGATGCTCTGCGTCCTGGGTCATCTCAAGGCCCGAGCAAGCGACACCGCCTGCGTTGACAGCCTTGCCGGGAGCGTAGTTCAGGCGGTTCTCGATGAAGCAGTCGATAGCCTCGGGTGTGCAACCCATGTTGGAGACCTCGGCCACCAGCTTCACGCCATTGGCGACCATCTGCTTGGCATCCTCGCCGTTCACCTCGTTCTGGGTAGCGCAGGGGAGAGCGATGTCGACCTTCTGCTCCCAAGGCTTCTTGCCGGGGAAGAATGTGGCGCTGGGATATTTCTCGGCGTAGGGAGCGACGATGTCGTTGCCTGAAGCGCGGAGTTCGAGCATGTATTCGATCTTTTCACCGCTGATACCGTCGGGATCATAAACATAACCGTCGGGACCGGAGATGGTGACAACCTTGCCGCCAAGCTCGGTGGCCTTGATGGCCGCACCCCATGCCACGTTGCCGAAGCCGGAGATTGCGACAGTCTTGCCCTTGAGGTCTTCGTTCTTCAGAGCCAGCATGTTCTGCACGAAGTAGAGGGCGCCGAAACCGGTGGCTTCGGGACGCAGGCGTGAACCGCCGAAGTCGAAGCCCTTGCCGGTGAATGTGCCGGTGTGCTCGTTGACGAGCTTTTTGTACATTCCATACATATAGCCTACCTCGCGGCCACCAACGCCGATGTCACCGGCGGGAACGTCACGGTCGGGACCGAGGTTCTTCCAGAGGCCGAGGATAAACGCCTGGCAGAAGCGCATGATTTCACGGTCGCTCTTGCCACGGGGAGAGAAGTCAGAACCGCCTTTCGCACCACCCATCGGGAGTGTGGTCAGAGCGTTCTTGAAGGTCTGCTCGAAACCGAGGAATTTCAGAATCGAAAGGTTGACAGACGCGTGGAAGCGGATACCACCCTTGTACGGGCCGATGGCGTTGTTGAACTGCACGCGGTAACCGATGTTGTTCTGCACGTCACCATTGTCGTCAAGCCAGGTAACACGGAATGTGACAATCTTGTCAGGCTCGACCATACGCTCGATGATTTTGTTGCGTTCAAACTCAGGATGCTGGTTGTAAACGTCAACTACTGACATAAGAACCTCGCGGACTGCCTGCAGGTACTCTTTCTCACCCGGATGCTTTGCCTCCAGGGCGTTCATGATATTGTTTATATCCATAACGTATGTATGAATTGGTTGAACTTTCAGTTTATTCCGTCAATATAACATTTTATGCTATAAAGCATCTTTTTAAAGCAGGCTTTAAGGTGATTGGCCGTTATCGACTAACACCACCGCAAATATAGCACTTAAAAATTGAATATAGCAAGAAAAAATTGAATTATTTTTTCCCTTTTTTCAGATGCCGTTTTGCCATCCCCCAACGTTTTTCCATTATTTTGGCAAGATGTTTGCACTATTGTTTGTTATATTTGCAAAAACTTTACCCCCTGAATGAAAAAAGACCTCTTTGCCGATATTAAAGACAACGTGAAAAAATGTGTGTCGCAATCGCGTCTGCGCGAAGCGTTCAGCCTCGCCAGAACCCTGTCAGAAGGCAACATGGCATGGGAGATTTCAGACACCCTCGACGAGGCCGAGCAATCATACCGCAGATTGCTCTCTTACGCCGTGTCTGGCGCGGAAGATCCCGCCAGGGATGAGATGACGGCCGAAATCGGCGAGACCATCCTGACAATAACAGACAGGCTCGAACGCAACAACACCGCCAAGGAGGCGCCAACCTTGTATTACAACAACCTGCGTTACCTGCGAGCCAATCCGGCAGAGAACATACCCTCCCTGCTCGACAAATACCTGAAGGATTGCTCCGAAAGATCGCTGCTCGACCTGGTGGCTTCGGGTACACATTCCACCGGGTTCCACGCGGCGACATCCGAGAGGGAACTGCTTGAGCGCAAGATATTCAACATATTATGGGTCACATTCCCCCTCTCAAGAGGTGATGCGGAGGCTATAGGCTCCACACTCGGGTCCAAGGTGCTGCCCGACCACGCCGTGGTGTTGTTCACCTGGGCCCTGGCGCTTGGCGGACTTGAATTCTACGACGCGCGCCGCCTTGAATTGCTCTGCGACCTCTACACCGGCGGCAGCCAGCAGGTGTCGGCAGTAGCCCTGATCGGGTTGCTGACAGTCATGCACAGGTGGCGCGACCGCCTGATGCCCCGCCGCCTGCGCGACCGTTTCGCCTCTGTCAGGGAACTGCCGACATGGCTGCCAGACCTGAGGGCCGCATACATGGAGCTTACACGCACCCGCGACACAGACCGCATATCGGCCAAGATTCGCGACGAGATAGTGCCGGAGATGATGAAACTGCGGCCTGAGTTCGAGCGCAAGCTCTCCCCCACCGAGACGGTCACCCCCGAGGATATGGAGGAGAACCCCGAATGGCAGGAGATGCTTGACAAGTCAGGGCTCGCCGACCGCCTGAAGGAGATGAGCGAAATCCAGGAGGAAGGTGGCGACATAATGATGGGCACCTTCTCCCATCTGAAGCAGTTTCCGTTCTTCAACGAGATTGCCAACTGGTTTGTGCCGTTCCATTGCGACCGCAGCGAGTTTGCCGACATCCCCGGCAACGGAGGCCTCAGCAAGATAGCCGGAATGTTTGAGCCGCTCCATTTCCTTTGTGACAGCGACAAATACTCCCTGCTGATGTCGCTGGCACATGTGCCCGCAGCCCAGCGCGACATTGTTATGGGACAGCTCAACGCTCAGGCCGACCAGTTCAACGAACTGAGAGCCGCGTCGCTCGACTTGCCGGCAGATAGCCGCCGCGACCTCATACGGCGACAGGTTCAGAACTTCTACCGTTTCTTCAGGCTTTTCCGCCGCAAGGGTGAATTCTACAACCCGTTTGGCGAGGGGGTGAACCTCGTGGCTGTCCCGGCTCTGGTGGAGGATGTCAAGGAACCCGAACTGCTCACCCTGATCGCTGAATTCTATTTCTCCCACCAATACAGGCAGGAGGCCCTGGATGTCTTTGAGATCATCGACTCAATCGCCGACCCGTCCGCGGCCGTGTACCAGAAGATGGGCCACTGCCTGATGAAGCTCGGCCGCACCTCGGCGGCGCTCTCGTGCTTTGAGAAAGCCGACATGCTCGACAACCGCAGCGTATGGACCTTGGGGCGCCTGGCGAAATGCCACGCGATGCTCGGCAACCATTCGTCGGCCCTGGCGGCATGTGAGCGCCTTGAAGAGCTGCGCCCCGACCAGCCATCCAACTCCATGGCCATGGGCCGCGCCCATCTGGCCCTGGGACATAACACCGAGGCGGTCAACTCCTTCTACAAAGCTTTCTACCTTGACGAGGAGTCGGGCAAAGCGCTGCGGCCTCTCGCATGGAGCCTGCTGATGGACAAGCAGTTTGACCAGAGCCGGAAATACTACGAACGCGTGTTGACCGACTTCGACCCCAAACCTGAGGATTTCCTCAACATGGGCCATCTCTCACTGGCCACAGGTCGCTTCGCAGAAGCGCAGAATTTCTACCGGCTTAGCATACTGTCGCGCCCACGTCCGGCAGGCAGTTCGGGCAACCCCGTCATAGACACCGCCAAAGCAGCAGTCAGCGGGGCCAACGTGTCGGGCGACGTGCCACGCGCGTCAATCGACAGTTTCATCGCCGACATGAAAGCCGACGCCCCCGCGCTGTCACACCTCGGAGTCGCCCCATCGCTGATTCCGCTCATCACCGATGCCCTCCTATACTCCCTGTCATAAGCTTTTCCGGCAGTCAACAGCAATGATGTCGGAAAAAAAACGTAAATTTGCAGCCTAATCCAAACTCATAAAACTGTATGGTAATTCAACGTTGGCAATCCGTGTGGTTGCTTGTGGCGGCAATCCTGGTTGCCCTGTTCTGTTTCCTCCCGATGGCTTATGTCAGCATGGAAGGCCCTGAGATCATGAATCCCGACTCTGTCACCTTCATGTATCCCTCAGACAACTGGGTGATGCTCATTGTCGGCCTGCTCGTCACAGCGCTGCTGATTATCAACATATTCTCGTTCAAGGACACCCGCCGGCAGAAGATGATGACAATCGTGGCAGTCATACTCATAGCCGTGCTTGCCGTGTGTGCCTGCCTGATGGTCTACGGTTTCCAGGGCGAAGGCGCGAAGGCCGAATGGATGGGCAGCATCTTGCTGCTCGCCGGAGCCGTCGTTTTCGCGTTGCTGGCATACAGAGGAATCAGCCACGACGAGAAACTCCTCAAAGCCGCCGACCGTCTCCGCTGAGACCGGTCGCCTCACCGGTAACATTACCAGGCGCAGGATTGTTATACCACCGATGGACTTCAAACTCACATCCCAATACAAACCGACAGGCGACCAGCCGGAAGCCATCGCCGAACTTGTCAGGGGGGTCAACGACGGCCTCCCCGCCCAGGTGTTGCTTGGCGTGACCGGCTCGGGAAAGACATTCACTATGGCAAATGTCATACAGCAGGTGAAGCGTCCGACCCTCATACTCAGCCACAATAAGACCCTGGCCGCCCAGCTTTACAGCGAGTTCAAGCAGTTTTTCCCCGAGAACTCCGTGCAGTACTTCGTCTCGTATTACGATTATTACCAGCCGGAGGCATACATACCGTCGGTCGACAAGTATATCGAGAAAGACCTGTCAATCAACGATGAAATCGAGAAACTGCGTCTGGCCACAGTGTCGGCACTCCTGTCGGGACGCCGCGATGTAGTCGTGATAAGTTCGGTCTCATGCCTTTTCGGCATGGGGAACCCCGAGGACTTCGACGCCAACGTGATCGAAATAAAGGAAGGACAGCGGATATCCCGCAACGCGTTCCTGCGCAGGCTCGCCGAGTCGCTATACAGCCGCAATGAAATCGAACTTAACCGAGGTAATTTCCGCGTCAAGGGAGACACGGTGGACATCCGCCTGGCCTATGAGGAGATAATCCTGCGCGTGATTTTCTTCGGGGATGAAATCGAGTCCATCGCCACCCTCCATCCCCTCGACAACACCCCCTTGGGCCGTCATGACCGTTTCCAGATTTACCCGGCCAACCTTTTCGTCACCTCCAAGGAGAGGCAGGCTTCGGCGTTGGCGCAGATGGAACTTGACCTGGGTGAGCAAGTGGAGTTTTTCAACAAGGAGGCAAAACCGCTTGAGGCCAAACGTCTTTACGAGCGCACCACTTATGACATAGAGATGATACGCGAGGTGGGCCATTGCCCCGGCATCGAGAATTACAGCCGCTACTTCGACGGCCGCGAACCCGGCATGCGACCATTCTGCCTCCTCGACTATTTCCCGAAAGACTACCTGACGATAATCGACGAGAGCCATGTGACGGTGCCGCAGATAAGGGCGATGTATGGCGGCGACCTGTCTCGCAAGCAGAATCTTGTCGACTACGGCTTCCGCCTGCAGTCGGCCCTCGACAACCGCCCGTTGCGGTTCGAGGAATTCGAGCGTCTGACCGGACAGATCATATATGTCAGCGCGACACCGGCCGACTACGAGCTGGAGAAGAGCGAGGGTGTGGTGGTCGAGCAGGTTATCCGCCCGACCGGTCTGCTCGACCCGCTGATAGAGGTGGAACCAACGCTGCACCAGATCGACCATCTGCTCGAACAGATCGAGCTGCGCCGCGAACGTGGCGAGCGCGTCCTGGTCACGACCCTCACCAAACGCATGGCCGAGGAGCTGAACGACTATTTCCTCAAACTGAAAATAAAGACAGCCTACATCCACTCGGATGTAGACACCCTCGACCGCATCAAAATCCTCGACGACCTGCGGGCCGGAGTCTATGATGTGCTCATCGGCGTGAACCTCCTCCGAGAGGGCCTCGACCTGCCGGAGGTGTCGCTGGTCGCCATCATCGACGCAGACAAGGAGGGATTCCTCCGCTCCCACCGCTCGCTGACCCAGACCGTCGGCCGAGCCGCCCGAAACCTAAACGGCATGGTCATCATGTATGCCGACAAGATGACCGACTCGATGAAACTCACCATCGAGGAGACACGCCGCCGACGCGAGAAACAGATGGCCTACAACGAGGCACACGGCATCACCCCGCAGGCCATCGTCAAGGCAAGGTCGGCACTGGTGGGCCTCGACACGGAGGATCTTGCCCCGGCGGCCAACCCGCAGCGGACCGGAGACCGCCGTCGTTCGGCCGCGGCTCAGGCAGCGAAAGTCATCCCGTACGCGGAGGAATACACCTCGACGACAGACATCGCCGCCGACCCGGTCATCCCCTATATGAGCAAGGGGGAAATCCAGCGCTACATCACCCGCATGCGTACCGATATGATGCAGGCCGCCAAAAACATGGAGTTCATGGAAGCCGCCCGCCTGCGCGATGAAATCCTGAAAATGGAGAAACTGGCCGCCTCGATGGCGTGACAAGCCCCTGCCGGCAGCCAACACTCTGTGAAATATGCCTAAAAAAATCCGACATACATCCGAAAAAGGTTTTTCGGGCAGGCACTCAGCTACCCGACACAGCAACAATCCCCGTGGCAACAGCGTCACGACGGCCAACCACACCACACCTCGGAAGGAACAACCCCGCAGCGAACAGCTCAAGAAAGAGCAGCCTCGTCACTGCGGCGGCTCGATAATCGAATATCCCCGCCGCCCTGTCACCGACTGGCTACCCACCTCTGTCAAGGAGATGAAAGCCCATGGCTGGGAGGAGGTGGACATCGTCCTTTTCTCCGGAGACGCTTATGTCGACCACCCCTCATTCGGCGCGGCGGTGCTTGGCCGCCTGCTTGTCGAGGTAGGGGGATACAAAGTGGCCATCGTGCCGCAACCCAACTGGCAGGATGACCTCCGTGATTTCAGGAAATTCGGCAAGCCGAGGCTCTTTTTCGGCGTTTCGGCCGGAGCGATGGACTCGATGGTCAACCACTACACCGCCGCGCGCCGTCGCCGCAGCGATGACGCGTACACCCCTGACGGCCGCCACGGTATGCGCCCCGACTATCCGACCATTGTCTACTCAAGGATCCTACGCGACCTCTACCCCGATGTGCCTGTAATCGCCGGAGGCATAGAGGCATCGCTCCGCCGCCTGTCACATTATGATTACTGGGAAGACCGTCTCAGGCCGTCGATTCTTGTCGATGCCCCCGTGGATATGATAATCTACGGCATGGGGGAACTGCCCATACTGGAGCTTGCCCGGAGGCTTGACGCCGGAGAGAAAATTTCCGAAATACGCGACATTCCGCAGACTGTCATCTTCGAGACCCCTGAGAGGATGCGGGAAATCATTGAGGAGACTACTGCGGAGGAGAGCCTGCGACAGGAACACATAGTCCTCAACTCATGGACCGACTGCCTGCGCGACAAGAAAGCCCAGGCGGCCAATTTCAAGCACATCGAGCAGCAAAGCAACCGCTTCACAGGGGCGACCTTATGGCAACAGATTGACAACAGGCGCGTGGTCAGGGTCAATCCCATGTACCCGCCGATGACAACACAGCAGATTGACCGTTCGTTTGACCTCAATTATACCCGTCTGCCCCATCCACGCTATCTCGGCAAGAGGATTCCGGCATTCGATATGATACGGTTCTCGGTCAATCTCCACCGCGGGTGCTTCGGAGGATGCGCGTTCTGCACCATCTCGGCCCATCAGGGGAAGTTCATCGCATCCCGCTCGAAAGAGTCAATCCTGCGCGAGGCCAGACAGGTGACCCAGATGCCGGGCTTCAAGGGTTATATCTCAGACCTCGGAGGCCCCTCGGCAAACATGTACTCTATGGGAGGGCGCGACAAAAACATATGCGCCAAATGCCTCAGGCCAAGCTGCCTCCATCCCAAGCCATGCCCCAACCTCGACAACGACCACCGTCCGTTGCTCGACATCTACCACTCCGTCGACGCGCTGCCTGGAGTCAAGAAGTCATTTGTCGGCAGCGGTGTCAGATACGACCTGTCGATGCACAAGACCGGACGAAGCGATGTCGACGCGGCCTCACGCCGCTACAACGAGGAGCTGATAACCGACCATGTAAGCGGCCGTCTGAAAGTCGCTCCCGAACATACCGAGGATGGAGTACTCGACATCATGCGCAAACCCTCATTCAGCAAGTTTGAGGAGTTCAAACGCCTGTTTGACACCGTCAACAAGCGCCACGACCTGCGTCAGCAACTCATCCCCTACTTCATTTCCTCCCATCCGGGATGTCATGAAATCGACATGGCCCAGCTGGCGGTCAAGACCAAGCGTCTCGACTTCCACCTTGAGCAGGTGCAGGATTTCACCCCCACCCCAATGACGGTGGCCACTGAAATCTACTACACCGGCTATCATCCCTACACGCTTGAGAAGGTGTTCACGCCGGTGACACAAGAGGAGAAACTCGCCCAGCGCCAGTATTTTTTCTGGTATGACCGCACCTACCGCGCATCAATCACCGCGTCGCTCAACCGCCTGCACCGCCCAGACATCCTGCGCGCCCTGTTCTCGCGCTGAGGCCCAGACCTGCCCACGGCTTTCAATTTCGCGCCTCGTGGTAGTCATCCTCGGTGTTGACATTCCAGACAGGAGACTTGTCTACCGCCGGACTGCCCGACAGGATAGCGTCAACCGCCTCCATGGCGGTGAGCATCGAATGGTCCATATTGTTGTAGCGGTGCTGCCCGTTGCGGCCAATGCAATAAAGGTTCTCGATCCTGTCAAGGAATGCCCTGATCGCCGGCAACTCCGAGTAAGAGCCGTAATATGCCGGATACGCTTTCCTGACACGTATGCGGACGGCATCCTCCACATCCTCCCGGTCAATAATGCCGATTTTCTCAAGCTCGGAGACAGCCATCCTGATGAAATCCTTGTCGGGCATCTCCCACATCTCATCCCCTTCGGCACAGAAATATTCCAGGCCGATCCACATCTTCTCTTCGTAATCCGCCACCATATAAGGCGACCAGTTGTTGAAGACCTGGACGCGGCCCAGCCTGACATCCCTCTCCTGCACATAAATCCAAGTGTCGGGAATCCGGTCTTTGTATGACGGGATGGCGGTCTCATTGCGCAGTTTCAGCTTGTCGACAAGCAGCCCCACGGTGATGAAGTCGCGATATGGCAGAGAGGCTGCCGCACGGCCCACCTCCTCGGGGACATCAATCCCATCAATGGAGGCGACAAGATCTTTAAGCGGCATTGATGACAAAAACACATCACACCCGACCCTGTCTCGGCGGCCATCGGGAGACTCCACAGTCACAGCCACGACCCGGTTGCCCTCCACATGGACTTTGCTGACGCGGCTCTCCATCCTTACTGCCCCCCCTTTCCCTTTGATTTCTTCCGCAACGCACTCCCACAGCTGCCCGGGCCCAAATTTGGGATAGATGAACTCCTCTATCAGCGAGGTCTCCACCTTGCGTCCATCCTTGCGGTTGAGTTTGCTGGAAAGCATATCCTTTATCACCCCCGACAAAGACAGCCCCTTGACCCTCTGCGCGCCCCATTCGGCTCCCAGGGCCGAAGGGTGTTTTCCCCAGACCTTCTCGGTGTAATCCTCGAAAAACATCGAGTACAACCTTTTGCCGAACCGGTTGATGTAAAAATCCTCCAGCGACACCTCTGGCCGTTTGACCAAAGTGGATTTCAGGTAGCTTAGCCCGGCCAGGAAAGTCTTCGACAGGCCAAGATTGCGGATGGTCTGCAGGCTCATCCTTACCGGATAGTCAAAAAAACGCCTGAGATAATAGATGCGGCTGACACGCCGACGGCGCATCATGGCCCTGTCGGTCTTTTCGGGGTCGGCCTCAAGCGGCATGACCCGGTTCCACCAGGCCATTACCCTGTCGCTCTTGCTGAAAAAACGATGACCTCCGATGTCGATACGGTTGCCCTTGTAGATTTCGGTGCGTGATATGCCACCGATTTTGTCAGACTCCTCGAAAACCAACGGCGACAGGCCGCCATGCGCCGCAAGTTCATATGCCGCGGTGAGCCCCGCCGGACCGCCGCCGGCAATAACCGCCACCGGCCGTGAGTCACACCTGTCTTTGTTGTCCTGACAATCTTTCATTCCGCAAAACTACTAAATTTTTTCCAATCAGGCGGCATTCAGGCCTTGGCAAATCTTACGACGAAACGTGTCAGGCCATCATCGGCAGAGGTGGACAACGAGAAACGGGCGCCATGGGCGGTCAGCACCTCACGGATGAGCATCAGACCTATCCCCTGGCCGTGGGGTTTGTCGGTGAAAAACGGGGTGAATATCCTCGATGCCTTTTCCGGCGGGATGCCCGCACCGTTGTCTGTGACAGTCAGCATGCAGCCATCCACGGAGATGGTGATTTTTCCCTGACGGCCAGCAAGCAATATGCTCTCGACTGAGTTCTTGACAACATTGACCAACACCTGCACAAGCAGTTCGGGGTCGCCCATCACCTCGCAGGCGCCCTTGTCAATCCCCTCAAACTCCATCGCCACCCCTTTCGGCACCCCAAGTGACTCCAGGAAGCGACGCTCTGAGGCCACAAGCGCGGCCAGGTCTATCCGTAGCAACTTCGGAGCCGGGAGCTTCACCACTTCGGCAAACCTCGCGGTGAAAGCAGACAGCTCGCCGCTGCGCTGCCAGCAGGCCCTCAGCACCTCCTGAATCTCCTTGTCGTCAATCTCGGGAAGCGCGGTCGACAGCGCCGATGAGAATCCGGCCATAGTGTTGTTTACCTCATGGGCCATCACCCTTATCACCTTTTCGTAGGCGCCGCGCTCAGCCGCCGCAACCGACCCTGAGATATCCTCGGCCAGATAGAACCGGTGTTCCACACCTCGGTCGATGAAACTACGGCATGAGCAACGTATTACCGTGCCCGAGGATGTGCGGTAATCGTGGGACTCCCCTATACGCAGGTCACGCAGGTCTGAGGGTGACAGCCCAAGCTCGACCGCGGCGGGATTCCTGACCACCTCGTGACCGTCGAAATCGAGTATCACCACCCCTATCGGGGCAGATTCAATAAGCAGGTTGAGGAAATGGGTGCGCTCTTCATACCGAATCCTCTGTTGCTTGAGCCTTAGCAACATCTCGTTGAAGATGTTAGCGATTTTGTCGACGTCTGGCTGGCCGACCTCGCGCAACGAGCTGTTCCAGTCTTGGGCGCGCAACATGTCGAGGCCTCCCGAAAGAGTATCTATTGGCCTCAGCACCGTCCTGTAAAACAACCACAGAAGCACGCAACCGGCAATCGCGAGGATTTCAAACAAGTAGAACCATGTCTCCCCCAGACGGGAACTGCCGAAATAAAACAGCAATCCCCACGGGAGCAACTGCATTGCCGCGAGTATGACAAATAGATACCTGAGCCTCATCGCAGACCGAATTTTTCCATTTTGCGATACAGGCTCTGGCGAGTCAGGCCAAGCTCGGCGGCCGCCTTGGAGATATTGCCGTCATGGCGGTTGACGGCCTCAACGATCCTGGCCCGCTCCATCTCCTCAAGCGTGCCACCCGACATGGATGCCGCAGCATCAGTCCCCGGAGCTGGCATTCCCATCGCGGCGCAGCTGGCGAAATCGTCTGCCGTCAGGAAATCCTTGCCGGAGATGAGCATCGTGCGTTCCACCTGGTTTTTCAGCTCGCGTATGTTTCCCGGCCATGGCCGTCCCATAAGCCACGCCTCGGCGTCAGACGACAGGCGCGGCACCTCCATCCCGTGAGTCTCCGCCCCTTTCACCAAGAAATGGCGGGCAAGCGCGGGGATATCCCCGGCACGCTGGCGCAACGGCGGCAACTCAATGTTGACCAGGCTTATGCGATAAAACAAGTCCTCGCGGAACTCCTTGGCGGCCACCATCCGCGGCAGGTCGGCGTTGGTGGCGCAGACTATCCTGACATCCACGGATTTTGTCTCACTCGAACCCAGCGGCTCGAATTTCTGCTCCTGCAGGACACGCAGCAGCTTCACCTGCGAGCCGGAATCAAGTTCGCCTATCTCATCCAGGAAAATCGTGCCACCGTCAGCGGCCTCGAATCGCCCGACACGGTCGGCTATCGCGTCAGTGAACGCCCCTCGCTTATGGCCGAACATTTCGCTCTCGAAAAGGGAGGATGACATTCCGCCGAGGTTGACTTTGACAAACGGATGTCCGTAACGCCGGCTGTTGCGGTGCAGGGCTTCGGCGATAAGCTCCTTGCCGGTGCCGCTCTCGCCGGTAATCAGCACCGGGGCGTTGGTGGGGGCCACTTTTGCCACTGTCTGCAACACCGCCTCCAGCCGGGCATCCGAACCGATGATGAAATCGCGCACAAGGCCGTTGCCGGTATCGGCCGGGCGTTGCATGTCAAGGGCCACGCCGATGCGCTCAAGCAACCGGCGGTTGTCCCACGGTTTGGTGATGAAATCAAACGCCCCGGCCCTCATCCCCTCCACGGCGAGTTCGATAGAGCCCCAGGCGGTCATAAGTATCACCGGCACTGACGGATGAAACACCTTTATCTGCCTGAGAAGCGTCAGGCCCTCCTCCCCGGAGGTGAACCGGGAAAAATTCATGTCAAGCAGCACCAGCGAGGGGGCTTTGGCCCTCACCTGCTCCATCGCCTCGGCCGGGGAGGCGGCAAACCTGGTGGCATATCCGGCCCTGCGAGTCAGCAACGCGAGGGAGGAGCGGATTGCGGCATCATCGTCAACTATCAGAATCATAACACAAAAGTAACAGTTTCCCGCCGACCGGCCAACATTTTCACGATTTTACTGAAATCACATTTTCAAAATCCGCCTCTATCGGCATCCCTTCCTTGAAATCCCACAGAGTGAGACTGCGCAGCTGATAATAGAAATACCAATACATGTACAGCTCGTTGAGATACTTCAGCCTGGCAGCGTCTTTGTTTTCCTGGGAGTTGTTGAGGTCGAGGGCCGACAGGCGTCCGATCATGAAGGTCTCCACCGAGCTGTCATAGCGCCGGGTGGCTATCTCATCGGCGCGCCTGGCCATCCCGAGCTGCGACTGCTGATTGTTGAACCGTTCCACCAGCACGAAAAGATTCTGGCAGAAATCGGCCCTCTCCTTCCTCAACGTGCTTTCAGTCAACATACGCTGGCTGCGGGCGGTCTCCACTTTGCCTTTGCGTTTTCCCCAGTCGACAAGAGGTATCGACACCCCGACCTCCACAATCTGGTTGTCGCGCAGATTGCGGTATGTCGCGCCGAGATTGCTGTCGGTGCCGGTGAAACCCACCTGGGCGAACAGGTTGATCTGGCGCATCTCCCCCTTGGCCTTCGCCACCTCGTAATCCGCCTCAAGCTGGCGGCGGCGTATGTTAAGCGCAAGCGGGTTGTTGGCAAGGGCAAGCTCAAGGGCGTTGTCGTAATCGACTTTTCCGGCCTCTCCGTATTCAGGTGTCACCGGCACAAGCTCATCCGTCTCAGGCAGGTCGAGAAACGACCTCAGCTGGAACATCGCACTTTTGACCGCGCTCTCACCCTCCATGTATTCCGACCGAGAGTTTATGAGGTTAAGCTCTATCTGCAACAGGTCATTGCCGCTGATGCGCCCCATCTCGCGCTGCACTTTCGCCGCCTCATACATCTTCTCGGCGTTGGCCACATTCTGGGCGGCGTTGGCCAGTGTCTCACGCGCCGTGAGCAATGTGAAGAAATATCTTATCGCAGTCATCGCAACCTCCTCGGTGGCCATCACATATGTGGCCTTCGCCTCACGGTATCTGACAGGCTCTATCCGGCGATCCCACTTCACATCGTTGACCCCGAACAGCGGCTGGTTGAATTTCAAGGCCACCGGAACGGACATGTAGAGGTTGCCTGTCTCTCCCGACAGCTGCCTGATGAAATCAAGAGAGGAAGTCAACGACAAAGTGCCGCCGGTCAGCCATACCCTCTGCTCCACGTTGAGGCTACCCTGCAACTGCAGGTTGTCATCGCGCAGGAATGTGTAAGAGCCATCGGAATTCTGCCAGGGATTGTACCGTTTGTTGTAAGATGGTATCGTGCCCGAGAATGTGACCTCAGGCAGCAGCTTGGCCCTGTAAGTGCGGTATTCCCAATAGGCCGACCTCAGGGAGTTGGCGGCCACCTCGGCGTCGACGCTCCTCTCTCGGGCCAGAGCTATCGTCTCGGCGAGGGTGACGGGCCTTTCGCAATGAACTCCCGCCACAGCGGACCACACTGCCATAAACAGCACAGCAATCCGCGACGACACATATCTGTTTTTTCTTGTCATAACCTCTTATTCCCTGCTTCTTATAGCGTCTACAATCTGGACACGGCTTACCGCCACCGCCGGAATCAGTGTCCCGACAATGACACACACCGCTATCAGCCCGTAGACAATCAATGACACTACCATGAAATGCTCTCCGAAACTCCCGATCCAGTTGTCAACCACATTCTGCTCAAGATTCACCTCATCGCCAAAGGCCAACCCGTTGTGGATCGCATATTGCCAGTAGAGCAGAAAGCCGATGAGGCAACCGGCGGTCGCCAGCAAAAGATTCTCCGCCAACAGCATTCTCACCAGCGAGCCACGCGCCGCTCCGAAAGCGCGGCGGATACCCATCTCAGGAATACGCTTACGGGTCTGCAGCCAGAATGTGCCGATCACGCCGAGTATCAGATTCATAAGGAAAAACCCCGCAAGGAGATATGACAGCCGCAACTGGCAGGTCGCACCATACATCCTGGCAGTCCGCTCTATCAATTCGTCATAAGTCCTGACCGTGCGCATATGATAGTTTCCGGCCTTCAGTTCCTTTCGCGCCCAGCCGGTGATTTCATCTTTGATTTCCCGGATGTCCTTACCCTCACACGCCCTGGCAATCAGATAGAAACTGGAGCCTGCATGCTCTTTGAGCCAACCATCATTGTATGTGCGGAAAACCTGTGTGTACGACCTGGAAACCGGCACATGACGGACATCGCTGACAACCCCAACCACGGTTGAGAACACCGTGTCGCCGGTGGCCTGGTTTATTCCCTCCATCAGATGTTTCCCCATAGGATTCTCTCCTGGCCAATACAGGTCGGCAAAAGCCTTTGTGACAACCGCCTCCTGCCACATCGGCACATAACGGTCTGACAGCTCCTCTGCCGAGGGGGAACCTTCCACCGACTCTATGCCGTAGGTCTGGAAAAAGTCAGTGCCTTTGAAATAGTAAAACTCAAACGACATTTTCCGCAGGGTGTCGGCAGCAAGATTTCCCGTCCATGGGCAAACAACCGTGCGTGTGCCTCCACCAATCATCGAATTGTTAAGGTTTATGGTCACATAGCTTATATCTGGATGATTGCGCAGCTTCATCATCAGGTTGCAGATGTCAGAGTATCGCCTTTCAGGAGTGACGGCGGTCGAATCATAAGATGAAGCTGTCTTTGGGTATGAGACCATGTCAACAACAAGCATATGGTCATTGTCATAACCGTTAGGCATATTCAGGTCTGACAGCCCGACTGCAACCGGGTCGATGATGACCCATGATATGATCGCAATCAACACAAGCTCTATGAAAATCCAGGCATTGGTCCGCCTGTGGTTCCAGATGTTTTTCAGAATCCTCATAGTCACGTTAATTATGTTTATTCAATGTTAGAAATGACCGGTCTGCGCAATGAAAACCACGCCGGAACCAGAGCCGAAAGGATGTTGAGAACCACACACAACATAAACGCCACGATAAAAATCGCCGGGGCATATAGTATTTCGGGGGTGATGTTGTATGAAAGGATTTGGTTGTAGCTGCTGTTGTCAAGCAGGGTCAACAACTGACCGGCGGATGTAAGGATGCCGAGCCATACGATGACCAGCCCCACTATGCCGCCGAAGATTGTCAATACCAGGTTTTCCCACAACACCTGCTTAAGAAGCTGGAAACGTGTGCCCCCAAACGAGCGACGTATTCCTATCTCGGATGAACGCATATCCATACGGCTCGAAATCAGACCGCTGAGGTTAAGGGCCGGAATCAGCAGCAACACCAAGAGGATTACAAGATTCTTCTTCACCACTGACCTGACAGGCACAAAGTCGTCTTGAAAACCAGGGTTGAACACACTCACAATATGGGAACGAGGCAAATCAAGAAAACCTACTTCATAATCAGCACTCGAGCTGTTAAATTTTCGGGCAATCTCGTCGATCTCCTCCTTCAACGCGGCGCCGTCGTCAGAGACAAACGTCACAAAAACACTTCCTACGAATGGACGGTACTCCTCGTCGTAATCCTCCGCCGTAGTAAGCGGCAGGATTACCTGAGCATATGAGTCTGGAAGGAGCTGACTGCCCTCCCTGAAAACCCCGCATACACGATATTCCTGATAGTTGACACTGAATGTGCGTCCCACGATGCCTGTGTCCGTCCCGAATATATCCCTTGACAACCGCTCGGATATGACACCGGTCAACACTCCCCCCTCGAATTCCTCGGCGGTGAATGGTCTCCCTTCCAGGAAGTCATACTCATACAGCCTGAAGAATTCCGGGTCTGTGAACTTCAGCTCGACTTTGATTTCCCGGTCATCTCCCGCCAGCTGGACATAATCATCCCACCCGGAGATTTCCGCGCTGACCACCGAAGCGCTTTCCAATTTTCGCAAGTGGTCTCTCACAAGAGGATAACTGGGGTTGTTGATATTCTTGCGGACACTTCCCTTCTCTCCATTCTCGACATTCCTGAGATAATATGTCTTCATACGGTTGAATTCGGGATATATCGGCGCGACCTTGACATAATAGATGAGCGCGAACAAAGTGGTGGTGGCGATGGCCAAGGCTGTCCCGCAGATATATATCGCGGAAAACAGCCTGTTGGCCAACATCATGCGCCACGCATTCTTGATATAGATGGATAGTCTCATAATATCTGACGAGGGAGTTTTTTTGTTGGACGGATGGGAGAAGGGATGGGAATCACAATACCAGATGCCCGTCGAAGAGATGGATGACACGGTCTGTGTCGCGTGCCTGGGCTTCGTTGTGTGTCACCATGATTATGGTTTTCCCTTCATTGTTGAGGCCATGGAGAAGCTGCATCACCTCCTCGCTCATCTTGGAGTCGAGGTTTCCGGTAGGTTCGTCGGCAAGGATGATGGATGGGTTGCCGACGATTGCGCGGGCGATGGCCACACGCTGTGCCTGTCCGCCGGAAAGCTGGGCGGGAAAATGGGTGGTGCGGTGTGAAAGGCCGACCTTCTCGAGTGCCTCGCGGGCAAGTTTGCGACGGTCTCCGGCACCCTTGCGATAAGTGAGCGGCACCATCACGTTGTCTATCACGTTGAGTGTCGGAATCAGGTGGAAGCTCTGGAAGACGAAGCCGAGGTTCTCGTTGCGGAACCTGGCCATCTCGCGGTCGCGCAGGCCTGAGAGTTCTTTTCCGAAGAGACGTATATCACCGGAGGTAGCCCGGTCGAGCAGTCCGATGATGTTGAGCAGGGTTGACTTGCCGCATCCCGATGGCCCCATTATCGAGAGGAATTCACCCTTGTTGACTTCGAGGTTGATTCCTTCGAGCGCCTGGGTCTCGATGGTCTTGGTTGTGTAGACTTTGCTGATGTCTGAGAGTTTGATGACAGTTTCCATATGCTGAGTTGTTTGTGTTTTGCGTTTATTGTTGTTGTCAAAAGTTCAGGTTGTCACTCCTTGCTGCGTAAGGTGTCGACTATGTCGACGCGGCTGACACTCATCGCCGGAATCAATGTCCCGACAATCACACAGAGTATTATCAACAGGTAGACTATGGCGGAGACGATGATGAAATGCTGGCCGAAATGTATAATCCAGTTGTCTATCACGTTGAAGGCCCCATTGTTGATATATCCCTCCTCAAGGCCGTTGCGCATCGCGTATTGCCAATAGAGCAGAAATCCGGTCACACAGGCTATCGACGCCAGGATGATGTTTTCACCGAGCATCATGCCGACGATTGAGCCGCGACCCGCGCCGAACGCCCGGCGTATCCCCATCTCGGCTATGCGCTTGCGTGTCTGGAGCCAGAATGTCCCGACCACACCGAGCACAAGGTTGACGAGGAAGAATCCGGCGAGTATGTAGCGGAGCATAAGCTGGTTGGGCATTCCAAGCGACTTGCTGGTGTCTTCCAGGAAATCGTCGTAGGTCTCTATGGTGCGGAGGTAGAAATTTCCGGTCACCAGCTCTTTGCTGCCCCAGGCATACAGTTCATCACACGTCTCCTCAATCCGGTCTGAATCAGCCAAGCGGATGACAGCCTTGAACGTGCGTTGGGGCTCGTCGTCGAAAATGTGGTCGCCGCAATAGAAAATCGCGCAGTATGAACGGTAAGGGAGCTGGTGGCGTATCCCCTCCACCACACCTGCCACTGTCGTGAACCGCTCCTCGCCATCTCTCGACGGACACACGAATTTCTTACCGACAGCGTTCTCGCCGGGCCAGTAAAGTTCGCCCAGCTCACGGGTGATGATCACCTTGTCAGGCGCAGAGGCGTCGGTTTCAGAAAGCTCCTCGACCGACGGGGAGCCTTCTGAAGACTTTATCCCGAGGGTCTGGAAATAGTCGGTGCCACGATGGTAATAGAACACGCTGACCATCCCGACCACCGTATCCACCGCCTCATTGCCACATCTGGGGGAGTCCAACGTGTTTGCCGTGTTGCCCGGCAGGCCGAAGCCCTTGTCGATGGTCACCGACTCCACCCCGGGATAGTTGCGTAGCTTCATCAACACGGTCTCGACATCGGCGGAGTTGACGTCGAGCGAGTCGCGCGCGGGGTCGAATCCGGGCGCGTCAGGGTCGAGATGGGCAATCTCGGCTATTACCAGCCTGTCGTTGTCGTATCCTGTCGGCAGCGAGGCATCGGAGATGGCCACAGCCACCGGATCGGCGATTATCCAGGTCAGGACAGAGATTATGACCAGTTCGACGAATATCCAGACAATGGAGCGTCTGTTGTTCCAGAGATTTTTTATTTTTGACATTGCTTGAGGAATGGTTGTGGTTGATTATTTTAGACACTCTGTTATCTGCTTTCGGATTGACACCCAGGCCGGGACAAGGGCCGAAAGGAGGTTGAGGATGACACAGAGCATGAATGCCATGGCAAACACCGCCGGGGCGAATAGTATGCCGGAGGTCAGCGCAGAGGATGTAGCCGTCGCGTCGACATCTTCATTGAGCAGCGTCAGCAAGGAGCCGGATGTCGCCCATAGGCTGAGCCACACTATCAGAAGGCCCGCAATCCCGCCGACAACGGTAAGCATCAGGTTCTCCCACAGCACCTGTCCGAGAAGCTTCGGCCTGGTGGCTCCGAACGAACGTCTGACTCCAAGCTCCGACGAGCGCATGTCCATACGGCTCGATATCAGTCCGCTGAGGTTGAGCGCCGGGACGAGCAGCAAGACAAGCAACACCAGCAGATTCTGGCGCACCACGCTCTTCCAGCTTACCCCGTCATCATCCCTTTCAGGGCTTATGGCCCAGGAAAGATGAGACTTCGGGAAGTCGAAGAAATCGACCACACAACGGGTCTGCGAACTGTTGAATTTCCGGGCAATCTCGTCGATTTCCTCGCGCAACGCGTCGCCGTCGGTAGCGGTCATCGTCACGACCATATTGCCGACGAAGACATCGCGGTCGATGGAATACCTGTAATCAGTGGTGTAGGGGACAATGACATCGGCATATGAGTGAGACATCAGCGAGCTGCCGGATTCGATCACACCGGTCACAAGGAAATCCTTGTGGTTGATTTTGATTGTCTTGCCTGCGACCCCCGTTTCCGAGCCGAACAGCCGGCGTGCCGTGATGTCGTTGACCACAGCCACAAGCCGTCCGGTCTGCAGGTCATCCTCGGTGAAAGGTTTACCCTCGATGAAGCGGTAAGGGTAAATGTCAAAGAAGGCCGGATCGGTCTTGCGGGTGCAGACCTTTATGTCCTGAAGCGTCTCGGGATGCTGGGCATACACGCGTTGCTCCCACTCGTCGAAAGTCGCCGAGACATGTGAGGCGTTATGCAGCTTGTAGAGGTGGTCTCTGACCAGGTCGTAACCCAGGCGGCTCTGCATCATGCGGCCCTCCTCGGGGACGGAATTCTCCACGCTACGGAAATAATATGTCTCCATCCGGTTTGTCTCGGGATATATCGGCGCTATCTTTACATAATATATCACCGCGAAAAGTGTGGTCGTGGCGATGGCCAGGGCCGTCCCGCTTATGTATATCGCGGAAAACAGCTTGTTGGCGAGCATCATCCGCCACGCTTGTCTGAAATAGGTCGTTACTGACATCTTGTATGATTGGTTTGTCTTGATTGGTTTGTCGTTGGTTTGTCATTTGCGCAGGTTGACACGCTTGGCGTTGCCGAAACCTGCGGTAGAAGAGGCCACCACATCGTCGCCGGGCTGTATGCCGCTGACCACCTCTATGTAATCATATCCGGCACTGCCGAGCCTTACGGTGCGGCGTTCGAGATGAGACGCACCCCGGGGCCTTACATATAATGTGTAATTGTTGGGCCCAGTGTAAAACGACAGGTTGGGAATCCTGACCACATCCTCTTTCATCCCATTGGAAATTTTTATGTCGGTCTTCACACCCGGACGAAGCTCTTTGAGGCTGTCATTGTCGAGGGTCACCTTTACATCCACCATGCCGTTGACGGCAGTAGGGGCCACGGAGCTTACAAACCCTTCTGTATGGTTGCGGCCGAATGTGACATGCGCACGGCTGCCGGCCCTCACCTCCTGGGCACTGCTCTCGGTGATTGTCGCGTCAATCCGGTAGTGCCCCAGGTCGGCTATGACCGCCACCTGCTGACCCTGGCTGACGGTGGTGCCGAGGCGGTCTGAGATGGAGGTCACCGTGGCCCGTCGCGGCGAACGAATTTCCGCGTCGGCCAGTATACGGCTCGTCTGAGCGAGGCTGTTTTCCTTGATTGATATTTCCAGGAGCTTCGCCTCATCCTCGGCACGCAGCATGCGCTCCTCGTTGACGAGCTGGGCACGCAGCTGTTCAAGTTCAAGACGCTGGGTGCGCAGGGCGAATTCCGCCTCACGCACACGGTCGGTGGTGCCACTGCCGATGCTGTCGAGGTAACGCTCGTTGGAAAGCTCCACCTCCTGACGGCGCAGTTTCATGTCGGCCACCTTTATTTGCATCCTGAGGTCGGAAAGGCGAGTGCGGTGCGAGGCCTGAAGCCGCTGATGGTCGAGCCGCATCATGGCAAGCTCGTCGCGCTCTGCTGCCTCGCGGGTGGAAGCTTCTCCGAGATCGAGTCTGAGCAAGGGGGTCCCGGCGTCCACAATGTCGCCGCTATGATGGTAAACCTCAAGGATGCGCGAGTTGACGGGCGACACAATCACCTCCTCGAAGGCGGCGACTATCGTGCCGTTGCCATTGACAGCCGCGTCAATGTCTCCCCTGTCTGCGGATGAGAGCCGTATGTCGGCGAGCCTGACACTCTCCTCGCTGAGGGAGCCTATGAGTATCACGCTCCCGGCCGCCAGCGCGGCGACCACTCCCCCAAGGAGGAATCGCCTGCGCCGGCGCTGCTTCAGCATCTGTTTTGGAATCTCTCTGTCCATTTATGAATCTTTAGTGTATTTCAAATTATTTGTATTTCAGTCGCCTTTATTATGGTCAAAGACCGTGCCAAAACAGATAATTCACTAATTTACAATATTTTACCAATTATATCACCTGTCCGAAAACGGACAAACGCGCTGTTTTCCGTACAATTACGCTGTCCGCCTTTGTCCGCGCCCGACAAAAATTTGCATATTCCGTTGATAATTCGTAACTTTGCAGTCCGATTGCTATCCAAATCTCGTTTTGGCCATAGTTGCAGCCCTCCTTTGGCCGGGAAGACTGCGGCGAAAGGTCACGTTAATCATTTATTAATCAAACTTTAAGAAGTGGATACTTTAAGTTACAAGACCCTTACCCCCAATGCCGAGAGCATCCAGAAGGAATGGATCATCGTCGACGCTACCGACCAGGTCCTCGGCCGACTCTGCTCTAAGGTGGCCAAGATCCTCCGCGGCAAAAACAAGCCCAGCTACTCCCCCAACGTGGCTTGCGGCGACAATGTGATCATCATCAACGCCGACAAAGTCGTTCTGACCGGCAACAAGATGACAGAGAAGATTTACTACCACTACACCGGTTACCCCGGCGGACAGCGCATGGAGACCCCCGAAGTGCTGATGAAGAAATCCTTCAACAAGCACCTCAAGCCGGGTATGCACCCCCTCTACCTCCGCGTTGTCAAGGGTATGCTCCCCAAAAACCGTCTCGGACGTCAGCTTCTCAAGAACCTCCACGTCTACAACGGTCCCAACCATCCCCACGAGGCCCAGAACCCCAAGGTGATTGACATCAACACTATCAAGTAACATTTGCCAACCTAAACAGAACCCGAAACCTCTATGGAATCAGTTAATGCAGTAGGCCGCCGTAAAGCCGCCATCGCCCGCGTTATTGTCAAGGAAGGCAACGGCGCAATCACCATCAATTGCAACCACGACCGTCGTCCCCTCGACAAGTACTTCCCCTCCTCCATCCTCCAGTACATCGTGCTTCAGCCCCTGAAGACACTCGACTGCGTTGAGAAGTATGACATCGCCGTCAACATCGACGGCGGCGGTTACAAAGGACAGGCCGAGGCCCTCCGTCTCGCCATCGCCCGCGCTCTCGTGAAAATCAACCCCGAGGACAAGCCCGCCCTCCGCGCCGAAGGCTTCATGACCCGCGACCCGCGCGTCGTTGAACGTAAGAAGCCCGGTCAGCCCAAGGCCCGCAAGCGCTTCCAGTTCTCCAAGCGTTAATATCATCCTCATCTTTCTCTCCTCCTCCCCCTCCAAGTTTAGCATCTAAATCCCGCGGATGGACCCGACGTTCCCTACCCCGGGGTTGTAATCCAAAAGAACGTAAACACTACTTTACAAAAAAATGGCTACACCCACTTTTGACCAGCTCCTTGAAGCAGGTTGCCACTTCGGCCACCTCAAACGCAAATGGAACCCCGCGATGGCTCCCTACATCTTCATGGAGCGCAATGGTATCCACATTCTTGACCTCTACAAGACCGCTGCCAAGCTCGACGAGGCTGCCGCGGCTCTCAAATCGATAGCAAAACAGGGCAAGAAGGTACTCTTCGTTGCCACCAAGAAACAGGCCAAACAAGTAACCGCTGACAAAGCCCAGAGCATCGGCATGCCCTACGTGATCGAGCGCTGGCCCGGCGGTATGCTCACCAACTTCCCCACCATCCGCAAGGCCGTCAAGAAAATGGCCAACATCGACAAGATGACCAAGGATGGCACATTCGACAACCTCTCCAAGCGCGAGAAACTCCAGATTTCCCGTCAGCGCGCCAAGCTGGAGAAGACCCTCGGCTCCATCGCCGACCTCAACCGTCTTCCCTCGGCTCTCTTCGTTGTTGACGTGCTCAAGGAGCGCATCGCCGTGGCTGAGGCAAACCGTCTCGGTATCCCCGTGTTCGCCATGGTCGACACCAACTCAAACCCCAACGACGTTGACTTCGTGATTCCCGCCAACGACGACGCATCCAAGTCAATCGAGCTGATCCTCGACACCGTATGCGCCGCCATGGCCGAAGGTCTCGAAGAGCGCAAGGCTGAGAAGGTTGACACCCAGGCTGCCGGCGAGGGCGAGGCTCCCCGTCGCGAGCGCCGCCGCGCCGTCCGTCGCAACGAAGGCGAGGGCGAGGCTCCCGTGGCTGAGGCTGAGACCGCAGAGGCTCCCGCCGAAGAGGCTGCCGAATAACAAGCAGAAAATCCCCCATCAGTAAGACTCAACGGGGGCATTGCGCCTCCGTTGAGTTCTACATTGAAAAACTATTCATTAACAAGCTAAAAACACTCCAAGATATGGCAGTAACAATGGCAGAAATCACCAAGCTGCGCCACCTCACATCGGCCGGCCTGATGGACTGCAAGAAAGCTCTCGCCGAGACCGACGGCGACATCGAAGCCGCTGTTGAGATCCTCCGCAAGAAAGGCCAGGCAGTAGCCGCCAAGCGCGAAGACCGCGTGGCTGCAGAAGGCTGTGTCCTCGCCAAGAGCGAAGGCAACTTCGCCGCAATCGTCGCCCTCCAGTGCGAGACCGACTTCGTGGCAAAGAACGCCGGATTCGTGGAACTCACCCAGAAGCTCCTCGACCTCGCTGTTGCAAACAAGTGCAAGAGCCTCGACGAGCTCAAGGCTGTCACCGTTGACGGCCGCACCGTTGCCGACCTCGTAGTAGAGGAAGGCGGCAAGACCGGCGAGAAGACCGAACTCGGTGCTTACGAATTCATCGAAGCTCCCTCCACCACCTCTTACAACCACCTCGGCAACAAGCTCGCCACCATCGTGGGCTTCAACCTCGAGGGCGTTGACTTCCAGGTGGGCCGCGACGTGGCCATGCAGGTAGCCTCCATGAACCCCGTGGCTGTTGACCGCCAGAGCGTGCCCCAGGCAACCGTCGAGGCTGAGTACAACGTGGCTGTGGAGAAGACCAAGGAGGAGCAGGTGAAGAAGGCTGTTGAAGCCGCTCTCAAGAAAAACGGCATCAACCCCAACCTCGTGGACTCCGAAGACCACATCAACTCTAACATCGCCAAGGGATGGCTCACCGAAGAGGAAGCCGCCAAAGCCCGCGTCATCGCAAAAGAGACCGCTGAGGCAAAGGCTGCCAACCTTCCCGAGCAGATGATCAAGAACATCGCCGAAGGCCGTGTCAACAAGTTCTACAAGGAAAACTGCCTTATGGAGCAGGAGTTCATCAAAGATGGCTCTCTGACCATCGGCAAATACCTCGAGCAGGCTCAGAACGGCCTCCTCGTTGCTTCCTTCAAGCGCGTCAACCTCAACGAGGACTAATCCACCACTCAATCGAGTAGGAGGTAAACACTAATTGCAGGTGTTTATCTCCTACTTTCGTGTT
>CATZGB010000022.1 GCA_958418815.1 uncultured Bacteroidales bacterium | reverse complement strand
AGCGCAGGAACTTCACGGGAATCTTTCGGCCGAAATGCCGGGCGACCATCCTCAGACAGGTCACCCCGCAATCCGACTGCTCGATTTGGTGGTAGTAGTGAAACCTTCTTCCGGTAAACATCTGCAGGGATCAGGCCTGGCAACCCAAGGAGGCGACAATGGGCTGGAAATTATTGCAAGTGCCCTTGTTTGTCATAGAGTCACAGTGGTCGAACTTGTTGCTGCAGAATGTCTCGTTGGTCATGCAAGCCGAAGCCTTTTCGTTGGTGCATACGTTGTTGCTCACCGGAGAGATGGCGGATTTCCCGGAATCATCCATCTCATTGTCAAGCAGGATGACTCCTTCAGTGGTGTCATTTTTAGCGAGCTGGCTGATGAATTCCTCAACGCGGCTCAGGCGGGTGTCTGTCTTTTCCATTTGTGGTTAATTAAGGTTATTACTATCGTCCCTCCAAGAGGCTTCTGGAAGGATTGTTTCTCATACGGATGTATTTCCCGAATGTCATGCTGAAACGAAGCATTATCTTGCGGCCATTGGTCAGGTCATAGCCATGGCGGGAATATTCCGGGCAGTCATACCAGGAATCTCTCTTACAGTTGAGCAGATTTTCGCCGTAAAGGCTCAGCCTGCCTCCGAACGGGAATCGTTTTGATACCTCAGCACACAAATTAGTGTATGAGGGGGTGTGGGACAGGGGCTTTTTCCCGGGGGTATTGTAATATATGGAGGCAGCGAGGTTCCAGGAACGGTCTGTGCCGATGCTGACCGACGACCTCAGGAAAATAGACCAGGTTGAATAATCAACCGAGTTGACATTGAACAGGTCATAGAGGGCCGAGCTGTCGGTATGGGTGTTCGTGAAGGAGGTGCGGGCCATCACGCTCCACCTGCGGGAGAAGAATGCGTCGGAATAGCTTAGGTACACCGATGCGTTGCGGTTTTTGCCAAGCTCCACCGGTATGTTGGCGGTCAGATTCTCCTCCACCGGAATGTTTGTCCGGAAAGACAGATGGTTCATGAAATCCATGTTTCCGCCAAGTGATATTTTTTGAAGGAGGAGATATGAAAGATTGACGGAATGGGTCGTGACAGCCTTGAGATAGGGATTCCCAGTGGTGATCTGTGTGGGGGAATTTCGAAACACCAGTGGATTGGTGTTGGCGTAATAGGGCTGTCTGACATTTGAGTAGTAACCCAATGTCATCTGGTTTTTGGAGTTGAAATTGAAGCTTGCCGACAGTTCAGGCATAACATAGAAGTCGTCGAATATCTTGCGGGTGTCGTTGAGCATCTGGCGTGTATCTCTCCTGTACCATCTGCCGGTCAATCCAAGGCTGAGCGAAAACAGATTGGAGAACCTGTATTGTCCTTGGGCAAACAGATCGAAATTGGTCTGGTTCTGACGGAAGTCATCAATCAACGGCATATAGCCCTCTGTCGCTCCCGGAGTCTCGCTCTGGTTCATGGTGCGCTTTATGCGGTCATGGAAGATGTCGAAGCCCAGGGTGAGTCCTCCTTTGGGAGAGAAAGCTTTTGTCCAGCTCAATTTCCCCTCGATGGAATTTTTGCCATCAGTGTAGCTGTTGTCAAACATCATTGACTCCGGAGTGTAGTTTGTCTCAGCGTCCATGTCATAATGGGAATATATGATGCGGCCTGTGAGCCTGCTTCCGAGAGAATCCAGCGTGTGGTCGTAATTGATATTCGCAGTCACGATCTTGTATGGGGTGTGTTCTTTGGCTGCTATGTTCTCCCGAGTCAATGTGGCCGGGAATATGTCGTTGATGGTGTATTCTGAATCCCCTTTCCAGGTATGCTGATACATGAGGCTGACCCCTAACGAGTTGTTGTGGCCTAAATCGCGGCTCACCCCGAAATCGGCCTCCGAATATATGCCTCTGTATTTGTTTTTGGAGTCAGATATGCGCTCCATCTCGACCGATCCGTCGGCAGGATTGAATGTGGTCATCTCAATCCGGCTTTTGTAATCATTGGCGGATTCTCCAAGATAGATGTTTCCTGAAAACTGCCATTTGTCCCGTTCATATCCAATCCATCCCGATTCCGAAAAACTGAACTGGTCAGATGAATGTATTACAGTTATGTCGGCCGTTCCGGTAGTCCCTGTTTGCGGAGCGAGGACTACATTGAGTATGGCTCCTTCGTCGCGGTATGCGACTCCCGGCTGAACCCATACCTCGATACGCTTGATTCTCTCGGGAGGAGATGTTTTAAGCATCTGTATCACACTTGAAGATGACATGATGGGCTTTTTGCCGTTGATATAGATTGTTGTCTTGTCCTTGCCAATGATTTCAAGTTTGTCATTGGCGGTGTCGACTGACAGCATCGGCACAATCTCAAGGGCTTTGAATGCGTCTGGAGAATATTTCGCGAGATCGCCCAGGATGAAAGAGAATTTCCCGGGAGAAACGGTGGTGATGGTCGGCCTGACAGTCACCTCCGAGAGCGAGATGGTATTGTCTGTCAGCGAAATCCTTACCTCCTCGCCGTTTTTGGCAGTGAGGTCTTGCTTGTCATAACCGATGGCTTTGGTCGTGAGAATCAGATTGTCGATACCCTCGGGAATCTCCAGGGTGAAGCGCCCCGACTGGTCTGTGACAGCCCCTGAGATGTAAGTGCTGTCTGCGGGTTGGAGTGCCACGACGGCAGCCCCGTCAAGCGGATTGTTGTTGCCATCGACCACAACCCCCGTTATATTGGCGGAGATAGTCATATATAATCCTGTGATGGTGGTCAGTAGAGTCACCAATTGCCTGGAATACTGTCGCATATCCATAAATCGTTGAATGGGTGAAACGGATTGATTGCTTACGGCCTGTCGCCGTCGCTGAGTCTTGTGTAAGATAATCAGTCGTTGAGGTATAGATGCTCGAACCGCTGCAGGATGAGTTCATCTTTGCGGTCTTCGTCATATCCCAGCGGACACTTGTCGTCATCTTGGCTTTCAAGCCCTCGTTGACGGCATCCGCCAAGACATATGGGTGCTATACGGCAATTGCGGCAAACCTCACGGGAGAACTTCGCTTTTTCCCAAGCTTCCTTGCGTCCCGGTTCCCATACGAGTGTCCCGTCAGCAGCGAGATGCCCGGCGCGCCTTTCAGGTTTGAAATCACGGGCAGTGCATTTATAGAAGTCTCCGTTGTAGTTTACACAGATATAGTTCTTCTTGTCGCCGTAACAGCTTGTGGCGCGCGGATTGTGTAGGTCTGGCAGGCTGTAACCTATGCCGATTTCTTTCAGTTGGCGCCCGTATTCCCTGATGAGCAGTTTGATTTTCTCGTCACCTCCCTTGTGTCGGTCTTGCCATACCCGTTGAAAATCGACCATTATATAGTGGGGCTTGACAATGTTTCGGGCCTTTAAGTCAGAGATAATCTCCGAAACCGAATCCAGATTCCCGAGAGTGTAATTTACCCTAAGCACTATGTTCACCCCTGCATTTGCCAGCATCGTCACATTGGAGATTATGCGGTCATATGAGCCAATACCACCGGGTGCGAATCTGACTTTGTCATGAAACTTGCGGTGTCCGTCAAGTGTAATCTGCATCCCGCAGGAAAAACGGCTGAGATAGTCTGCCATATCCTTGGTCAGCATATAAGAGTTGGTGGTGAAACTGACATGGAAACTGACTCCTCGTTCGTTGCATAGTCCGGCGGCCTCTTCTATCAACGGTTTGCAGACCGAGTCAAATTCCAACAGCGGCTCCCCTCCGAAAAAACTCAGCCGGAAGTGTCTGAGCGGCTGTGTGATAGTCTTGTTGAGATAGTTTTTTACAGCCCCTAATACATCGTCGCTCATTTTTGAGCCGGCCATATGCTCTTCATAACAATACCAGCACCGGAAATTGCAATCAAGTGTGGGATTGATATGCAATTCGGCGTTACTCTCACAACTGTTAAGAGTCTCCAACTCTTTGTCAAGGATGGATAACTCATCGGTCTCTGAGCTGATTATGAATCCGGATTCTCTCAACTTTTGGAATGTCTCATGAGAGATTCCGTTGATTATCTCCTCTGATTCAAGGGTGGAAGAAGATTCCTTGATTATTGAGGCGACCTTCTCAGGCAATACAATAAACCTCCGTTGAAAAGAGTTGTAGCCGAGTGTCTTATTGTTGGATAGAGGGATATGGTTGTTGAATTGACTTAATTTCATAGGCGTTTGACATAGGATTGATTCACTGAATGATAAGAATGGACAATCTCGCCATATTGAATTAGAACTCACCATTCAATATGGCGAGATTGGTTGGTATTACTCAATATAGGAGGTCGACTCCATTTCGGAGTCGAGGAGAATGACCGCGTCATTGGACTCTGGAGACTGGAGTTGTCCGAGGAATTGCTCGATACGAGCAAGCTGATTGTCTTTTTTCATGCGACCTGTTTTAAAGTGAATATGAAATTGATTATAAGTAGGAAGAGACACACCTATTTTGGCTGGAGTGAAACTAACCGCATCACAAAGATAATGTTCGCGATGGAAATATGCAAATTATTTCTACGAAAAATTAAATATTAAAAACTTTTTGCTATGGGGTGTCTGTTATTGATGGAAAGTTGTCAAGGTTGACGGGCTGCTGTATGTAATGAAAAACGGAAGTAATGGCTACAATAACAACCTGACAGGGGTTATGGCTCGGCGATGTGTAGTCGCGGAGTTGTCGGGGAGAAGAGTTAAAAAGTGTATAGGCTCTCCTTCTGACGGGTCAGGATTCGGGCAGGTCTCGATTGACTTTGAAAATTGGAAAATGGATGCTACTCCAGCCTGCGGTCGGCATATGACGGGTTGGAACGCATTCGGAAACGTTTGCCAAAGTCTATGTCAAATTTCAAAAAGAAGCTGCGGGTGTTGGTTTGGTTTCGGAATGTCTGGGAGTAAGCGGCGCAGTCATACCATCCTGAACGGTGATGGTTGAGGAGGTTGGATGCTATGAACATCAGCCTGCCACCGAATTTGAAACGTTTAATGATGGAAATGCCGAAATCAGCGTATCCTCTCATTGTTGAGAATGTATTGTGTTGGGGCGACTGATAGTTTCCGGAGACACCAAGCGTCCATGAACGGTCTTTGCCGAGAGTGACGCTGGAGGACAGACGGGCCGACCAGCGTGAGTCTGTCTGCGCCCCTTCGGTAAGGCTCGACGGGAGGTCCCGGTTGTCAAGGCGTGTGAGATTATAGGTTACATCGGCCGAGACATACCATCTGTAGGAGAAGAAGCCGTTGGAATATCCTGTCCGTAGCTCCAAGGCGCGTGAATTGCCGGTTTCAAGCGGTTTGAAATAGGTGACACCGTCACCGGCGGAAAGGGTTGCCTGTTCCGCGAGGTTGTTTTTTAATATTCCTTTGGCGCTGAGGTTGATTTTTTGGAGCAATATGTAGTTGAGATGCAGGTTGTGGATATTGATTGCCTTGAGGTCGGGATTTCCGGTGGAGTAATACTCGGGCGACATCCAGTATATGATAGGATTGGTGAGGTAATATTCGGGTTGTTCGACCCCCGAGGTATATCCCAGGGTGACCATATGCATCGGGCTGAACGCAAAACTTGCCGATGCTGTCGGAAGTATGTAGAAATCCTCGAATTTGCGGTTGGCCCGCTGCACATACTGGTCGATTTCACGGCGATACCATCTGCCCCTGGCTCCGAGGCTGAATGAGAACAATGACGAGAATCGGTATTCACCCCCGGCGAAGAGGTCAAATTGCGCCTGGGTTTGTCGCAGGTCATCGTCAAGCGTCAGCTCTCCCGAAAGGCTGCCGTCGGAGCTTTTGCGCAGTTGCCGCTTTACATTATCGTAGAAGGCATCTGTCCCGACATCTATGCTTGCCCGGTCATTGAGATGTTTGTTCCAGTCGCTTTTCATCTGTATGGAGTTTATGTCGGTGGACGATTTCTCGCCTCGTATGGACGCGATGGGGAGATAGGATGTCTCATTGTGTTTGAATGAACCCTGATAAAAGAGGGATGCCCGCAAGGTGCTGCCGAGGGAATCAAGTTTGTGGTCATAGTTCATTCTGCCTATCACCCAGCTTGGGTTGAAAGGCCGTTTTGAATTGCTTGAAGTGTTTAGGTCTGATGCGTCCGGCATGATGGAGACAAGGCTATGTCTTTCATCCTGGGAATAGTCGGAGGATAAGAAGAGTGAACCTCCGAGGGAATTGTCATGCCCGAGGTCCACGCTGGCCCCGACCGTGGCGGCTACCACATACCTGGTTGATTCAGTCCGGTATGTCGAGTATTTGTCCATTGACGGTTGCCTGTCAACGGTTTCCGGAAGAGAGGGGTCAAATTCGGTGTATGTCGACTCTCCTGAGGTTTTGAATTTTGTCTGGTTAAGGGATACATCACATGAAAACTGCCATTTTTCCCATTCCCCGCCATACCATGCCTGTAATCTTGAGGAGAGGGCTTCTGAATAAGTGAAAGTAAGGTCAGCGGTCCCCATGCTGCCGATGCGTGGGGCGAGTATCAGGTTTATGATGGGCCCCTCATTTTGCCGGGCGACACCAGGCTGCACTATGATTTCCACCCGCTTTATCCTGGCCGCGTCGGATAGCCTGAGCATGTTGATGACTCCCGAAGAGCCCATGATGGGTTCTTTGCCATTCACAAGAATCTTCGGGACAGTTCCAAGCAGCGATATGCCGTCACTGCCCGTTCTGACCATAGGTACGAATTTCATTACCTCCATCGCGTTGTTGGCATCCTTGATGATGTCTCCCGGATAAAATGTGAACCTGCCGGGTGAGACTGTCAGTTTTGGAGCCTTGACCACTACTTCATTGAGGGCTATGCCGTTATGTGGAAGAATGATCTTGTTTGTGTCTGTCAGTGAGGCGTGTATTGTCGTTTTGCCATAACCGATAGCTTCCGCCCGCAAGATGATGTCGGCAAGTCGGGATGTGTTTTCTATCAGGAATTTGCCGTCCCGGTCAGAGATGGTTCCTCCGACATATGTGCTGTCGGGAAGCTGCAATGCTACGACGGCCGCCCCTTCCACCGGTGTGTCTGTGTCATCAATGACTGTCCCTCGGATTTGCGCGGAACACGCAAGCCCCAAAACGGATATTGTAATTGCAAATAATTGGCGGAGCTGATTACAGATATACACTCTCATAGCTGCGATTAATATATATAGGTTGATATTAGTAACAACACACTTGGTTGGAGTGAAACTAACCGCATCGCAAAGATAATGTTCGTGTTGGAGATATGCAAATTATTTCTATGAAAAATTAAAAATTAAAAATTAAAAATTAAAAACTTTTTGCTATGGGATGCCTGTTATTGATGGAAAGTTGTCAGGGTTGACGGGTTGCTGTATGTAATGAAAAACGGAAAGAATGGCTACAATGCCTGGCGGACATATGCTATGGCTCGGCGATGTGTAGTCGCGGAGTTGTGGGTAGATGAGTTAAAAAGTGTGTGGGGCTTTCCTTTGCCGGTTCAGGATTTGGGGAGGGAGTGGAGTACCATGCGGATGTCGTGGTAGTCGATGCCGGGGAGGGCCTCGGTCAGGGCGGTGTAGCCGGCCTCGGGGCCGAGGCGGGTGATTACGGAGGTGATGGCGTTGATGGCCACGGGGGGAAGCACCTCCTCGACGGTCAGGCGGCCGGTCTCGATGAACTTCAGCAGGTGGCCCGAGATGGTTGTCGGGGTCAGGCCGCGCTCGCGGGCGATGTCCTCGCGCGACAGTCCCTGGCGGAACAGGCGGTAGGTGAGGTCGTAGGTTGACTCCTTGGGCTGTCGGGCGGCTCGTTCGCGGGCTTTTGTCTTTCGCTGGGCCTCCTTCTCTTCGCGCCGGCGCGCCTTGGCCTCCTCGGCGGGGTCGCGAGTGGCTTTCATCCAGGCCTGCTGCTTGAAGCCGAGGTAGTTTGATACGGTGTAGCCGTGCTCGTTGATGTCGCGCAGCAGGTAGAGCCGGGCCAGTATGGATTGCTTGAGGTCGAGGGTGAGTTCGGCCACACGGGTGTTGGCTCGCTTGTTGTCGGTCTTGACTTTGCCGCAGCGGGCGATGACGTTGCCGAATGTGTCGACGAGGGTGTTGTAGAAGTAGACGGCGCTCTTGCGGACGCGCAAGAGGAATTCGTCAGAGGAGAGTGAGGGTAGCGGGGTGGTGCGGATAAGAGAGGTCCATTTGTCGGAGACCTCTATCACTCGGGCGCGCAGGTCGCGGGCGATGCGCTCCAGGTCGGCGCTTTCCTGTGGGAAACTGTGGCGGTAGTTGGTGTAGACATGCCGCGAGAGGGCCTCCTCGCGGGCGGCGATGTCGCGGAAGGTGAACAGCTCGCCGAGCAGCTGGCGGTAATAGTCGCCCTTTATCCCGTCGAGCATCTCGACACTGCGGCGGGCTTCCCCAGCCTGGTTTAGGATGTACTCGGCCACCGCGGGGTCGGGGCGCAGGGAGTCTTCGGCGATGGGTGTCGCCAGCACCATCCCCTCGAGGGTGCGGCATCGGCTGAGGGCCACATACACCTGCCCGGGGGCGAACGATGCCCCCGCGTCGATTATCACCCGGTCGAATGTCAGGCCCTGGCTCTTGTGGATGGTGATGGCCCAGGCCAGGCGCAACGGCATCTGGGTGAATGTGCCCTGCACCTCGGTCTCTATCGTGTTGGTCTGCTCGTTGATTTTGTATCTGGAGTTCTCCCACACCTGCGGGGTGACCTCGATGGGGGTCTGCCGCCCGGCGACACGTATACTGACGCTGCGGTCGTCGGCGCTGACGACATGGCCTATCAGGCCGTTGTAGTACTCCCGGGCGACTGTGTCGTTTTTGACGAACATCACCTGCGCGCCGGGCTTGATGACGAGTTCTTCGGCGGTGGGGTAGGCGAGTTCGGGGAATGTGCCTTTCACCTGGGCCTTGTATCTGACGGGACGGGTGGGGAGTTTGCGCAGCTGGTTGTCGTTGTAGCTGTCGGCCGAGGAGTTGTGGGTGGTCAGGCGGATGTAGCCGCTCTCGGCGGGGGGGATGAAGGCGGGGTCGAGCCTGGAGGCGAGCATCCGCCGGTCGGCCTCGGTCAGGCTGTTGTCGCGGACATGGTTGAGCAGTTCCACGAAATCTGCGTCTTGTTGCCGGAACACCTTCTCGAGCCTGATTGTGACATATGGAATCCGCGACAGGGCGTGGCTGCCGAAGAAATAGGGGGTGGAGTAATGGCCCCGCAGTATCTCCTCGTCGCGTGGGGTGACCACTGGGGCGAGCTGCTGCAGGTCGCCGATCATCAGCAGTTGCACGCCGCCGAATGGGCGTGGGTCGCGGCGGTATTTCCTCAGGGCGTTGTCGATGGCGTCGAGGAGGTCGGCCCTGACCATCGAGATTTCGTCGATGACCAGCAGGTCGATGGAGCGGATCAGGCGCAGTTTCTGTTTGGAGAAGCCGTAGGTGTCGCGTGTCTCGGCCCCGGGGATGTATGGGGCGGGGGAGATCTGGAAGAATGAGTGGATGGTGACCCCGCGGGCGTTGATGGCGGCGACTCCTGTCGGGGCCACCACGACGGCTGTCTTGGCGCTGTTTTTCATCACTTCCCTCAGGAAGGTGGTCTTTCCGGTGCCGGCTTTTCCGGTGAGGAATATGCTTACTCCGGTGCGTTCCACAAAGTCCCACGCCATGCGCAGGTTGTCGTCGGGGGTCATCTTCATCTGTTCCATTGTCAATTGCCGGGAGTGTCGGGAGAGTGGTGTTCGGGGGTCTGAATCAATGATGCCAAGAGCGGGAGCCGGGGATGCGTTCTCCCGGCTCCCGCCCTTGAAAGCGGTTTGTTAGGGCTGTTTAAGCCTTGGCAGCTTCGAGGGAAGCCTTGCGGAATTCCTTCATAGCCTTCTCGATTTCGAGGGATGCCTTGCGGGCACGGGTGCCGGCGGCCTTGTTGCCGTTTTCGAGCTGGGCCTGGGCCTCTTTCTGGAAAGCTTCATAGAGGGAAGCTACCTTTTCAACTAATTCTTTCATTGTCTTAACTGTGTTGGATATTTAAGGATTTCAGATTCGTCAGGGGAGGGGGAGAGGGGCATTGCCTGCCTTCTTTGCGATGATTTTTGGCAAAGTTAGCAAAAAAAAGCGTATATCAATGCTTTGTGTCGGGAAAAACGGAAATTTTATATAAAAAAGATGGAAAACAGCGTGAAGCGGAGCCGTGTCAGCCCAGTTCAACCTGTGTGGAGTTGTAAATTCCCAGCCCGAGTGTCTGCATGAACTGCTTTATGGCGGCCTGTGCCCTCACGGAGTTGCCCGCCTGGTCGAGGCGCGGCGAGAAAGCGGCGATGCCCAGAAGGCCGGGCAACACCCCGACGATGCCGCCGCCAACGCCTGTCTTGGCCGGAAGCCCTGAGGAGAACATCCAGTCGCCCGTGTGCTGGTAGAAACCCACCGAGGCCATCATGCTGACAATCTTCGGCGAAATCTCCTCGGGGAAGGAGCGTTCGCCCGTCAGCGGGTTGACGCCTCCGTTGGCGATGGTGGCTGCCATCGCCGAGAGCTGGCGGCAGGTCACCCCGAGCGAGCATTGGCGTGTGTACAGGTCGAGGCTCATCATCGGGTCGTCATACAGGCGGTCGTGCTTCTTGAGCAGCCAGGTCATTGACCGGTTGTTGTAGTTGGTGTCAGACTCCGAGCGGTAGAGCTCGTCGATGAGTAGCGGCTCTGAGCCGAAGAGCGACACCATGTTGTCGACGATGGCCTTCCATTTCCCCACAGGGTTGCCCAGGGGCTTGACCATCGAGCAGGTCGAGATGGCTCCGGCGTTGACCAGGGGGGTGGAGGGATGGTCGTTCTCGAGCAGAATCGAGAATATGGAGCTGAATGGGAGGCCGGTGGCGTCGGCGCCGACTTTGCGCAGCACCATCTCGGGCGACCATTGCTTCATGGCGAGGATGGCCGAGGCGACTTTCGAGACTGACTCTATGCCGAAGACATACGCGTCGTCGCCGAAGCTGAACACCTCCCCGTCGGGGAGCGTGACAGTCAGGGCGAAGAGGTCTGAGGGGACGTTGGCCAGGTAGGGGATATAATGGGCGTTATGTCCGCCGTTGTCGACGCGCGCCATGGTGTAGGCGCTTTCGGCGGCCTCGGCGATTTCCTGCCGGGTGATCAGACGTGACATGTGTTATGGTGTTTTATTTATGGATGTTTAAGGTCTTGTGGGGCTCGTTTATGATGGGGTCAGACCACGGGGAATCCGGCCTCGCCAAGGGCGGCTTTCAGGCGTGAGACATGGTTGTGGTCGAGGGTTTCCAGTTCGAGATGGAGGGTGCAGGCGTTGATCTGCGATGAGGCCGCGACACGTTCGTGGCTTACGGAAAGCACATTGCCGCCGTGGTCGGCCACCACTTTCAGCACCTGCGACAGGGTGCCGGGCTTGTCGGGCACCTCCAGTTCGAGCTGGCAGAGACGGCCGTTTTTGAGCAGCCCGCGGTTGATGACACGGCTCAGGATGTTGACGTCGATGTTGCCTCCCGAAACCAGGCAGACCACCTTCTTGCCCTCGAGGGGCAGTTTGCCGAACATGGCGGCGGCCACAGCGGCGGCCCCGGCCCCCTCGGCCACGAGCTTCTGCTTCTCGATCAGGGCGAGGATGGCGGCGGCGATTTCGTCGTCGTTGACGGTGACAATCTCGTCGACATACCGTTCACAAAGCTCGTAGGTGAGGTCGCCCGGCTCCTTGACGGCGATGCCGTCGGCGACGGTCGAGACAGAGTCGAGATGCACCCGCTCATGTTTCTTCATTGATTCGGCCATCGAGGGCGCGCCGGCGGCCTGCACTCCATAGATCTTGATGTCGGGGCGCAGGGTCTTCACGGCGAATGCCACTCCGGCTATCAGGCCGCCGCCACCCACCGGGACGACGATGGCCTCCACACCGGGCATCTCCTCAAGTATCTCGAGGCCAATGGTGCCCTGCCCGGCGATGACTTTGGGGTCGTTGAAGGGGTGGACGAAGGTGTAGCCCTTCTCCTCCTTCAGCTCGATGGCTTTGGCGTAGGCGTCGTCGTAGACCCCCGGCACGAGGCATACCTCGGCTCCGAGGCGCTTGGTGGCCTCTATTTTCGAGATGGGCGCGCCGGCGGGGAGGCATATGAGTGACTTTATGCCGTTGTGGCTGGCTGCGAGCGCGACCCCCTGGGCATGGTTGCCGGCCGAGCAGGCGATCACGCCATGGCGTTTCTCCTCGTCGGTGAGCTGTGAGATTTTGTAATACGCACCCCTGAGCTTGAAGGCCCCGGTGTGCTGCAGGTTCTCAGGTTTGAGGTATATCCGGCAGCTGTCAGAAAGCTGTGTCGGGCCTATGATTTTAGGGTGACGGGCCACATCGCGTAGCACCATCTGGGCGCGGTAGATTTCGCCGATTGTCAGTTCTTCCATAATCGATGGGTAAGAATATGAGACAGTTTGATGTCAGGATTTGCGGATTTTTTCATCCATGGCCGCGGCGGCTTTGCGTCCGTCGCCCATGGCGAGAATCACGGTGGCTCCGCCGCGGACTATGTCGCCGCCGGCGAAGAGCATCGGGATGGAGGTCTCAAGGGTCTCGGGGTCGGTGATGAGTGTGCCCCGGCGGGTGACCTCCAGCCCCTCTATGGAGTCGGGGATGAGGGGGTTGGGCGAAACCCCTACGCTGACGATCACCTCGTCTACCTCTACCTCCGAGATGGCCCCCTCGACAGGCTGGGGCGACCGGCGGCCCGACTCATCGGGTTCGCCAAGCTCCATGCGCTGCAGCCTCATGGCCCTGACGCGTCCCTTCTCGTCGGCGAGATATTCCACCGGGTTGTGGAGGGTGAGGAATGTCACCCCCTCCTCCTTGGCGTGGCGCACCTCCTCGACCCTGGCGGGCATCTCCGCCTCGGAGCGGCGGTAGACGATGTAGACCTCCTCGGCCCCCATGCGCCGCGCGGTGCGGCAGGAGTCCATGGCTGTGTTGCCGCCGCCGATGACGGCCACTTTGCGGCCCTTTATCACAGGGGTGGCCCAGCCCGGCCGGCCGGCCCCCATCAGGTTGACGCGGGTGAGGTATTCGTTGCTCGACATCACCCCGATGTAGTTCTCGCCGGGTATGCCCATGAAGCGTGGCAGACCTGCCCCGGAGGCGACGAACACACCCTTGAAGCCCATCTCCATCAGGTCGTCGTAAGAGAGGGTCTTGCCGATGACACAGTCGGCGGTGAACTCCACCCCGGCCGCGCGCAGCCCCCTGATTTCGGCGTCGACAATCTCGTTGGGCAGTCGGAACTCAGGTATGCCGTATTTCAGCACGCCGCCGATTTCATGCAGGGCCTCGAAGACATGCACCGAGTAGCCCCTGCGGGCCATCTCACCGGCGAAGGAGAGCGACGCGGGGCCGGAGCCTACGACGGCGACACAGGTCGCGCCTGTCGCGGGCTGTAGCGGCGCTGTCTCCACGTCGGGTGACGCGGCTTCGCGCGCGGTGTCGGCGGCGAACCGCTCGAGGTAGCCGATGGCCACTGCCGGGCGGCGGGTCTTGGTGTATATGCATTTCGACTCACACTGGCGTTCCTGGGGGCATACGCGTCCGCAAACGGCAGGGAGGGCCGATGTCTCTTTCAGCACGGCGGCGGCCTCCAGGAAGTCGCTCCGCTCGATGTTCTTGATGAATCCGGGGATGTTGATCGACACAGGGCATCCGGTGACACACTGCGGGTCGGGACAGTCGAGGCAACGGGTGGCCTCGAGGATGGCCTGGTCGGCCGACAGCCCTTGGTTGACCTCGTCATTGCATGTGACACGATAGGCAGGGTCGAGTTCGGGCATCTGCACGCGCGGAATCGCCATGCGCTCTTTGGCGGTGTGGGATTTGCGCAGCTCCTCGCGCCATTGGGCGTCGCGCGGGGATATGGTTGTTGAATTGTCCATTTGTGGCTTGTGTTGGATAAGGGTCAATATGAGCGCAGCCTCATCAGCATCTCGTCGAAATCAACCTGATGGGCGTCAAACTCGGGGCCGTCAACGCATACGAATCTCATCTTGCCGCCGACGGTGACGCGGCAGGCTCCACACATGCCGGTGCCGTCGACCATTATTGTGTTGAGCGAGCAGATTGTCGGCACCTGGTGGCGCGCTGTGAGCAGGCTGACGAATTTCATCATCACAGCCGGGCCGATGGTGCATACGAGGTCGATTTTCTCACGGTCAATCACCTTCTGCAGGCCGTCTGTGACGAGCCCCTTGTCGCCAAGGCTGCCGTCGTCGGTCATGATGATGACCTCATCGGAGGATTCCCTCACCTGCTCTTCGAGTATGATGAGGTCTTTGGTGCGGGCGGCGAGGATTGAAATCACCTTGTTGCCCGCCGCTTTCATGGCCCTCAGGATGGGGAGAAGCGGGGCCACCCCGACCCCTCCGCCGCAGCAGACCACTGTCCCGTAACGGCGGATGTCGGTGGCGCGGCCCAGCGGGCCCACCACATCGTGGAGACAGTCGCCAGGCTCCTTGGCGCATATCTCGGCGGTGGAGTCGCCGATGGCCTGCGTCACCAGCGTGATGGTGCCGCGCCTGACATCGGCGTCGGCGATTGTCAGAGGTATCCGTTCGCCCTTCTCATTGGGTATCACAATGACGAAGTGGCCCGGCTTGCGGGCTTTGGCAATCATCGGGGCCTCCACGACGAGCTTTACTACTTTTTCTGAGAAATGCTCTTTTTCTAATATCTTGTTCATAGCTAAAACAAGGGACGCAGCAGGCTGCGTCCCTTATGGGTGATGTATGGATGTCGTGTGCGCAGGGGGGGACTCGAACCCCCACGACCGAAGTCACCAGATCCTAAGTCTGGCGCGGCTACCAATTACGCCACTTGCGCGATACTTTGCCCTTGGAGCGGGCCTGTGTTGTCAATGGCCACCTTGCGGGCAAAGTTAATAATTATTTTGGAGAAATCAACCCCCGGGGCCAAAAAAACAGAGGGCGGGGGAGATGTCGTCCGAGTTTACTTTATGATTCCGTGCTTGCGGAACACCTTCTCGATTTTCTCGAGGGCAAACTCCACCTGCTCCTTGGTGTGGGTGGCCATGAGCGAGAAGCGGATGAGGGTGTCCTGGGGGGCGACGGCGGGGGTGACCACGGGGTTGACGAAGAGGCCCTCGTCAAAGAGGTCGCGGGTCACGGTGTAGGTCTTGTAGTCGTCGCGGATGAAGAGGGGGATGATGGGGGTGGTGGTGTTGCCGATCTCGCATCCCATCTGGCGGAAGCCGTCGAGGGCGAAATTGGTGATTTTCCACAGGTTCTCCTGGCGCTCGGGCTCTTCGATCATGAGGTCTATCGCCTTGAGGGCCGCCGCTGTCGAGGCGGGGGTGATGGAGGCGGTGAAGATGTATGAGCGTGAGTGGTGGCGCAGGTAGTTGGTGATTTCCTTGTCGGTGGCGATGAAGCCGCCCAGGGAGGCGAACGACTTGGAGAATGTGCCCATAATGAGGTCCACGTCGTCGGTCACTCCGAAATGGTCACATGTGCCGCGTCCGCCTTTGCCGAACACACCGATGCCGTGGGCCTCGTCAACCATCACGGCGGCGTTGTATTTCTTTGCCAGGCGCACGATTTCAGGCAGGTTGGCCACGTCGCCCTCCATCGAGAACACACCGTCGGTCACGATGAGTTTCACCTTCTCGGGGTCACAGCGCTGGAGCTGCTGCTCGAGCGACTCCATGTCGTTGTGCTTGTATTTGAGGCTGGTTGAGAAGCTGAGACGACGGCCTTCGATGATTGAAGCGTGGTCTTGCTCGTCATAGACGATGTAGTCGCCGCGGCCTGTCAGGCATGAAACCACGCCGAGGTTGACTTCAAAGCCGGTGGAGTAAATCATCACATCCTCTTTGCCGATATACTCGGCGATGCGGCGCTCGAGCTTCTTGTGGAGGTCGAGGGTGCCGTTGAGGAATGGTGATCCGGCGCATCCTGTGCCGTATTTCCGGGTGGCTTCGATTGCAGCTTCCTTGATACGGGGATCGCTCACGAGGCCTGAGTAGCAGTTGGAGCCGAACATCAGCACCTTGCGGCCGTTGATGATGACTTCCGCCTCCTGCTCGCTCTCGATGGCGCGGAAATAGGGATACACCCCTGCAGCTTTTGCCTGCTGGGGCGCGGTGTATTGGGCTAATTTGGCTTGAAGCAACTTCATAGCTGGTGTAAATTACTTTTCCTTTTTTAACACAGTCGTGGGTATGCGCGGTCTGACCGTATGGCATGACCCTGTGGTGAAGAGTCTGTTCTGGAGAGGAAACCGATTCAGCCGACAAAGGTAGTGATTTTCGCCGAAACAACAGGCAAAAAAAGAGAAAAATATCAGATTGTGCCCTTTATGTGACGGCATTTTTGACAAATTTCGCCAGACAAAAAAGCCCCCGGCGCGGTGAGCCGGGGGCTTTGAGGTCGGGATGCTGCCGTCATGGACGGTCAGTGTGGCCTATCAGAACACGCGCACTTTCTGGACTTTGTTGCCCTTGCGCATGATGTAGAAGCCGGGGGTCGGGTTGTCGACGCGGATGCCCTGGATGTTGTAGTATTCAACGGGCTCGTCGTCAGCGTCGAGGAATGTGTCGGCGACTGAAGAGGAGTATGAGCCTCCGTCTACATACTGGTGGTTGCCGGTGCCCTTGTAGATATGGTTGTTCTCAGGCTTGATGTCGTTGGTCTGGTCGCCGCCGCCGTTGTTGAAGACGACTCCTGTGGTGCCCTTGGGGCAGGTGTACATGTAGATGTTTGAGGCAACCATCTGCATGTCGACGCCGGGCCATGTTGTCGCGCTCTCGCCTCCCCAGTAGTGTACCTTCACGGTGCCCCACTTGGTCACGGAGTTGTCATAGTAGACAGTCAGGCCTTCGGGCAGTACCTGCTCCTCGACTTTCTTGAATGTCACGCTGCCGGTCTTGGTCTCGGTGGCGCTGGACGCGCTCCAGTAGACGGTGACGCTCTCGCCGATTGCCATGCCGTCGCCGAGCGAGAAGGTGGCTGAGCCGCTGATGTTGATCTGCTGGCCGTTGCCGATCTTGTACCAGGCCGAGGTGGCGTTGGAGGCGGTGGCGGTCACTTTGACATTGTTGACGAAGTTGCCGCCGTTGGGTGAGAACTTGACCACGGGGACGGGGGTCACATCCTCGTTTACTTTGGTGACGGTGGAGTTTCCGTCATATTTGAAGAAGGTGTCCTCGGTGATGCCCTCGATGTCGCCGGTCTGGTTGCCGTCCTTGTTGAGGATGATGTTGACAGACGCCATATCGTCGAATGTGACGTAGTAGTAGTTGGTGCCGTTGATATTGACGGTCTCGGAGAGGGCCTTGCCGGGCCATTCGCCGCAGGGTGACACGGTCGTGCCCGCGCCGTTCTTGCCCCAGGCATACATGTTGGTGCCCTGGGGGCCGTCGACATACACGGTGATCGATGCGGAGGGGTCGACCTTCTTATAGGTGACGGTGCCGGTGGTGGTGTCGCCTGACTGCGAGGTCGCTCCGTAGGTCACGGAGATCGATTCGCCGAAGCTTATGCCTGCACCGATGGTGAAGGTGGAGGTGTTGCCAGCGGTGATGTTCACTTTCTGCTGGCCTGCCACCTGATACCATCCGGAGACGGAGGCGGGGGTGAGCGACACGGAAACGGTGAGGGTCTCGGTCTTGAAGGAGCCTCCGGCGGGGCTGAAGATCACGCCCGGGGTCTCGTCGATGGCGTCATCCTTGGTGTAGTAGAATGATGCACCGGGGTCGGTGGCGGTGGGGTTTCCACCCTGTGCCACGGGGGAGGTGGTGTAGATGAACTTGCCGTCCTCCACCACCTTGCCGCCGTTCCAGTCCTTGACCAGCACGCGGAGCTGGCCCTGGGTCGCGGGGGCGGTGACGGTGATTGTGCCGCCGCCCTGGTAGGTCTGGCCGGTCACGATGTCGGTGTAGGTGCCTGCGGGAACATTGGTGAATGTGGCGCCGCCGTTGACGGCTACCAGCGCGTATGACTCATCCTTGTAAGCGCGCTTGAAGGCCCAGCCGCCATTTGCGGAGCAGCCGTCGTAGGTGTACTGGCCCTTGCGGAGGGCGGGCACGGCAGCGCGGATTTTGTTGAGCTGCTGGATGTGGTGGGCGAGGTCGCCTTTGAGGGTGGCGGCAACCTGGCCGTCAGCGGTGTACTGGGCGAAGTCGGTGGCCTTCACGTTGCCTTCGAGGTAGTGGCCGAAGTAAGCGCGGCCGGTGTTGATGAGGGCGGTGTTCATACCGTCGTCGATCAGCTTGCCTGCCTGGAACTCAACCTCAGAGCCGTAATAGAGGCAGGGGATGCCGCGGAATGTGAACATCCATGAGAGGTTCTCGGCCCACTGGGCTGTGCCGCCGTTGAATCGGATGCCGTCGTTGGGGCCGGGGCCGTAGTCGTGGGAGTCGACATAGACCACGTTGAAAGAAGCGTCGTTGTAGTAGTTGTCTTGTTTGAAATACTGCTGTATTTCGCCCACGTGCTTGTAGCTGTAATGTATGGGGAAGTCAATCACGTTGAAGCCTGAGGCCTGGGAGTAGTCGGGCTCGTGCCATGCGCCGTTTTGCATCCATGCGTTGTTGGAGCGGGGCTTGTCCTTGGTGTCCTTCTCGCAGACGGCCATGGGCCCTACGGGGGTGTCATGGCCTTCGGGGAGGTTCTGCTGACGCCACCATGCGGGGTCGCCGTTGAACTCGTCGAGCAGTGCCTGGTCTGATTTCCAGGTGTAGAAGTAGCATGAGAGGTTGGGCTGGTCACGGTAAACCACTGAGCCCTGGAAGCGCTGGCAGACCTCGCCGAACATGTAGAAGGGCGCACCGTTGAGTCGCTTGCTCTTGTATTTCTCGCCGAGTGCCTGGAACTGGGGGATGAACTGCTTGTTGAAGGTCAGCGGGGAGATGTGGCCGGAGGTGTCGATACGGAACGCGTCAACGCCCATCTCGATGAATTTGCCGTAGCAGTCGACTACATACTCGGCAACGGCGTTGTTCTCGGTGTTGAGGTCGACGCAGTCGCCGGCGATCTGTCCCCACCAGCGGTTGGGAAGGTCCCAGTTCCATCCGGTGCCGTAGTGGTGATAGTAGTTGTTGGGCTCGTACTGGGGGTTCTTGAAATATTTCCAGCGCACGCTGTATTGGGTGGTCTCGCCGGAGTTGGGGAGATCCCAGTAGCTTGCTCCGCCGAGCTTCTCATCAGGAATCATCGAGCATTCGATGTTGGCCTGGTTGCGGATGTTCTGGTTGCGTGTGAAGAGGGGGTTGAGGTTGACCTCTCCGAAGTTGCCTGTGTGCTGGAGCACGACGTCAAGCACAATCTTGAGGCCCTTGGCGTGGGCGGCGTCAATGAGGTCCTGGAATTTCACATCCTTCTCCGAGCCCCATTCGGTGCGGCTCTCGTAGCGGAGGTCGACGCTCGACATGTCCATGGCGTGGTAGCCGTGGTAGTCGATGCCGGAGCCGTTCTGCACCACGGGTGTGATCCAGATGGCGGTGAATCCGAGGGCCTTGATGTAGTCGAGCTTCTCGATGAGACCGGCGAAGTCGCCGCGCCATGCGGGGTCGTTGGTGGCAATCTGCTTCTCCTGCTTGTCCCAGGTGCAGACGTTGTTCTTGGGGTCTCCGTCATAGAAGCGGGTGGTCATCGCGAAATAGATGGTCTCGTCGCGGAAGTCAGAACGCTCTCCCACGAAAGTCGCGGCCATCGACGGCAGCGTCACAAGAACGGTGAGCGCCATGATGAGCCATTGTGTCAGCTTTCTCATTTGCAGAGTCTGGTTAATAGATTGTTGGTTGAGATAAATGTAAGTAATAAAGATGTAATCTCTGGATAGATGTTGAGCCCTCGTTGTTATGGCGAGGCCAAATTTTTTGCAAAGTTGGTGAAAATTTCCCAAAAGGGGCAATAAAAGCGACATGTTTAACAACATGTTTTATGGGAAAGGCAGCCCCTGATGGCCCGGAGACTGTGTCCGGGGCCATCAGGGGCTGCCTGTTTGCTTGCTGGGGCTGACGAGTGTCAGTCTTTCTTGAGAAGTGAGGCGGGTGATTCAGGCTCCTTGATGCCGTCGCGTATCAGCAGTGCGTCGATTGTGGGGTCTTGCCCGCGGAAGCGCTTGTAGATGACATCGGGGGCCTCGGTGCCACCTTTCTCGAGGATGTTGTGGCGGAAGGCGTCGGCTGTCTTGCGGTCGAAGATGCCGTTCTCCTTGAAGTGGGCGAACGCGTCGGCGTCGAGCACTTCGGCCCATTTGTAGGAGTAGTAGCCTGCGGCGTAGCCTCCGGCGAATATGTGGCTGAACTGGGGCGAGGTGGCCGAGCCGTCAACATCGGGGAAGATGCGCACCTGCTCCATGGCCGCGCGCTCGAAGGCCACGGGGTCGGCCACGGCTGTGGTGTCGGCCAGCGAGTGCCATGCCATGTCGACATATCCGAATGAGAGCTGGCGCATGCATGAGTAGGCCGCGCCAAACTGTGAGGAGGCCACGATTTTGTCTACCATCTCCTGGGGGAGTGGTTCGCCGGTGAGGTAGTTTTTGGCGAATGAGTCAAGGAACTCCTTCTCGGTGAGGTAGTTCTCGTTGAACTGCGAGGGGAGCTCGACGAAGTCGCGGTAGACATTGGTGCCTGAGAGGGAGGAGTAGTTGCATCGGGTGAGCAGTCCGTGGAGGGCGTGGCCGAACTCGTGGAGGAAGGTTTCCACCTCGTAGGGGGTGAGCAGCGAGGGCTTGTCGGCTGTGGGCTTGGTGAAGTTCATCACGATAGACACCAGCGGACGGTGGTCGACCCCTTCGCCGTCAATCCACTGGTCGGAGAAGCCGGTCATCCATGCGCCGGGGCGCTTGGTGTCGCGGGGGAAGAAGTCGGTGTATATCACTCCGATGAAGTCTCCCTTGTCGTCGGTGACGTCGAAGGCTTTCACATCGGGGTGGTAGACCTCGATGGAGTCGTTGGGGGTGAACTGCAGGCCGTAGAGGCGGGTGGCGAGGCCAAACACGCCGTTTATCACGTTGTCAAGCTCGAAATAGGGGCGGAGCTGCTCCTCGTCGTATGAGTAACGTTCGTTTTTGAGCTTGTTGGCGTAGTAGCTGTAATCCCAGGCGTTGATTTCGACGGACTTGCCTTCGGTCTTGGAGGCGAACGCCGTCAGTTCGGCCATCTCCTTGTCGAGGGCGGGGCGGTATGCGTCGCGGAGCTGGTCGAGCAGCTTGTAGACATTCCCGGGGGTGCGGGCCATGGTGCGCTTCAGCGAGTGTTCGGCGTAGGTCTTGCTGCCAAGGAGGTTGGCGAGCTGGAGACGCAGCGAGGCGATTTTGGTCAGCACTGGGAGGTTGTTGTACTCACCCGAGGTGTTGCGGCCGGTGTTGAGGCGGTAGAACTTCTCGCGCAGGTCGCGGCGGTCGGAGTATTTCATGAACGCCATGTAGGTGGGCTGGGCGAGGGTGAAGAGGAATTCCCCTTCGCGTCCTTTTGCGGCGGCCAGCTGGGCGGCCTCGTCGACGATGCCCTTGGGGAGGCCAGCGAGGTCGTCGGAGGTGAGCCAGATTTCATAGGTGTTGAGCTCTTTCAGCACATTCTGGCCGAAGATGGTGGTAAGCTCTGAAAGCTCTGAGGAAATCTGGCGGAACTTCTCGCGGTCGTCACCCTGGAGGTTGGCTCCGGAGAGGGCGAAATTGTTGTATGTCTCATCGAGGAGCATCTGCTGCTCGGGGGTGAGGGTGAGCGAGGCGCGGTTGTCGTAGACCGACTTGATGCGCTTCCATAGGTTCTCGTTGAGGATGATTGATGTGGAGTAGTCAGAGAGCTTGGGGGTGACGCGCATCGATATCTCCATCAGCTCGTCGTCGGCGTCGGCCGAGAGGATGGGGAAGAAGATGTTAAGCACCTTGTTGAGCTGCTGGCCAGAGCGGTCGAGGGCCACCACGGTGTTCTCGAATGTCGGCGCGTCGGGATTGTTGGCGATGGCATCTATTTCGGCTTTGGCCATCTCTATGCCCCGGTCGATAGCGGGCTCGTAGTCGGCGTTGGAGATTTTGGAGAACGGGGCGGTCGAGTGGACGGTGTTGAACTTGTCGGCGAACACGGCGCCCGGAGCAGGCTGTGCCTGCGATGACATTGTTGACATCAGGCTTAATGTAACTGTTAGTGTGGTAAGAAGTTTCTTCATTGCAGAAAGCTTGTAGTTTTATGCAAAGATAGCATTTTGCGCCGACACGCCCAAAAAAAATGGGTGTTAACTGGGGGCAAATCCAAGTAAAATGGTTAACTTTGAGGTTCGTTACACCATGACGCGCACGATATGGAACCAGAGAAAAAGGCGCTCCGCAAGGAGCCGTACATATATGAGATGCCGCTGAAAGTCAGGGACTATGAGGTGGATTCGCAGGGGATTGTCAACAATGCCAACTATCTCCATTACCTCGAGCATACCCGCCATGAGTTCTGCCAGGAGCGCGGGGGCTCATTCCGCGACATGCAGCGCGACGGCATCGACCCGGTGGTCAGCAAGATAGAAATATCCTATCTGACGCCGCTGAGACTTGCCGAGACGATGACGAGTTGCCTTTGGCTTGAGCGCAAGGGGGCGAGGTTTGTGTTCCACCAGGACATATTCAATGCCTCCGGCAAGCAAGTGGTCAAGGCGCTTGTGACAATCGTGGCCCTTGAGAACGGACGGCTCAGCCGCGGCGAGCAGCTCGCGGCGGCTTTCGCCGGATGTCTGCCAAAACCGGATGACAAGGGATGACGGGCGACGGACTTCTGACATACAGGATCGCTTTTTCCCGCATAAAGGGGATGACCGTGGGGGCCGCCCGCCACATGCTGGAGGCCCTCGGCTCGGAGGAGGCGTTTTTCAGGCTCGACCTGCGCGAGATAGAGCGTCTGACCGGGCTTGGAAGCCGTCATTTCAGGGATGGCATGAGGGAGGAGCTGCTGGCGCGGGCCAGGGAGGAGGTGAGGTTTGTGACGGCCAATGCCGTGAGATGCCTTTACTTCACCGACAGGGATTTCCCGCGCAGGCTCCTGGAATGTGAGGACGCGCCCCTGATGCTGTATGGCAAGGGGGAATGTGACCTCAACGCGCGACATGTGGTCGGGATTGTCGGCACCCGCAATGCCACCCATTACGGGGTGAATTTCATCAACCGTCTTGTCGACGACCTTGCCGCGCGGCTCGACAGCCTGCTGATTGTCAGCGGCCTCGCCCTGGGCTGTGACGTGGCGGCCCACAGGCGCGCGATGGTGGCGGGGGTGCCGACGGCCGGAATCGTGGCCCACGGGCTCGACACTATGTATCCGGCCGAGAACCGCGACGACGCGGCGCGGATGGCGCGTGGCGGAGGCATCGTGCTGACCGACTATCCGAGCAACACCCGTCCGTTCCGGGGAAATTTCCTGGCCAGGAACCGGATTGTGGCCGGGATGGTCGACTGCCTTGTGGTGGCGGAGTCTGCCGCCGACCACGGGGGCGCGCTTCACACTGCCCGGCTCGCCCGGGAATATGACCGCGAGGTGTTTGCCCTGCCGGGCCGCACGAGCGACCATTACAGCGGCGGATGCAACCGTCTGATACGCCGTCAGGTGGCGGTGTTGTGTGGCGGTGCTGACGACCTGATGGACACGATGGGCTGGGCCGGGCGTCAGGCCGAGCCTGAGCAGCCTGCCCTCTTCAGATGCTTCTCCCCCGAAGAGCAGTCCATAGTGGATTACCTGACGGCCCACGGCGAGGGGCAGATAAATCTCCTGACGGCCCACACGGGCATTCCTGTCGGGCGGCTGATGGGGATGCTGATGGAGCTGGAGATGGACGGCGTGGTGATGGCCCTCCCCGGCTCGCGTTACCGCCTGGCCTGAGCCGCCCGCTAAACAATTACGCTCTCTCCGTCCTTATATATTAATGAGCAACCACAAACCCATACATACACCATGGAAAAGAAAATAATCGCTCCTTCGGAGCTTATCATCAACCAGGACGGGTCGGTGTTTCATCTCCACCTGCTTCCCGAGCAGCTGACCGACCGCATAATCCTCGTGGGCGACCCGGCCCGCGTCAACATCGTGGCGGAGCATTTCGACACCCGTGACTTCGAGGTGTCGTCGCGCGAGTTCCACACCATTGGCGGCACTTACAAGGGGAAACCCATTATGTGTCTCAGCCATGGCATCGGGCCTGACAATATCGACATCGTAATCAATGAGCTTGACGCGCTGGCCAACATCGACTTCGCCACGCGTGAGGTGAAGGACCAGCACCGCCAGCTGACGATGGTGCGCATCGGCACATCCGGTGCCCTCCAGCCCGAGCTGATCGTGGGCACTCCGGTGATTGCCGAGAAGGCCATCGGTTTCGACGGTGTGCTCAACTATTACGCCGGCCGCAACGAAATCGCCGACCTTGAATTCGAGAAGGCTTTCTGCGACCACACCTCATGGAATCCCCTGTGGGCTAAACCGTATGTGGTTGATGCCGACAGTTCGCTGGTCGACCAGATCGGCCAGGACGACATGGTGCGCGGCAACACTATCTCTGCCGTGGGCTTCTATGGACCGCAGGGCCGCGAGCTGCGTCTGCCGCTCTCCAATCCGGGACTCAACCAGAGCATCGAGGAGTTCAGGTTCAACGGCCGCAAGGTGACCAACTATGAGATGGAGTCGGCTCCCCTCCAGGGGCTGGGCCGTCTGATGGGCCACCGCGCCATGACCGTCTGCTCGATCATCGCCAACCGTATGCGCCATGACGTGACTCCCAACTACAAGACCGCCATCCGCGACCTCATATCGACAGTGCTTGACCGTATCTGACGGCACCTCTGAATATCACGGAAAAGAAAAAAGTTCTCGCGGGCGTTCCGCGAGAACTTTTTTTGTTGGTTTGGATGGCGGCCGGCCCTTGGCGGAGGGTCATTCGTCGTGGTTGTCGTTGACACACTGCTCGATGACCTCCTCGGGGATGCCTTGTGCCCTCATGTTCTCGGCAATGCGCTGTCTGTCGGCAATGCGCCTGGCCTCCATGAGGTCTTCTACATGGTCGCGGAAGTCGCTTTCCACCCTTTCACGGCATGCCGCCTCGTAATTGCGGCGGTAGGTCTCGACGTCCTCGTCTCCTGATGCGTCAGCAAGGCGCAGGTTTTCCTCCTCCCTGAACATCAGCGAGGAAATGTTGCGTATGGCTTTGAGCATGCGCCTTTTGCCCGGGATGGTGTTGATGTCGATTCCGGCGAATGTGGATCGGTCTTTGTGCAGCACCAGGTAATATATGCCGGCGACGAGTATGGCTGTGATGGCCGGGATGTCGAAATTCTCGCGGTGATACAGCTCGCTGTATGAGTTGATAAGCTCGATGGCGTGGAGCTCGCGCAGGCGTGATGTGCGTTCGGTGATGTGGTTGCCTTCGGCTATCTCCCAACGAAGCAGCTCGGTCATGATTTCCTCCTGCATGAGGTTGGTCAGCAGTTTCTCGAGTATGTTGCTGTAACCTTCCTCCGAGCCTATTTCCTCCATGGAGTCCCTGACAAGGTCGCTGAGCCAGTAATCATAATTCTTGACGAACTCGTCATAAAACTCGTCAAGATTCTTGTACCGGTTGTAGAACACAATCGGTTCGATTTTTGCTCGCTTGACGATGTCGGTCACCAAGGCGAGTGAGAAACCTTTCTTTTTTATCTGCGCGACGGCCGCTTTGTTGATTGCCTCCTCGATGTCGGCCTTCGAGCGTCGCGGTCTCCTGGTTTTTACTTCGTTAGCAGGTTCCATATTCAAGTGTTTTTACGGGTGTTCACGGAGACACTTCCATCCATCTGACTCCGTAAAATGTTGACTACGTATGCCTTTTGCCGCGTCGCGCCATAGCCAAGGCTGTACGTCTTTTGCAGGACGTGCGCTCCAGCGGTGTTCAAGGTATTGCAAAAATAGCGAATATCCTCCAGTTTACAAAAGGGGAGAGGGAATAATTGACGGGATGGTTGTGGCTAATTTGGCCACTAATCGTCATTTTTGTATTTCTGCGGCGAGCATCCGGTGGCCGAAACGGCAGTATATGCATTTGTTTTTCTCGCAATATTCGCGTCTCAGCTGTATCATCGCCTGAGAGTCGAAAGCGTCCTGGCAGCCCAGCCCGGCTGAGGCGAACAGCCTGACATCCTTGTTGTCTTCAGCCGGGAAGCCCCTGAGCAGTTCGGGGATGAGGCGCATTGTCGCGACATCTCCCCTGGCGGTGGCCCTGGCGAGCATCAATGGGATGGCCACATTGATGACCAGGCGGTCAATGGAGCTGTCTGAAAGGGCTTTCGGTGTGGCTCCCCGGCCTGATGAGCCGAATGTGTAGCGTGTGGCCCAGAATCCGGTCAGCCGTATGTCGAATTCCTTGCGGATTTCCTGCAGGGATGGCAGGGCGGGAGTCTCCGGTTCGGGTATGTGGGGGTAATACAGTCTTGTCTCCATCAATGATTTTTCCCGTCGGCGGTAGAGGTCGGCGATGATGTCGTCGAGATGGCCGATCAGGTAGAAGCCCCGGTGGATTTTCTCGGCCAGGATGGCCAGCCGCCTGTGTGGAAAGTTCTGGGGCCGTGTGCGGGAGAGTTTCCATTGCAGCGGCAATGGGGTGAGGCTGAACTTGCGGGCCATGAACTGGTATTCCTGGCGGAGACGGGTGACATATCCGTCCTCGTCTGGCGCAGGGGTGGGTATCATTCCGGCCTGCCCGAAGACAAGGGCCTCCATCGTGACAAGCTCGTCGCGGTGGCGGTTGAGGAATTTAAGGGGGAGGTTCTTGGCCAGCACCTCGAACGGCTCGGCGTTGAGGCCGAAGCCCAAGGCGCGGGAGAGGGTGATGTAGGCCGCGGCCTCCCAGTCACCCTCAGTGAACTTGACGAGGTCGAGTATGCGGTCGCTTTTGTTGTAAAGGCGCTCGATGGCGAGGGCTGTGAGCCATTCGGTGTGGCGCACCCGTTCGAGCCGGGCGATGGTGGCCGCGCAGGGGAGCGCGGATGAAGCTCCCGACATCAGCATGTTACACCGGGCCGCTGACCTAGCCGAGCATCTGACAGCCACCTGCGGGATGACCGAACCGTCGGGCCGTCTGACCTGCGCGTCGTCGACCTGGACCACATGCAGTATCACCGAGTCGTATGCCCGGTCGCGGTCATGGCCGTGGCGCATCCAGTCAGAGGCCCTGACATGAATCTCTATGTTGCCGGCCCACCGCTGTCCGTCGATTTCAACCGAGGCGTTGAAAAAGTCAGGGCCGGAGTCATGGTTGAGGGTGCCGGGATGGATGATCCTGACGCGTCTGCCGTCTGAGGTGCGCAGCGGGGTGTAGTCCCAGAGGCGGTGCTGCCATACAAACTGCATCAGTTTTTCCATTGGCCGGGGAGGGAGGATGGATGAATGCCGAGGTCGGCCAGCAACTCTGTCAGTCGGGGTAGGAGAGGCGCGTTGCCGCTGTTGTCGATGATATGGAGCGGGACGCTCACATCTTCGTGGCGCACACGGCGCTGGCGGCGCATGCGTGCCATTATCTGGTCTGGAGTGGCGGAGTCGCGTAGGCAGGCGCGCGCCAGCCTTGTCTCCTCCGGGGCATCTACGAGCCATATCTGGTCAACCTCGTCGTGAAGACGGCTTTCGAGCAATATGGCTGTCTCCACGAAAAGCACCGGGGATGAGGATGAGTTTGTTTCGCGCCAGTGGCGCAGGTCTTCAGTGACGCGCCGGTGTGTGATGGCGTTGAGCCTTGCGAGTTTCGAGGGGTCTGAAAAGACGATTTCGGCCAGGCGCGGGCGGTCGATTATGCCGTTTTTGACTGTGTCGGGTGAGATTTCCTCGCATAGCTGCCTGTGGATGGCGGGGTCGGAGTCCATAAGCCGCCTGGCACGGGAGTCGCAGTCATAGACCTTGAGTCCCCATGCGGACAGACATCGGCATACGGCAGATTTGCCGCTTCCTATGCCTCCGGTTATGGCTATCAGGGGTGTCATTTATTCCTGTTCGATGAGAAATTCGACTTCAGGAGTGGCGAGCCGTGCGCTCTGGTAATAGGGGGGGACTCCGCTCAGCCTTACGGGGATGGTCTGTTTGCCAGAGGTGATGTCGTTGTAATCCACGGTGGCGCGCAGCGATGAGTTGGCGGCCGAGTATGTGCTTTTGGGCAACAGGTAAGTGGCCTCGACTATCGCCGGGAAGGGTATCAGGCGTATGCCTCCCGGCACATTCACAGGCTCAATCTTGAGTTTGCGTGTCTTGGTGACAAGCGGCTCGATGGGGAAGGTGACCTTGACGGTGGAGGGGACAGCTTTCATGCCTTCAGGGACAAGGATACTGACCTCCACGGTAGTGGTGTCGGAGAGGCGCGAGAGCGATATGGGAGCTGTGGTAAGCTCTTTTATCTGCAGGCGCTCTTTCTGATTGGAGTAAAGCAACACCGAGTCGGTGGAGATTTTCGGGGCTCCGAACGCCTCGTATTGCGGCAGGGTGGTGATGTCGGCGTCGACGATAACCTTCACCGGTATGCCGGGGTTGGTGGTGTAGTAGAGATGGAGGGAGTCGGGACGCACGGCCACGATTGACGCGCTGGTGCCGAAGATGCCCCTGAGGGCCGAGTTGAGCTGCGCCTCGTTGAGGAGCAGATGGTAGTCGCTCGGACGCGAGAACTGGTCGTAGCGGAGTTTCAGCACCGGCTTGGCTCCCCAGGCGAACTTGGCGAGGGCAGAGCCTTTGTCTTTGATTGTGACGCTGACTGTGGGGACGTTGCCCGAGATGATGGTCATGTTCTTGGGAAACTCCTCCAGTCGCAGCGGCACCTTGTAGTCTTTCTGGATTTCGTCGTTGAGGGCCATCAGAAACCAGAATATGGTGGAGATGACCAGGAACACAAGAAAAGTGAGGACATTGCGCCCCGCTGTGGTGCGCAAGTCCTCCTTGAATTTGCTGTAATATTTCCTGTAATCCACCATATGCGGTGTCTCGGGTCATTGTGTCGCCTGCCGCCTTGGTCTGGCCGGGGCGGCAGCTGCTGATGGGGTTGCCGTCAGGCTTTTGTCTTGTTGGCTTCCTGCTCCTGGGCGTCAGAAGCTGAGGGATAGACAGAGCCTTTGTCGATGCGCAGCACGGTGTTGTCTGACACGGAAATCAGGAAGCTGTCTTCTTTGATTTCCTTGATTTTGCCGTGGATGCCGCCTGCGGTGATGATGTTGTCGCCTTTCTTGAGTCCTTCGCGGAATTTGCGGATTTCCTTCTGCTTCTTCTGCTGGGGACGGATCATGAGGAAGTAGAACACGACGATGAGGCCGACAATCATAATGATGCCGCTGTAATCGGCGCCTGCGGCGGCCTGGAGGGGGATGAGGTTGGTAATCATCGGGATATTTTTATTCGGTTAGTATTCGTATCTGATGGCGGGGGCAGAGTCTCTTATTTGAGCAGCTTGCCCTCCTCCTTGAGGTAGTTGACGATGGAGTAAAGCACGCCGTTGATAAACTGGCCGCTGCGGGCGGTCGAGTAATAGTTGGCGATTTCGATATACTCGTTGAGGGTCACCGGCACGGGAATCGAGGGGAAGTTGAGCAGCTCGGTGATGGCGGTGATGAGAATCACGATGTCGGTGAAGGCCAGACGTTCGGGATCCCATTGCGAGCCGTTGATGAACTTGTCGATATACGATCGGTATTCCTCGCGGTTTTTGATGGCTCCCAGGAAGAGGTCGGGCCCGAAGTTGGCGTCGTCGTCATTCTTGTAGACCGGAAGCACCTCCACGGAGCCGTCGCCGGCGTTGGCCATCTGCTTGATGGTCTTCAGTGTGAAAGTGCCCATGACGGCGAGGTCGTCGTTCCAGTAGACCGACTTGTTCTCCATGCCTTCGGCGAGCGCGTCTGAGGGGAAGATGACATTTTTCAGCAGACGGCGCCACAGCTCGCAGTCATCCTGGTATGTGGCAGCATCGGCTTCCATGTATTCCTTGTATATGTCGCTCTGGCGCACCGCGTCGAGAAGCGCCTTGAGCATGTAATAGTCCCCCTCCCATGCCACGGGGTGGTCTTTGACATACCGGGCGATTTCCTCCGACTCGCGGATGGCTTTGACATACCGGTTGTCGATGAAGCGGGTGTTGGGGTTCAGCTCCTCGTCGGTTGGGCAGTATTTCTCTTTGGCGGCCTCGATGCGCTCGGCTTCGAGGTCGGTGAGGTAGCCGGGCAGCAGCAGCAGGGAGATGTAAAGCTCGTAGGCTTTCTCGAGGGAGTCGTTGAGCGACTTCCTGGCCTGTGTCAGGGTGCTGCGGGTGTCTGAGAAATCGTTGAGGGTGTTGGCGGCCATTGTGAACGCCTGGCGGAATCCGGCTGAGGTGAAATCCTCGTTCTCGCGCGCCTTCTCAAGAAACGCGGGGTCTTTGGCGATGACGGTGGAGAGTACAACGGTCCAGAGCTTGACATCCTCGGCGAGGGTCTTCTTGCCTTTCTTCTTGCGGTAGTCGGCGTAGACTGATGACTCGATGATTTTGTGGTAAAGCCCCTGGAGGGTGCTGTCAAAGCTGTCAAGTGAGGGGGAGCCTTTCCCGATCAGTTCGCGTATGGAAAGGTCGGCCGAGAGGGCCTTGGCCAGGGCTGTGCCGGCCAGCACGTTTGACTCCCTGAGGGAGTCGATCGAGGCGCGCAGGTTGCCGGGTCTGACCTTGCATCCCGACAGCTGCATGATTATGAGCAGCAGGTCGAGGTAGAGGGAATAGGCGTAGCGCGCGTCGCGGGTCTTCTTTTCCGGGGCGCTCTCGATGTGGAATTCACTACGGGTAAGCAGGTAGGCGTAAAGCATCTGCACTACCTTGATGCGTATTAAAATTCGGTTGATCATCAGTTGAAAATGTTCTGCTGTGGGGGGCGCTTAGGGCGCGTCCCATTTTGACGGGCAAAGTTACGAAAAAAATCGCCAACAATCTCAAAGGCGGCCTGATTATTTTTCCGCGTCGTCGTCGGGGGTGGTGCGCGCCATCTGGTTTCGGGCCACCTGCAGTGTGGCTTCGAGCCGCTGACGCTCCACGGCCAGCTGGCGGGCCCGGGAGATGGCCCGTGCATAGGCGTATGCGTCGGCCAGGGCCGAGGTCTGGACTGCCGGGAGTTTCATCTGGCGGCTTGATTTCCCCCGGAAGGTCAGGGTGAGGGGCTTGCCTGTGTTAGCCAGGGCAAACTGGCCGATGGTGTCGCTCTGGGCCGGGGAGAAGGTGATGATCTCGCCGCCGTCGATGCGGTAGTTGCTTTCCCCGTCGTAGGGAACCTCTGGGGTCGAGACCGAAGCCGACCCGTCGGAGAGGCTTATGGATGTGTGGCCTATCGAAGGCTTGGCCGACGACACGATGTAGAATTCGCCGATTTCAGAGACACGTCCCTGTATGGCCGTGGTCGACATGAATGAAGGGTTGTAGCCCTCGGAGGCAACCCAGTAACCCTCGAGCATCCTCGGTGTCTTAACCCATTTGAGCCTGGGCTTCAGCTTTTCGGCGTCAATCTTGTCAAGGGCCATCAGGGAGTCGTTGGTCGAGATTTTCAGCAGGGTTGCCTTCTCTATCACCCTCGGGCGCAGCGCCATGCCCTCTTTCTGGAGGGCGATCTCTGCCGGGTAGTTTTTCTGCAGTGAGTCGAGCAAAGACTCTGCGCGGGTGTAGTCGGCGGTCTCGTAGGCCGTTGTCGCCCCGTCGAGGAGCGCCTGCGCCTCGGGGTCGGCTTTGCCCGAGCCGGAGCAGGCGGTCAACAATGAGAGGGCATATGCCGCCGGGATGCATCCGGCGAGGATGGTATGTAATGTGTCGGTAGTCTTCATAAAAAAGTCAACAAAACTTCTACCCTCAAAGGTAGTGAGTTTTGTTGACTTGACCAAATTACTGATAATCTTTGCGGTCGCTGTGCCTGGCGGCGGGTGGCCGCATCAGCGCAGTATCACCTTGGTGACCTTGTCGCCCTGGCGGCAGAGGTAGACCCCGGGAGCTGTCTCTGAGGGGCTTACGCGGGCTCCGGTGAGGTTGTAATATTCCTTGGGCAGCTTGTCGTCAGGGGTTGCGGTGATTGTCTCCACACCCGAGATGGTGCCGTCGCTGTTGACGCGGTAAGACTGCACCTCGCTGTTGCGTCCTGCGTGGCGGGCATAGACGGTGATGATGTGGTCGGCCTCGAGGCTGGATTTGTCGAGCGTCCATTCCTTGTCGGCGTTGATGAAGCCGCCCGATATCGCGGCTGCTCTGGCAGGGGTCGACTGGCCCGGGGCCACAACCTCGTCGACAAGCATCAGTTTGCCGTAGGGCACCGACAGACGGAACTCCGAAAGGTTGTCGTCGACCTCAGGCTCGATCATGTCGGCGTGTTCGCCGGGGTTGTAACCGATTTTGGAGTCGAAATGGCTGATAATCTTGCGGCAGAAATCCTTGATATGGGCGACCTCGGCCTGGAAGCTCCCCCGGGCAGTGGCGTTGTCATGCACCTGTGTGTCGAGAATCGGCCATCGCTCGAAATTGAGCTGCTGCGACTCATCCATCAACGAGGCGTAGTAATCGATCTGTCCGGCGAGATAGCCATAGCTCAGGCCGTTGTCACGGACTGCTCCCCAGAGATGGCGCAGCTCTTCGGCGGTCTGCGGGTCAGACATCACTTCCTCTGTGAATTCGCGGAACCCGGCTGCGGTCGAGGGGGTGTTGAGATAGAGGTAACTGTCATTGTCGTAAGCCTGGTTGTCTATGTAACGGCTGTTGTCGAAGGCCACGTCGAAATCCCATGCCGGGCCGCTGTAGATATGTGGGTCTCCGAGGTCTTTGTACATGTTGAAGCTCCACATCACATCTTTGTTGCCGCCGATTTCGTTGGTCATCAGCAGCTGGAGGAAAGACTCCACGTCAAGTATCTCGCGATAGTTGCCCTGGCCGGTGAATTTGCCGTCGCTGACGCGCCTGGTCATGTCGGAATAGTAGCCGGTGATGTAGTCAAGCGGCGCACTGGTCTGGAACAGCACATCCTTGTCATCGGGGGCCTTGACAGTGACGGGGATTCCCTGCGGGGTGGTGAACCAAGTGCCAGCGGGTTCCTCGTAGGCGTATGCGTCGACCTCAAGGAAGTAGCCGCCGGTGAGGGCTTCTCCCCCGGCCAAGGCTTCCTCAAGGGTCATTTCGTGGATATTGACACGGTTTTTGTCGACCTCCTTGGAGTCGGCAAGCTGGTAGCAGCCGCGGTACTCGCCGTTGAGGATGACATCGACAGGTGTGCAGAAGGGCACATAGTCCATGCCCATCATGCGGGCGATGTCAAAGGCCACGAGGTTGCGCATCAGGGTCTTGTCGCCGTAGTTGTTGAGCAGCTCCCATTTCTTTTTCTTGGCTTTGGCGCCTGCCACGGGGGTGTCTTTCTTGTCGAATTTCACACGCAGGGGACGCTTGGGGAATGTGCGGCTGTAATTGCCGCGTTCGCGGGTTATGCCCGGTTTGCTCAGCACTTTGCCGTCGGAGTCGATGACCGTGATGGTTGCCGTGAGGTCATGGTCCTTGTCGGGGTCTACGTTCATGTCGTGGGGTTCCTCCATGTCGACGGTGTTGAGGATGACGGTGGGGAGGTTTGTGAAGCGGTAGAGGTTGCTGTCGTCTCCGGCTCCTTTCTCGCCGAAGAATCGCAGCTCGGCCATCTCGCCGTGTGAGCCTTGGCTTCCTCCGGCCCCGTTGCCGGCCGCCGCGTCAGTAAGGCGGCGCGGGCCGACGTAGCGGACATAGCGGAATCCGCGTGAGCAGGAGATGTCGGCTTCGTTCCATTCACCTGCGGGTCTGGCCTGGCGTATTATATGGATGGGCATGGCGTCGGAGAAGTCTTCATTGTTGGCCCCCTCGAATACACCAAGGAGAGTCTTCCAGGCATTGTCGTCGGCAGCCATCCATTTCACCTTGGTGATGACGTGTGGCTCGCCGAGGTCGAGTCCGGCCCATGCCCTGTCGGCCCTCGCGGCGCGGAAGGCTGTGGCGGGATTGCTGTCGAAGAGCGCAGGGAGGCTGTTGCGTGGAGCAACCCCGACAGGCATGCCGCCCAGCCCCTGGTCGGGTGTGACGGGGTCGATGTCGGGCTCTGGCAGCTCGTCGACATCGACGGTTGGGTTGCCGCCGATATGGTCTATGCGGGTGAATGTCACATCATGGCCTTCAAATACCAGTCCGTAGAGCTGCAGGTATTTGACCATGTCGTCGGTCAGTTTGACGTTTATGGAGATGTTTTCCCCTGCGCTCAGGTCGGCGAATATGTTGTCGCCGACGGTTGTGGCGTGGAGATGGCATGTCTCAGCCGCTGAGTTGGCGTTGACCTCCCCGGCTTTCTTCGGAGCGTAGATCTGGGCCTGGGCGTTGCCTGAGGCAGAGTAGGTGATTGTCAGGTTGTCGCCGGGTTTGATGTTGTTGAAAATGTCGGCGGGAATGGTGTGGCGGTCTCCCCAGGCGTTAAGTTGCCAGTTGCCGGATGCCAGCAGTTCGGGTTGCGCGCTGGCAGGGGAGAGGAGGGTGAATTCCCTCATCGTGTATGTGCCCCGGTTCTGGAACTTGAAGACGATTTTCTCTATCGTCTTCCCTTCCTGGAAATAATATGTGCCGGAAGCTCCCTGACTCCCATGCTCATCATATTCCCCGCCGGAATAGTTGACATACACCATCTTGTTGCCCGCGCCGTCGGCGGAGACATCTATGTGGACAGCAGTGAAGCCTGAGAGGGAGAAGTCGGGATGGTCGGCGGCAAAGTCGATGCCGGCCCCGGCCCAGTCTTCGGAGACGTGGATGACATAGGAGCCATCGCTTTTCTTTTCGACAGAGGTGCCGGCCCATTCGGTGCCGTTGACCCATGGCATGACGTTGAGGTTGTCAGCCGCGGAGAGAGCTAAGGGGGCTGCGCCAAGCAGCACACCGGTTAGCAAATGTTTGATCATGGATGAAATTGAGTTAGTTTTAGGGTAAGGAACGGAAAAATCCGATACTGCAAAGGTACGTTTTTCGTCACCCTGAAAGCTGATACAATTTTACCCGATTCTTGACCAATTACATCAAAAACGGTGGGTCAGCGGGCGCGCGACACCTCTTTCACCCCCTTCACGGTCTTGATTTTCCGTATCAAGGCGTTGAGCGAGTCGTTGTCCTGGATGCCTACCGAGAGGTGGCCCTGGAAAAGTCCGTCGTTGGAGTCGATGGAGATGGCCCGTAGCGAGACATTTTTCTCCTTGCTTATTATCGATGTGATGTTGGTGACGATGCCGATGTCGTCATAGCCCACCACACGGAGGGTGGCTCCCATCTGCGAGCCTACTTTGCCTGACCAGCGGGTGGTGATGACCCTGTAAGGGTATCGCTCGCGGATGTTGGCCGCGTTGGGGCAGTCGGCACGGTGGATTTTTATCACCCCCTCGGCTGAGATGAATCCAAACACGTCGTCGCCGTAGATAGGGTTGCAGCAGCGGGCGAACTTGTAGTTTATCCCTTTGATGTCATTGCCGATCACCAGCACGTCGTCGGCGTTGGCCGATGCGTCGGCCTCCTCTCCCTGGGCGGTCTGGAGGTTGAACTCTTCGGCCGACACCTTTCCGGCATGGGGGTCATGGGGGTGTGACTCGAATGTGGCATAACGCTCCATCACGTCGTTGACGTCGAGACGGCCTTCGGCGATTTCGTTGAAGAAGTCGGTCATGTTGCGGTAGCCCATCTTCTTTACCAGCCTGCTGACGGCTGCCTCCTCGAATTCCAGTTTGCGGTTCTTGAGGCGGCGCATCATCATCTCGCGGCCCAGCTCGGCCGACTTGTTCTGCCGTTCCTTCAGTGTCTGCCTGATTTTGGTGCGGGCCTTGGAGGTGACCACAATGTTTATCCAGTCGGGCTTGGGAGACTGGTTGGCCGATGTCTGAATCTCGACGGTGTCTCCGCTTCGCAGGCGGTAGGTCAGCTTCTCGTTCTTGCCGTTGACGCGGCCGCCGGTGCATTGGCTGCCGACGTTGGTGTGGATATGGAAAGCGAAGTCGAGCAGTGTGGCTCCGGCGGGGAGACGGAAGAGGTCGCCTCGGGGGGTGAAGACAAACACCTCCTTGTCATAGATGTCCATCTTGAAATTGCGCATCAGCTCCATGGGGCCTGACTCGGTGTCCTCAAGGAGGTCGCGGATTTTGTTCATCCAGGAGTCAAGCACCTCCTCGCTCTTGATGCCCTTGTAGCGCCAGTGGGCGGCGAGGCCTTTCTCGGCCACGAGATCCATGCGGCGAGTGCGTATCTGTACCTCGACCCATTTCCCCTCGGGGCCGGCCACGGTGATGTGGAGCGACTCGTAGCCGTTACTTTTCGGCACCGATATCCAGTCTTTCATGCGCGAGGGGTTGGGCTGGTACATGTCGGTGACCACGGAGTAGGCCAGCCAGCAGTCGCTTTTTTCCTTCTCGGGCGGTGTGTCGATTATGACGCGTATGGCGAAGAGGTCATATATGTGGTCGATGTCGTTTTTCTGCTTCTTGATTTTGTTCCAGATTGAGAAAATCGACTTGGTGCGTCCCTTGATTTCAAAGTTGAGCCCCATGGAGAGGAGTTTCTCCCGGAGGGGGGCGATGAAGGCCGCTATGTATGCGTCGCGCTTTGCCTTGCGCTCGTTGAGCTGGCGGGCGATGTCGGTGTAGGTCTGCCTGTCGGTGTATTTCAGCGACATGTCTTCCAGCTCCGATTTTATGGCGTATAGTCCGAGACGGTGGGCCAGGGAGGCGTAGAGGTAGTTTGACTCCACGGCGATGTCGCGCACGAGTCGTTCGGCGGGGTGGTGGTTGATGAGTTTCATCAACACGAGGCGGTCGACAATCATCATTATAATCACCCTGATGTCGTCGGCGAATGCCATCAGCAGCCTGCGGAAGTTTTCAGACTCAGGTGTGTTGGCGCGGGAATACAGCGATGCCACTTTCAGCAATCCTTTCACCATCTTGGCGACATCGGCCCCCCAGTCTTGCTCGACTTTCTCCAGGGTGAGGAACTGTCCGTCACACATGCGGTAGAGCAGCATGGCCAGGATGACATTGCGGTTGGGGCTGACACGGCGGCAGAAGGCGTCGGCGCTCTGGAGAGCCCTGGTCAGCGCGCTGAAGCCGAACCGGTCGCGCGGGAACACCCCTTCGGCGGCTCCGCGTGTGACAAGCTCGCGCAGCTTGCGGTCTGCCTGCGGGTCGGTGATTTCTCGGGCCGAGCGGCAGAGGGCCAGATACAATGAAGGCAGCGACGCGAGTTCGGCGCTGTTGAGCAGGTTGGCCTCGTTGATGGTGTCTGGCGGATTTGCGGTGTCTTTGATGTTGTTCTTGTCTTCCATAACGCAACTGGGATGAATTGCGGATTGCTGTTATGTTCGCAAAATTAACAAAAACAGCTATAAATGCAAAATGCAAACAGCCGCAGATTGCAAAAAGTTGGTTATTTCTGCCAAATTTCGCGTATGACGCGCCATGTGATGCCGCCGCTCATCAGTGTCAGGATGGCCATAGTGACTGCCATCGCGGTTATTGTGGGCCATATTGCCGCGCCACTTGTCCCGAGGTCGGCGAGCCGGGTATGCCATGCCGAGGATGCCAGGGCCGTAGCCGTGCCGGAGATGGCCAGCACGATGATGTTGACCGCCAGGATGAGCCTGAAATAGTATCCGGCCAGATGGCGGGGTGAATATCCAAGGTTGATGAGGCCGGCCAGGGTGGCGCGGCTTTTCTGCAGAAGCAGGAACATGCTGAGGATGAGCATCCCGGCTGAAAGCAGGCAGATGAGGAACCCCACGCCGGTGACAGCGGCCGCCGCTACACGCAGGAAGTGGCAGAGCCGTGAGGCGGTCTCTCCGCCGCCGCTTTCCTCAAGTCCCACGGATGACAGGTATCTCCCCGCTTCTGGATTGCCGGGGTCGGCCATGCGGATTATGACGCGGGTGGGGGTGGGTGGCTCTCCGGGGGAGAAGATGGCGTTGGCCCATCTGATAAACTCCTCGGGTACGGCGATGGTGTTGAGTCGTGAAGAGAATCCGACAATCCTCCCCGGCAGTGATTTTGATATGCCGTTGCCGCTAAGGGTCACTTTCAACGGGGCCATCGAGGCTGTGCGCTCATCTATGGCCGGCAGGCCGCGGGTGGGGGCGAAGCCGAAGTTGTACAGCGCGAGATAGTCGCGTGGCAGTATGATGGGTACTTCAGGGGAGGCAGGGTCGAACGCCCATCCCCGGGGCTTGATGTCAAGATACTCGTCAGGCACCCCTTCGAAAAACAGGGCGGTGGAGAACCCATTCCCGCCGAATGACAGGCTGACTGTGACATCGAATCCGGCGGGAATGAACGGCGCGGCGGAGGCAACCCATGGCTGGCGCGATATGTCGGCGATTTCCTCCTCTGAGATGCCGTCAGGGTTGGCCCCGAAGAGCGTTTGAGTCGACTTGCGTGAGACCACCCGGTAGCGGATGTCGCCGAGCGGGTCGGCCGAAGTGTCATTGCCGGCCGGCACCACGTCGCGGTAAATCTGTATGGCCAGTCCGGCTATCAGCATGCCGATGATGTTGGCGATGGCGTAGGCCGTCATCTGCCACTTGCTTATGTCGGTTCGTAAAAGTTTCCAGACCATTATGGATGAAGGATGGGGGTGATGGATGTCATAGCGACAGGCGTTCGCAGCCGTCGAGGAGCAGGTCGTTGCCAACCGATGTGGTTATCACTGTGGCGTTTTTCCGGGATGCCTCGCGGGAGACAAGTCGCGCCACGGCCATGTTGGCTTCCCTGTCGAGATGGCTGACCGGCTCGTCGAGCAGCAGCATGGAGAAGGGCTGGCACAAGGCTCTGACCAATGCCACGCGTTGTTGCTGGCCGATGGAGAGCCGTCCGGCGAGGCGGTCTGAAAGCCGGGCCAGGCCCACTGTGTCGAGCATCTCCATTATCTCGGTGTCGCTCTTGTGGGAGGTCAGGCGGTTTTTCAGCTGGATGTTTTCCCAGGCGGTCATGGAGGGGAAAAGCCCCAGGTCCTGAGGCAGGTAGGCTATGGTCTCCCGTCTGAGCCTTGTCCAGTCGGCACGGGAAATCCGGCGCGCGTCTCTGCCGTTGATTATGAGTGAGCCGGAGTAGTCGTCACGGTTGCCGTGGAGGTAGCCGCACAGCGATGATTTGCCTCCTCCCGACTCCGCGTCGACCAGGTATCTGTGGCCGGGGAGGAATTCCCTGTGCGGGTTGAGCCAGATGTCTGATGAGGAATGCGATTCCGGCTCGGACGCGAATGCGTCGGGCAGCATGTCGCGGAGTATGAACTGGCAATCCGTTTTCATCGAGTGCCGACAATATAGGGTAACAGATTGTGGAGGACGGGGATTGCGTCGATTGTGCGCAGCACCGGGCCGTTGTTGCCGTAGAATGACAGTTTGGCGTGGATGTTGAAGGTGGTGACCTTGAAGGCCAGCGATGCCCCGCAGGGGAGACCGGCGGCAGTGCGCAACGAGCTTGAGCTGGGGATGTCTATTACTGCGGCGAGCCTTGCCCCGCTGAAATCCTGTGTGAACGGGTTTGAGTTGCCGTATTTCACAGGCCCGTTGGCCGATTGCGCGAAATATCCGTTGATGTATCCGTAAGAGAGCGACGCGTCTCCACGGGTGACGGTGTAGCATCCGGTTGCAGGGTCGAGACGGCCCAGGCCGTGGTTCATTGTCTGCAGGTTGCGTATGGCCATGTCTCCATCCTCCTGTGGCATCTGGATAGCCCCGGCGAAGTTCCATACCTGCGGTGAGAGGAGGTTGTCGGCGGTGATGGTGCCAGCCGGACGGGCGTACCATAGTGTGGTGCCTGTCCTTGACATAGTGATGTCTCCCGGAAAATATTTTTTCACGAGATCTTCTATCCCGAAAAGCTTGGCGTCGTCGCCCTGCAGTCCGCTCGCGATGACAAGGGATGAGCCTTCGGGCACGAACGCGAGCGCGTCGGGGTCTAACGGGGCGGCGATTCTCGCGCCGATTGAGTCGGGTTCTCCGTCGGGCCGCATCGCTGACAGGTCTGCGGTCGCCGAGGTGTCGGTGAATCTCAGGCCAAGGCATAGCCACAGGCCTTCCATCTTGTCTCCGAACAGGTCTGCCCCACGGCGGGCTGAGCGTATGGCGTTGTCTGTCGAGGAGAGGAACTCGTTGATTCCGGTCATTCCGGAGATGAGGTCGCCTTCGCCTTCTTGTCCGACGGTCTTTATCGTGGCGGCGTCTGGCGCGATCACGCAGAGATGGTCTGATATGGCGATGAGGCGTTTTCCTGTGGTGTAGGTTTCATATTCGCCGAAATCAGATGACGCGTCGCGGTAGGGGAGCATCGCGTCAGCGAGTTGCTGCCGCGAGGTGACTTTCAGTATGAGTCCGTCATATCCACGGGAGGTTGTGAACATCACAGCCTGGCGGGTGTCGACTCCGTTGTCGCCGATTGAGACCACGGCCGCGAGGGGGCGCAGCAGGTCGGTGGGCAACAGCATTGCGATGGCTTCCTCCGCCGCGGGTGTCAGAGAGCCTTCGGCGACCAGACTGTTTGCCCCGTTGGCCGAGGCCAGCTTCTGGAGGTCGATGACTGTGACCTGTGAGCAGCCCGGTGGCACGGCCTCGATTGGGTTCTCCGGGGTCTTGCGCCCGCAGGAAATCAATGAGAGGAGGATTGCCAGGGATAGAATCGGTGTGAGCCTGTGTTTCAGTGTCTGTGTCATTTTGTGGGAGCTTGTTCCGGCCCGGGGGCGGTGCTTGCCGCGACGTGTCGGCCGGACGTTGACGATGCAAAGTTACATACCTTTTTTGTATTATTTAACAACAAAAATCAGGAATATTTCGTTTGGTCTGATGATTGTGTTTTGCCGTGGCGTGAGTTTGACGTATCTTTGCAGATATAATAAGATATAATTAATGTGTAAATGTTTCAATCTGTTTATTTATGGCTTTTGAGGTAGGAAAATTATACACTTTCAAGGAAAGTGAGTTTGAGAAATCAAGGGAGTCTGGAAAGCTTGTGTTCAAGGTGCGCGACCCGGCGTCTGCCACCCCGTATATAGTCAAGCCGTTTGAGTTTCAGATAACCGATATTCCGGATAAGATCGTGTGTGTCTACAAGGGCAATGATCGTCTTGAGCAGGATTTGAATTCTGTTGTGCCGGATATATATGAGGTAGGGAAGGAATACAGGTTCAGGGTGATGAGGCAAGACACCAATGCCGCCGCCCATGTCTCGGTCAGGGATGATGCCCGTGGCCTGACGTTCTATCCTATAGACCTGGGACGGGTTAAGTTCGAGCGGTTCCAGCGCATAACCTGCAGGGTGGTCTCCACCGACAAGGGGCAGCTGAAGCTTGAATATGTCAAGGAGGAGAAAGATGCTCCGGCGGCCCGTTTCCAGGTTTCCGATATGCGGGACCTCAGGGGCGCGCGCCTGTTGTCGTGGGATGGTTTCTTCAGACGCCTGATGGCCAACCCGGTGTTTGACGATGCCCGGGTGAAGCTTGATGACGGCAACCCCGAGTGGGTGCTGGTGGTGATGGAGTCAATGACCAACAACATTCCAATGTGGTTCAGGCGTGGTGAAGGCTTCCGCACGACTTTGCTGGGGCAGGTGAAGGAGCTTGCCCTGTCGTTGATCGAGCGGTCGGAATATCTCAACGGGTTTCCGATGGAGGAGCGCCGCCGTATGCAGGGCCGTCTGTCGGATGTGATTCTTGACTGTGAGGATTACCTACACGCCGCGGGCATGATAGCCCAGGGGGAGGATGTGGAGTTCATCACCCAGACGCTGGCGTCTCTGAGGTCGACGGGTTGGCTTTACAAGCCAGAGAAGAAGATGAGGCTGATGATGGCCTTGTTCACGCTGAAGAATTCATATGTGCATGACTATATCTGGGAGATATTCAAGGTGATACGCGACCATCACTCCGACCTACGTTTCCTCGGGGAGTTTTCAGATGGGTTCATACTGATGCTCAGGATTTTCATAGACAATGAAAGCAAATTTGTCAACACGTCGAGCCATGACGCTCTGCGTGAGCTGATAGAGGCGATTGCGATATTGCTGTTGCTCACCCAGAACAAGGAGTACGCCCGGTGGAACCTCTATCGCGGGAGGCTTTACACCCTGGCGATGCTGCTTATCGGCAAACCTGTGGCCGCGCTGGCCGAGAAGGCTGTCGGGGCGCTTACCGAGAATCTTGACATGCCGCTGGAGTATGGATGGAAGGATCTTGACGATGTCAACCGCCTGTGCTATGCCAACCTCAGCGGGTTGTATCGTTACCACAGGGGCGCGTCGAGTCAGAAGTCGCTCAGTTCGTTCGAGGGGCAGAACGCCTCGCTGACGGTCAAGGGGGGCAATATAAGGGTGGCTCCGGTTGTCACCGGGGCTGCCACCAAGGAGGCCCTGTCTGTCAGGCTTTCCGACAGCGCGGCTTTCTCGGTGTGTCTCAACGGGCGTCTGGATGACCGCACGGGGCAGGATGACCAGAATCTGTCGCGTCACCATGTCATGTGGAAGGAACTTGAGAACAGTCTGTTTGACCCTGACCAGAAGGTGGCTCCGAGTGTGGCCCCGAAGGTGGTGGAGACCAAGAAGCTGCAGCCTGTGGTGGATGACGAGGTCACATTCAGGGTCGTTGGGCGCGAGGAGACCGACCAGTTCACTTTCGGGTGTGTGATAGAGGATCCGGTGTATGAGGGGGCAGGGGTGATAAACACCCGCGACATTGTCCTTTATCCGGTTTCCCCTTATCTTGAGACATTCTGGCTCAAAGAGGGCCAGATGCTGTTCCGCGGGCGTGTCACGGGTGTTTTGCCTGATGGCCGTTTCAGGCTCTCGATGGAAAAGGAGGTCGACGAGGAGATAATGCGGCTCGCAAAAGAGGACCGCGAGGATCAGGCTCAGATGGAGGCGGTGATTACCAAAGACCTCGGGGAGTCATGCCTGGCGGTTTCTGACGGCGGTTATCCGGTGTTGATTTACAAGAATGGCGAGGATCTCCACAAAGACCAGAAAGTGATGGTCACGGTCAATGACATCGGCTGGAACAAGAAGAACAACAAGCCGTATATTGCCGCGCGGTTTGAAGAGTATACTGATGACAACAATACGGTGGAGAATTACCGGACGGTGAGACGCAATTTCCATTACTTGCTCTCCTCGGTCTGCGGGGGCCGGGTGTGGACTGAGCCGGCCCGCAAGGAGGAGGCGCATGATGAGGTGGGGGATATGGACTCATGTGTGGGCCAGGTGCCTGACAATTACCTGACGGCGGAGGCTGTCAACGGGCTGTCACGGGTGCTTGACGCGATGGCTTTTGTGTCGCGCGACAATATCACTGAGACATACACGCTCCTCGCGTCGGCCCGTCTGCTGGCGTTGCTGGCGGGCGACACTTACCGCGCGCAGTTCCTTGAACTGAAGCAGGCGATGGTCGAGGGGCTGTCGAGATTTGTGATTGACGGGCGCGTCGACCGCGCGGGAGTCGCCGAGCTTGCCCGCAGGGTGTCGCAGTTTCCGGGCAATGATTCTGACCTTGCCTGCAGAATGGAGATTCTGCAGACGTTGTCGATGCTTGACGCGCCGGCGATGGGTGAGGCTGTGACCTTGCCCGATGACAGGGACTCCTCCCTGACGGGGGCGCTTAAGCGTATGGTGGCATCTTACAATATGCTCCGCGGATTGCGCCTTAATCCGTTGCGCCGTGAGCTGAAAAAGTCGATTTATGACCTGCTGAGTCTTCGGATGCCGGATATTGATGTCTCCCGTGTTAATGCCAATGAAGACCAGTACCACGAGTTCAAGGAGTCGCTGGTGTATCCGGCGGGCAACAATATGCAGCCCGACGAGAAAAAACAGGGCCTGGAGATCGCGCAGGTGATATGCGGCATGCTGAACACCGAGGGTGGAACGTTATATATAGGAGTGGCCAACACGGGTGTGCCTCGCGGGCTGGTCAATGATTTTGTCTACATCAACAATGGTTTCGAGGAGTATGACCTCCAGGATGTCAAGGACAAGTTCAGTCTGAGATTCTGCAAGGTGCTGCGCGACCAGTTCGGCCTTGCCGTGGAGGGCACGCAGGTCTATCCCTCGCTTGTCGCGCTGGAGTTTGACGAGATTGACGACCATTGCTTCGCCGTGGTGTCGGTCAAGCCGTTCGCCGGTGTGGTGAGGATGGCCGACGGGTCGGTGTTTGTGAGGCAGGACACTTCGACTTTGCCGGTCAAGAAAAAGTCTGACCAGCTGGCCCTCGAGAATGTAAGGAAGTCAAGGAAACTTTAAAATGACAATATAATGAAAAACATTGATTTGTTAAAGGTGGTGGCTGTGTCGGCCATGTCTTTTTGCGGGATGCTGTGGGCTGATGCCCGGGAGCTGGTCATCCTGCAGACAAATGACACCCACAGCCAGATAGACCCCACTGACAAGGGGTATGGAGGTGTGCAGCGCCGCAAGGTGTTTGTCGACAGCGTGAGGGCCGCCCGGCCTGATGTGCTGCTCGTCGATGCCGGTGACGCGGTGCAGGGCACATTGTTCTTTACGCTGTATGGCGGTGAGGTGGAGATGAAAGCCATGAACAACCTTGGATACGACATAGCCATACTTGGAAACCATGACTTCGACAATGGTATGGAGGCGATGGCGAGGAATGTGGCGATGAGTGACGCCGACTGGCTGGCCACCAATTATGAGTTTGCCGACACGGCGGTCAAGAGTCTTTTCAAGCCGTTCAAGATTTACGAGTATGGCGACCGCAAGGTGGGATTCATTGCCCTGAACCTTGACCCGGAGGGGATGATTGCCACAGGGAATGCCGACGGGGTGAAATATCTCGACGCGGTTGAGGCCGCCAATGCCGCCGCCTGGTGGCTGAAACACCAGGAGGGGGCCGATGTGGTTGTCGCCGTCTCCCATCTCGGATATGAGAATGTCCTCGCGCCATCCGACCAGGATGTGATAAGAAACACCCGCAACATTGATGTGGTGCTGGGTGGCCATTCACATACGTTGCTGTCTCCCGGAAGTGGCCGGGAGTGGATAACCAATGCCGATGGGGATTCCGTGCTTGTCACCCAAAATGCCAAATCTGGGGAATATATCACAGAGGTCACCATTGACCTGGACAGCATCGGGTCGAAACTCCCGGCATATCGCCAGGTGAGGCTTGGGAAGGAATATGACAGGCAGACCGACGAGCAGTTGGCTGCCGTGATTGCTCCATACCGCAAGGGGGTCGATGACCTCATGGGGAAAGTCATTGGCAAAACCGCCCGCGAACTGCCCAACGACAAGCCCGGATTGCTGAATTTTGTCAGTGATTTTGTGGCGGCCAAGGGGGGTGAACTGCTCGGTCGGCCTGTCGACCTTGCCCTGATGAATGTCGGCAGCTTGCGTCGTGGGCTACCGAAAGGTGATGTCACCCAAGGGATGATAATCTCAATGCAGCCGTTCACAAACAAGATTCTCGTTATGAAGCTCTCGGGAAAAGACCTCAAGGAGGCGATGGATGTGTATGCCGTTCGAGGTGGCGACGGAGTCAGCGAGGCGGTTGATGTGACCTACGACCCATCGACCGGTAAGGTTGTCAGCCTGACAGTTGATGGCAAACCTGTGGATGATGATAAAATCTACACTGTGGCCACCATTGACTATCTTGCCGGAGGTGGAGACTATATGGTGCCGCTGAAGCGTGGTGAAATCATCGCTCAGTCGGAGAACATCGTTTATGATGACCTTATCGACTATATCAAAAAGAATTCCCGAAAGAAAATCAATCCTTCTGACAAGTCTCGTTTTGTCGCTGTCGGCAAATAAAGCTTAGAAGATTTGCAAAAAAAAAAGGAGTGATGCCGTGGTTTTTCCTAAAAATCAGGCGTCACTCCTCCTTATTATATATAGTGGCATTATACGTCTGGGTGATTTGGCAATGGTTGATATGGCGTAATGAGGCGGTGGCAGTGTGGGAAAACAGCTGTATTTAAAAAGTTATGAAAAAAAAGTTGCCCGAAAATTTTGTAGATTCCAAAAAGTGTTGTAACTTTGCAGTCACAAAACCGATAATAAAAGGTTGGTTCGCTAGCTCAACTGAATAGAGCATCTGACTACGGATCAGAAGGTTACAGGT